>NZ_KQ948353.1:0-150683 GCF_001514055.1 Streptomyces corchorusii | reverse complement strand
CCGAGAGGGCGACCGCGGCGGCGAGCGCGGTCCTGAACAGCGGGGCGCGATGGGGGGATTGAGCGGCCAAGGGAAGAGATCACTGCCTTTCGCGTCCGTGGGGAAAGGGAGGGCCTCGCCGGTCGAGCGCTGCGCGTGGAGGTCCGCCCGGCACCGGGAAATTAAGAGGTCTGAACCAATCTCGTCAAGACATGAACGTGGCAGCGGGGGAAGGGAGTTGGCGCTCCCGTCCACTTGACGGCCAACTGGTCCGTACCTATGGTCTCGTCAACTCGCACGTTCAGTCAGCCGCATTTCGTTCACATATGAGGACGGGATCAGATGCAGGACACACCCGCTCGGCGCCGTCGCAAGTCCCCGCGCTCCGCTCTCGCCCTCACGGCGGCGGCCACCCTGCTCACCACCGGACTGCTCTCCTGGCCCGGGAGCCAGCGGGCGGAGGCCGCCCCCGCCACGTTCACCCATCCCGGCGTCACCGTCTCCCGTGCCCAACTCGACTTCGCCCGGACCAAGGTGCTCGCCGGCGCGCAGCCCTGGAAGAGCGCGTACGACCAGATGATGGCGAGCAAGTACGCGAGCCTCAGCCGCACTCCCCAGCCGCGCGCCGTCGTCGAGTGCGGGTCGTACTCCAACCCCAACTACGGCTGCACGGACGAACGCGAGGACGCGATCGCGGCGTACACCGACGCGCTCGCCTGGTACATCACCCGGGACGAGCGCTACGCCAAGAAGGCGATCGAGCTGATGGACGCCTGGTCCGCCGTGCTCCAGGACCACACCAACAGCAACGCCCCGCTGCAGACGGGCTGGGCGGGATCCTCCTGGCCGAAGGCCGCCGAGATCATCAAGTACACGTACACCGGCACGTGGGCCAACTCCGGCCGGTTCGCGACCATGCTCCGCAACGTGTACCTGCCCGAGATCATCAACGGCTCCAACTCCAACGGCAACTGGGAGCTGTCGATGATGGAGGCGGCCGTCGGCATCTCGGTCTTCCTGGAGGACAAGGCGTCGTACGACACCGCCATGGCGAAGTTCCGCACCCGCACCGCCGCGTACGTGTACCTCGCCTCCGACGGCGACCTGCCGAAGACCGTGCCCAGCCAGAACCTGAACACGCGCGACAAGATCGTCTCCTACTGGCAGGGCCAGTCCACCTTCGTCACCGGACTCACCCAGGAGACCTGCCGCGACTTCACCCACACCGGCTACGGCATCTCGGCCATCTCACACGTCGCCGAGACCAGCCGCATCCAGGGGCAGGACCTGTACGGCACCGACGTGGGCGAGCGGCTGCGGCAGGCGCTCGGCTTCCAGTCCAAGTACGAACTGGGCGCCGCCGTCCCGAGCTGGCTGTGCGGCGGGTCGGTCAACCGGGGACTGGGCCCGGTCACCGAGGTCGGCTACAACGCCCTGCACAACCGCCTGGGCATCGCCATGACCAACACCCAGGCCCTGACCGAACAGAACCGCCCGGCTGGCAGCAACAACCTCTTCGTCGCCTGGGAGACCCTCACCCACGGGGACAACCCGAGCTGAGCGCACCGGCTCGCGCCGGACACCGCCGCCCCGTGCCGCCTCACAGTCCGCTGACGGCCAGCCACAGGTCGAGGTCGGAGAGCATCAGGCGGCCGGGGCGTCGGTCGGCGGTGTCCGGGACGGTCGTCCGCACCAGCGGCCACTCGCCCCGCCGCACGGTGACCTTCGCGCCGTCGTACCGCGGGGACTTCTCGCGGATCACCGAGCGCAGCTCGGCCGCGAGGCGCCGGGCGGTCGCCTCGTCCTTCACCACGGCGCACAGCACCTCGGTGTTCTTCCCCGCGGAGCCGGCCCGCTGGCCGAGCGCGGACAGGCGCACCGGCTTCGTGGCGGTGAGCGGATTGAAGTCGGCGCGGTAGACGTCGCCCAGACAACCGGCCGCGCGCCGGTACTCCTCGATGTCGGCCAGCGAGGCGCCCTCCTCGGGGTGCACGGCCGACAGCGGGGCGGTGCCCGGCACGGTGTAGGAGATCGTGTCCTTCGAGACTTGCAGGGCCACGCCCTTGCCGTGGGGGCGGGTCCAGGTCTCCCTGCCGTCCTGCTCGCCGCGGGTGTAGCCGTTCGCCTTCAGCGAGGCGGTGATGCCGGCCGCGTCGAACGAACCCTCCCAGTGCCCCGCCGCCTTGGTGTCGACGGCGGTGTCCACCTGGTCCTCCTTGAGGTGCCCCGCCCACGGACCGGGGTCGTACGCGTTCAGCAAGGCGCTGCTCGGCCGGCCCACGGCGGCGAACCGCTTCTGCCCGTCCTCGCCCAGCCCGCGCACCGCGGCGGCGTCGAGATAGGTCACCGGGCCGCTCCTGCCGCTGTCGCCGGACACGGTGCGCAGCCCCTTCAACAGTGGGGAACCGTCGTCGGAGGCGTCGTGGCCGGAGCCGGAGGAACAACCGGTCACCCCGGCCAGGCAGATGACGGAGAGAGCCAGGGCGCCGACGACGGATCCAACGGTTGCTGTGGACATGCCCGGCAGCCTAGCGGGGCCTCCCGCGGGGCGGAGCCTTTCCGGGCCCCTGCCGGCCGGACGCCGGACGCGGGCGTCACCTCGCTCAACGGGCCCGTGAGTCCCGGCCGTTCCCGTGCGCGTGCGCCCGGCGTGTCGCCGGCGGCCCGGACGCGGTGCGCTGCCCCGACTCGATCTGGTGGGCGAACGCCTGGAGCGCGGCGGAGCTGTTCGGCGGCAGGACCGCCATCAGCCCGCGGTCCTGCGCCTCGGCCAGCGCGTCCGCGGCCTGGCTGCCCTCGGAGGCGAGCACCAGACGCACATGCCCGTCACCGGAGCCCCGCCGGTCCACCGGCGCCACGGCGCCGTGCGTCCCGTCGGGCAGGGTCACCCAGAGCTGGAAGTCGTCGTACCGGAAGAAGTCCGCGCCCTTCACGGGCCACGGGTAGTGGTGCTCGCCGGGCACCTTGGGCAGGATTCCCTGGTGGTCCCCACGGCTCATCGGCACACAGGCGTTGAAGAGCGAGTCGGTCCACGCCTCGACGCCGTCGGCGTCCGTGATCGGCGTGCGCAGCAGCTCCTCGGCTTCCTCGTAGCCCAGTTCCGCCAGGGCGGGCAGCGTCTCGGGGAACCCCGCCACCAGGGTGGCCGCGTCCTGGCGCAGCCGGTCGATCTTGGACGGCTCGGCACAGAACTGCATGCTCCACTCGATGCCCGCGCGGGCCCGGTACATCCGCCAGCCGCTCGTCGTCTTCACCCACAGGCTGCCCCCGTGGTGCATCTCCCAGTGCGCGGGCGCCACGGGCCGGGGCCCGTAGGGCAGGTCGGCGTCGTCGATCTCGTCCAGGATCTTGTGTGCCGTGCGTTTCGCGGCCTGGAAGAACGAGGACTCGAAGCGTTCCGGATGCTTGACCAGCCGGATCCTCCAGGGGTGGTTCTCCGATTCGACGCCGCCCGGCTGAATCGTGTCGGGTATCCGGGCTGCGGCGACGGTGTCGGCGCGGGTCATGACGACCTCCTCCTGCCGCCCACGGCCCGGAGCACGGACCGTGGTCCGAGTGCCCCCTGTGATTATCGTGCGCCGTGGGACGGGAGTGTGCGAGCCGAAGCGCGCCGCGCGACCACGCCGGTCGCGTCGGCCGGAGGTATCACCGGGTACGCAGGCGCGCCGTCGTAGGTGATGACACAGTGCCGGTCGGCCGGGTGCCCGCCGCTTGTGCGGCGATCGTCCCGCGGCCCCGGAAACGCTCGCCCGACTGCGAGCAGTCCAGCATCGCGTCCGTAGCGTAGAGCGCGTGCTCGGCCTCGACGTCCCCTCGGTCGGAAGCGCGCCAGTGCTCCTCGACCGAGGCCCTGATGCGGGAGTCGGCATCCATGGCGCCGCCCCTTCCGTCAACGCCCCGGCGCGACGGCAAACGGCCGCCGAGCCCGTGTGCTCGGCGGCGTATGCGTCACGGCCGCGTCCGGATCAGAGGGACGAGCCGCTGTCTCCGGGCCGGATCCGGCCGCGCCAGGCACCGGACTCCCCGCCCTGTTCCTCGATGTACTGCTTGAACCGCTTCATGTCTCCCTTGACGCGCCGGTCGATCGTGCCGATCAGATCCGCGACCTTCTCCACGGCTCCGCTGGGCTCGACATCCATCACCAGCTCGACCTTGGTGTGCATGTCGTCCAGGCGCTCGAAGCGGACGGTGCCCTTCTGGTGGGTGTCGCCGCTGGTGGTGCGCCAGGTGATGCGCTCGTCGGGCAGCTGGTCGACGATCTCCGTGTCGAACTCGCGCCGTACCCCGCCGATCTTCGTGGTCCAGTGATTGTGCCGGTCGTCCAGCTGCCTGACCTCCTCGACGCCTTCCATGAAGTTGGGGAAGTCCTCGAACTGCGTCCACTGGTTGTAGGCGGTGTGCAGCGGAACCTCGACTTCCACCGCTTCCTTGACCGTGCTCATCTCTGTACCTCCGTGTGTCCTTTGCTCGGCTTTCGAGGGCCCCGGCTGCCGGGACCCGGACCCGGCGAGTACCCGGGGAACCGCCGGTTATGAGCGCCGGCTGCGGCAACGGCACTGGTACGGCGATGCCGTTCCCCAGCGTGAGAAACTGGCCACGCAGCGCGTCGGCGGGGTGCGCGCCCGTGCGGAGGGGGACGCGACCGGTGCGGATCCGGTCACGGCCCGCTCTTCCGGCCACCGCGCTGACGTGGTGTTTTACAGTGGCTCCACCAGTTCCGGCGACAGGACCTGTGAGGTATTCGCGAACATGCCGACCGAGACCTTCGAGTTCCAGGTAGAGGCCCGTCAGCTGTTGCAGCTGATGATCCACTCGGTCTACTCGAACAAGGACGTCTTCCTGCGGGAGCTCGTCTCCAACGCCTCGGACGCGTTGGACAAGCTGCGCCTGGAGAAGCTCTGGGACGACTCGCTCGACGCCGACGTGTCCGACCCGCACATCGAGATCGACATCGACAAGGACGCCCGTACGCTCACCGTGCGGGACAACGGCATCGGGATGTCGTACGACGAGGTCGGGCAGCTCATCGGCACGATCGCCAACTCGGGCACCGCGAAGTTCCTGCGGGAGCTGCGCGAGGCCAAGGACGCGGCCGGGGAGGAAGGACTCATCGGCCAGTTCGGCGTCGGGTTCTACTCCGGCTTCATGGTGGCCGACGAGGTCACCCTGCTGACCCGGCGCGCCGGCGAGAGCCAGGGCACCCGCTGGTCGTCGCGCGGCGAGGGCACGTACACGCTGGAGCGGGTGGACGACGCGCCGCAGGGCACCTCGGTCACGCTCCACCTCAAGCCGGCCGACCCGGAGAACCAGCTCCACGACTACACCTCGCCCTGGAAGATCAGGGAGATCGTCAAGCGGTACTCGGACTTCATCACCTGGCCCATCCGGATGGTGCCCGAGCGCTCCGCCACGGCGGGCGAGAGCGACGAGGCGCCCGAGCCGGAGACGCTCAACTCCATGAAGGCGCTGTGGGCGCGGCCCCGCGACGAGGTGTCCGACGACGAGTACCACGAGCTGTACAAGCACATCGCCCACGACTGGCGCGACCCGCTGGAGACGATCCGGCTCCAGGCGGAGGGCACCTTCGAGTACCAGGCCCTGCTGTTCCTCCCCGAGCACGCCCCGCACGACCTGTTCACGCGGGACTTCAAGCGCGGCGTCCAGCTCTACGTCAAGCGCGTGTTCATCATGGACGACTGCGAGGCGCTGCTGCCGCCGTACCTCCGCTTCGTCAAGGGCGTGGTCGACGCGGCCGACCTCTCGCTCAACGTCTCCCGCGAGATCCTCCAGCAGGACCGGCACATCGAGATGATGCGGCGCCGGCTGACGAAGAAGGTCCTGTCCACGGTCAAGGAGATGATGGCCAAGGACCAGGAGCGGTACGCCACCTTCTGGCGGGAGTTCGGCACCGTCCTGAAGGAAGGACTGGTCACCGACTCCGAGAACCGCGACGCCATCCTCGCCGTCGCGTCGTTCGCGAGCACCCACCACGACACCGAGCCGACCACGCTCAAGAGCTACGTGGAGCGGATGAAGGACGGTCAGGAGGACATCTACTACCTGACCGGCGAGTCGCGGCAGAGCATCGAGAACTCCCCGCACATGGAGGCGTTCCGGGACCGGGGCATCGAGGTGCTGCTGCTCACCGACCCCGTGGACGAGGTGTGGGCCGACGCCGTCGGCGAGTACGAGGGCAAGAAGCTGCGGTCCGTCGCCAAGGGGCAGATCGATCTCGACGCCAAGGACGAGGACACCGCCGACGACGAGCGGGAGAAGCAGACCGAGGAGTACGCCGGGCTGCTCGGCTGGATGAAGGAGCAACTGGACGAGGACATCAAGGAGGTGCGCCTGTCCTCCCGGCTCACCGTCTCCCCGGCCTGTGTCGTCTCCGACGCGCATGACCTGACGCCGGCCCTGGAGAACATGTACCGCGCCATGGGCCAGGAGGTGCCCCGCGCCAAGCGGATCCTGGAGCTCAACCCGGACCATCAGCTGGTGAAGGGGCTCAACCAGGCGTACAAGGAGCGCGAGGACCGCTCGGAGCTGGCCGAGACCGCCGAGGTGCTGCACGGCCTGGCGGTGCTCGCCGAGGGCGGCCAGCCGAAGGAACCGGCCCGGTTCGTGAAGCTGATGGCGGACCGTCTGGAACGCTCCCTGTAACGCGGTTCCGCCGGAAACCGGCGGCCTGCGCCCGTGCCCGGGGCACCTGTCCGGGCACGGGCGCACGTCCGGGCACGGGCGCGTGTCCAGGCGCGCGCAGGCCGGCCTCTCTCGTTCCCCACCCACATCCCGCATTGGCATGGACCTGACGGCAATGGGCGGCTAGGCTCTGCCCCGCCACGCATGAGAGCGCTCTCAGAACTCGGCTGTTCCACCCCACCCCTGGAACGACGAAGGGCAAGTCCCATGAGACGCACGAGACTTACGCATGCCGTACTGGCCGCGCTGCTGATCCTCGGCGGATCGGGCGCGGCGGGCGCGGTCCCCGCAGCGGCGAGCGGCGCCACCACCCCACCCGGCGCCACCACCCCGCTCGGCTCCGCCGCCGAACCCGCGTCCGAAGGGGTCCTGATCGCCATGCAGCGCGATCTCGACCTCACCCGGAAGCAGGCCGAGGCGCGGATCGCGGCCGAGCGGGCCGCCGCCGCCCTCGATCCGAAGGTGCGCAGGGCGGCCGGGGACGCCTACGCGGGCTCCTGGTTCGACGCGGCGAAAGGGCGCCTGACGGTGGCCCTCACCCCGGACGCCCCGCCGGGCGCACGCCGCGCCATCGAGGCGGCCGGCGCCGAGACCCGTACCGCCGCGCACACGGCCCGGGAACTGGACGCCGTCAAGGCGCGCCTCGACCGGCTCCCCGCACCCTCGGGGGTCAGCGGCTGGCACGTCGATCCGAGGGCCGGCACGGTCGTCGTCGACGTCGTGGGGAGGCACCGCTCTGACAACGATGTCCGGCGCTTCGTGTCCCGGGCCCGCGAGACAGGCCCCGTCACCGTCCGGACCGTCTCCGCGGCCCCGCGCACCTTCGCCGCGGGAACCGTCGGCGGGGACCCCTACTACACGGGCAACGTCCGCTGCTCCATAGGGTTCTCGGTGTACGGCGGCTTCGTGACCGCCGGACACTGCGGCTCGCCCGGCGCCGGAGTCAGCGGCTGGGACGGCTCGTACATCGGCACGTTCCAGGGCTCCTCGTTCCCGGACAACGACTATGCCTGGGTGAGCGTGGGCAGCGGCTGGTGGACGGTTCCGGTGGTGCTGGGCTGGGGCACGGTGCCCGACCAGCTCGTGCGCGGCTCGGCCGTGGCGCCCGTCGGCTCCTCCGTCTGCCGGTCGGGATCGACGTCCCACTGGCACTGCGGGACGGTGCTCGCCCTCAACGAGACCGTCAACTACAGCCAGGGCGCGGTGCACCAGCTGACGAAGACGAGTGCCTGCGCCGAACCCGGCGACTCCGGGGGCTCCTTCATCACCGGAGACCAGGCGCAGGGCGTCACCTCGGGCGGCTGGGGCGACTGCGCCGGCGGAGGCGAGACCTGGTTCCAGCCCGTCAACGAGATCCTCAGCCGGTACGGCCTGACCCTGCACACCTACACCGGCTGACCACGGCCCCGCCCGCAACGGACACGGAGCAGACATGGAGCAGACACCGTGCTGAGACTCCCACCCCGCAGGGCCCTCCGGCCGGCCCGGCCGGAACAGGCCTTACGGCACCTGCGGCACCTCCTGAGCGCCCTCGTGGTGACGACGCTGGCCGTCACCACCCTCCTCACCGCGGGAGCGTCCCCCTCACGAGCCGCCGTGCCCTGGACGCCCAAGCCGGCGCCGATGTCCACCCCCTGGACCGATCAGGTGCCGGTGGACCACCCCCTGCCGGAGTACCCCCGTCCCCAGCTCACCCGGCCCGACTGGGCCAATCTGAACGGCATCTGGGACTTCGCCGTCACCGCCCGCGACGCCGCGCAGCCGACGACGTTCGGTGAGCGGATCCGCGTCCCGTTCGCACCCGAGTCCGCGCTCTCCGGCATCCAGCGGAAGATCACCGGGAACGACCGGCTCTGGTACAAGCGCACCTTCACCGTGCCCGCCGGCTGGGACGGCCGCCGCGTCCAGCTCAACTTCGGCGCCTCCGACTGGGAGACGACCGTCTGGATCAACGGCCGGCAGGCGGGCGCCGTGCACCGCGGCGGCTACGACGCGTTCTCGTACGACATCACACCCCTGCTGAGGAGCGGCGGGACCAACACGATCGTCGTGTCCGTGTACGACCCTACGGAGACCGGCGGCCAGGCCATCGGCAAGCAGCGCATCCAGGACGTCACCCCGCACGCCGGCCGGAGCATCGTCTACACCGCTTCGTCCGGCATCTGGCAGACCGTCTGGCTGGAGCCGACCGCGGCGGCGCACATCACCCGCCTCGACCTGGTCCCGCACCTGGAGGACAGCACCCTGCGCGTGACCGTGCGCGCCGCCGGGGCCACCGGCGCCGGGGTCGAGGTCACCGTCTCCAGCGGCGGTACGCCGGTCGCGAGCGCCACCGGCAGGGTGGGCGCCGAGTTCTCCGTGCCCGTGCCGAACGCCCGCCTGTGGTCGCCGGACGACCCGTTCCTGTACGACGTCACCGCCCGGCTGACCGGCAGCCCGGGCGGTGACAAGGTCGGCGGTTACGCGGGCATGCGCTCGATCGCGGTGAAGGAGGTGAACGGCGTCCGCCGGCCGGTGCTGAACGGGAGCTTCGTCTTCCAGACCGGAACCCTGGACCAGGGCTACTGGCCGGACGGCATCTACACCGCCCCCACCGACGCGGCGCTCAGGTACGACCTGGAGAAGCACAAGGACCTCGGCTTCAACATGGTCCGCAAGCACATCAAGGTGGAACCGCAACGCTGGTTCTACTGGGCGGACCGGCTCGGGCTGCTGGTGTGGCAGGACATGCCGTCCATGGACAGCGGCAAGGCACCGGACGGCGCGGCCCGCACCCAGTGGGAGAACGAGTACCGGGCCGTCATCGACCAGCACCGCAGTTCGCCCGCGCTCATCCAGTGGGTCGACCAGAACGAGGGCTGGGGCCAGTACGACCAGGCCCGCATCGCGGACATGGTCAAGGCGTACGACCCCTCGCGCCTCGTGGACAACATGAGCGGCGTCAACTGCTGCGGCGCCCAGGACGGCGGCAACGGCGACGTGGTCGACAACCACAACTACGTCGGGCCGGGCAACACGCCGACGGAACCGGTGCGGGCCTCGGTGCTGGGGGAGTACGGCGGCCTCGGCTACCGGGTACAGGGCCACGAGTGGTACCCGGGCGGCGGTTTCAGCTACGAGGACCAGCCGAGCCTGTCCGCGCTCGACGACCGGTTCGTGGGCCTGCTCGACGGCATCCGGGAGAACGCCATGCCCGCCGGCGGTCTCTCGGCGTCCGTCTACACCCAGATCACCGACGTCGAGAACGAGACCAACGGGCTGATGACCTACGACCGCCGGGTCGTCAAGGTCGACGAGTCCCGGGTCCGCGCGGCCAACCAGGCGCTGGTCGCCGCCTCCCGCACCCTCGGCCCGCCGGTGAAGCTGCCCCTGGAGCAGTACGTGTCGATCCGCGTCACCACACCCGGCCACACCGACCGCTACATCCGTCACTACGACGGCCTCGGCTACACGGAGGCGGTCGATTCCGGCAGCAGCGACCTGCTGAAGCAGGACGCCACCTGGAAGGTGAAGCCGGGCCTGGCGAACAGGCTCTGCTACTCCTTCGAGTCCCGCAACTATCCCGGTGAGTACCTGCGCCACCGCGACTTCCGGATCCGCCGGGAGGCGGGCGACACCTCCGCCCTGTACAAGGCCGACGCCACCTGGTGCCCCGTCCAGGGCGAGGGCGGCATCCGGCTGTCGGCGGCCAACTTCCCCGGGCAGTACCTGCGGCACATCAACGCCGAACTGTGGCTGGCCCAGCCGGGCGGGACCCACACCTGGGACAACCCGAGCACCTTCACCGAGGACACCACCTGGTCCGTCGAGGCACCCTGGGCGCCCTGAGCGCCGTACCGCCCGAAAGTGTGACGGCGGCGGTGAACCGCTGCCGTCACGCTGTGCACCGGAGCCCGTGCGGTCTCGTCCGCCGGCAGCCGGACGCGGGGCCGGGCGAGCGTGGCACTGATCCGGTGCCGGGCACACACCGGGCCTCGACCAGCCGGATCCGGTCGCTCATCCAGGTCGGACGCCGGGGGAGCAAGCCGACGACGGGCACGATGCCGGACCGCTCCGCGGCCCTGGACCGGCCGGTTCACCCCCGACCAGCCACACGGCACCGGCCGCCGGGGCCTGGGCCTGGACCGACCGGGGGCACCGGGCGGGCGGGGGCCCGGCCCGGCGCCGGTACCGTCAGACGGCTCCCAGGTCGGCGCAGACCCAGTGCTCGGGCCGCATGTAGACGAGGAAGTGCTCGCCGAGCCGGGCCCGGTCGTACTCCACGAACCCGGCGACCTTCTCCCGTGGCAGATAGCGGGCCGCCATCTCCCAGGAGTGCTCGTGACTGTCCGGGGCCGTCCTGGTGACCGGTCCCTCGACCGACACGTAGCGCACCGTGGGCTCCGTGCGCTGCACCATCAGGCTGAAACGCCCCGCGGTGCGGATCGCCCGCGCCTTGCGGGAATCGGCCCCGGTGCGCACCCACAGCTCGCCACCCGGCGTGTACTGGTACCAGATGGGAACCGTCAGCGGGGCGCGGTCCGGCCGTTCCACGACCGACAGCGCGCCGATGTGGGGCTCCGCGAGAAACTGCTCTCGTTCTTCGATGGAGAGTGTCACGGGGCCGACCCTAACGCCGAGGGTCCGAGGCGGCCGTAAGAGATTCCGCCGAATTCCGCGGGACCGACCGCACGCGGGGCACCGGGTGCCGGCGCTCTAGCCGGCGTCGCGGTCCAGGACGCGGCGGGCCGCCTCGGCCTCCGCCGCCGGCGGGGACAGCTCGTCGAGCGTGTCCAGCTCGTCGTCCGATTCCAGTTCCCGTTCCCAGGCCGCCGCGAGGCGTTCCTGCTCCTCGCGCGACCGCGCGCCGACGGCCTCCCGGTGGTGGGGGTCCAGCGCCGCCAGGAATCGTTCGACCGGGTCCGTCGGCATGCGGGTGCTCCTTGTCGCCACTGGGTGCCGCTCCGGCCCAGCATGGCCAACCCCGGCCGCGCCCGCCGCCCGACACGGCCCGGCACCACTCCGATGGCCCTGCGGGCGCCGTGGCCGCGCCGCAGGGCGCTGACCGGCGGCCGGCCGTGCGCGGGCGCGGGCCGGTCAGGTCTGCCGGGCGTGCACCGGGTCGTGCGCGACCTCGTCCGGGCACTTCCGGTGCGGGTGGCTCGACCGCCGGTCGCGCTGCCAGTCGAACGTCGCGAGCGCCAGGGACGCCACCATCCCGACGAGGGCGGCGCACAGCGCGGTCACGAGGGCGCCCCGGTAGTCGTGGCTCCTGCCGAGCACCAGGTAGAACAGGCCCGGCAGGGCGGCGGTGCCCAGCGTGGCGCCCAGCCGCTGCCCGGTCTGGAGGGCGCCGCCCGCCGCGCCCGCCATCCGCACGGGCACGTCCCGCAAGGTCATCGTGATGTTGGGGGAGACCACGAAGCCACCGCCGACGCCGGCGAGGAACAGCACCGGGGCGGCGACCCAGGGAGCGATGTCCAGAGGCACGAAGCGGAGCAGCAGCGCGGTGCCGCCCAGACCGACGATGACGCCCGTCAGGCCGCACACGGTGAGCAGGCGGCCGAACCTGTCCACCAGCCGCCCGGACACCACGGCCGCGCTCGCCGAGCCGAGGGCGAACGGAGTCACGGCGAGGCCGGACCGGAACGGGGAGAAGCCGAGGCCGTGCTGGTAGAAGAGAGCGAACACCAGCCAGACCCCGCTGAAGCCGATGAAGTACAGCGTTCCTATCCCGGCGCCGACGGCGTAGCCGCGCACGGTGCTGAACAGGCGCGGGTCGAGCAGCGGCTGGGCGTGCCGGGCGACCAGGCGGCGCTGCCACTGAGCGAAGACGACGAGCACCGCCGCACCGACGGGGAACAGCCACCACAGCCGGTCGAGACCGCCGGACTCCGCCTGGACCAGCGGGTACATGAGCGCGAGGACGCCCAGGCCGAGGAGCAGGACGCCGGGCACGTCCACCCGGCCCCGCCCGGAGCGCCGGGTGCGGGGCAGCAGGCGGCGGCCGAGGAGAATGGCGAGGACGCCGATGGGGACGTTGACGTAGAAGATCCACCGCCAGCCCTGGGCCCCGGAGGCGAGGGCGAGGATGACACCGCCGATGAGGGGGCCCGCGGCGGAGGAGATGCCGACGGTGGCACCGAAGAAGCCGAAGGCCCGGCCGCGTTCGGCGCCGCGGAACATCTGCTGGATGAGCGCCGAGTTCTGCGGGGCCATGAAGCCGGCCGCGAGGCCCTGGGCGAGGCGGGCCGCCACCAGCAGCATGATGCCGGGGGCCGCTCCGCAGACCGCGCTGAAGATCACGAAACCGCCGAGGGCCAGCAGGAAGATACGGCGCCGGTCCAGCGCGTCGCCGAGACGCCCGGCGGTGACGAGGGCGAGGGCGAAGGTCAGGGCGTATCCGGTGACCACCCACTGCACCTGTGCGGGGGAGGCACCCAGCTCCCGTTGGATGGTGGGCAGGGCGACCGCCACGATCGTCACGTCGAGCAGGCTCATGAAGCCCGCCACCAAGGTGACCCACAGCGCGAGCCACCGGCGCGGATCAGGCTCGCAGCCGGCCTCCTGGGCACTCGCGTCCCGACCATCCGCCGCCGATGTCGACGCTGTCACCTGGGACTCCTCTCACCAGGGCCGCACCCGGTCGGACCAAGTTCCCGCGCCGGACGGAGGCACACCTACCCCGTTCGCTCACCCGGTACCGGCCCCGCTCAGCACCAGTTCGCGGAACGACGGCACGACCGGGCGGAGATCGGTGAGGTGCCAGGCCGCCCAGAGCCGTACCGACGCCTCGTGCCACGGCAGCTCCCGTACGGTGATGTTTTCGCCGGCGCCTCGCAGCATGCTCTTCTGGATCAGCGCGAGGCCCAGTCCCGAGGCGACGAGTCCGAGGGCGGTCTGCGGCTCGGCGGCGTCCAGCCGCACGTCCGGTGTGAACCCGGACGCCGCGCAGGCGGCGATGAAGACGTCGCGCCAGGCCGGATGCTGGGAGTCCGCCACGGCGATCCAGGGCTGCCCGTCGAGATCGGCGGCGGTGACGACCTCCTGCTCGGCGAGCGGATGCCCGTGGGGGAGCGCGAGCATCAGCGGGTCCTCCAGCAGCAGCGCGGAGCACAGGTCGGGGTCGTCGTCGGCGGGCGGCTCGTGGACGAGCGCGATGTCCAGGCTCCGCTGCCGCAGACCCTCGAACTGCTCGGCGGGGCTCAGGGGGTACAGGGCGACGTGGATGTCGGGGCTGCGCTGCTGGAGGGCGCGCAGCGCGCTGGGCAGGATGCCGGTGTGCAGGGCATGCGGGACGTAGCCGATGCACAGCCCGCCCTCCTCGCCCCGGCCCAGCCGCCGGCCGAGGTTCTCCAGCCGCTCGGCGTGGCGCAGCAGCGCGCGGGCCTCGCTGAGGAAGACCCGGCCGTCCGCGGTGAGCCGGATCCGCTGCTGGCTGCGCTCGAACAGCGTCAGACCGAGCTTCTGCTCCAGCTGGGCGATCTGCCGGCTGAGCGGCGACTGGGAGATGTGCAGGGCCTCCGCGGCCCGGCCGACGTGTTCGGCCTCGGCGACGGCGACGAAGTAGGTGAGCTGGCGCAGATCGAGCATGTAAGACCTCTGGGGACTCAAGTCTGTCCAACTATGTCTTGGACAGTCTCAACTCCTCGATCCTAGCCTCGGTGGCACAAGGACGACGAGCCGCCGGACACCCCGCGCGGCGCCCGTCACCACCCTCACCGAAAGACCCCCCATGAGCATCGAGAACCTGCTTCCCGGACGCCTTGGCTTCGGCACCGCCCCGCTGGGCAACATGTTCCGCGCCATCCCGGACGAGGAGGCGGCGGCCACCGTCCAGGCCGCCTGGGACCACGGCATCCGTTACTTCGACACCGCCCCGTTCTACGGCGCGGGGCTCAGCGAGATCCGCCTGGGCGAGGTGCTGTCCGGCATGCCCCGCGACGCCTACGTCCTGAGCACCAAGGTCGGCCGGATCATCCTGGACGAGGCCGAGGACCCTGCCGCCCGCGACCTGGGCGAGAAGGGCGGCCTGTTCGAGCACGGACGCCCCAACAAGATGGTCGACGACTACTCGGCCGATGCCACCCTGCGCTCCATCGAGGACAGCCTCAAGCGCCTGCGCACGGACCGGCTCGACATCGTCTGGGTGCACGACGTCGCACAGGACTTCCACGGCGACGAGTGGCTGACCAGGTACGACACCGCCCGGACCGGAGCCTTCCGGGTCCTGGACCGGCTGCGGGACGAAGGGGTCATCAAGGCCTGGGGCCTCGGCGTCAACCGTGTCGAACCCCTGGAGGTGACCCTCGACCTGGACGAGCCCAGGCCGGACGCGTTCCTCCTCGCGGGGCGCTACACCCTCCTCGACCACGAGCGTGCCCTCCAGCGGCTGCTGCCCGCCGCAGCCGAGCAGAACGTCGACATCGTCGTCGGCGGTCCCTACAGCTCGGGCGTCCTCGCGGGCGGCACGCACTTCGAGTACCAGCAGGCCCCCGCAGACATTGTCGCCAAGGTCGAGCGGATCAAGGCGCTCGCCGCGCGGCACGGCGTCGGCATCAAGGCCGCCGCGCTCCAGTTCTCCCTCGCCCACCCGGCGACCGTCGCGGCCATCCCCGGCGCCACCCGCCCCAGCCGCGTCGCCGAGGACGTCGCCGCGCTCGCCGAGACGGTCCCGGCCGCGTTCTGGACCGCGCTCCGCGAGGAGGGCCTGATCGCCGCGAACGCGCCGCTGCCCGCCTGAACCACCTCCCGCGAGGGCGGCCGGGAACGCACCCCGACGAACGAGGAGGGCGGCGTCATCGCCGAACGGCTGGAGGCGTTCGACGACAAGGAGCGCAGCTACACCTACTCCATCGTCCGGGCCCCGTTCCCGGTCAGCCGGCCGCCGGGGACTCCATGACGAGCCCGGTGAGGTAGGCGGTGAGGACGCGGGTCAGACGGGGTTCCACCTCGACGACGGCATGGCTCAGCCGGGGATCGCTCGTGTACAGCTCCCGCAGGCGCGGCCCCGGGCTGGCCATCTGCCACAGGGCTCCGGCCATGCTGGTCGCCGCGGCGACCGTGTCGACGGCCTGCGGCTCGGTCAGCCCGAGCAGCCGGTGCAGTTCGCCGCCGATCCGTTCGACCTCCCCGAGCGTCACCAGCTTGAAGGACCGCACCGACTCGATCGACACGTTCCGTTCCAGGTTCAGGGGCGCCTGGGCGAGCAGGTCGCAGAACATGGGGCGCGCCGCGAGCGTACGGGCGATGACCTCGGCGACCTCGGCGGGCGTGGCGTGCGACCGGCCCGCGAGGTCGCCGCACAGGTCGGCGGCCCACTGCCGCCACCCCTCCGCGGTCAGTTCGAGGAAGATCTGCTCCCTGGTCTCGAAGTAGCGCAGCAACGCCGACTTGTGCATGCCCACGGCCGCCGCGATGTCGGTGAGGGTGACGTCCCGCACCCCGTGCCGGCCACCGAGCGCGCGGGCCGCGTCCAGGATCGCCTGTTCCCGGGCCTGTTTGGCCTCGGCGCTGCGCGCACGCCGAAAGGCAAGCTCACTCATGGGGGACATCATAGGAAGCGGTAGCGGAACGCGGTCGCGTCACTAGAGGGACGGTGTCGCACCGGTGGGCGCGGACCGGTTGCGGGCGGCTTCACCGGGTACCCACGCGAGGTGAGGAGGCATGGGCACGACCCGGACACGAGGAAGGCGAGCCGCTCGTGACGCGGCTCGGCGGCGCTGAGGACGAAGGAGCGGGGGCGGGTGACGGCGTGGTGGCCGCCGCGCTGGGGATGGGCGACGCCGTGGAGCTTCTGGTGGCCCTGTGGTCGTCGGCTGCCCAGGACGTGGACTTACGTCTGTCGCCCCATCAGCTGCGGGCGCTCCGGGCGCTGGAGGCGGCGCCGGATCTGAACCTCACCGCCCTCGCGGAGCGGCTGGGCATGGGGCTGCCCACGGCCAGTCGGCTGTGCGACCGGCTGGAGGCGGCCGGCCTGCTGGAGCGTTCGCCGCGTTCGCGTGACCGCCGTGAGGTGCGTCTGGAGCTCACGGCGCACGCGCGGCGCGTTCTCGCAGACGTGGCGCGACGCCGGGCGCGGGCACTGGCCGCGGCACTGCGGCGCATGGCGCCGGACGACCGGGCGGCGCTGAGGCAGGGCCTGCGGGCCCTGCGGGCGGTGCTGGACGGGGGAGCGCCGGTGCGGGGCGCCGAGGCGGAGTGACCGGCCGGGCCGGTGCCGGCGGGGCCGTTACTCGCGGCCCGGACCCCGCCGCGTCAGCGTCCGTGCCAGTCCAGACACACGACCAGGGCGTCGTCGTCCGGGGCGGGTCGGCCGCGGTGGCCGGACAGTTCCCGCAGGATGGCGCGGGGCACGTCGGCGGCGGGCAGCAGGCGGGTCGACTGGATCGCCCGTGCCAGCGCGGTGTCCCCGTACGCCTCGCCCTGGGGATCGGCGACGGCGTAGACACCGTCGCTGACGAAGACCAGCCGGTCGCCCGGCCGCACGTGGAACTCCTGGGCCACGTAGTCGGTCTCCTCGAACATGCCGAGCGGCAACTGGGCGTCGAAGGCGACCCGCTCCACGGTCCCGCCCCGCAGACGCAGCATCTGCGGGGATCCGGCGTCCACCACCGTCACGCGTCCGGTGGCGAGCTCGAAGTCGAACATCAGCACCGACAGGTAGCAGCGGCCGCGGTAGTGGGCGTAGACCGCCTGATCGGCCAGGGCCGCCTGGTCCGCGAGGGAGATACCGGCCCGCCGGGCGTTGCGCAGGGCGTTGATGGCCAGGTTCGTGAGCAGGGAGGCCTCTATGCCTTCGCCCATCCCGTTGGTGACGTACAGCATGAGGTGGTCGGCGGTCGCGGACCAGTCGAAGTTGTCACCGAAGATCCCGTACGCGGGCTCCAGCTGGGCGCCCAGCTCGTACTCGGGACGGGCGCACGAACCGCCGGGCAGCAGCTGCCACTGCATCTCGGCGGCCAGGGTGAGCCGGTCCTTGCGGCGTGCCCGCAGATACAGGTCGGTGTCGCGTCCGGCGACGACCACCTCATGGGCGAGCACCTCGGCGGTCTCGGCCAGCTCCGCCAGCCCGTCCGGGGTGAGCGCGTCCTCCGGCAGGGTCACCGACAGCACACCGAGCCGGTCGCCGCGCACGCTCACGGGCAGATGCACCCGGACCAGCCCCTCCGGCGCCGGCTCGACGAACGGCTCCTGAGCGCCGAACGCGCGGCCGGCCGCACTGCCGTGGACCGCGAGCGGCTCGACCGAATGCGGTGGCACGGGAACCGGCTGGAGCACCGTCATCCCGTAGTCCGCCATGAACAACTCGGCGGACCGCGCCGCGTACTCCTTGGCGAGCACGCGGCGAAGGGCGTCGAGCAACTCATCCGGTGCCGCCGTCCGCAGGGCGCGTTCAGCGGTCACAAATCTGTTCACGATGGGAAAAACACCAATCCTTGGTCGGGCCTCGGTCGCACCCGGCATTCGATTCCTCCGCGCCGGTCGTGCGGGACATCTGTCATCAGCCTGCGTCCCTAGTAGGCTGCCAACCGTCCCGAAGCCTGCGAGAGTGTGACAGTGACCGCCTTCCGACACCTGCCACAGCCCGATGAGGTCGCCCGTATGACCTCCACGGCCGGTGAGCTGCTGGAAGTGCTCTGGGGGCGTGCCTCCACCGCGCCCGCCTCCGCATCCCAGCTGCGCGTGCTGCTCATCCTTGAGCACAACGAGGGCATCAACCTGCGCACCCTGGCCGATTCCCTGGCGTCCACCCCGCCGTCCACCAGTCGGCTGTGCGACCGGTTGCAGGCCGCCGGTTTCGTCGACCGCGTGGTCAGCCCCGCGGACCGGCGGGAGGTGCGGCTGCACCTGAGCAGCCGGGGGCGGGCCTTCCTCGACGACCTGCGGGCCCGCAGGGAGAGGGAACTACAGGAAGTCCTGACGCTGATGCCCGCCGCCAAGCGGGCCGCGCTGCTGGAAGGGCTGGAGGCTTTCTGCGCCGCCGCGGCCACGCAGATACACGACGACGCAGAGGGGTCCGGCAGCCGGACCGCCTGATGTGCTGGGCGCGGTACCCGGCCCGTCGGCGCCATGGGGCGCCGGCGGCCCGGACAGGCAGCGGCCCGCGTCCACCGGAACATCACACATCCTTCCCCGTGCCCGTCCGACACGGTTACTTTGTTGCCTCATGGCTATAGTTGTCAAACGGCAACTGCCACGCTCTGTTCTCTCCGTTCTCTCCGTCCACGGATACCCCCGAACGCCGCCGGGCCTGCCCGAGCCGACGACTCCCGCGCCGCGTGGACCCCGCGGTGAGCCTCCGCCGTGGAACCGCCCCGGAGATCCGGACCCGGCCCCCCGGCACCGCCGCGACCGGATACCCTTGAGCGGCGCCGGGCATGTCCGGGCCTCCGGCGGGTAGACGTGGGCCCATGAACGGGGGAACGCGCATGGACCCGGTGACATCGGGGCCCGGTGGTGACGGTGTGACCGGTCCCGAACCGATGCACGAGACCGTCCCACTGGACGGTCAGGGCGCCTGCATCGCCGAGGCACGCCGCCACGCGGCCGACTTCCTCGCCCGGGTGCAGCGGGAGTACGGGCTGCCGGTGTCGGACCGGGCGATGGACCTGACCCGGCTGGTGGTCAGCGAACTCGTCACCAACGCGCGCAAGTACGCGCCGGGTCCGGTACTGCTGGAACTACGCCTCGTCGGCGGTCTCGTCGAGGTGGTCGTGTGGGACAGCGATCCGGCGCTGCCGATGGCACGGCCGGCCGACCCGGGCCGGATCGGGCAGCACGGACTGGAGATCGTGATGGCGGTCGTCCAGGGCTTCGAGGTGCAGAGGGAGCCGGTCGGCAAGCGTGTCACCGCCCGGATCGCCCTGGCCGACGACCCGGACGACACCCTCTCCGGCGCCTCCCCCCGCTAGCCTCACGTGGCGTCGTCCGCGCGCAGGACCCTGGCGCGGGAATCGATGAAGGTGAAGTGCTCCCGGGTGCCGGTCAGGGAGAACAGCCGCTCGACCGCGGGATGGAGCGGGCCGAGCAGGAGCAGTGCCCGGTCCGTGTCCCGGTGGCGGCGCCAGGCGTCGAGAAGGGCGTTGAGCAAGCCGCTGTCGGCGAAGGTGACCTGGGAGAGGTCCACCAGGGTCACGGGGCGCGCCGAGTCGTCGGCCTCGGCCCAGGCGGCCTGGAGCAGATCGCTCTCGTCGTCATCGATCTCGCCGCGCACCGTGATCTCGAAGACTCGGTCATGGCAGGTCAGCCTCACGGTAGCCCTGCGTTCCCAGTGCATCGCGTCGTCCCCGTGCGCCATCGGTCGGTGGCCCGCGCGGCACGGTGCCGCCAGGCCTTGCGTGGTGTTCTCCTACCCAGCCCCGATCATAAATTGCCTATCGGCAAGTATCTGCCGTGGAGAGGGGACGGTCGGTCAGGGCGGCGGTGCCGCGCCGGAGCAGGTGCAGGGAGCGGGGGAAGTCCCGCAGCTGGTGTTCCAGGGCACCGAGTGCGGCGACCATGGAGCGGGCCGGCACGCCCCGCGCCTCAAGGACACGGGCGGTCCAGTCCAGGAACGTGGTGAAGAGCGCCGGGTCGTCGACGTACAGGGCGGTGGCCAGGAACTCCACGATGTGCGAGAGGTCCTCGGCGGTCCGCTCGCGCTGCTCGTCACTGTAGGCGCGCAGGGGCGGGAAGAGGTCTTCCAGGGCCGTCATGGTCTGCCTGACGAGAAGGGCGCGGGACCGGGCGACGAACGTGTACTCCTGGTCGGCCAGGTGGGGCAGGTCGTCCACCATCTGCCGGGCCGCCGCCGGGTCCGGCGCGGGCAGGCCCTTCGCGAGTACGGCCGCCGCGGCACGGGCGTCGGGCGCCCACCGGTCGGCGCCCAGCGCGTGGGCGTAGCGCCCGTCCGGCCCGAAGGCCCGCCCGCCCGCCATGACGGGGACGCCTATGGCCTGGCAGGCGGTGACGGCGGCGTGCGCGGTGGGCAGGCGCGTGGGCAGCGAACCGGACAGCAGTACCGCCTCGGCCCCGGTGCTGTGCAGGTGGGAGACGAGGTGGTGGGTGGGGGTCTGGGCACCGAGGTAGTCCACGCGCCAGCCCCGCAGGCGCAGCACCTCGGCGACCAGCCGCGCCGGCAGGGCGTGCCACTCCCCGTCGACACAGCTGACCGTGACACGCCCCCGAGGCGTCCCGCCCGCACCGCTCTCGCGCTGCCTGTCGTGCGCGAGGCCGCTGATCACCCGTTCGTTGAGCGCGGTCGCGGCATGCTCCTGCGCCACGGTGAGGCGGTCGGCGGCCCACTCCCTGCCCACCCTCTCCTGAACCGCGGCGATCACGTCCAGCAACAGCGTCTCCTCGCCGACCCCTTCGGCCCGGGCACTGCGGACGACGTCGACCGCCGTGTGCTCGTCGCCGTGGACCACGGCCTGCCACAACGCATCCACCAGGGCGTGTGTCGTGGCAGGGGGAGCGGTCACGGAATCCTCCGACGGGTCGTGGAGCGGGCGCGGCCCCGACCGTCCGCCACCGTCCGGTCCGCCACGCGGGGCGCGCCGATGGCCACGGTGGCGATGTCGTCGTGGCTGCCCGGCCCCAGCCACTGGGCGGTCAGCATCTGGATCCGCTCGACCACCGCCTCGGCCGGCAGCCCCGCGCACTCCGCGAGGACCCGCTTGAGCCGGTGCTCGCCGAACAGCTCGCCCCCCAGCGGACCGCCTCGGGCCTCGGTGACGCCGTCGGTGTACAGCAGACAGGTCTCCCCGGGGCCCAGCGTCACCCGTGCGGTGGTGGCGGTGACCCTCGGGAGGGCGCCGATGAGCGATCCGCGCGTGGCGGCCTCCTCGACGGTGCCGTCGGCACGGACGATCAGCGGGGGGAGGTGCCCCGCGCTCGTGAGCCGCAGCGCCACCTCACTGCCGCGCCGGCGGACGGACGCCAGGACCAGGGTGGCGAACCGGGTGTGGGGTGACGACAGCAACGCCTTGTTGAGCAGGGTCAGCATGCGTACGTGATCGGTGGCCAGCGGCAGCAGCGCGTGCAGCGTGTTGCGGATCTTGCCGGTCAGCACCGCCGCGTCCAGGCCCTTGCCCGCCACGTCCCCGAGCGTCACCAGGCTCTCCTCGGTGGGGCCCGCGCCGGGATGGACGTCGTAGAAGTCGCCCCCGATGTGCTCGTTGTCCCGCGCCGGGCGGTAGGCGCCCGCGTACTCCACCCCGTGCACGCTCTCCAGCCGTGGTGGCAGCAGTTCCCGCATCAGGGTGGCGGTGATCGAGGATTGCTCCGTGTACAGACGGGCGGCCGACAGCGCGGCCCCGGCCCGGGCCGCGAAGAGCCGGGCGAAGAGTTCGTCGTCATCGCTGAACGCCTGTTCACCGCTGGAGCGAAGCAGGACCAGCGCACCGGCGGACACACCGTGCCCGGGCAGCGGGGCGACGATGACGGAGCCCACCGGCTCCCGGAAGCCCGCCGGACGCGACCAGCCGGGCAGGCGGGCCGGGTCGATCCAGCGCGCGGGCACCGGCGGGAACCCTTGCAGGGCCTCGGCCAGTCCGGGCAGGTCGCGCACCTCGACCGACGCGGTCACCCGGGTCACCGGCCCGCCGCGGAAGGCGTACGTGAGCGGGTGCCGGCGGCCCTGCGGCGGAGCGACGAGCACAGCCGCCTCGGCGAGGTGATCGGTGGCCATGCGGGCCGTGGCCTCCAGGCACCGCGTCAGGTTCAATGTCGACAGCAACTGGCTGGAGACGTCGGCGAGGAGGGCGGTGCGCCGGCGTGTCCCGGCCAGGGCGGCCTCCGCCAGCCGGCGGTCGGTGTCGTCGACGAGCCACCACACCACGTCGCCCTCGTCCGTCGGGGTCGGGTGCGCCTCGAAGAACCGGTCCGCGACGGCGCCGGCCGTCCGGACCGCACCGCAGGACGTCCCGTCCGTGAACCGTCCGTGTGCCTCCGCCAGCCAGGACGGAACGGTGTCGCGGAGCTTGTCCCCGCGGACGGCGTCGGACCACAACTGCCGGGCCGCGCCGTTCAGCTCGACCAGGCCGCCGTCCCGGTCGGCGACGAGCACCGGGTACGGGGCATGCGCCCAGGCGGCACCGGGACCGGCCGCGACGCAGCGAGGATCGACGGGGGAGCCGCTGGAACCGAACACACGCGGGGGCACGTCCGGGACGCGCCCCACCACCTCTCTGCGACGGACAACAGATGTCTTATGGCAACAGTCCCGCATGACGCCCTTCGGCGCAAGCGGCTCTCGTCGTTCCCGGTTGACGCGGTCCGGGCGGCGCGCAGAGGGCACCGCCCGCACCTGGCGGGGCCCCTTGGTCACGCGGACGCGGCCCCGGGCCACGCGTCCCGAGGGGCGACCAGCGGCGTGAAGGGGCGCGGCGGGGGAACCCGGCCGTGTCGACGAACGGATCGGAGGACGGCCATGACGGGACACACCGACGAGCCCGCCGAGCGGTTCGGCCGGGCCCGCGACGAGGAGGAGCCCGGAGCGCACTCGGGCAGCGAGAGCCAGGCCCGCGACCGGACGGTTCCGGGCACGGCCGGCGCCAAGGAGGGCTACCAGCCCGAGGAGGGCACAGCGGCCGGCGAGCCGCTGCGCGGCGTGCGGGCCGAGGAGCGGCCGGGGGAGCGCCGGCAGGGAGACGAGGAGACCGGTTCCGGCCGGTAGGGAGGGCTCACCGGGCCGGACGGCGCGGTGTCACTCGGCGGGGCCGCTCACGGTGGCGGCCTCGCCGTGCTTCCCGCCGTCGCCCCCACCGCCCGGGCCGGGACGCCGTACGACGAGACTGCTCACCTCGAAGCTCATCTCGGTCGTGTCGTCCTCGGGCGGCGGGTGGTAACGCCCGGCGCTCACCGAGAGGTTGACGATGAGATAGGCGTACCAGGCGCGGCCCACGCCCCGCCCGTCCGAGAACACCCGCGTGCCGTTCAGCCACCAGACCACGGAGCGGCGCCCGAAGTCGGTGCGCAGGTCCACCCAGGCGCCGGGGCCGACGGCGTCGTCGTGCACGTAGCGGTCGGCGCCGCGCACGTGGTTGGTCAGTTCCAGCAGGTCCGGGTGGTCCGGGTGGTACTCGAAGACGTCGATCTCCTGGTCGCCGTCCCGCCAGGTCCAGATGGCCGGCCAGGCGCCGATCTCCTGGGGCAGCCGGACGCGGGCCTCCAGCACGTCCCCCGTCCGGACCGTGAACCCCTCCTCGCTGTCCTCGGTGGTCAGCAGCCCCGTGTTCCATCTGCCGTCCGGCCGGCGCGTGGCCCGGAAGACTCCGGAGCGGCTGTGGTCGGCGTCGGGCACCAGGTAGTCCAGTTTGTCGTCGCCCGGATTGACCGGGCCGCCGTCCGGATAGGCCCACGAGCGGCCCGCGACCCACTGTGTCTCGGAAGTGAAGTCCGCCGTGAACACGACGTCGGATCCGGTCGGGCGGCGCGGGGCCGGCAGCCGGCCGTCCGCTGCGAGTTCCTCCATGCCCGATGTCTCACCGGCGGTCGCCCGGTCATGCGCCCGGGCCCCGATCCGGCCCCGAGATTGAGCCGTCCGGGTGAACGGCGGATGGTTCGGCGCAGACGGGCACCCTGGGCGCGCGGCTACCGCCGGACGCGGTCCAGCAGGGCGGTGGGGGTCGCCTCGTCGCCGACGTTCCGGCCGCCGTAGCAACCCAGCGCGCCCATGGTCGTGCTCCGGGCACCTCCACGACCGCTCCCTGCCCAAGGGGCGGAGCGGAGCGCGTCAGCGGACGACGCGGTGCCGTCGGCCTCCTCGGTGGAGGCGCACCGCCGCGAAGACGAGGTCGAGGACGAGCAGGACGGCGCCGATGACCAGGAGGTAGACCAAGCCGTGACCGACGAATCCGATGATGCCCAGGACGACGGCCACGAGGATCAGGAACAGGAAAAGACTCATCGGATCTCCCGGCGTTCTTCCATGCGTCAACGGCGGGCCAGGCGCCGCTCGCCGCCGGCGCCGGGGGTGTAGGTCAGCTCGTAGTGGGCGAAGACGTTCGGCTCCTCGGCGACGGGCAGTTCGCCGTCGGGGTCGATCGCCGGGGCCTTCTTCACCTGGTCCTTGCTGTGGGTGACCTTCAGGTAGCCGGGACCGACCGTCGCACCGGGGAGCGGCACGAACACCAGACGGCGACGGGTGGGCAGGCCCACGGTCACCGTGGCGAAGAACGGCTGGTCGGTCGCCGTGTCCACATAGACCGACTCCAGGGCGCCGATCTTGTGCCCCTTGGGGTCGACGACGTCGTGGCCTCGCCACTCGCGGATATCGGATGCCTCGAACATCAGAACCTCCTCTGCGGGGGTACCCACGATCGGGCCGGTGATGTGGCCGCGCCACCCGAAAGCTCAGAAGGCGTACCGGATGCGCAGCCAGGGGGCGTGGGACGCCACGAGGTCCCGCAGGGCCCGCACGGCCTCCGCCTTGACGCGAGTGGCGTAGCGGACGTTCAGCGCGCCGTTCTCCGAGCGTTTGCCCTGTTGCAGGGCGGGCCGCCACAGCACCTCCTCGGCGCGGGGGTGCCATCCCAGGTTGACCTCGTGCAGCTCCCGGTTGTGCGTCAGCATGATCACTTCGGCGGCAGCCTGCCGTTTGACCCTGTCGGGCAGGGCGTCGTCGAGATGCCGCAGCAGTTCGGACCAGGCTTCCCGCCAGCCCGGGCGCACCACCACGGGGGAGAGGTTGAAGTGGACCTCGTATCCCGCGTCCAGGAAGTCCGCCGCGGCGGCGATCCTGTCGCCGACCGGTGACGTCCTGAGGTCCAGCAGCCGTGAGTCCGCCGAGGGCATCAGCGAGAAGCGGATGCGGGTCCGGCCCCGCGGGTCCAGGGCCAGCAGGTCGGGGTTGACGAACTTGGTGGCGAACGACGCCTTCGCCGTGGGCCACCGGCGGAAGGCGCGGACGAGATCCGCGGTGTTGTCGCTGATGAGCGCGTCCACCGAACAGTCGCCGTTCTCCCCGATGTCGTAGACCCAGGCCGACGCGTCGCACTGGTTCGGGTCCCGTTTCCGGCCCTGCCGTGCGATGTGCCGTGCCAGGTGGGCGATGATGCCGTCGATGTTGGTGAAGACGGTGATGGGATTGGCGTATCCCTTGCGCCGCGGCACGTAGCAGTACGCGCAGGCCATCGCGCACCCGTTGGAGGCGCCGGGGCCGATCCAGTCGGCGGACCGGCCGTTGGGTCGCGTCGTCAGCGTCTTCTTCTCGCCCAGGACCAGTGTCTCCCCCTTCACCCGCACCCAGCGCTCGACGTTCCCCTCGTTGCCGTGCAGCCCGGGGATGCCCCAGTGCGACTCCACCGCGATCACCTCGGCCTCCGGGAAGCGGGCGAGGATCTGACGGCCGCGCGCGGAGGCGGCGGCGGCCGGCTCGGCGTAGACGGTCCGTACCGGGAGGAGGCGGCGGGCCGTGGCGGAGTCGCGGAAGGAGGAGCGCTGCTCCGGTCCGTGCCCGGGAACCGTGCCGCCCCGGCCGGCCGTGCGCGTGCCGGGCGCGGCGGTGTCCAGCGCGTCGACATCGAACAGGGTGTCGGCGCCGTCGTCCGGTCCGGCGGAGGGGTACCGCATCTCTGCTCCGCTCGGGTAGGTGCCTCGGGAAGGTGCCGTGGGGGGGGGGCTCCACTCCACTGTAGGCATGTGGCGCACCGGTGGGTCCGCGCACCCGGCCGGCACCGGAGCGCCGCTGTCGGCGGGGGACTCAGCGGTCGTCCAGAGGATCGTGACCCCAGTTCATCAGCGAGTGGCGCCACCGTGTGTCGCGTACGTCTCCGGACGGGCGCTGTGCGAGGTGACGGCGGATGTATCCGGTCACCTTGCGCATGTGCGCGTAGTCCGCGTCCGAGAGGTCGCCCTTCTTCTTGCGGAGGATGTCCACGATGGCGCGGCCGGAGGCGTGACCGGTGGACTCGCCCCCGTCCTTGTGCTGTCCGGCGGCCCGGGAGTCGTCCGTGGCCAGCCACTCCTCCAGCGCGGAGGGTGTCATGTTCACCAGTTCGCGGAAGCCGTCCCAGATCTGCTGGTGCTGCTCCTCGCCCGCCACCGGGCCCTACTTCTTCCTCTTGAGCGCGGACGGCTTGTGCACGGCCGTGCGGCCGGACTTCTCGCTGCGCACCTCGTACTGCGGGTCGTCGGGCGAGGCGTCCACGGTGCGGCCCGCCGCCTCGGTGCGCTCGGTGATCTTCTTCTCCACGGTGCCCGCGGTCTCGCTTCCGTGGCTCTTCCAGGACACCTTCTCTCCCTTGGACGGCTCGTTCTCGTCTGACGCGCGCTTAGCCTTGGCCATGGTCGTACTCCCGGGGGACGGAGGTTCCGGAGTGCCGGTGGATCGCGGTGTGTCCTCCCACCACCGTGCCGGGAGAGGGCGCGGTCCGCACCTGCGGGCCCGGCCGGCCCTCTCCCCGGGCCTCAGACGTCAGGAGAGCTGGCCGACCGCCGTTCGGGTGGTCGTCTTGAATGCCTTGACCGGGGCGTCGCGGAACGAGCCCATCTGGGACCACTTCACGACCGTCACGGTCCTGCCGTCGCGGCCGACCGAGAACAGGGCGACGTCGGAGGCGCCCCAGGTCGCGGTGGTGTGGATGCCGTAGACGTGGGCGCCCGCCGCCACCTTGACCTTGCCGTAGTACTTCTTCGCCGCCGTGATGTCAGGGAACTGTGACCGGAGCTTCTTCGCGCAGCCCGCGAGGTCCTTGCGCAGCAGGGCGGCGAAGTCGGCGGCGCGCTGTGCGTCGCGCTCCACCACGGTGACCTGGAGGGCGTTGGTGTCGAGGTCCGTCCAGTAGGCGCGGTGCACGGAGACCGACGGCAGGGCGTCCCCGACGCAGATCGGCAGCGGGTCCGGCCGGCCGGCGGTGACCGGGCCGGCGTACCAGGGCGACGACGGGTGGGGCGGCAGGTCCGCCGGGTCGAGGAAGGCGGGTGCGTCGGCGGTGCCGGCGGCAGCCGTCGCCGGGACCGCCGCCAACGCGAGGACGGTGCCGGTGGCCAGGGCCGTCAGGGCGTTGCGGATGCCCCGCGTCCGGATCGTCATGTGTCCCCCTGTGGTGTGATGCGCTGGATGCCGGTGAGGACGGATTCCTCCCGGCCGTTCATATGGAGTACGACCCGTGCCGGGGGCGGTTCGTTGTGCCCCCGTGCGGCACGGAACGGTCACGGACGTCAGGTTCGCAGGCGCACACCGGCCGCCGGTACGCCCCCGCCCGCGGTGAACGGTTTGTTAGGCTCGCCCTGCCTCCCGTGGGGGAAGTCCGGTGAGAGTCCGGCGCTGACCCGCAACGGTGTGCGCGGGGACCTGTGTCCTCGCGCGAGCCCGATCGCCCGCGGAGGGGTCAGCGACCCGTTTGACTGCTCGCCGCGGACTGCGAGAGGGGGCCGCGCGGCCGGCACGGCCGTACGGGCTGTCCCTGTTCGACGTCCCACGGCGGCCCGTGCGAAGGACGGCCCCACCGTGCGTCGAAGAACGGCCCCCTGCCGGATACCCGCGCTGCCGCTCTGCCTGGCGCTGGCAGCGCTGCTGGTGCTCTCGCTCCTGTGCGGTGTCGCGCTCGGGGCCGCCGGAATCGGCTGGGCCGACGTACTCCGCCTGCTGTGGGCCGGGCTCACCGGCGGCACCCTGCACGCCGACGACGCGGCCCCCTACACCATCGTCTGGGAGATCCGGCTGCCCCGGGTCCTGCTCGCCGCCGTCGTCGGGGCGGGGCTCGCGGCGGTCGGCGTGGCCGTGCAGGCCATGGTCCGCAACGCGCTGGCCGACCCGTTCGTCCTCGGCATCTCCTCCGGCGCCGCGGTGGGCGCCAACGCCGTCATCCTGCTCGGCGCGCTGGCGGGACTCGGGGTGTGGGCGCTGTCGGTGTCGGCGTTCGCCTCGGCGCTCGCGGCCATGGCCCTCGTCTACGCCGTGGCCCGCTCGCCGCACGGACCGACCCCGCTGCGGCTGATCCTGACGGGCACCGCGCTGGCGTACGGCTTCGAGGCCGTCACCACGGTCATGGTGTTCGGCGCGGCCCGGGGCGAGGCGGCCCGGTCGGCGATGATGTGGCTGCTGGGCAGCCTCGGCGGCGCCACCTGGGCGCAGGTGCCGCTCGCCGCGGTGACCGTGGCCGCCGGATGGGCGTGGCTGCGGTGGCGCGCGGAGGCGCTGAACGCGCTCGCCATGGGGGACGAGACCTCGGCCGCCCTCGGTGTCCCACCACCCCGTCTGCGGCGGGAGCTGTTCCTGGTGACCGCGGCCGTCACGGGAACCGTCGTCGCGGTCAGCGGAGCCATCGGATTCGTCGGGCTGATGGTCCCGCACGTCGTGCGGATGCTGGTCGGTGCCGACCACCGCCGGGTGCTGGCGGTGGCCCCGCTCGCGGGAGCGGTGCTGCTGGTGTGGGCGGACGTGCTGTCCCGGCTGCTGCTCGCCCCGGCCGAACTGCCGGTCGGCGTCATCACCGCGGTGGTCGGCGTTCCCGCGTTCCTGCTGCTGATGCGGCGGGGCGGTTACGCCTTCGGGGGGCGCTGAACGTGCGGCTCGACATCGATGACATCACGATCGAAGCGGCCGGGACCCGCCTGGTCGAGCACATCGGCCTCACCGTGGACAGCGGGACGTTCGCCGGACTCGTCGGCCCCAACGGCAGCGGCAAGTCGACCCTGTTGCGCAGCGTGTACCGGGCGCTGCGGCCGACCGCCGGGGCGGTGCGGCTGGACGGCGACGACCTGCACGCCATGGACCCGCGGGCCACCGCCCGCGCGCTCGCGGCGCTGCCCCAGGAGTCGTCGGCCGAGTTCGACTTCACCGTGGCCGAGGTGGTCGCCATGGGGCGGCTGCCGCACCGCGGCCGTACGGCCGCTTCCGACCGGGAGACCTGTGCGCGGGCGATGGACCGCACGGGCGTCGCCCACCTCGCCGACCGGGGGTTCGCCGGCCTGTCCGGAGGCGAGAAGCAGCGGGTCCTCATCGCCCGCGCGCTGGCGCAGCAACCCCGGGTGCTCGTCCTCGACGAACCCACCAACCACCTCGACATCGCCCACCAGTTGGACGTCCTCTCCCTGGTCCGGGACAGCGGCCTGACCGTGCTGGCCGCACTGCACGACCTGAACCTCGCCGCCGCCCACTGCGACGTCCTGTACGTCATCGACAAGGGCCGGATCGTCGCCGCCGGCCCACCGCACGACGTACTGCGGCCCGCCCTGCTCGCCGAGGTGTTCGGCATCCGCGCGCACCCGGTGCGGCATCCGGCGACCGGCGCCGTCCAGCTCCTGTTCGACCTGCTTCCGCCCACCACCTGAGGATCACCATGCGCACGCTGCTCGCCGCCGCCCTCTGTCTCGCCGCGACCGCCACCGGCTGCGGTGCCACGGTCGAGTCCGCCGAGGACGCGCGATCCCCCGGCGTCACGCTCACCAACTGCGGCCGTGAGGTGACCTACGACAAGGTTCCCGAGCGCGTCGTCACCAACGACGTCGGCATCACCGAGCTGATGTTCGCGCTCGGCCTGGAGGACCGCATGGCCGGCTTCGCCATGCCCGACGACAAGGGCGACCTGGGCCGCGTGCCGTGGAAGGACGGTTACGACAAGGTCCCCTGGCTGTCCAAGGACCAGCTCACCAAGGAGATCGTCCTCGACGCCCGCGCCGACCTCGTCGTCGCCGGCTGGAACTACGGCTTCCGCGAGGACGGCGGCTTCACCCCCGGCGCCCTGGAGAAGCTCGGCATCCCCTCGTACGTGCTCACCGAGTCCTGCCGCAACGGGCGTACGAAGACCTCGCGGGGCATCATGCCGCCCCTGGACGCCCTGTACACCGACCTCACCAACCTCGGCAGGCTGTTCGGCGTCGAGAAGCGGGCCGAAGCACTGGTCGACGGCTTCGAGAAGCAGATCGCCGACGTGCGGGCGAAGGCTCCCAAGGGCGCCGACCGCCCCTCGGTCTTCCTCTACGACAGCGGCCAGGACACACCCTTCACCTCCGGCCGCTACGCCGCCCCGGAGCAGATCATCACCGAGGCCGGCGGCGTCAACGTCATGCACGACGTGGCGGACTCCTGGACCACGGCCGGCTGGGAGAGCGTCGTCGAGCGCGACCCGGACGTCATCGTGATCTGCGACTACGGCGATGTGAGCGCCGAGCGGAAGAAGAAGTTCCTGCTCTCCTACGCCCCCCTGCGCGACGTCTCCGCCATCAGGCACCGGCGGATCGTCGCCCTCGACTACGCGGACCTGGTGGAGAGCCCCCGCAACCCGTCGGCGATCGCCCGGCTCGGCGCCTACCTGCGGACGGTGGCGGGGCAGGGGTGACCCGCCGGAACGGTGTACCGACCGTACGACGGCGGTACGGACCGCGGCCTCACCGAGCCGCGGTCCGTACCGGGTGCGTCGGCCGGGCTGTGCGGGGTCAGTCGGCCCGGTTCACCTTCGCCAGGGCCTTGGCCAGGCCGTTGGCCCACAGCTGGTTGACCCGGGAGCGCTCGGTGGCGTTCGGGTACCGGTTGGTGCAGGACGGGCCGGGGCCGCCGCCCGACATCAGTTCGCTGCACGGACCGCTGTAGTGGTCCGGCAGGCCCAGCACGTGGCCGGTCTCGTGGGCGGTGACGCGGATGGAGTCGTACTGCTGGTTCTGCGCGTAGTCCAGGAAGATGTAGCCGCTGCCGTGGCCGTTGGTGGAAGCGTAGGACCCGCGCGGGTCGTTGCCCTCGTAGTAGGTGAAGTCGCCGGCGCCCGAGGTCGCCTGGAGCTTGACGTTCGACACGGAGCTGTTCCAGATGGAGGCGGCGCTCGATATCTGGGAGCGGAAGCTCGGGGCCTGGGAGGCGTTGTAGTAGACGGTCACCACCTTCAGCGAGGGCTGGTCGGCCTGCCGCTCGGCGACCGACTTGAGCACCGCGTCGAAGAACGCCTTGCTGCCGGCGCTGTCGGCTGTGCCCACGTAGCCGGCGGTGGCGGTGCGGGCCGGTGCCTCGGCGGTGTTCTGGGCGCTCGCCGGGCTCGCGGTACCCAGTGCGGCCGAGGCCAGACCGAGACCGAGGGCCAGGGTCAGGAGTCTTCTGGTCTGCTTCGACCCGGTGCTGCTGCGGAACGACGCCATGGGGGGCTCCTTCTCGTCCTGTGGGGTGGAACGATCGGTTGCCTGTGAGTCTCGGGCAGGCCAACGGGGCGGGGGATGATGGCAATCGGGGATAGCCCGGGGCTATCGCGGGCCGACTCGTCCCTGTTCGTTGGCACTTGAACGTCTGGTGCGGTGCCGTGCGCCGTCCTACGCTCCCCCCATGGAGCTGGAGGTGAGGCACCTGCGCGTCCTGTGCGCCATCGCCGACACCGGCAGTCTGCACAAAGCCGCGCGGCAACTCGGCCTGGCACAGCCCTCGTTGAGCACTCAGCTACGGCGCATCGAGCGCGCCCTCGGTGCTCAGCTCTTCGTACGCACCCAGGCCGGCTGCCGCCCCACCCCGCTGGGGCTCGCCGTGCTGAGCCGGGCCAGGCCCCTGGTCGCGGAGTTCGCGGCGATCGTCACCGAGACCAGGGCGGCGGCCGCCCGCGCCGCCGGCGGGTTCCAGCTGCGCATCGGCGCCACCGCGAGCCGGGCGATCCCGGGCTGGTTGCGCCTGCTGAGGGCACGCCCCGGCCCCGGACCGACACTCCAGATGAACGTCTCCGGCAACGCCCTGCTGGCCATGGTCGCCGCCGGCCGGCTCGACATGGCGTTCGTGCACGAGGTCGAGGGCAGCCCGCTGCGCATCCCGCCCGGCGTGTGCCTGCGGGTGCTCGTCGAGCGCGAACCGCAGTTCGTCACCCTCGCCGCGGACCATCCGGCCGCCGCGCAGCCGGAGCTGAGCCTCGCCGACCTGGCCGGTGACCGCTGGATGGTCGACTCCACGGTCGACGGCGAGTGGGACGGCCTGAGCCGGGTCCTGCGGGCCGCGGGCCTGAACCCCGAGATGCTGCACGGCGACTACCTCACCGCGTACTCACTGGCCGCCACCGGCGAGGTCGTCACGGTCAGCCAGCCGACCGCCCACCCCCGTCCCGACCTCGCGATCCGCCCGCTGAAGGGCGACCCGATAGGGGTGCGCCTGCTGCTGGCGGCCCGCACCGAGGCCGAACTGGACGAGGCCTACCCGGAGTTGGAGGAGGCCTACTGGGCCGTGGCCCGGGAGGCGCCGGCCTACCGGGAGTGGCTGAAGCGTGCGGACCCGCGCGGCGCCCGGGACGGCCGTGCCCTGCCCGCCCGGTGGGCCACCGCCGCGGGACCCGCCGACGCGCTGACGTGAACCGCCTCCCTCAGCCACCGCCGGCTCCGCCCGGCCGGCGAGCGCGGTTCCACCGCGGTGCGCCGCCACCACCCGCTCACGGGTTGCCCCACCTTCCCGGACCCAGGCGGCGGCGCGGACCGGTCGTGTGCCGACCGGGACCGGCGGTCGTCGATCCCACGCCGTGGACGACGCCGGTCACACCTCCGGCAGCACCAGCCGGACCTCCGAGAAGGCCAGGCCGTGGGCACGGGTCACGCTCCCGCACGGGCAGCCCAGCGCGATCCGGGACCAGTCGCAGGTCACCGTCCACGGCCCGGTCGTACCCCCGCACCCCGGGCAGTGGACTGTCCGCGCCGTCCACACGCCGGGCGCCGGGTGGCCGTGGCGCCGGAACCGTCCCTCGTACCGGACCTGCCAGGGCTCGGCCGGCGGCGTGAGCGGACCGGCCCCCGGCGGGCTCGGCGCGGCCAGGGCGCTGAACACCGCGATCAGACCGGGGAGCAGGGCCTCACCCGCCACGGTCGGCGTGCGCGCCACGCCGTCCGACGCCCCCGGCCGGGCCCCGTACGCCGGGGCCGCCGCCGCGGCCTGCGGGTTGGGGACGCCGTGCCAGGGCAGCAGCGCCCGCGCGACGGCCGCCAGCAGAGCCGCTGCCGACGGGCTGACGGCGCCCGCGTCGAGGTGGTGCAGGACGGTGCGCAGGACGCGCTGGAGCCGACGGCCTTGGTCCGTGGCCCGTGTCCGCGCCGCCGCGCCCCGCCGGACCGGCAGCGCAGCGGTGAGACGGCCCAGGACGGCCACCGCCGCCTCGGCGTCCGCGGGGGCGGGTCGCCACTGTCCGGCGGCCACGAGCCGCAACGCACGCGCGGACTCCCGCCCCAGGACACCCACCGGCAACGCCTCGCCGGAGCCGCCCACATGCCTGTCCGCTGCCGCCGTCCCCGCGCTTGCGCGACGTGAGCGGTCGATGCGGGCTGGACCGATGCCGCCCGCCGCGTGTGCGGCTTCTGCCGTCCCGTGCGGTTGACGGACAACTCTAAGGTGATCAAGTGACAGCATTCAGCATCCTTGAAGACCGCAGCGCATGGCAGAAGGACTTCGAGCGGCGGCTCCACGCTCCCTACACGGCGGCCGGGTTCAGCGTGGCCGCGGCCGAGCGCCTGGCGGAGGACCTCCGCGCCCGCATCGGTGACTGGACCGTCGCCGAGATCACGGACGCCGGGACCCGGGTGGGACACGTCGCCGTGGAGGTGGCCGACGACAACGGCGTCCTCGCGGGCAGTATCCACGACCTCCGTGTCGACACCCCCCACACCGGCCGGGGGTACGAACAGGCCGCCCGGGACTGGGCAGAGGCGTGGTGCGCGGAGCGCGGCGCGCGCCGGCTGGGCATACGGCTCACCGAGCCCGCCGGTGACCTGTTCGACGGTTACGGTGTCCGGGGCCAGCTCAGGGCGCGGACCATCGGCTCACCGTCCGAGCCGCTCGGCGGCGTCACCGCGCGGCCGATGACCCCGGCCGAGTACCCGGCCTGGCGTGCTTCCGAGACGGCCGGCTACGTCGCCGGCATCGTCCGGTCGGGGGCCTTGACCCCGGAAGAGGCCGCGCGCAAGGCCGACCGGGACTTCGAGAAGCTGCTGCCCCAGGGTCTGGAGACGCCTGACAACACCGTCCTGGTGCTCGAAGCGGCCGGCGAGCCGATCGGCACCGGCTGGTTGCGGCACGGGCATCTGCCGGGGGTGACGTACGGCTACTCGCTGTACGTACAGGAGCGGCACCGTGGCAAGGGGTACGGGCGCGCCGCGATGGCGGCCGGCGAACAGGTCGCGCTCGCGGCCGGTGACTCGATGCTGATGTTCACCGTGTGGGGCGGCAACGAGGTGGCCATGAACCTGTACACGAGCGCCGGGTACCGCGTCGTGGAGGAATGGCGCTCCCTCGACCTTCCCCACGGCTCTTCCCGCGGCGCGGCCTGACCCGCTTCAGCACGGCCCGACCCTCGGTCCCGTCCGCGTGGCTTCGAGGGTCAGGGCCTGTATCCGTCCGGGTCCTCCCGGCGCCCTGCTACTAAATTAGTAATTAATATTGACACGGTTTCGGCCACGGGCCACAGTCTTCGCCGTGACGTCGGTCTCCCGCAGGGACGCGCCCGGCTCACACCTTCCCGCTTCCCAACCCCCGGGAGAGGCACGTGACTTCCCAGTCGCCCACGCACAGCCCCCCGCGCCGCCGGTCCGCCGAGCTGGTCCTCGCCGCCGCGATCACGGTCGTCCTCACCGCGTCCGCCGTCCCCCCGGCCACGGCGGACCCCGCGGTGGACCAGGGGGCACCCGCCGCCTACGACAGCGGACTCGCCCCGACGCCCTACATGGGCTGGAACACGTACTACGGACTCGGCGCCCCCACCGAGAAGGAGGTGCGCGCGGTCGCCGACACGCTGGTCAGCAGCGGTCTGCGCGACAGCGGCTACGACATCGTCTGGCTCGACGGAGGCTGGCAGGCCGACAACCCCCGGGACGCGCAGGGCCGGTTGGTGGCCCACCCGGACCGCTTCCCGTCCGGCATCCCGGCCCTCGTCTCCTACCTCCACCAGCGTGGCCTGCGTGCCGGCATCTACACCGACGCCGGCACCTACGACGGCGGCAAGAGCTGCGGGCTCGGCAGCCGGGGCCACTACGCCGAGGACGCGCGGCAGTTCGCCGACTGGAAGATCGACGCGATCAAGGTCGACTTCCTGTGCGGCATCGGTGAGAAGCTCGATCCGGGGCCCGCGTTCAAGGAGTTCAGCGACGCCGTCGCCAAGTCGGGCCGGAAGATGCTGCTGAACCTGTGCAATCCGCTCACCGACGACTGGGGCCTGCCGCACACGCCCGAGCAGGACGCGCACAACGCCTACGCCTACGCCCCGGCGATCGCGGACTCCTGGCGCACCGGCACCGACATCGCCTGGGGCACCCCGAGTCCGGGGGAGTGGCCCGACATCCTGCGCAACATGGACGCCAACGCCTGGCACCCGGAGGCCCAGGGACCCGGCCACTACAACGACCCGGACTACCTGATCCCCATGCGCCGCATGGCCGACGGCTCCCTGGAGCTGACGCAGGAGGAGTCCACCACCCAGTTCGTGATGTGGGCCGAGATGGCCTCCCCGCTCGTCCTCGGTTCCGATCCGCGCACCCTGACGCCGTCGATGATCGACACGCTCCGCAACCCGGAGATCGTCGCCGTCGACCAGGACCCGCTCGGCATCCAGGGGGTCCGGGTCGCCACCGACTCCGTCGGCGACGTCTACAGCAAGGTCCTGTCCGGACGCGGTGAGCGCGCGGTCGTCCTGCTCAACCGCTCCGACCAGCCGGCCGAGCGCACCGTGCGCTTCACCGACGCGGCCCTCGGCGGGTCCGTCAAGGTACGCGACCTGCGGGCACGCGCCGACCGCGGCACGCACACGGGGTCGTACACCGTCGAGGTCCCCGCCCACGGCACCGCCTTCCTCAGGCTCACCGGGCAGGACGCGCCGCCCGGCACGAACCTCGGACGGAAGGCCTCGGCGAGCCCGGCGGTGGTGCGCGACGGCGACACGCTGACCACCTTCTTCCGCGGACCGGGCGGAACGCTCGTCGAGCACACCGCGGACGGCACGCGTCCGGCCCGGACCAGGGACCTCGCGGGCCCGGCCGGCGGACGGATCCTCGGCCAGCCCGCCGCCTACGCCTCCGCCGGCGGCCGTATCGACGTCTTCGTCCGCGGAACCGACGACCGCGCCTACCGCAGGGTCTTCTCCGACGGGCGCTGGGGCGCCTGGCAGGACCTCGGCGGGAGCCTCACCGACGCGCCGACCGTGGCCTTCACCGATCCCGCCCACTGGACCCTCGTCGCGCGCGGTGCCGACGGGAGCGTCGTACAGCGCGGCCCCTCCTCCGGCTGGTCGTCGCTCGGCGCGCCCGGTGACCGGCCGGTGTACGGCAGGCCGTCCGCCGTCGTCGACGAAGGCGGGCGCGTCCACGTCGCCGTGCGCACCGCCGCGGACGACGTCTGGACCCGTTCGCGGGACGGGTCGGGGCAGTGGTCGGCGTGGAGTTCGCTCGGCGGCACGGTGAGCGGCAGCCCCACGCTCGTCGCCGTGGGGAACGCCGTGGTGCTGTACGCGCGGGCGGGTGACTACACCCTGTGGCAGCAGCGGTACGACGGCGGCGCGTGGCGGGGCTGGACGAAGCGGCAGGAGTTCCCCAGCGCGGCCTTCGAGGGTTCGCTCGGTGCGGTCGCCGGCCCGGACGGCTCGGTCGACGCGGTGTTCCGCGGTGTCGACGGCTACGTGCACAGAACCCAGTTCAAATAAATTAGTAATTAATATTGACGTGGCGGGATCGCCACGCGACTCTGGATCCGCCGCGAACGGGGCCCGGCCGTCCACAGAGGCCGGCCCCGCCGCGCGGACCCACAGGGAGCCCCCATGACGAACCACCTGCCCGGCCGCCGGCGCTTCCTCGCCGGACTCGGCGCCGCCGGAGCGACCGCGCTGCTCAGCGGCTGCGTCACCTCCGCCTCCTCCGCCAAGTCCTCCTCCAAGGGCCCGGTGACCCTCCAGTCCAACCTGTCCGCACCGCAGGCCAAGGCCGCGATGGAGGACCTAGTCGCCGCCTACGCCAAGAAGGGCGAGGGCCGCGCCAGCCTGAACACCGTGGCCGCGGAGACCTTCCGCACCCAGCTGCCCACCTACCTGACCTCGGCCAACCCGCCGGACGTCTACACCTGGTACCCCGGCTCGGTGGCGGACACCTACGCCAGGAAGAACCTGCTCCTCGACCTCGACGACGTCTGGAACGCCTCGCCCGACCTCAAGCGGTACTCGAAGGCGCTGCACAGCCTGTGCACCGCGAGCTCCGGCAAGAAGGTCTTCGTCCCCACCACCTACTACTGGTGGGGCATGTTCTACCGGAAGTCGAACTTCGCCAAGTGGGGCGTGAGCGCGCCCTCCTCCTGGGACGAGTTCCTCGACCTGTGCGACAAGCTCAAGTCCAAGGGCGTGGCGCCGATCGGGCTCGGCGCCGGCGGCAACACCCCCTGGGTCGCCTCGGCCTGGTTCGACTACCTCGACATCCGCATCAACGGCGCCGCCTACCACCGCCGGCTCCTCGCGGGCAAGCACCGCTTCGACGACCCCGAGGTGCGCAAGGTCTTCGACCGCTGGCGGGAGGTGCTGCCGTACTTCGACCCCGACGGCACCGCCCTGGCCTTCCAGGACGCCAGTACCGCCCTGCTCAACGGCCGCACCGGCATGATGCTCATCGGCACCTTCTTCGCCGACGCCACCCCCAAGAGCGCCCTCGACGACATCGACTTCTTCCGCTTCCCCGTCATCGACCCCAAGGTCCCCCTCGCCGAAGAGGCCCCGACCGACGGCTACTTCGCCAGCGCCCGCACCGGACACCGCGACCAGGTCGCCGACCTGATGAGGTACCTCGCCACCGCGGAGGCGCAGGAGATCTACATCAAGGGCTCGTCCGGCACCGTCCTGCCCTGCAACCCCGACGCCGAGGACGCGGGCACGGCGCTGGTGAAGAAGGGCCGCGAGCACATCGAGCAGGCGGCCGAACTGACCCAGTTCTTCAACCGCGACTCCAGCGACGCCCTCCAGCCCACCGCCGACACCGCCCTCACCAAGTTCATCGCCCGGCCGAAGGACGTCGGCGGCATCCTCCGGGACTGGCAGCGCGACGCCGAGAAGATCTGGAACGCCTGACATGGCCGTCCTGACCGCCCCGCACCGCAAGCCCCCGGCCCCGGCGCCGCCCCGAGGGCGCCGGGCCCGCGGCCCCCGCCGCACACCCCCGCTGGTCCTCGCCTTCGTCCTCGTCCCCCTGCTCGCCGAGGCCGTCTGGGTCTTCTGGCCCGCGCTGCAAGGCTTCTACCTCGCCCTGACCAGCTGGGACGGCGTCTCCCCGCCGACGTTCGTCGGCCTCGGCAACTTCCGTGAGATGGCGGGCGACGACGTCTTCCGCAGCGCCGCCGGCCACACCGTCCTGTGGCTGCTCCTCTTCGGCGGCCTGTCCGCCGTACTGGGCCTGGCCGCCGCCCTGCTGCTCCAGCAGGAGCGCCGGGGCATCGGCTTCTACCGCGCGGCCCTGTTCCTGCCCGTCGTGTTCTCCCTGGTGGCCACCGCCCTGGTCTGGCAGGCCGTCTACCAGCCCGACGGCGTCCTCAACCGCCTCCTGGAGTCCGTCGGCCTGGACAGCCTGCGGCACGCCTGGCTGGCCGACCAGGACACCGCCCTGTACGCGGTGATCGTGCCCGCCCTGTGGCGGCAGATCGGCTACGTGATGGTCCTCTACCTCGCCGGTCTGAAGGGCATCGACCCGGCCCTGTACGAGGCGGCCAAGATGGACGGCGCCGGCCGCTGGCAGCGCTTCCGCCATGTGACGCTGCCCCAGCTGCGGGGCGTCAACGCCGTCGTGCTGTCCGTCATCGTCATCGACTCGCTGCGCTCGTTCGACGTGGTCTGGTCACTGACCCGCGGCGGCCCCTACCACTCCTCCGAACTGCTGAGCACCTACATGTACTCCACCGCGTTCCAGTCCCTGCGCCTCGGATACGGCTCCGCCCTGGCCGTCGTCATCTTCCTGCTGGCCTTCGGAGTCATCGCCTCCTACCTGGTCCGGGCCTTCCGGGAGGCCGACTGATGTCCGCCGCGGACACCCGCACGCCCGCCCGTGCGCTGCGCCGCCGACGGGCCGCCACCGCCGGCTTCCACCTCGGCGCCGGAACCCTGGCCGCCCTGTGGCTGCTGCCCATCCTCCTGGTCGTGGTCACCAGCCTGCGGTCCTTCAACGACATCGCCGCGCACGGCCTGGGCAGTTGGCCCCGCTCCTTCACCCTGGACAACTTCCGGCAGGCCTGGGTCGACGGCGGCCAGCAACGCGCCCTGATCAACAGCCTGATCGTCACCGTCCCCTGCGTCCTGGCGACCCTCGCCCTGGCCGCCATGGCGGCGTTCGCCCTCAGCCGCTACGAGATGCCCTTCCGGCGCTCCCTGCTGCTGCTCATGCTCGGCGGCAACCTGCTGCCCCCGCAGATCCTGCTCATCCCGGTCTCCAAACTCAGCGAGATGATGGGCGTCTACGACACCCTGCCCGCCCTGATCGGCGTACAGATCGGCTTCGGCGTCGGCTTCTACGTGTTCGTCCTGCACGGCTTCATGCGCGCGATCCCCGTCGAGATCCAGCAGGCCGCCGTCGTCGACGGCGCCGGGCCCTGGCAGATCTTCTGGCGCGTCATCCTCCCGCTCGCCCGGCCCGCGCTCGCCGCGCTCAGCGCGCTGTCCTTCACCTGGATCTTCAACGACCTGCTGTGGGCGATCACCGTCCTGCGCAGCGACAGCAGGATGCCGATCACCGCCGCGCTCATCGGCCTCCAGGGCCAGTACGTGTCCATGTGGAACGTGATCGCCGCCGGATCCGTCATCGCCGCCGCACCCACCGTGGCCGTCTTCCTCCGCTTCCAGCGCCACTTCGTGGCCGGCCTCAACCTCGGAGCGGTCAAGTGACCCCGCGCCAGCGCTGGACGCTGCGCACCGAGCACACCGGCTACACCGTCCGGCTCTCCCCGGACGGCCCCTGGGCGGAACTCCACGCGTGGGGACCGCACGGCGTGGAGGACGGGCCGTCGGCACTGGACTGGTCCCACCGCACCCACTTCATCACCCCGGCGGACGCCGCCCCCGCGGAATACGTGCCGCACGGACTGCGCCCGTTCACCGGCGCCGACCTCATCGCCGCCCGGCCCGGCTCCGACCGCGGGGTGTGGTGGAGCTTCCAGGACGCCCGCGAGGAGCCCGGCGCCCTCCGGCTCACCTTCACCGACGACGTCCTCGGCCTGCGCACCACCCTGTGCTACGCCACCGTGCCCGGCACCGACGTCCTGCACCGCTGGACCGAACTGACCTGCACCGGCGAGGAGGAACTGCGACTGGAGCGGCTGGACTCCGCCGCCGTGAACATCCCGGTCACCGCAGCCGCCCGGCTGACGTACCTGACCGGCCAGTGGTCCCAGGAGTTCCAGCACACGCAACTCGACCTGACCCGGGGGACGTTCACCATGGGCAGCACCCAGGGCGTGCCCGGTCACGCGTACGCCCCCTGGCTCGCCGTCCAGGACGCCACGGCACCCCACGACGCCCCCGCCCCCGCCTACGGCATCGCCCTGGAGTGGCCCGGCAACTGGCACATCACCGCACAGGCCGAGCCCGGCGGCGCCGTACGCGTCCGCGCCGGACGCGTACCGCACGAGGGCGCGGTGCGCCTGGCCCCCGGCGACACCCTGACCACCCCCCGCCTCGCCTGCGCGTTCAGCCCGGACGGACTCGACGGACTCTCCCGCGTGTGGCACCGCTACGAGCGCCGGCTCGCCGGCGAACGCCTGCACCGCCCGCGCAAGGTCCTGTACAACTCCTGGGAGGCCACCGGCTTCGACGTCGACGCCGGCAGCCAGCTGGAGCTGGCCGAAGCGGCGGCGGACCTCGGCGCCGAGCTGTTCGTGGTGGACGACGGCTGGTTCACCGGCCGGGCCGACGACACCGGGGGACTGGGCGACTGGCACCCCGACCCGGCGGCCTTCCCGCACGGCTTCGACCGGTTCGTCGACGACGTCCGCGCCCTCGGGCTGGACTTCGGCCTGTGGATCGAACCCGAGGCCGTCAGCCCCGGCAGCCGCCTGCACGTCGAACACCCGGAGTGGGTCTACCGGATCGACGGCCGCCCGGCCCGCCGCGTCCGCAACCAGCTCCTGCTCGACCTCGGCCGCGCCGACGTGCAGGACTTCGTCCTCGCCACCCTGGACCGGCTGCTCACCGGCCACGCCATCGACTACCTGAAGTGGGACATGAACCGCCCGCCGACCGAGCGCGGCCGGCCGGGCGCCGGTCCCGCGGACCGGCTGGACCTCGACGCCGAGCACGTCCACGGCTACCTCCGCGTCCTGGACCACCTGCGCACCGCGCACCCCCACGTCACCGTCGAGGGCTGCGCGGGCGGCGGCGGACGCGTCGACCACGCCACCCTCGCGCGCACCGACGTCGTCTGGCCCAGCGACAACACCGCGCCCCTGGACCGGCTCCGCATCCAGTACGGCTTCCTGCACGCCCACGCCCCGCACGTGATGAGCTCCTGGGTCACCGACGCCCCCGGCGTCTTCGACCCCCGCCCGCGCAGCCTCGCCTTCCGGTTCGTCACCGCCATGTGCGGCGTCCTCGGCATCGGCGCCGACCTGCGGACCTGGACGCCCGGACAGCGCGCCGAGGCAGCCGGGTGGATCGCCCGGTACAAGCAGGTGCGGGACGTCATCCACCACGGCGAGGCCCGCCTGCTGGGCTCTCCCGGAGACGCCACCTGCGCGGTGCAGTACGACGCCCCCGACGGGCGCCGTACCGTCGTCGCCGCCTTCAGCACCGGCCCGCTCGACGGCGCCCCGCTCGTGCCGGGCCGCCCCGCCCGGCTGCGGCTGCGCGGCCTGGACCCCACGGCGGCCTACCGGGACGCCGCCACCGCGACCACGTACAGCGGCGCCCATCTGCTGCACTACGGGCTGCCCTGCGCGTGGACCGCCGACCATGACGCCGACCTGGTGGTACTGACACGGCAGTAGCCGCACCAGCACGCCGAGAGCCACCCAGACGAGAAGGAGCCCCGCCCCATGGATCCCGCACGACGGCACGGCGCCCGCTTCACCGGCCGCACGGCCGTGATCACCGGAGCCGCCTCCGGCATCGGGGCCGCCACCGCCGAACGCCTCGCCCGGGAGGGCGCCGCCGTGGTCCTCGCCGACATCGCCGAGGAGCCCGGCCGGGCCGTGGCCGCACGCATCACCGAGGACGGCGGCCGGGCCCGCTTCGTGCCCGCCGACGTCGCGGCGGAGGGGGACTGGCAGCGGATCGTCTCCGCCGCCCACGCCTACGGGCCCGTCGACGTGCTGGTCGGCAACGCCTACACCGTCGACGTCACCCCCGCCCACGAGATGACCCTCGCCTCCTGGCAGCGGCAGCTGTCCGTCAACCTCACCGCCGCCTTCCTCGGCTTTCGGGCGGTCCTGCCCGACCTGCGCTCCCGCCGGGGAGCGGTCGTGCTCACGTCCTCCGTCCACGCCCATGCCGGCATCCCCGGCCATCCCGCCTACGCCGCCTCCAAGGGCGCGCTGCTCTCCCTGTGCGGCCAACTCGCCGTCGAGTACGGGCCCGAGGTGCGCGTCAACGCCGTCCTGCCGGGACCGGTGCTGACCGCGGCCTGGGACCGGGTGCCGGCCGAGGAACGCGAGCTGAGCGTCGCCGCGACCGCCGCCCGCCGCTTCGGCACCCCCGAGGAGGTCGCCGCGGCCATCGCCTTCCTCGGCGCCGACGAGGCCTCCTTCATCACCGGCGCGCACCTCGTCGTCGACGGGGGCTGGAGCGTCACCAAGGCGTCCGCATGACCACCGCCGCCCGTACCCGCGACCCGTGCGCACCCGGCCATACTCGTCCGACACGCGCGCATCCGAACCCGCCCGACCCGTGCGCATCCCGAGAGAAAGGCTGTACGACATGACGCCCTACGCCCGCCGCGGCGTGCACGGCCAGACGGTGGAGGCGCTGGCCCGCCGCATCCTGGGCGGCGAGATCCCCGAGGGTGCCACGCTCGACCTGGTGGCGTTGCAGAGCGAACTGGACGTCAGCCTCACCGCCCTGCGCGAGTCCCTGAAGGTCCTGGCCGCCAAGGGCATGGTCGACGCCCGCCAGAAACGGGGCACCTTCGTCCGCGCCCGCGCGGACTGGAACCTCCTCGACGCCGACGTCCTGCGCTGGCAGTTCGAGGGCGGCGGCGCCCACGAGACCGACCGGGCGCTGCTGCGCAACCTCGCCGAGGTGCGGGCCATCATCGAGCCGGCCGCCGTCCGCCTCGCCGCCGAGCGCCGCACCGACGACGACCTCGCGGCCCTGGACGCCGCCCTCGCGGCGATGGGGCAGCACGACACCGACCCCGCCCACGCCGTCGAGGCCGACCTCGCCTTCCACCGCGCCCTGCTCGCCGCCACCCACAACGAGCTGCTGGAACGCATGGAGATGGTGATCGAGTCCGGCCTCGCCCACCGCGACCGCCTGGTCCACAGCTCCCCGCACAGCGAGGACCCGGTCCCCGCCCACCGCGCCGTCCTGGACGCCGTACGCGACCAGGACCCGCGGGCCGCCGAGGCCGCCATGCACGCCCTGCTCGAACAGGCCGGGCGCGACCTGGACCGGATCGACGGCCCCGACGACACGAAAGGCAGCGGCGGCAAGTGAAGATCGCCCGCATTGAGACGTTCCTGGTACCGCCGCGCTGGCTGTTCTGCCGGATCGAGACCGACGACGGCGTGGTCGGCTGGGGCGAACCCGTCGTGGAGGGACGCGCCGAAGTGGTCCGCGCCGCCGTCGACGTCCTCGCCGAACAGCTCCTCGGGAAGGACCCGCTGCGCATCCAGGACCACTGGCAGGTGCTCACCAAGGGCGGCTTCTACCGCGGCGGCCCCGTGCTCTCCAGCGCGGTCGCCGGCCTCGACCAGGCCCTGTGGGACATCGCCGGCAAGACCTACGGCGCCCCCGTGCACGCCCTCCTCGGCGGCCCCGTGCGCGAACGCGTCCGGGTCTACGCCTGGGTCGGCGGCGATGAGCCGGCCGAGCTGACCGACCAGATAGCGGCCCAGGTGGAGGCGGGCTTCACGGCGGTGAAGATGAACGCCGCCGGGGCCACCTCGCCGATCACCACCCCGGCCGAGACGGCGGCCGTCGTCGCCCGGGTGGCGGCGGCCCGCGAGGTGCTCGGCCCCGACCGGGACGTCGCCGTCGACTTCCACGGCCGCTTCACCGCCGCCAGCGCCCGCCGCGCCCTCGCCGAACTGGCCCCGCTGCACCCGCTGTTCGTGGAGGAGCCGGTCCTCCCCGAACACAACCACCTGTTGCCCGGCCTGGTCACGGCCGGCCCGGTGCCGCTGGCCACCGGCGAACGCCTGTACTCCCGCGGCGAGTTCCTGCCCGTGCTCACCGCCGGGATCGCCGTCGCCCAGCCCGACCTGTCCCACGCGGGCGGCATCTCCGAGGTGCACCGGATCGCCGCGCTCGCCGACACCTTCGGCGCCCAGCTCGCCCCGCACTGCCCCCTCGGCCCCATCGCCCTCGCGGCCAGCCTCCAGATCGCCTTCGCCACCCCCAACTTCCTGATCCAGGAGCAGAGCCGCGGCATCCACTACAACAAGGACGCCGACCTGCTGTCCTACCTCGCCGACCCCGAACCGTTCCGGTTCGTCGACGGCCACGCCCGCCGCAACGACGCCCCCGGCCTCGGCATCACCCTGGACGAAGCGGCCGTACGCGCGGCCGCCCGCGGCGGGCACGCCTGGCGCAACCCCGTGTGGCGCCACCCCGACGGCTCGTTCACGGAATGGTGACCCGCGTGCTCGGCGTCGTCACCGACCCGGCGCACGGCGGCCGTTGGACCTCGCTGCGCGCGGACGGCCGCGAATGGCTCTGGCGCCGCCCCGCACCGGAGCGGGACACGGCCGTCCCCGGTGCGGCGTTCGTCGACGCCGGGGGACTGGAGGAGTGCGTGCCCACCGTCCGTGGCCGCCCCGACCACGGCGACGCCTGGTCCCGCCCGTGGACCCGGGACGGCGACACCGAGCGCGTCCACTGCGACGCCTTCACCCTGACCCGCACCCTGCGCGTCACGCCCGACGGCGTGGCGGCCGACTACACGCTGGCCGCCGAGCCGGGCTTCCGCTTCCTGTGGGCGGCCCACGCCCTGCTCGACCTCTCGGAGCACGCCACCCTCCACATGACCGGCGGCGCGACCACCCGCCTGTTCCCCGAAGCCGCCGCCCTGCTGACGGAGCCGTGGCCCGACGGCGCCCCCTGGCTCGCGGGTTCCTGGCCCGCCCCGCGCGGACTGGCCCTCGACCGGCTCGGCCCCGACGACGGCACGGCGGTGGGAGCCGTCGTGGACACACACCTGTGCTGTGTGCACGACGGCCGCGACCGGCTGTCCTTCAGCGTGCGGGTGACCGGAGACACCGTGGCCGCCCGAACGGCGGGCGGGCGGTACGGCATCGAGCAACCCGTGTCGATCGCCCTGTGGCGCAACCTCGGCGGCTTCCCCGAGGCGGACCCCTACCGCAGCACGGGCGTCGAACCGATGCTCGGCCGTGTCTTCGACCTCGCCGACGCCGGCCCCGGGGACGCCGCCGAGGTGCCCGCCACCGGAGAGGCGCACTGGCGACTGACGCTCACCACCGCCTGCCGCTGCCCCTGAACCCCAGCAAGGAGACCGGTTCGTGGATCTGCCCGCTGCCCTCGCGGCCCACCGTCTGCTGGCCATCGTCCGTGGACGCGACGCCGACGCCGCGCTGCGCACCGTACTGACCCTGGCCGAGGAGGACATCGACCTCATCGAGGTGTCGCTCACCGGCACGGACGCCCTCACCGTCATCGCGCGGGCCCGGGAACTCCTCGGTCCCGACCGCCCGTTGGGCGCCGGCACCGTCCTGACCGCCGACGACGCGCGTGCCGTCCACCGCGCGGGGGCGGCCTTCGTGGTCACACCCGGCCTGGGCGAAGCCATACCCGCGGCACACGACCTGGGCCTGCCGGTGCTCGCCGGTGTGTACACCCCGACCGACGTGATCGCCGCCCGGAGCACGGGCGCGGCGGCGCTGAAGATCTTCCCGGTCGCCCAGGCCGGGGGAGCGGCGTACCTGAAGGCCCTGCGCGGCCCGTTCCCCGACGCCGCGTTCGTCCCCGTGGGCGGGGTCGACGAGGCCGTCGCCCGTGCCTGCCTCGCCGCGGGCGCGGCGGCCGTCGGCGTCGGTTCCCCGCTCGTCGGCGACGCCGCCGACGGCGGCAGCCTCGACGCGCTCAGGACCCGCGCCCGCGCCTTCCGCACCGTCGTACGGGAGGCGGCGTCGTGACCGGGCAGCCCCGCCCCACCCGCCCCGACCGCCTCGAACTCGGTGAGGGCATTCGCTGGACCGGCACCGGGATCGTCCTCGTGGACCTCCTCGCCGGTCGCCTCCTCGCGGCCCCCGACGATCCCACGGCCCCGCTGCGGACCGTCGCGCACCTCCCGGTTCCGCTGGGGGCGGTCGCCCCGGTGGCCGGTCACCCGGGCACCTGGATCGCCGCCGCGGGAACCGGCATCTGCCTCCTGCACCCCGACGGCGCCACCGACTGGCTGGCCCGCCCGGAGGACGGCTCCGCGCCGCGCACGCGCATGAACGACGCCGTGGCCGACCCCTCGGGCCGGTTCTGGGCGGGCAGCATGGGCTACGACGCCGACGAGGACGCCGGTGCCCTGTACCGCGTCGATCACGACGGCACGGTCGAACGCGTCCTGGACGGCATCACCGTGCCCAACGGCCCGGTGTTCACCCCGGACGGGCGCTCGATGTACCTGGCCGACAGCGCCCGGGGCGTCGTCCGCCGCTACCCGGTCGACCCCGCGACCGCCCGGCTCGGCACACCCGAGGTCTTCGTCACCGTGGACGACGGCAGCCCCGACGGGATGGCGGTCGACGCGGAAGGCGCCGTGTGGATCGCCGTCTGGGGCAGCGGAACGGTACGCCGTCACCTTCCCGACGGCACGCTGGAGGGCACCCTGCGGCTGCCCGCGAGCCGGCCGGCCGGCGTGTGCCTCGAAGGAGACGTCCTGCACATCACCACCGCCCGGCTGGGCCTGAACCCGCCCGGGCCGTACGACGGCGCCGTGTTCAGCGTCCGGGTCGAGGTGCCGGGCAGCCCGGCCGCGCCCTACCGGCCGACTGCCTCCGTCCCGACGACACCGGCGAAGGCCCGGAGCGAAGCCTCCGGGAGGGGACCGGCATGACCGGGGCCGCGACGAAAACCCTGACGGGACAGCCGTGGCGCCCCGCCGCCGGGCGCGTGGTGTGCGTCGGCGAGACGATGGCGGCCCTGGTGCCCGATCCGCCGGAACCGCTGGAGCGGGCCGGGCGGTTGAGCCTGTCGGTGGCGGGCGCGGAGTCGAACGTGGCCATGTACCTGGCCGGCCACGGCGTCCCGGTCGCCTGGCTCTCGGCGCTGGGGGACGACCCGTTGGGCAGGCGCGTGCGCGCCACGGTGTCCGCCGCGGGAGTCGACGTCTCGCACGTCCGCACCGACACCCGCCATCCCACGGGACTCCTGGTGAAGAGCCCGGACCCCTCCACCGGCACACGCGTGCACTACTACAGAACCGGTTCGGCGGCTTCCGTACTCGGCCCGGAACTGCTGGACGAAGAGCCCGTGCGCTCCGCGGCCCTGCTGCACTTCACCGGCATCACCCCGGCCCTGTCGCCCTCCTGCCGGGAACTGGTCACGAAGGCCCTGACCGGTTCCGTGGACGCGCGCCCCCACACGGTCAGCTTCGACGTCAACCACCGCCCCGCCCTGTGGCCCGACGGCACCGCGGCCACCGTGCTGCGCCGGCTGGCCGACCGGGCCGACATCGTCTTCGTCGGCCTCGACGAGGCCCAGGGCCTGTGGGGCGAGGACCTGACGGTGACCGACGTACGGCACCTGCTGCCGCACCCCCGCATCCTCGTGGTCAAGGACGGCGCCCGCGCCGCCACCGCCGTCACCGAGCACGGCGTGCACACCGTGCCGGCGCTGCGGACGGGGGTGGTCGAACCCGTGGGCGCGGGAGACGCCTTCGCCGCGGGCTTCCTCGCGGGCCTGCTGCGGAGCCTCACGACGGCGCAGGCGCTCCGGCTGGGACACATCACGGCGGTGTCGGCGCTGCGGGTGACAGGAGACCACGGCCCCCTGCCCGCCGCGGGCCGCATCGAACGGCTCCTCGCCTTGCCGGACCCGGAGTGGGAGGCACTCGGCCGGGCGCCGGGGCGAACTCCTCCGAGCACGGGGCACGCCCCGGACGGAGCCGCCCCCTGACCACTGCGGCGCCGCCGCCCCCATGGAAGACGGACGCGCCGACCAGCAGGGTGAGCCCGATCGCGGTGGCAACGGTGATCCGGGTGGCGCCCTGGTCCCCGGGCCCGCGCGGGAGCCAGGGATAGGGCAGCCCCACCATGTCGGCATCGCTCCTGCGGTGTTGGTCGACGCCGTCCACGACGACCGCGTCCACCGGCTCGCCCGCGGTCCGCGTGTACCCCTAGTACACCGCGGGCCCGCGAACGGCGTCAGCGGTCCACCCTGCGCGCCGACCGGAGGCGGCGGGGCCCCGTGTGGGGCAGGCCATGCCGCCGGGCCGGGAAATCTGGGTATACACCCCTGAACAGCGACAGACACGTACATATGGTCGCTGCCTGTTCCGGGAGGCACCATGAGCCAGCAGCCAGTCCTTCTCCCTTACGCCGACCCGGCCTTCGTGGCGGACCCCTTCCCCCTCTACCGGCGACTCCGCGAGGAGGGCCCCGTCCGCCGCGCGATCATCGCCGGCGGCCTCGACGCCTGGCTGGTCACCCGGTACGAGGACGGACTCGCCGCCCTGTCCGACCCGAGACTGAGCAGCGATGTCCGTGACGCCTCCGACCCCCGCCTCATCGAACAGCTGCCCGAGTTCGAGCGGGAGTCGATGCTGAGCACCATGCTGCGCTCCGACCCGCCCGACCACACCCGGCTGCGCCGCCTGGTGTCGAAGGCGTTCACGGCGCGCCGGGTCGCCGGGCTGCGGCCCCGGATCCAGGAGATCACCGACCGGCTCCTCGACGCGGTCGTCCCGACCGGCCGGGCGGAACTCGTGGCGGACTTCGCGCTGCCCCTGCCGGTCACCGTCATCAGCGAACTGCTGGGCGTGCCGGTGGACGACCGTTACGACTTCCAGCGGTGGACCGACGCCATGCTCGTGCGCGGGGAGGAGATGCCCGACCCGGTCGTGGTCGACGAGGCGTGGCACCGGATGCGCGCCTACCTGGCGAAGCACCTCGAAGCCAAGCGTGCCCGGCCCGGGGACGACCTTCTCAGCGCGCTGATCAACGCCCACGACCACGAGCAGCGGCTGAGCCACGACGAGCTGATCGCCATGACGTTCCTGCTGCTGGTGGCGGGCTACATCACCACGGTCAACCTGATCGCCGGCGGCATCGCCGCGCTGCTCACCCACCCCGGCCAGCTCGCCCTCCTGCGGGAGCGTCCGGAACTGCTGCCCGACGCGATCGAGGAGTTCCTGCGCTACGACGGCCCGGTCAGCCCGGGCATCGCCCGTTTCGCGCGCGAGGACGTCGAGATCGCCGGCGTGACCGTCCCGCGCGGCGCGACCGTGCTCATCGCGTCCGCCATCGCCGACCGTGACCCGGCGCGGTTCACGGAACCCGAGCGGCTGGACATCACCCGGCGGGACAACGGCCACTTGGCCTTCGGGCACGGCATCCACTACTGCCTGGGCGCGCCGCTGGCCCGGCTGGAGGGCCAGGTCGCCGTCGGGACGGTCCTGCGCCGCCTGCCGGACCTGGCCCTGGCCGTGCCGCCGGCGCAGCTCGCGTGGCGCCCCGGCGGCCTCCGTGGCCCGGCGCGGCTGCCCGTCACGTTCACCCCCGGCGGCCTGGGCTGAAAACACCGCCGGCCGCCCCTCGGCCGCCTCGGCGCCCCTGAGCCGGACGGCCCGGCTGGATGGCCCCATCGGCCTCATCCCCCGGGGCCGTCACGACCTACGGTGGAGGCGAGATCATCCGGGGCGACGGAGGAGACCAGGTGGAGATCGTTGCGTACGGCGTCCTCGCCGACGAGGAGCCCCTGCTGCGGGAGACGTTCGACAAGGCCTTCGCCGACCGTCACGAGCTGCGCTGTCTCGGGCTCTTCCTGGACCGGGACACCGTACCGACCGCACTCGGCCACGAGGTGGTGATCAGCGGCGTCAACGACACCCTGGACGCCGAGGTGCTGCGGGCCCTGGCCGAGGGCGGCACCCGGATGATCGCCCAGCGGTCCACCGGCTACAACAACATCGACCTCGGCGCCGCCCGGGAACGCGGCCTGTCGGTGGCCCGGGTCTCGTTCTACTCGCCGTACTCGGTGGCCGAGTTCGCCTGGACCCTCGCGCTCGCCGTCGACCGCCGGATCGTCCGGGCGGTGCAGCGCACCCGGGAGTTCGACTTCCGGCTCGACGGGCTGATGGGCCGGGACCTGCGTGGCCGCACGGCCGGGGTGGTGGGCACCGGCAAGATCGGCGCCGCGTTCGCGAGCATCGCCCGCGGCTTCGGCATGCGGCTGCTCGGCTGGGACATCGCCGAGAACCCCGACTGCCTCGCCCTCGGCCTGGAGTACGTGCCGCTCAGGCGGCTGTTCGCCGAGGCGGACCTGGTCAGCCTGCACGTTCCGCTGCTGCCCGACACCCACCACCTCGTCGACGCCGAGGCCCTGGCGGTGATGAAGGACGACGCCCTCCTGATCAACTCCAGCCGGGGCGGCCTCGTGGACACCGACGCCCTCCTGCAAGCCCTGCGCTCGGGGCGGCTGCGCGGCGTCGGGCTCGATGTGTACGAGGAGGAGGCCGGCGTGTTCTTCCTCGACAAGTCGCTGGAGGTCATGACCGACGAACGCCTCGCGAGGCTGATGACGTTCAGCAACGTGCTGGTCACCTCGCACCAGGCGTACTTCACCAGGGACGCCGTCGGCCAGATCGCCGAGACCACGGTGGCCAACATCGAGGACTACTTCGCCGGCCGTACCAGCGACAACACGCTGGTACGGCCAGTGACGGCATGACACACGGTCGCGGCCGTGCGCGGATTTGGCCCCCGCTGGTCCGCCGCCCCGGGAGTGGCGGACCAGCGCCTGTGAAGGCGCCGTCGCGGGGTAAACGGAACCTACGCTTCCAGTGGTTCGCGACGGAAGACCTGGGGGTGTGGTCCGCCTCACACCGGCCCAGCGGATCTGTCGGCGAGACGCTGACCTGCCGAAACGTAAGGGATCACGGCAGGTTGGCGCATGCGGACGCCGCTTGTCCCACTATCCGGGCGAGCACTCCGGCTACGGACGTGGACAGCGAGAGGACCGCACGGAACACGGCCCCGGCGCCGGGCGGCGCGGCGGTGACGAGGACAGCAGGCAGGAGGCCCGTGGTGACGTCCCGGCAAGGACGCGCTCGCCGAGCTGCGAGCACGCCCGGTCGACGCCCTGGCGCGGTCGCGGCTGAGCGAGCCCCGGCTCGCCCCACGCGCGGGACTGGGCCGTACGACCGTCCGGGTGGCCTACCGGGACGGCGCGCCCCCGCCCACCCCTGCACCTGGCGGTTACGCCTCGCCTTCCGTCCCGACGGCGGACAGGCGTTCGTCGTGCGGCCACCCGGCCGGTACCGGACCAGCGGTCTGCCGGTCGTGGGGCCGGCACCTGTCCTCGCCTGGCAGTGGCACGCGAAGCCGCCCGCCTTCGCGCCGACGACCCGGGACCTCGGATGGTGCCGGGTGGGGCGAGGGCGCGCCGCGGCCCCTCGACCCGCTGCCGGAAGGCGGGACGCCGAGGCACCCCGCGTACAGGACGGCCTCAAGGCCGCGTTCGTCCCGCCGTTGCCGGTCCAGGCCGAGGGGGCGATGCTGTTCGGCCACGGCTTGGCCCGGGGACACCTGCCCGCCCCCGTGCATTGGCCCCACTTGAGGTCCGCAGGGCCTGGAGCCGTGTCCACAGGTGCACGTAGGCTCTGGACGCGCACGGTCGACCACGGCGGCGTCGGGCCGGTGCCCGAGGGGTTGGACGAGGGGAGCGTTTCGCGGTGACGCAGGCTCACGAGGAAGAAGTGCTGGCCCGGATCGCCAAAGGGCTGGTCTACACCGAGTCGGAAGCGGCCTTCCAGGCCCCTCGGCGCCGTACCGAGGAGATCTTCGAGTACAACCACACACCACCGAGCCACACGGAGAAGCGCCGTGCGCTGCTCGTCGCGATCTTCGGCTCGGTCGGTGAACGCACGGCGCTGCTGCCGCCGTTCCACGCGGCGTTCGGCAGCAACGTCCACATTGGCGACGACTTCTTCGGGAACGTGAACCTCACGTTCGTGGACGACGTGGACATCCGCATCGGCGACGGTGTCATGATCGCGCCCAGCGTCACCCTGACCACGACGGGACACCCGGTCCACCCTTCGCGACGTACCGACTCCGGCCGGTTCTCGGAACCGATCGTGATCGAGGACAAGGTCTGGATCGGCAGCAACGCGGTGGTCCTGCCGGGCGTCCGCATCGGGTACGGCTCGGTCATCGGCGCCGGCAGCGTCGTCAGCCGCGACATCCCCCCGATGACCGTCGCGGTCGGAACCCCGTGCCGGGTGCTCCGCCCCATCACGGAGGAGGACCTCACCACACGCGCAGCCGGGCAAGAGGCCGCACCGACGTCGTGACGGCAGTCCACCGACGGGCCGAGCGGGGCTTCGTCCCCTCAGCGCCCCTCCAGCGAGGCGCGCAACGCCGCCTTGTCCGGCTTGCCGCTCGCGGCCACGGGAACCTCGCCGATGCCGATGACGCCGACCGGGACGGCGGCCTCGCCGAGTTCCCGGGCCACCAGCCCGCGCAGCGCGTCGGCGTCCGGCACGGCCCCGGGTTGCGGGACGACGAAGGCGTGGATCGCCTCGCCGGTCCGGTCGTCCGGGACACCGACGACGTACGCCTGGTCGATGTCGGGATGGGAGGCCAGAACCCGCTCGATGGGACCCGCGTAGTGGATGACGGCGTTGACGATGACGATGTCGCGCGTGCGCCCGGACAGCCGCAGATACCCCCGCGCGTCGAGCCGGCCGAGATCCCGGGTACGCACCCAGCCGTCCCGCAGGACCTCCGCGGTCTCCTGGGGGTCCTCCCAGTAGCCGTGGAACGCGTCCGCCAGCCGGACCCACACCTCGCCCGTCCGGCCCGTGGGGAGATCCCGTCCGCCGGGATCCCGCACGGTCATCTCCACGGTGTCGAGCGGGCGTCCGACGCTGTCGGCGAGGCCGGGATCGGCGGCCAGCTCCTCCGGTTCGAGGACGGTCAGCATGCCCGTCTCCGTCTGGCCGTACGCGTGGTGGACCACCGGCCCCAGCAGTGCGGCCGCCTCGGTCAGCCGGTGCGGGGCGAGCGGGGAGCCGGCCACGACGAGGGCGCGCAGGCTGCTCGTGTCCACGGCCCGGTCGCGCACGGCGTCGAGGATGCCGTACAGGCGCGGCACCGTCGTCATGCAGGCGGTGATGCGGTGGTCGGCGAAGACCTCGGGGAACCGCAGGGGCTGGTCCGGGATGACGGCGGTGCCTCCGCCGAGCAGCGACAGGCAGACGTGTTCGAACATGACGGCGCTGCTGAGCGTGCCGAACAGCAGGAAGCGTGCGTACCGCGCCGCGAGGCGCCGGGTGCGATCGGTCCAGCGGGCGGGTTGCAGGGCCCAGTCCTCCGACAGGGCGCCGTAGGTCACCATCGTTCCCTTGGGCCGGCCGGTGCTGCCGCTGGTGAGGTGGATGACGCCGGTGCCGTCGCGGTCGCCCCGGGCGGTGAGGTCGTCGGGGCCGGGCGTGCCGGGTGCCGGGGGCCATGCCGCGCCGCTGGTCTCCAGCAGGGGGATGCCGCCCGCTTCGGCGGCCAGTTCCGGCCGGCTCGCGGCGTCGTCCGTCAGGACGGCGGCGATGTCGCGGGCGAGGATGTCGCGCAGGTGCTCACGGGTCAGTCCGGGGCGCAGCGCCACCACCTGGCAGCCGACGACATGGGCGGCCACGCGGACGGCGAACGCCTCCGGCGTGACACCGGTGTCCAGGGCCACGCGGGATCCGGGGGTCAGTCCCGCACCGCGCAGACCTCTCACGAACCCGGCGATCAGGTCGAGCACCTGCCCCCGGGTGACCGCGCGTCCCCCGTACTCGAAAGCGGGCAGGTGGGGAGCGTCGCGGAACGCGTCGACGAGCGCTTGCGGAAAGACTTTCCCGGGCTTTTCGTCCACTTCGTCTCCACTCTGGGCCGGAAATCGACGTAAAGACAGTGTGAATGACTGGAAAACGACCATGCGGGGTGTGCGCGGCGCACTCGGTCCGCCAATCACGCCTTCACGTTAACGGACGGGGGAAATCCACCACCCCCACAGGGGTGTGACCTATGTCACGCAGGGTTGGGGTGGCCCTGTTCTTTAACAGTCAAGTACCGTCTTTCCCGCCCCCACGGAAGGCAGGAGAAGGCCATGTCTGATTTAGGGCAGGTTGACTATCTCGTCATCGGCGGCGGCCCCGCGGGCCTCCAGGCCGGGTACTTCCTCCAGAAAAGCGGCAGAGATTACCTCATCGTGGAGGAGAGCGACGCTCCCGGCGCTTTCTTCACCCGTTTCCCCAGACACCGGACCCTTATTTCCTCCAACAAGGTGCATACCGGTTGGAGCGATCCCGAGATGCGTCTGCGCGTCGACTGGAACTCCCTGCTCTCGGACGAGGGCCCCCTGTTCACCGCGTACTCCCCGCGGTATTTCCCCCCGGCCGACGACATGGTCCGCTACCTGGCGGACTTCGCGCGGGCGCACGACTTGCGCATCCGCTTCAACACCCGTGTCACGCGGATCTCCCGGCCCGACGGTGACCTCTTCACGGCGACCGACCAGGATGGCAACGTTGTCCGGGCCCGGCGCGTCATCGTCGCCACAGGCGTCTCGCGGCCGTACGTGCCGCCCATCGAGGGCGCCGAGGAGGCGGAACACTACGACCAGGTGTCCGTCGACCCCGCCGAATTCACCGACAAGCGGGTACTGATCATCGGGCGGGGCAATTCCGCGTTCGAGACCGCGGACAATCTCATCGAGACCGCCGCCGTCATCCACGTCGCCGGACCCGGCTCCCTCAAACTCGCCTGGCGGACCCATTTCGTCGGACATCTCCGGGCCGTCAACAACAACTTCCTGGACACGTACCAGCTCAAGTCCCAGAACGCCGTACTGGACGGCGACATCCTGCGGATAGTCCGGAAGCCCGACGGCACCTATGTGGTGAGCGTGAAGTTCTCGCGCGTCGCGGAAGTGGTGAAGGACATCTCGTACGACCGGGTCATCCTTGCCACCGGATTCCGGTTCGACGCTTCGGTCTTCGACGACGACTGCCGCCCCGAGCTCGTCATCAAGGACCGTTTCCCGCGGCTCACCGACGCCTGGGAATCCGTGAACGTGCCCGACCTGTATTTCGCCGGCACCATCACCCAGTCCCTGGACTTCAAGAAGTCGACCAGCGGCTTCATCCACGGTTTCCGGTACGGCGTGAAGGCGCTGCACCGCATCCTCGAACGCCGCTACCACGACCAGGAATGGCCGCACACCACCCTGCCCGCAGCCGCGGGCCCCGTGACGGACGCGGTCATCGAGCGGGTCAACCGCACCTCGGCACTGTGGCAGCTGTTCGGGTTCCTCGGCGACGCGGTGCTGGTCGGCACCGACGGCGAGGTCCGCTACTGCGAGGAGATCCCGGTGGCGCACCTCCACGCGGCCGCCGTCCGGGGCGAGTTGGGGAACGTGGCCTCCTACTTCACCGTCACGCTGGAGTACGGCGCCGACCACGACCAGGTCGACCCCTTCGACATCACCGTCAGCAGGACGCCCCAGCAGGACACCAGCGGCCTCGACGCGCGCTATCTGCACCCGGCGGTACGGCAGTTCCTGCCCGACGGCACCGGCAAACCGGTCGCCGAGCACCACATCACGGAGAACCTGGAGAACGAGTGGGACAACCCCGACGTCCACGTCGGCCCGCTGCGCTCCTTCCTGGCCTCCCGGCTGTCCGCAGGGGACGACCTCCCGGCCGGCGAGGAACTCGCCGCGCCCCGGGCATGACCGGCCCGCACGCCGGCCCGCCGCACGATCCAGCCGAGTCGGCACGCGAGAAACTCAGGCCCGAGCACTACGACTACTTCGCCGGCGGCGCGGGCGAGGAGACGGCGCTCAGGGAGAACGAGGACGCCTTCGGCCGGCTGGCCCTGCTTCCCCGGGTGCTGCGCGGCGGCACCGACCGCGACACCCGGGTGAGCGTGCTGGGCCGGCGGTGGCCGGCGCCGCTCTTCGTCGCGCCCACCGCCTTCCACCGCCTCGCCCACCCCGACGGCGAACTGGCCACCGCCCGCGCCGCCGCCGCGACCGGCACCCCGCTGGTCACCGGCATGGCCGCCACCACCGCCGTCGCGGACGTCGTCACCGCGGCCCGCGAGACCGACCCGGACGCCGTGGTCTGGTTCCAGCTGTATCTCCAACCGGAGCACGAGGTCACCGCCGAACTGGTGCTCCGGGCCGAACGGGCGGGGTGTTCCGCCCTCGTCGTCACCGTCGACTCACCCGTCTTCGGCAGGCGCACCCGGGACCTGCGCAACGGGTTCCACGACCTGCCGCCCGGTCTCGCGGCCGAGAACATGCGGGACCTGCCCGGTGCGGCACCCGGCGAGACCCGCGACATCGCCATGCGGCCGGCCGGCTGGGACGACCTGGCCGGGCTGCGCGAGCTGACCGACCTGCCCCTCGTCCTGAAGGGCGTCCTGCACCCCGAGGACGCGCGCGCCGCCGTCGAGCAGGGCGTGGACGCACTGGTCGTGTCCAACCACGGGGGACGGCAACTCGACGCCGCCGCGGCATCGGTCGAGGCACTCCCGGCCGTGGCCGAGGCCGTCGCCGGACGGGTGCCGGTCCTCATGGACGGGGGAGTGCGCCGGGGCACCGACATCGCCCTGGCCCTCGCCCTCGGAGCCCGGGCCGTCGGCGTGGGCCGGCCGGTGCTGTGGGCTCTGGCCACGGGCGGCGAGGCCGGCGTACGGGAGGCGCTGACGGCCCTGCGCGAGGACTTCGACCAGGTGCTCGCCCTCTGCGGCGGGCACCGGCCGCAGGACCTCACGGCCGACCAGGTGGTCCCGCGCGGGCTGCCGTACCGGCCGCAGGGACCCACGGCCGACCAGGGCGCCCCGAGCGGCCTTCCCCACCGGCCCCGGAGAGGAGAACGCGCATGGTGAGCAGGCGAACGGCGGCGGCGCTCGCCGCGGGCGGCGCGCTGCTGCTGTCCTCCCCGGCCTGGCTGCCCGGCAAGGTCGTCGCCCTGCGCACGAAGGTCTTCGCCCGCGTCAACGGCGACGAGGGCATGCTCCTCCCCGACGCCACCTTCGGCCCCGACCGCTTCCAGGAGGTCTACGGCCACCCGGCCGCCGGGGGCCGCAGCAAGGGCGCGGCACTGTCCGACCTGTTCTGGTACTGGCTCGCGCCCGGCGCCGACGTCCACCAGGAGCACCTGGAGGCCGGACCACGCTACGACGAGGTCGCCCGCCGGACGCTCGCCATCCTCTCCGGCCCCTCGGCGGAGCTGTACGACGCCGCCGCGCGGCACACCCGGCGGGCTCTGGACGCGGCGGCCACCGGCCGCGTGCGCACGGTACGGCTGCGCGATCTGATGATGCCGGTGTGGGCCGAGTTCTTCTACGGCCTGGTCTTCGGGGAACCCTGTCCGGCCGAGGCCCGGCGGCTGATCGTCGCCCACGCCGAGGACGTCGTCAACGCCCTCAAGTGCACCCGTCCGCGCCACATGCGCCGCAGGAACCGGCTCACCCGCTACCTGCTGCGCCGCATCGCGGCCGGTGACGTACCGCACGCGCTGCCCGCCGGCCTGACCCGCCGCCAGCAGGCGTACTACCTCCAGGGCACCTTCTTCAACACCGCCGTCGTCCAGATGTCCGAGGCGATGGCCCACCTCCTGCTGGTCCTGGCCCAGCACCCGGACGTACAGGAACGCGTGGCGGCCACACCCGACGACGACCGCTACCTGACCCATGTCATGAACGAGACGTTCCGGCTCTACCCGCTGTTCGGGGTGGCCCACCGGATCACCACCGCGGACATCGCCCTCGACGGTCTGCCCACGATCCCGGCGGGCTCCGTCCTGACCTTCAGCTACCCGGACTACCACGCCACCGGCTACGCCGACCCCGAACGCTTCGACCCCGGACGCTGGGAGACGCTCTCCGCGAAGAACGCCCACCACATCCCCTTCGGCGTCGCCGCCAACCGGCCCTGCCCCGCCTGGCGCCTCGCACCCGTCGTCATGCGCGCCGCGACCCGCGAGGTACTGGCCCGGTACGTGCTCGACTCGCCCGTCAGCCACACCCGCTCCATCCCGCACCGCGCTCCCTGTCTGCTCCTGCCCCGGGACCGGCCGGTCCCGGACCGCCCGCGACGCGTCCTGCGCACGGCACTGGCCGTCCGCGACCGCGCCGAGGACGTCGGACGCAGCCTGCTGCAACTGCTCTTCGGCACCTGGATGGTGCTCGACGCCCGCCGCACCAGGCCCGCCGCGACCTACTTCGCCCGGTACGACACCGAGGGCCGCCCGCTGGACGGCGACCACGGCTCGCCCGGCACCGCGGCGGGACCCGGTCAGGCCCCGGCCACCTGCCCCTACACCGGCCGGAGCGCCTGACAGCGGCAACACCCCCCTCGCGTCTCCTCACCAAGGAGTCACCGTTGTCGACCACCGAGATGGGCCCGGCGTTCTTCCTCGCCGCGGCCGTCATCCTCACCGCGTGCCGCCTCGTCAGCCGGCTGCTGCGCCCGCTCGGCCAGCCACCCGTCGTCGGCGAGATGGTCGCCGGCGTGGCCCTCGGCCCCTCCGTACTCGGCCTCCTCTCGCCGGGCCTGGAGAAGGCCGTGTTCCCGGACGAGATCCGTCCCGTGCTGTACGTGGCGGGACAGGTCGGCCTCGTCGTGTTCATGTTCATGTCCGGATACGAGTTCCGTACCGACCGGCTGCGGTCGGTGGGCCGTACGGCGGTGCCCGTCTCGGCGGCCGGCATCGTCGTGCCGCTCCTGCTGGGCAGCGGACTGGCCTGGGCGGCGCACGACGCGGTGGACCTCTACCCGGACGGGATCTCGCCCATGGTGGGCGCGCTGTTCGTCGGCGTCACCGTAGCGATCACCGCCTTCCCGATGATGGCCCGGATCATCACCGAACGCGGCCTGACGAACACCCGCTTCGGATCGGTCTCCCTGGCCGCGGGCGCACTGGACGACGCCGTGGCGTGGGTCCTGCTGGCCGGGGTGCTCAGCATGGCCGGCAGCGGTGTGGACACCTTCCTGCGCGCGGTGATCGGCACGGCCGGTCTCGCCGTGTTCCTCGGGATCTTCCTGCGCGTCCGGCCCAGGGCGCTCGACCGGGCCCGGCGGCTGACCGAGGACCACATGCTGCTGGTCACCGTCCTCCTGCTGTTCCTGGCCGCGTGGTACACCGACCGCATCGGCCTGTACGCCGTGTTCGGCGCCTTCAGCCTCGGTGCCGTCTTCCCCCGCGACCCGGTGGTGACCCGGGCGGTGGAGGCCGTCGCACCGGTGAGCCGGATCGTGTTCCTGCCCCTGTTCTTCGCCTACTCCGGCCTCAACACGGACTTCACGCTGCTGTCCGACGGCAAGCTGTTGCTGTTCACCGCGGCCTGTGTGGCGGTGGCGATCATCAGCAAGTTCGGTGCCTGCTGGGCCGCGGCGCGCCTGCTGGGCGAGCCGCAGGCCGTCGCCGTCCGCGTCGGCACGCTGATGAACGCGCGCGGTCTGATGCAGCTCATCGCCATCAACGTGGGCCTGTCCGCGGGCATCGCCTCCCCGGCCCTCTTCGGCGTCCTCGTGATCGTCGCCCTGGTCACCACGGTGATGACGGCCCCCCTGCTGGCCCTGCTGGACCACCGCGACCAGAGCCGCCGGCCGGAGGAGGCCCCCCTGGCGGGGATGACACCGACCGGGAGGGAGCCATGACGTCGTCCGAGGGCCTACTCCCGCACGCGGACGTGGGTTCCACGACCGGTACCAGCGGATGGGCCGGCTGCGGCGAGCGGCCGTTCCGGTCGGCGGCCCGGGGCCGACCTGCCCGGCGCATCGATGATTGAACTGCGACGGGCTTTCGCAGCCGACGCGGTGGGCGATATCCGTGACGCTCCCCGAACGCGCCCACAGAAGTGTCGGGCGGTGCGCAGGCGCGGCGTTTTCTGGAACTGGAGCGGTGTGCGAGCCGGTTGTCGGCCTGGCCGATGCGCCGGGTGAGCGCGTCACACCCTCCGCGACCGTGGCCGTGCGGCCACCGTCCCCCACATGTTCGAGGACGACTGTGCCGACGGTGTCAGCCGGACCGCCACCTCATGGGCGTCCGTGCGCCGGCGTGCCGTGGCCGTCGGCAGGGGCGTCGTCCGGCGTTCCGGGCGGTGCGAGGTGTTGTTCCGCCCACACGGTCTTGCCGTCGACATGGTGGCGGGTGCCCCAGCTCCGGGTGAGCTGGGCGACGATGAGGAGTCCGCGTCCGCTCTCGTCGAACGTGCGGGCCCACCGCAGATGCGGGGAGGTGCTGCTGTTGTCGGAGACTTCGCAGATCAGCCCTGTGCCCTGGAGGATCAGGCGCAACCGCACGGGAGGTCCGGCATAGCGGACGGCGTTGGTGACGAGTTCGCTGACGATGAGTTCCGTGGTGGCGACGGCCTCCTCAAGGCCCCACGCGGCCAGCTTCGCCGCGACGTGCTTGCGCGCCTCGGAGGCGGAGGCGAGGCCGGCCGTGAGCTCCCAGGTGGCGACGTTGCCGCTGCCGAGCCTGCGGGTGCGGGCGGCGAGCACGCCGGCGTGGGCGTGACGCCCACCGGACAGCAGCGTGTCGAGGGCTGCCTGGCAGATGGCGCTCAGGCTGGGCTGGGACCCGAGGTCCGCCACGGACAGCGCGGTCGCGACGGTTTCGTCCGCCGGCCCGGATCCCCCGGGGCTGTGTCCGCGCAGCACGAGCACACTGCCTTCGGGGAGACGGACCTCCGTGGTCTCCACGGGCGGCCGTGCGTGTCCGAGCGGCGGGCTGGCCGGCAACCCGACCGTGGTGACGACGCCGTCGGGCCTGATGACGGTCGGAGCCGGACACCCGGCGCCGGCGAGGGTACAGCAGCCGGAGACGGGGTCGTAGACCGCGTACAGGCACCTCACGGTGACCTTGGACGCGCCCGCGCGGTGCCGGCCCGCGCCGTCGGCGGGACGCAGCCGGGTGAGCACGTGCTCCAGGCGGGTGAGGAGTTCCTCCGGTTGCAGGTCGAGGTCGGCCAGCGTGCGTACCGCGGCGCGCAGTTCGGCGGCGATGGCAGGCGTGGCGGCCCCGTCCTCGACGCAGCCGGCGACGAGCGCGACGCGGGCACCCGGCAGCGGTATCGCGTCGAGCCAGTAGGCCTGCGCGCTCGCCGTGCCGTCGTCGGCCGTGCGGCGAGCGGCGAGATCCACCGCCGCGGGCTGCGGCAGGAGGTCCAGCGGCAGATCGGTCACCGAGGGCGCGGGTGCGCCAGGGGGCGCGCTGTCGGCGGACTCCGCAGGCCGCTCCGCGGGGGCGGGGGCCGAGCGTTGGGGACGCAGGCGCGCCTGGCAGACGACGAGGCTGAGAACGAGGGACAGCGCAGCGGCGGCGATCACGACCGTTCGGCCGCCTTCCGAGACGCCGTGGATCGCGAAGCCGTAGACAGCCACGCTGGCCACCAGCGTCGCCGCCCCGATCGTGAGGGTGCCCCCAAAGGGAAGCAACGCGGCGGCCACCAGGGGCGCAGGCACCGAGTAGGCGGACCAGCGGACCAGGCCCCCCGCCGACGCGCCCAGTTGGACCGCGCAGGCCGCGCACAGGTAGACGGCGAGCAGCGAGCCCGGCTGCCACAGCAGGCGTCGTACGGTGGCCATCCTTGTCACGGTCCCTTCAGGGTCGGCCATGTGCAGGCGGGACACACGGGGCGGGGGGTCGTCGTCGCTGGTCATGCCGCTGGTCATGTCACTGGTCATGCGGTCGCCTCTGGTGCGGGGCCGGTGAGGGTCGCCGGGGCGTGGCAGGAGCGGGCGGGGGAGTGCACGGCCACCATGGCGAGGTCGTCGTCCAGGTGCCGGCCCGTGTAACTCCTCAGGTCCTCGCTGATGTCCTGGAGGAGGCCGTGCGGACACTGCCACGGCCAGGCGGCGGCGCGTTCGAGGACGGGGTAGAAACTCCCGGTCGCGTCGCGGGCCTCGATGAGCCCGTCGGTGTAGAGCAGCAAAGTGTCTCCTGGGGAGAACGCGAAGGTGGCGAGGGGGAATTCCTCCGCCGTGCCTCCGGCCAGGCCGAGCGGCGGAGCGGGTCGGGTCACACACAGCGCGGTCACGGGGCCGCGTCGGTTCACCAGGGGCGGGGGATGTCCGCAACTGACGATCCGGACGGTCTCCTCCCCGTCGGGGAGTTCGACCAGCAGGGCCGTGATGAAGCGCTCGGCGCTGTCGGACGCCCACTCGGCGATCTCGTCCAGGTGCCTGCGGACGCTGCGCTCCAGAGCAGCCGCCAACTCCGGGAGCGTCGCGTGCTGATGGGCCGCCTCGCGGAACGCGCCGAGCAGGGCGGAGGCGTCCTCCAGGGCCGGGAGGCCCTTGCCGCGGACGTCGCCTATGAGGATGCGGGTCGCGCGGCCGGTGCGGGCGGCGGCGTACAGGTCACCGCCCACCTGGGCGTGCGCGGTGGCCGCCCGGTACGCCGACGCGACACGCAAAGAGCCCAGTCTGCGGGGGAGGGGCCGCAGCAGAACCCGCTGGGTCGCCTCGGACACGGCCCGCACCTGCGTGAGTTCCCTCAAGTCACGGTCGTGCAGGGCGCGAGCGGCGATCACCGAGGCGGAGACGGCCAGCAGGGCGCCGATGTGTACGGGCAGCAGGGGGGAACGCACCAGCCCGTCGTGCCAGTCGGCGAGGACCACGGCCGCACTGGCGGCCAGCGCCATGACGACCGTGTACCGGGTCCGCGCGACGGCCGCGGTGAAGGTGGGGGCGGCCACGAGGAGTGGTGAGAGGTGAACGGCCAGGGGGGCGAAGGACGCCGCCAGAGTGATCGCCGTGATCAGCAGGAGGGGAAGGGCCAGCTGGGCTCGGGCACCGTCGGCGACGGGTCTGCCGGTACCCGCGGGACCGGGCCGGAAGCAATGTCGCCACCGGTGCCGAAGTCTCCGCGGCAGACGGCCCTCGCGGCCCTCCGCGGCCGGTGCCGGGACACCGCGGGAAGGAGATTTCATGGGGGGTCCTATGAGGGTTCGAACCTCATGAGCGCCGGGGATTCCCTGGCGCTCCTTACCGTATTCATGGCGCCTTCTTACCATAATGCGAGAAACGGTTTCCGCTATGCGGACTCAAATGTGCGACACCCGAAGGCACGAGTCAAGCGCGCGGTGCCCCCATGAGCCCGCTGGGGCGCAGGACGCTGGGCTGTACGGGGGGCGGCTGGGTACGGCGCCGCTGGTGTGGGGGCACGTGACAGTACGGGACATCACCGAACGCCGGCAGCTCGAAGTGGAACGAGCCGGACGCTACGAGCAGCAGCGACGCATCTCCTGCACGCTGCAACACAGCCTCATGCTGGACACGTTCGTCGGCGACCTGACGGACCAGCTCGTCACCTGCGTCCGAGGAGACGACCCAGCCGATGCCCCCGGACGGCACCGTCGCGCTCTACACCGACGGACTGGTCGAGAGGCCCGGCACCGACATCGAGGTGCGGATCGAGGAACGCTCCCACCGATCCGGACACCCTGGACGCGACCGCGGCCCACCTCGTCGGCAGCCTCGTCCCTGGTGACGCCGTTCAGCGGTTCGCCGAGAGGCGCAGTCTGATCGTGCGGGCCTCAGGGCGAAGCGCGAACCCGGGCCGCACGTCCGGTCCGCAGGACCGCGAACCGAGTCCGTGCTGCGCCGCGTCGATGATCAGGTGGCTCGTCGTCGACTCGGGGAGCTCGAACGGGTGCCTGGCCCGGGCGGTCTCCTGGGGGGTGTGGCGGCTGAGGGTGAAGCCCGGACGACGTCCGGACCTGTCCGGGACCGCCTCGACGCGCAGCACCTCGGCGCCGCCGCTCAGCAGTGTCAACCGGCGCAGTCGCGAGCGGTGCCCGGTCTCCTGGGGGCGCGCGTAGCCGGCCGAGAGGTCGTGGACGCCCGCGGTGAAGCGACCCGTGCGCGCCGCACGCAGACTGTCGGGGTAGGACTCGAAGGGACCGAGACCGAACCAGTCGGCGCCGTCGACCGGAGCCGTGCCGTCGGGGAAGCCGAAACGCACACCGATCCGTGGCCACACCGTCCCCCAGCCCCTCGACGGCTCGATCTCCACGAGCAGTTCCAGCCCGCCGTCGCCGAGGAACCAGACGGACTCCACCGTCACCGACGGGGCGGAGCCCGCCGCGGCGACCTTGTCGATCGTGCGCAGGGCCCGCGCGCCCTGCTCCACGCTCACGCGTCGCGTCGTCAGCCGGTCCAGGCCGTCGCGGCGCCACAGATCGGCGTGGGACACTCCGGCGACGGCGGCGTCGCTGTCCTCGACGCGGTCGGACGCGCTCTCGTCGTTGTCCGTCGGCGCCCGGAACAGTTCCAGCCGTGGGCCCGTCACGGCGCGGCCGGCGAGTCGTACGAGGGATCCGTCGACGAACTCGGCGATCCCCAGCGTCAGGGTTCCGTCCCCCGGCCGCCAGTCGGTCCGGGGCCGGGCCGCCGCAGCGGTACGGGGCGCCGAGCTGTCCCGCTGGGCCGTCGCGACCACGTGCCCCTCGGGAGCCCAGGCCGTCGCGGCCGCCAGCACCGCGTCCACCGTGAACCACGTCTCGGCGTCCGGTGACACCCGGATCGGTGGCAGCGGCACCCGCTCCGAGCCGCCCGGTGCGACGACGGGGACCTCCAGGTCACCGCTGTCCACGGGCACCCCGTCGTGCTCGACCCGCCAGCGGAAACGGAGGTCGCGGGTGTCGGCGGAGTGCCGCAGGTTCGTGACCGTGACGCCGTCGTCGCCGAAGTCGAAGCGGATCGGCTGCACGACCGCCTTGAACTCGTGGAGGCCGGGCGTCGGCACGTCGTCGCTCAGCAGCATGCCGTCCATCACGAAGTTGCCGTCGTGCACCACCTCTCCGAAGTCGCCGCCGTAGGCGTAGTACGGTGTCCCGTCCGGGGCGCTGGTCAGGATGCCGTGGTCACGCCACTCCCAGACGAATCCGCCGTGCACGCGCGGGTACGCGTGCACCAGGGCCTCGTACTCGTCGAGTCCTCCCGGCCCGTTGCCCATCGCGTGCGCGTACTCGCACAGCAGGAACGGCTTGGCGCGCTGGCGGGCACTCTGTGCCGGAGTGCAGTGCGCCAGCGCCGAGCGGGCCCCGTCGGCGCCGATCTGCTCGATCTCCGGCACCGATGCGTACATGCGGGAGTAGACGTCGGTGTACTCGCCGGTGTGGTCGCCCTCGTAGTGCACGGGGCGTTCGGTGTCGCGGGCGTGGACCCACGCCGACATGGCGGCGAGGTTGCTTCCCGTCCCGGCTTCGTTGCCGAGCGACCACATCACGATGCTGGGATGGTTCTTGTCCCGTTCGACGGTGCGCTCGACGCGGTCGAGGAGCGCCTCGCGCCACGCCGGGTCGTCGGAGGGATTGCCGGCCCAGCCGGCGCTCTCGAAGCCGTGCGTCTCCAGATCGCATTCGAGGACGACCCAGAACCCGAGTTCGTCGGCGAGGTCGAGCAGCCGGGGGTGCGGCGGGTAGTGGCTGGTGCGGATGGCGTTCACGTTGAACCGCTTCATACGGGCCAGGTCCGCCCGCGCGTGCTCCTCGTCGAAGACGCGCCCGCGCTCGGGATGGGCCTCATGGCGGTTCATCCCGTGGAACACGACGCGGCGGCCGTTGACCAGGAACCGGTCGCCTCTGATGTCGACCGTGCGGAACCCCACACGCAGGGCGATGCTCTCGGCGGCCGTCGAGACGGTGGCGTCGTAGAGGCGCGGCTGTTCGGCCGACCAGGGCTCCACGCCGGCGACGCCGAGGGGGGCCACGTCGGCGGGCGTCGCCCAGACCTGCTCGACGCCGAGTTCGGGGATGCGCAGGGTGACCGGGAACGCCGCCGCCTCGGCCGTGACCTCGGGGTCGATGCGCCCGCGCCCGTCGTCGAACCCGGTGCGCAACCAGACGTCCTCGATGCCTCCGGCAGGCCGGGCGATCACGGTGACGTCCCGGAAGATGCCCGGCAGCCACCACTGGTCCTGGTCCTCCAGGTAGCTGGCCGCCGACCACTGGTGCACCCGTACCGCGACGACGTTGCCGCCGGTGCGCACCGCCGAGGTGACGTCGAACTCGTGGGCGAGCCGGCTGCCGCTGGCGCTGCCGATCTCCACGCCGTTCACCCACACCCTGAAGAGCGACTCGACCCCGTCGAACCGCAGCACGACGCGCTCGGCGTCCGACCAGTCGGCGGGCAGGTCGAAGTGCCGCCGGTAGTCGCCGGTGGGGTTCTCGTCGGGCACGTGGGGCGGGTCGAGCGGGAAGGGGTACCGGATGTTGGTGTAGAGCGGCCGGCCGTAGGCTCCGTCGCCCTGGAGTACCCAGTGGGAGGGGACCGGGATGCTGTCCCAGCCCCGGTCGTCGAAACCCTCGGCCGCGAAGTCCTCGGCCTCCGACGCCGTGGGCGACAGCCGGAACCGCCAGGGACCGTTCAGTGACTGGGAGGGAGCGTCGGAGTGCAGCCACGACCGCGCGGGACGCAGGGCCCCATGGCCGGGTGCGAGGTCCGTGACAGGGGAGACAAGCCTGGAGGACACGAGGTCACCACTCTCTCTCGGGTGCGAGTGTGCGAGGGCGCGAGGGCGCGAGCGGGCGCGGTCGAGCGGCCGGGGCGACCGGTCAGCGCACCCTCAGGGTGCGGATCTCCCACGGGGCGAGGTCGAGGTGGAGCCCGTCCCGCACCGGCGTATCGGCCAGGGGCCTGCCCAGCAGGTCGACCGTGGTGGCTTCCGTGAACGGGCCGGTGACGCGGACGTGCGACCCCGTGTCGCTCATCGACGTCAGCCGGATCTCGGTACCGGCTCCGTGATCGGCGTCGGTGACCCGGCGGACGGCCGAGACGAGGACGTTCGTGCCGTCGACCCGGATGCCGGTCGCGTCCGGGGGCAGCTGGCCCCCGGCGGGGGCGGTCCCTCGGGCGACGAGTACGTCGTTGCGGAACTCCTCGGCGCGCGCGACCGCCTCCGCACCCTCCCAGCCGTCCGCCGAGGGCAGCACCGCGAACCGGTTCTCGATGCGCATGCCCAGGTCCTGCGCACCCGGTGCGGGGATCTCGCTCGCCGCGGGCTCGTCACGGAGGGGGTGGATGTTGACACTGATCGAGCCGATCGCGCGCAGCAGGGTGAGGGCGAGTTCGGAGCCGCCGTCGACGAGTTCGTACTCACTGGAGTGCGCGAGCAGGACGTGGGCGGCGCCCGCCGACACGAAGGAGCCGGCCGGGAAGGTCGGGATCGGGTACTCGCCCCAGCCGCCCTCGGCACTGAGCCCGCGCTCGGTGACGGCGAACTGCCCGGCCGAGGCCGACGTGTCCACGGGCTCGGGCAGCGGCACGTGGAAGCGCAGCCGGTGGTCGGCGGACTGGTTGAGGAACGCGGTGGAGACACGGACGAACGGCTCCCCGGCACGCACTTCCACCAGCGTCTCCACCGGCGTCGGCACGGTCCGGCCGCTGCGCAGATCGCGGTCGGAGGAGAGCTCCGCGGGCCACTCGTAGACGCGGGTGACGCGCACCCTCGCACGCAGCGGACCGCTTTCCAGGAGCTCGACGCCGATCTCCGCAGGCTCCGACAGGAGCACGTCCCGGGCCGGAGGAGCGTAGTTGTAGCTGTCGCCGCGGTCACCGCCGTCGACGAGCCGGCCGACCCCGCGCAGCACGGTGCCGTCGGCCCCGGTCACCTTCAAGGTGCCGTCTTCGGCGACTTCGACCTCGACCAGCCCGTTCGACAGTGCGCGGCCCGTCGCCGTCGCCGGAGCGGGTGCCGTCGCGGGGGCGGCGGGCCGGTCGCTCGGCGCGACCCGGAAGCTCGCCAGCCCGCAGGCGGGGACGCGCACGGGCACCAGCGCGGTGGCGCGGGCCTCCTCCAGCGTCAGCACCCGCCACTCACCTGGATGCGCGGCAGCGGCGGCGGCGACGTCCCGGCGCAGGATGAGCAGGTCGAACGGTCCGCTGGTCGGCACTTCGGCGAGGTGGAAGACGAGCGAACCCGGGGTGAGTTCGTAGCGGTCGATCAAGCGGCCGAAGAGTTCCCGGCGATGGATCCGGCGCAGCACGCGTTCGAGCTGCGAGGCGTCCACGCGCTCGTCGCTGAGTACGGTCGGGGCCTCGGAGATCAGTTGCACGGGGTGTTCGAGGCCGTCCGCGGTGGTCGCGACCAGTGTGCTCCCCGCGGGCGGGGCCGCGACCTCCACCTCGACCAGCGCCTCGCGGGGGAACGGCAGCGGATTGGCGACCAGATGACCGTCGCTCGGCACCAGGGCGGCGGGCTCGGCGAGCGCCGCGTCCCGGACGGCGCGCGCGATCTGCGCGGCTTCGGCGAGCCGTGCTTCGACCTGGGTGCAGGTCTCGTCGGTGCCGGAGCCGACCACCGAGTCGTGGGCCGTCGACTCGATGATCTTGTGCCAGGCGAGCGAGAGGAACGGCGAGTCGTCCCGCCCGGACCACAGCGCGTTCACCCGCTCGGCCTGGTCGATGGTGCGCTCGGCCACCGCCATCCGCTGCTTGAGCCCGAGCCGGACGGACAGCACGCCCGGCAGGATGTTGCCGCGCACATGACTGCGCAGCTCACCGGTGACGACGGTGGCCGGCTCGTCGCGCACGTGCCGGCGGACGTACTCGTCGAGCGTGGCGATGGTGATGGCGCGGTCCGGGCCGGCCGCGCGCCGCAGCCAGGCCGCGAGCCGCGGGTCGGGCGCACAGTGATCGGTGCCGGCCATCGCCAGCACCGGGTCGCCGCCCCATCGCTGGGCCGTCATCTCCGCGTACTCGCCGAGCGCGCGGCCGATCCGGTCGGGTACCAGCAGCAGGTCGAGGCCGTTGTCGTAGCCGTCGAAGAGGAACTCCGTGCGCACTTCGGAGCCGTCGGGAGCGCGCCAGCGGAACGCGTGACCCTCGACGGCACCGGGCACACCACGCCACAGGGCCGCGTGCTCGATCCCGGCACGGGCCAGGATCTGCGGCATCTGCGCGATGTGGCCGAACATGTCCGGCAGATAGCCGATGGGCATCGCCCCGCCCAGGCCCTCCGCGACCGCCCACCCGAGCTGGAGGTTGCGGACGATGGTCTCGCCGGAGCAGAGGAACTCGTCGAGCAGGATCAGCCACGGCCCGATGGCGAGCCGGCCCTCGCCGACCAGGGCCGCGAGACGGTCGCGGTTCTCCGGGCGCATCTCCAGGTAGTCCTCGATCGCGGCCATCTGACCGTCGACGGTGAACCGGAAGTCCGGGTCCGCCTCGGCCGTCTCCAGCACGGTGTCGAGGGCGGTGACGAGCCGGTGCCGGAACACCTGGAACGGCTCGTACCACTCGCGGTCCCAGTGGAAGTGGGGCACGAACACAGCCGCTTCGGACATGGCGACAGACACCTTCTGTGCGGGGGGCGGGGCGGACGTCACTTGAGGGACCCGGCGGCGAGCCCGGTGCGCCAGAACCGCTGGAGGAGTACGAACACGATGATCACGGGCACGATCGACACCAGCGAGCCGGTGATCACGGACTGCTGGAGCAGGGGGGCGCGGGCGGTCTGGCCGTTCCACTCGTACAGGCCGAGCGTGATCGGGAACAGGGACTCCTTCTGCAACATCACCATCGGCAGGAAGAAGTTGTTCCAGATCGCCACGAACTGGAACAGGAAGATGGTCACCAGGGCCGGTGCCATCAGCCGGAACGCCACCGAGAAGAAGGTGCGGAACTCACCCGCGCCGTCCAGCCGCGCCGACTCGATCAGCTCCTGCGGGACGGACGCGTTCGCGAAGACGCGCGCGAGGTAGACGCCGAACGGGCTGACGATGCTGGGCAGGAAGACCGCGAAGTAGGTGTTGACGAGCCCCGTCGCCGAGAACAGCAGGAACAGCGGCAGGGCGAGCGCGGTGGTGGGTACGAGGACGCCGCCGAGGACGACGGAGAACAGCACCTCCCGGCCGCGGAAGGGGAACTTGGCGAGGGCGTAGCCGCACAGAGCGGAGATCAGGGTGCCCACGGCCGCGCCCAGCACCGCGTAGACGACGGTGTTGAGGGCCCAGCGGCCGAAGATGCCGTCGCTGCGGGTGAACAGGACGCGGAGGTTCTCGAACAGGTTGAAGTGCGAGAACACCAGCCCGTTGGTGGCGGCCAGGTCGCCCTGCGGCTTCGTCGCGGCGACGACGAGGAAGTAGACGGGCAGCAGGAAGTAGACGGCCAGGAGGAGCATCAGGGCCATGACGGCCGTACGGCTGACGCGGCTCTCACGGATCACGGAGGGGTTGCTCACAGTCCGGCCCTCTTCGAGGTCAGTCGCATGAACCCGAAGCTCAACACGAAGGTGATGACGGCGATGACCACGGAAATCGCCGCGGCCTGCTGGTAGTTGTTCCCGGAGGCCACCGTGTACGCGAGCATGTTCGGCGTGAACGTGCTGGGGATGTTCGAGGAGATCTGGCGCAGCACGGCCGGTTCGGCGTACAGCTGGAGCGTGCCGATGATCGAGAACACCGAGGTCAGGACGAGCGACGGAGCGATGATCGGGACCTTGACCCGCCACGCGATCGTCCAGTTGCTCGCGCCGTCGATCTTCGCGGCCTCGTAGAGCTCCTGCGGGATCGACTGCAACGCCGAGAACATGATCAGCATGTTGTAGCCGGTCCACAGCCAGGTGGAGACGTTGGCGGTCGACCACAGCACGGCATCCGGGCCGAGGAAGTCCGGCTTGAGGCCGATGCCGTTCAGCAGGTCGACGACAGGGCTGAGCTGGGGCGAGTACAGGTACGACCACATGATCGCGGCGATGACTCCGGGCACGGCGTACGGCATGAACGCGGTGATGCGGAAGAACGCCTTGAGCCTCAGCAGCGGAGTGTCCAGCAGCAGCGCGATGACCAGGGCGACGAACAGCATGACCGGCACCTGCACGACGCCGAACAGCCCGATGCGGCCGATGCTGGACCAGAACTCGGTGTTCCGCAGCACCTGCGCGTACTGCTCGAAACCACCGAAGGCCGTGTACGAGGTCCCGTACTGACCGCCGGTGCGGCGCACCACCCGCAGGCTCTGCCAGAGCGCGTAGCCGATGGGCACCAGGTAGAACAGCAGGAACGGCAGGAAGAAGGGCGTCAGGAACGCGGCGACGGTGCCCGCCCGGGGCCCGCCGCCGCGCAGACGGCGGCGGACGCGGGTCGGCGCCACCACGGATGTGGCGCGGGCTGCGGTGTCGGTCATGCCGCGGTCACTTGCCCGCCGTGACCGGGATCGCCTGGTCCTTCATCGAGGTCAGCGCGGCGTCCTGGGCGGCCGAGAGCGCCTCGGTGAGCGTGCCGTCGCCGGCCGCCGCCTTGGCCATCGCGTCCTGCAACGCCAGGTTCACCGTCTTCTGCGTGGGGCCCCAGGCGAAGCTGGTGTCGATCTTCTTGGAGGAGTCGGCGAAGACGTCGAAGATCTTCTCGTTGCCGTAGTACGCGACGCCCTTCTCCAGCGCGGGGAGTCGGAGACCGGCAGTGGCGGCGGGGTACAGGCCGCCCAGCTTGTTCTCCATGGCGAGCGCCTCCGGGTCGGTGTTCAGCCAGGTGTTGAACTCCACCGACTCGTACAGGTGCTTGCCGCCCTTCATGAACGCGACGGTCGACCCGCCCCAGTCACCGGACGCGCCGTCCGTCCCCCAGGTCGGCATCGGGACGACCGACCACTTGCCGGCCTGCTTGGGCAGGTTGTCGCGGAACATGCTGTAGCCCCAGGCGGCACCGACGTAGCTGGCGATCCGGTCCTTCTGGTAAGCGGCGTACATCTGCGTCGAACCGTTGGCGAGGTCGGTGCGCACGAGCTTGCCGGAGATCAGCTTCTGCCAGTACGCCGCGACCTGCCTGCTCCGCTCCGAGTCGACGGTGACCTGCCACTTGTCGTCGGAGTAGCCGTACATCTTCGCGTCGTTCTGCCAGAGCAGCCCGTTGAACCATTCGGCGTTGTTCGGATCGAAGAACGTGATGGCGAGGCCGGGATCCGCCTTGTGCAGCTTCTGTGCCGCGGAGGCGTACTCGTCCCAGGTCGTGGGGATCGCGACGTGGTACTTCTCGAAGAGGTCGCGGCGCACGAACAGGGCCATCGGGCCGGTGTCCTGCGGCATGGCGAACACACCGGTGCCGCCGAAGCTGGTCTGGGACCAGGTCCAGGGGACGAACTTCGACTTGGCCGCGGTGGCCGCCTTGCACGCCGAGGCGTCCACGAAGGCGTTCTGGGTGCGGAGGTTGGGGAGCTCGTCGTAGCCGACCTGCGCCAGGTCAGGCGCCTTCCCCGCCTTCAGGGCGTTTCCCAGGGTGCCGTACTGGTCGTTGGAGATGTTCTTCGTCTCGACCTGGATGTCCGGATGCCGCTGGTTCCACAGGTCCACCACCTTGTCCATGCCCGGAACGGTGTTCCAGTACTGGAGGGTGACTTTGCCCTTGGAGGGCGTGCAGGACGCCGCCGACGCCTCGCCCGACGGAGCGGGCGAGGAGCATGCGGCGAGTACGGCGACACCGGCTGCCGCGGCGACGGTGGCGAGGCGGGTGCGCATGACTGTGCTGCTCATGTTTTCCGTTCCCGAGAACGACCGGCGACTGGCGCCGGCCGGGTCGACGTTGACTCACTCAGGCGGGATGCCGCGGTGGACATGGACGGGCGCGACGGTGGCGGATTCGGTCCCCGGACACCGTGGCGGGAATGGGCGAGCTCCGGTAACTTCCGTCCGTGAGCGTTCACGGGAACGTTCACGGGCGCTGTGAAACGTTCGGAAGTGTGCGCTCGGGTGCGGTTGAGTGTCAAGACTCTCGGATCACGATGGGGAGGTGGGTGACTGTGCCGTCCGGGACCGAGTCCCGCAGGGTGACGATCCACGATGTCGCCCGTGCCGCCGGGGTGTCCCGGCAGACCGTGTCACGCGCGCTGAACGACAAGGGGGAGATCGACGACTCCACCAAGCAGCGGGTGCTCGAAGCCGCGCGGACGCTGGGATACCGACCGAGCCGGTTCGCCAGGGGGCTGGTGCGCCAGGACACGATCAGCGTCGGTCTCGTGATCCCCGACCTGCTCAACCCGTTCTTCACCGAGGTCGCCGCGGCGGCGCTGGAAGCCGCTCGCGCCCGCGGATGGCACGTCCTGGTCTACGACACCGCGGACAGCGCACAGGAGGAGCTCGGCACCCTCCAGGTGATCGCCTCCCAAGTGGACGCGGTCGTCGGCTACTTCAGCCGGACCGAGAGCGAGATCGAGCAGTGGACCCGGGGGCTGCCGGTCGTCCTCATCGACCGGGGCGAGGACGCCGAACGCTTCAGCTCCATCCGCATCGACGGAAGGGACGGGGTCAGGGCGGCCGTCTCCCACCTCGTCCGGGCAGGGCACCGGCGCATCGGCATGCTCGACCACGCCGCCCGGGCCGAGCCGAGCGTGCGGCACGCGTGGTTCGCCGACGCGCTGACCGCCTGCGGACTCGGCGACGGACCGGTGTGCCGCGCGGAGCAGAGCGTGGAGGGCGGCGAGCGGGCACTGGAGAACCTGCTCACCCAACACCCCGACGTGACCGCCGTCTTCGCCTTCAACGACGTCATCGCCATCGGCGCGCTCCGTGCCGCGCGCCGGACCGGACGCCTGGTTCCGCGCGACCTGGCCGTGATCGGCTTCGACGGGGTGACGCTCGGCACGCTGGTCGAGCCCCCACTGTCCAGCGTGGCTCTGGACATCCGCCGGCTCGGAGCACTCGCCGTCGAACAAGCGGCCCGTCTCCTGACCGGCGACAGTCCGCTCGCCCCCGACGACCTCGTGGCCCGCGCGGAACTCCGGCTCCGCGCATCCACGTAGGTCTGCCCCGCACACGACGTGGTTCTGTGATGCTCGACCCGTGCCTCGTCCCGCACATCGCGTCGGCCCGCGTGGACACCGATGGAACTGCCTGCCGCCGCCTTGGTTCCCTCAGGCGCGGTTGGAGCGCTGGCCGGCCGCTCGGTGGAGGGCTTCCCGGCATGCCCGCACGGCGGGGTGCCGGCCGCGGCCACGGCGTACGACGGTGAAGATGCGGCGCGTGCGCTGACCGCGGGGGAGCGGACGCAGCGTGACGGTCGGGGACTGCCCGGCCCAGACGAGGCCGGGCAGGAGGGCCGCGGCGTGTTGCTGCTCGACCAGGCGGAGGTGGAGCAGCAGGTCGGTGGTCTCGAACCGTACGTCCGGTTCGAAGCCGGCGTTGCGGCACAGGGTCATGGCCCAGTGCCGGGCGGCGGTGCCCTCGGGTTCCATCACCCAGGGGTGGTCGGCGAGGGAACGCAGCGCCGCGGTCGGGCCGTCGGCTTCCCCGGTGCCGGCCGGTTTCGGCAGGGCGAGGTGCAGGAGGTCGTCGAGCAGGTCCTCCTGTTCGAGTTCGGCGGGCCGCGGGTTGGGGTTGCCGGGGTACTCCTCGGCGAGGACGAGGTCGAAGTCGCGGGCCAGCAGCGCGGGCAGGGCCCTTTCCGGTTCCATGTGCGTGACATGGACGCGCAGGTGCGGGTGCTGGTCACGCAGCAGGCCGAGCGCGGTCGGTACGAGGGCCAGGGCGGCTGTCTGGAACGCGGCGACGCGCAGCGTGCCGGTCAGGTCGGACAGCGAGGCGGCGATGTCCGCCTCCGCGCGCTCCAGGCGTTCGAGGATCGCCTCGGTGTGGGCGACGAGGATCTCGGCCTGCTCGGTCAGCCGTACCCGCCGCCCGACCGGTTCCAGCAGCGGGACGCCGACCTCGGTCTCCAACTGGGAGAGCTGCTGGGAGACCGAGGAGGGGGCGTAGGACAGGGCGGCGGCGACGGCCGCCAGAGTGCCGCGGTGCTTGAGTTCCCTGAGCAGGCGCAGTCGGTGCAGATCGAACATGGCACGCCCGCCTCCCTCGCCCTCGCGGACCGACAGCCGATCGGTCGACCGGGTCGATTCGTCGATCTCGTTCCCCGCATCCGTTCGTTCGGTTCTGCCGATGAGTATAGGTCGAAAACATTCGCTGGACCGATCGTAGGGGCGCACCGCACCCTGGTCCTGTGCCTGACAACACTGTGCCTGAGAACACCTCCCCCTCCCGTCCGCTGCCGTGGTTCGCGCGCCCCGACGCCCGTGCCTGGCGGTGTGAACCCGCGCCGGCCGAAGTGCGGGCCTTCCACTTCTCGCTGCCCGACTACGCGCCCACCCCGCTGACCGAACTCCCGTCGCTCGCGGACGCGTGGGGCGTCGGCCGGGTCTTCGTCAAGGACGAGTCGTGCCGACTGGGGCTGCCCGCGTTCAAGGCCCTGGGCGCGTCCTGGGCGGTCCACCGCACCCTTGCCGAGCGGGCGGCGAACGGTGGCGAACCGGCCCCGGTCACCCTCGTGACCGCCACCGACGGCAACCACGGCCGCGCGGTGGCCCGCATGGCGCGCCGCCTCGGTCAGGAGGCCCACGTCTTCGTTCCGCAGGGCGTCCATCCCCGGGCCGTGGCGGCCATCGTCGCCGAACAGGCGAAGGTCACCGAGGTCCCGGGGCCGTACGACGAGGCCGTGCGCCTGGCGGCCGAGGCGGCTGCCGCGCCGGACACGGTCCTGGTCCAGGACACCGCCTGGCCGGGTTACGAGCAGATCCCGCGGTGGATCGTCGAGGGCTACTCCACCCTCTGCGCGGAGATCGACGAGCAGTTGACGGCCGAAGGGGTCTCCGAAGGCCCCGACCTCGTCTCCATACCGGTGGGCGTGGGATCCTTGGCACAGGCCGTGGTCACGCACTACCGCAGCCGCCCCTGCGGGCACGCCCCGGCGCTGCTGTCGGTGGAGCCGGAGACCGCGCCGTGCGTCCTGGAGAGCCTCACCCTCGGCGCACCCGTCAGCGTCCCCACGGGTACGACCACCATGGCCGGGCTGAACTGCGGCACCCCGTCCAGCATCGCGTGGCCCCATCTGCGCGACGGGCTGGACGCCGCTGTCGCCGTCGCGGACGCCGACAGCGCCCGCGCGGCGGGTGTGCTGGCCGCCGCCGGTGTCTCCTCGGGCCCCTGCGGGGCCGCGTCGCTCGCCGGTCTGCGCGCGGCGCTCACCGGCGTGGGGGCCGAGGAGCGCCGTAGGGCGCTGGGGCTGGGGCCGTCCTCGGTCGTCGTGCTGTTGAGCACCGAGGGCACCGCCGCCAACCCGCACTCCGGGAGGGCGGCGGCGTGCTGACCCACTTCATGGCGGCGATCGGCGTCCTGGGGCTGCTGACCCTCGTGCCCGGCCCGGACATGGCGGTGGTGACCCGGCGTGCGCTGGTGGCCGGGCCCGGGGACGGGCTGCGTACCGTGGGCGGGATCGTGACCGGGCTGCTGCTCTGGGGCGCGTTGACCGTGGCGGGGCTCGCGGCCGTGCTCGCCGCCTCACCCGCGGCCTACCTGACCGTCAAGCTCCTGGGCGCCGGCTACCTGGTCTTCCTGGGCGCGCAGGCGCTGTGGCAGCACCGCCGCCCGGCACCGGCCGGCCGAACGGATGCCGGTCCCGCCGCCGTGGGGAACGCCTGGCGGACCGGCCTGGTCGGCAACGCCCTCAACCCGAAGATCGCCGTCTTCTACACCGGGCTGCTGCCCACGCTGGCCCCTCCTCAGCTACCCGCTCCTTGGGCCATGGCGCTCCTCGTGCTCCTCCACAGCACGCTCACCGTCGCCTGGCTCAGCGGCTACGTGTTCCTGCTGTCCAAGGCGGAGCGGGTCCTCCACGGGCCACGGATCCGCCGTGCGCTCGGGCTGACCACGGGCGCCGCCCTGATCGGCCTCGGCCTCGCGGTCGCCGCCACTTCCGGCTGACCGGCACCCGCCGTGTGCGGCCTGCGCAGGCCGGCTCCGAGCAAGCCGGCGCTGCCCAGGCGCTCGGTGGCCTCCTACGGCCGGACGTACGGCCGCGTCATGATCTCCATGTTGTGGCCGTCCGGGTCCTCGAAGTAGGCGCCGCGGCCTCCGAAGAGACGGTTGATCCGGTGGGGCTCGGTGTGGCCGGGGTCGGCGTAGTAGGTGACACCGACCGCCTCCAGGCGGGCGATCATGGTGCTGAACCGATCGTCGGGCACGAGGAACGCGTAGTGCTGCGACTGGATCGGCTCGTCGCGCTTCTCGTAGTAGTCGAGTGTGACGCCGTTGCCCAGGTCGACGGGAAGAAACGGCCCGAAGGGGGCGCCGACCTCCAGACCGAGGATCGCGGCGATGAATTCGGCCGACAGTTGACGATCCGTGGCGTAAATGGCGGTGTGGTTGAGCTGGACGGTGGCCGGCGAGGCGAGTTCGTGCCGACGCTGCTGATCAGGTGTCATGGGGGGACGTGTCTCCGGGTCTTGGATCCGCCGCGGGGCGCCGCGTACGGGCGCTGGAGGGAAGACGCGGAGAAGCGGCGGGGCTCTCACCCGCCTCGTGCTCACGCCGAGGCCGGGTGCCTCACTCGTGTATGGCCCATGGCCGACCCGGCAGTCACATGATCGACTCTAATGCCTCACCCTCCACCGCGGCAAAGGGATTCCGTGGCCCGCGGACAGCCTGAGCACCCTGCGGCCGGCCGCGAGCGACTCCTCCCGCGGCGCGGGCGGGAACGGCCTACGGTATCGCCAGAGCCGTGCGCTCCGCCTTCTCCAGCCAGTCGGTGTACCAGCGGGCGAACCTCACCGGAGTGCCGTCGTCGTGGAGGAGCGGGGCGAGGTCGACGTCGTCCACCCGGCAGTCGGACCAGATCGTGCCGCGATGGCTGCCGCTGATGACCAGCCACTCTCTTTGGGCGCAGCCGAGGTGGGAGATCACGATCGCCCCGGCGGTGCGCTCCGGGGCGAACATGACGGTCTCCCACCGCTCGTCCCACGCCTCGATGGCGTCGTCGAAGTCCTCGATGGCGTCGAAGTCCTCTTCCTCGGGGCGCTGGGCGAGAACGTCGTCGAGCAGCCGCGGGTCCGGACCCCGGTCGGGAAACGGCTCGGCGAGCGTCGACAGGTCGGCAAGGTCCGCGCCGTCGCCCTCCCAACGCCAACGGCCCTGTACGCGACGCACCGGGAACAGGCCGTAGGCGGGGCCGGCGCCGCCCGCGCCGACGTGGAGCAGGAAGGCCCGGTACTCCTCCGGCAGCCGCACACCCACCTGAGCTTCGAGTTCGGCCAACTCGCCCGGGGTGAGCGGGTCCTCCAGGACCCACCTGTGCCCCAGCGCCCCGAACACCTCGCTGCCCCCGGGCGCCGCCCCCGCCGCCTCGACCCGCCGTCGTACGTCCGCCCACCACTCATCAGTCATACGCAGACCGTACGTGCCGCCACTGACAGCCAGGCTGCCGGCCTGAGCACACGCTGCCGCTCCAGGGCGCGGCCGCACATCGATGACGGCCCGTGCGCGAAGGCGGGCGGCCGTGAGGGCCGCCCGCCCATGACGGGTGCCGGACTACGGGCGGACCAGGCCGTAGAAGACCGAGCCGGACAGCGGGTAGGTCTTGTCGTAGACACCGATCCGGCCGGAGCCGTGGGGGTCGGCGGTGTTGCCGGAGATCACCCGGACGGAGCGGCCACTGACCTGGTCGACGACGCCGATGTGGTAGCGGTAGCCGGCGTGGCCGAAGATGATCAAGTCACCCGGCCGGGCGGTGGACAGCCGGCTGGTGCCCACCCACCTGCCGTGGGCGACCGCCCAGTCGTAGACGCCGGGCACGGACTTCATGAACGGAACGCGTACGCCGGCGTCGCGCCACACCCACGTGGCGAAGGCCGCGCACCAGTCGGCGCAGATGCTGTACGGCTTGCCCGGCACGCACTTCCCCCGGCCCTCCGTCACTCCGATCTGGCTCTTCGCGATCCTCACGATCTTGCTGCGCAGCGCGCCCGTGGTGTGGCATCCGGGCACCACACGGGTGATGCCCATGGACTTCATGGTGTCCGGTCCGGCGATGCCGTCGGCGTCGAGGTGGTGGGCACGTTGGTACCGCTTCACCGCGCCGGTGGTGTCGGAGCCGTATGTTCCGTCCGCGGTGACCCTGGCCTTGACCTGGACCTGCTTGACCACACTCCGCAGGCCGCCGAGGGTCTGCGGGCCGATCGCCCCGTCCACGGTCAGGCAGCGGTCGCTCTGGAAGGACGCGGTGGCCGCCTTGGTCCGGGCGCCGGGGATGCCGTCGACCGTCCCGGCGTCGTAGGCCAGGCCGTTGAGGTCGGTCTGCGCCAGTCTCACCTCGGAGGTGGTGGTGGTCGCCACCGCCGGGCTCGGCGTGCCGACCAGCATGCCGGTCGCCGCGAGCGCGGCGGTCAGGACGCCCAGCGCCGCGGTGCCTTTGCGGTGTCGAGGCCGTACCGCGAATGTCATGGGAAACTCCTCGTCGATGTCGTCACTTGGGTGATGTCTCGTGGGTGTCGCCGCGCCGTCGGGTTGACCGTCGCCGTGACGCCGCGAAGCAACCCCTTGCCCCTGGTCGCGGACGCGGTCGTGGACGCGGTTCGCGTGGTCGCCGGGGCACGGCGACCGCCGCCGTCGCCGGTACGCCGGGAAGACCGCCGCGCGTTGTGCCCTCCGTCCCCGACCGCGGCGGGTCAGGACGGTGAGGCGGCGGCCTGGCCGACGGTGCCGATCGTCAGGCGCCCGGTCGCGGCGGTGGCTGCCGCCGCCTCGCCTATCCGCGTGCTAGCTGGCGTACCACTTGGAACAGGCGCTCTTCGCCACATACGGAACGCCGTTGGAGTGCATGCGCCAGTAGGCGCCGCAGACCTTCACCCAGCGTCCCCGGACCCAGTTGACCGCCTTGGTGTGCGCCTGGAAGGTGGGACCGTTCTCGCGCTGCACCACCCCGGCGTCCAGCATCACCTTGTGGTACGGGCTGCCGCAGGCGTGGTAGGTGCGGCCGTGGTCGTCGGACCAGTCGAACCAGACCTGCGTCCCAGGTCCGGTCGCGGCGTCGATGCCGGCGTTCACCCGTGCCCAGGCGAACCAGGTGCCGTGCGACTTGGCGTTCCGCAGTTCGACCAGCGTCGGTCCCACCGTGAGCTTGTGGTCCGTGGTGGCGTGCGCCAGGGAACGGGGCTCCAGCCCCTTGCCGCTGTTGTAGCCGCACGACCAGTTCTGGAACCCGGACGCGGCCTGCACCGCGGTGCCGGGCCGCTCCACCGCCTGCGCCGGCGTGGTCCCGGCAAGTCCCGCACCCAGCGCCGCGGTCGCTGTGGCGAGCGCGATCCGCTTGTACACGTTCATGTTCCGCTTCCCTTCCGCTCTCCCGGCCGGACAGCCCGTCCGTGCCGTGTGACCTCGACTTTTCCGCCCGTGGGATTGATTGGGCAGCCGGTTGTGCCGGTCTGATCAATGGCCGCCGCACGCTGTGGGGCAGGCAGCGGGGCGTCGACCGAAGACGGTGGCTGCGGTTTGCCCTTGCGCGGAGGTGCGGTAGCTTCTCGGGCCACGGCGCCGCGTCCACGGGGGAGGCGGGACGGGGAGGGGAGCTGTCGATGGCGGGGCGTCGGGAGAACCCGGTCGACCCGACCGCGGGGCCGGTGGCACGGTTCGCCGCCGAGTTGCGCAAGGTGCGGTCGGAGGCCGGAAACCCCACCTACCGTGTGATGGCGCAGCGCACGGGGCAGGGGGCGAGCACCCTGTCGCAGGCGGCTGCCGGGGACCGGCTGCCGACGCTGCCCGTGGTGCTGGCCTATGTCCGGGCGTGCGGCGGTGATCCGGAGCAGTGGGAGACGCGGTGGCGTGAGGTGGCCGCGGAAGTGGCGGCCGAGCCGCGCGCCGAGGACGAGGACGCCGAGGCGCCCTACCGTGGCCTGGCCCGCTTCGAACCCGGCGACGCCGACTTGTTCTTCGGCCGTGAGCAGCTCACCGACCGCCTGCTCGAACTCGCCGCCTCCCGCCGGTTCACCGCGGTGTTCGGGCCGTCGGGCAGCGGCAAGTCCTCCCTTCTGCGCGCCGGCCTGATCCCCCGCCTGCGCACACCGGCCGTGGACCGGCCACGGCCGGCCGCGCTGCGCGTCCTCACCCCGGGTGCCCACCCGATGCGCACGCACGGCCGGCGCCTGGTGCCGGACGATGACGCCGGGGACACGTGGCTGATCGTCGATCAGTTCGAAGAGCTCTACACCCTGTGCGCCGACCCCGCTGAACGCGACCGGTTCATCGACCGGCTCCTCACCGCCACGGACCTCGCCGGCCGGCTCCGTGTGGTCATCGCCGTACGCGCCGACTTCCTCGGCCGCTGCGCCGAGCACGCCGGACTGACCTCCGCGCTCCAGGACGGCAGCGTGCTGGTCGGGCCCATGACCCGCGATGAGCTGCGCGAGGCGGTGGTCAGGCCCGCCCAGGCCGGTGGACTGATCGTGGAGCGCTCCCTGACCGCCCGGATCCTCGACGAGGTCGAGGGCGAACCCGGCGCCCTGCCGCTGATGTCACACGCCCTGCTGGAGACGTGGCACCGCCGCAAGGGCCGCGCCCTGACCGAGGCCGCCTACGAGGGGGCCGGCGGCCTGCACGGCGCCGTCGCCCGCACCGCCGAGAGTGTCTTCTCCCGGCTGAGCCCCGGCCAGGCCGAGGCGGCACGCCGCGTACTGCTGCGGCTCATCGCTCCGGGCGACGGCACCCAGGACACCCGCCGCCCTGTCAGCCGAGCGGAGATCGGCGCGGCCAGCCCCGGCGACAGTGCGACCGTCCTGGAGCGGCTGGCCCGCGCACGCCTGGTCACGCTCGACCACGACACCGTCGACCTGGCGCACGAGGCACTCATCACGGCCTGGCCCCGGCTGCGCGGCTGGATCGACGCCGACCGCGAACGGTTGCGCGCCCATCGCCGGCTCACCGAGGCGGCGCAGGCCTGGGACGCGCTGAACCGGGACGCGGGTGCGCTCTACCGGGGCACCCGACTGGCGGCGGCCGAGGAGACGTTCACCGACCGCGGCGATCTGACCGGCCTGGAGAACGCCTTCCTGACGGCGAGCGTGGAAGCCCGCCTCGGCGAGCAGCGCGCCGCCGCGCGCACCACCCGCCGCCTGCGGTCCCTGGTCGCGGGCCTGACCGCTCTGGTACTCGTGGCCGCCGCGGCGGCGGTCGTCGCCTTCCAGCAGCGCGCGACGGCCCGCACCCAGCGTGCCGTCGCCGTGTCCCGCCAGATCGCCGCCGAGGCGGAACAGCTGCGCGGTACCCACTTGCCGCCGCAAGTGCAGAACGTCTCGCTGGCGGCCCAGCTCGACATCGCGTCGTACCGGATGCGCCGGTCACCGCGCACGTACACGAGTCTGCTGGGCGCCGCCAACTCGCCGCTGTTCTCCGAGACCCCCGACCGGAGCGGCAGCGCCGACGAGGATTCCAGCGGCGGCAACGGCCGGGTGGCCGCCGACGCGTCCCGGCACCTGCTGGCCCTCGCGGAGGCAGACGGTGCCGTCCGGCTCTGGAACACGCGTGACGTCAGCCATCCGACGCTCGTGGGCCGTTCCCTGCGCGGATCGGTCGTGGCGCTCAGCGCGGACGGAACCCTGCTGGCGGCCGAGGACGACGCCGACGGCAGGCTCCGGCTGTGGGACACCTCCGACCCGCGCCACCCCGCCGGCCTCGCGACGTTCGAACTGCCCGGCGACACCGTCGGGAACACGGTGGCGCTGAGCCCCGACGGACGCCTCCTCGCCGCAGGCGGGCAACGCGTCTACCTCTGGGACCTCCACGACCCCAGGCATCCCGAACCGCTCGACCGCTCCCTGCCCGGCGACCTCCCCGCCTTCAGCCCGCACGGCCACCTGCTGGCCACAGCGAGCATCGGGAGTGGCACCGCGCGGCTGTGGACCACGGCCGATCCCACGCGACCCCGGGCACTGGGCACCCTGCGTCTCGGTTCCGCACCCCAGGACGTGGTGTTCCGCCCGGACGGGCGCATGCTGGCCGTGGAGGACGACGGGCTGGTACGGCTCTGGGACATCGCCGACCCCCGCCACCCGGAACGCCTCTCCACACCGCTCGAAACCGCCGACGGATCCGAGGTCGCCGCTGTGGCCTTCAGCCCCGACGGCGGGACGGTGGCGGTGGCGGGGGACAACGGAGTCCAACTGTGGGACATGCCGGACGACGACGACAGGGCACCGACGCGACTGGGAGAGCCGCTGGGCCAGACCTCCTACAACGGCATCGCCGTGATCTTCGGCCGCGACAGGTACAGCCTCATCACCGACGACCGGGTCATCCGGGTGTGGAGCCTGCCGCCCGTGCTCACGGAGTGCTCCGAGGGCTCGGTGGGCGGGATCGGCCCGGACGGGCGGAGCATGGTCACCACCTGCGGTCCCGAGGAAGTGAGGTTGTGGGACACGTCCGAGGGACGGCACCCCCGGCGCCTGGGTGCCCTTCCGGGTACCTACGCCGTGTTCGCGCCCCGCGGCCGGCTGCTTGCCGTCGCGGAACCGCACGGCGGCACACGACTGTGGGACGTCGGCGACCCGGCACACCCCCGGCGTCTGGGCCGCACATCGGTCAGGCGCGACCGCGTGATCGGCGCCGTGTCCTTCAGCGCGGACGGCCGCGTGATGGCGGAGGTCGAGCAGGAGCCGCTCAAGGCGTTCCCTCTCGGCGGCACCGGCAGCGCGGAAGGGGGCGAAGGTACCAACCTGGTCTTCGGTGAGACGCAGGCCGAGGCCGAGAGCAGGATCAGGCTGTGGGATGTCGGAGATCCGGGCCGTCCTCGCTTCCTCGGCACCGCTGACCCCCATGAGGATTACGCCCCCGACGAGCCCTCCCTGGCGCTGAGCCCGGACGGACGCAGCCTGGCCGTGGCGGACTCCACGGGAAAGGTCAAGCTGTGGGACGTCCATGACCCGTCCCACCCGGCACCCGTCGCCGGCGCCCTCACCGGCGACCTGGTCGCGTTCGCCCCGCACGGACACACGCTCGCCGTGGCCACCGCCGACGGAACCCTCCGCCTGTGGACCGTCGCCCGTGCTGCCCATCCCAGGCCGCTCAGTCCGCCCACCGACAGCGCCGGCCTCGTCTCCGCCCTCGCGTTCGGCCCCGACGGACGCACCCTCGTCACCGGCACCACGGACGGCATGATCAGACTGTGGGACGTCACCGACCCGGCGCGTCCCTCCACCACGGGCGACGCGCTCGTGGGCCACACCGGCACGGTCGACAGGGCCGTACTGGGCCCTGGCAGCCACACGCTGGCGACGTCAGGCGAGGACGGCACGATCAGGCTGTGGGACCTGGACATCGACCGGGTCGTGCACCACATCTGCGACACGACCGGCAACGCCCTCAGCCGCGCGCAGTGGCGACACCGCTTGGGCAGCCTTTCCTACCGGTCGCCCTGTACGTGAGCGGTCACCCTTCGAGGCTCATGTACAGACGAGTGCCTTGGGGCCGGTAGCCGACGCGTTCGTACACGCGGCGGGACCCTTCGCCCGAGTACTCCAGCCAGACCGATCGTGCTCCTTGACGGAACATGGCCTCGGTCAGCGCGGACGTGACCGAGGCGGCGACTCCGCGGCCCCGGAAGGCGGGCCGGGTCCCCACACCCGCCAGCTCGGAGGTGCCCACGGCCGGCGCCGAGCAGGAGGCCGCCCCGGCGCATCCGCCGTCGGGAGCCCGGACGAACCGGACGGCACCGCCGTTCTCCTGAGTGCGCCGCAGCCGGGCGGCACCTTCGGCAGAGGGCGTGAAGTCACCGGCGAACGCCTCGGACAGGGCAGCGTCGATCGCCGCATAGTCCTCATCCGTGCGCGGAATCTCCACGGCGGGTCCGGCGGCTGCCCGGTGGCCGTTCGGCCGCGGGGTCAACGTGCCGGGAGTGCAGACCATGTATGCGTGCACCGCCTCCGTGGTGAAGCCCGCCCGGCGCAGTGCCGGGGCCACGGCAGGCGCGGCGTCGGGGGCGAACTCCAGCCGTGGCGTGAGTCCGCGTTCGCGGAACGCCTCGATCAGCGCGGCGACGTCCCGGTCGGTTGGACGGACGCCGGGCACGGGGGTCGCGTAGTTGACGTAGGGGCTGGTCGTCGCCGGATCGAATCCCGCGACGAAGCCGCCGGTCTCGACCGCTGCGGGGCGGCGGCGGAGGTTGGCGACGGCAAAGCTCTGGACGGCGATGTCCACGGTGTTGTCCTCACTGGGGATACAGACGGAGCGCGCTGCCGCCGCACCGGCGGAACGGTAACAACGCGCAAGGCCGGCGTACCGGCCACGGCCGGGGACCGCCTCCGAACAGGGGAGGCGGGGCGGTGGTTCGGCCACCGCATCGTCGGGCCGCCGTGAGGAGACGGACGCGGCACCGGTGAGCGCTGCCCCTGACGGAGACGGCTCAGTGCCGACGGCGACCGCTGCGGGACGCCGTGATCAATTGGCTTCAGTCCTTCGCCGTGAGTGGGTACATGCCGGACGCTGGGTGGAGGCTCCCACATCGGTGAGGAGGCGAGCAAGCGGGAATGCCGCCGGCCTGGGCCTGACGCCTTGCTCGACGACCCCGCACACCCACGCCCGGGCCCGGGTCCGGGCCGGGTCCAGGAGACAATCCGCCCCGTGGATGACGCGTTCACACTCCTTCGGGCATCGAGGCGTTGTGAGTGAAGTCCGCCGAAGAGCTCGGTTCTGGAGAGACCGCCCATGTGCCTCCCCCCGACTGAGCCCACGCCGTCTCGCGGTGCCTTACCCCCTCTCCCGGTTCCGGCTCCGGGTGACGGGTACCGGCCCCGACGCCTCCAGGAGCATCTCCCCGGCCACCGTCCGGACGTACAGCACCGACCGTCCGGCGCGCCGTCGCTCCACCAGACCGGCGTCCAGCAGCACCCGCAGGTGCCCGCCCACCGACCCCAGCGCCTGCCCGGTCACGGCGACCAGTTGGGTCGTGCTCATGGGAGTGCCGAGCAGCGTCAGCAATCCGGCCCGCGCGGTCCCGATGAGCGCCCCGAGCCCGGCCGGCACGGGCCGCCGGTCGTGGTCCTCGGCGAGTACGCCGAGACACGGGTAGACGACGGCGTACCGCTCCCGCCCCTCCCACGACACCCACCCGGTCCTCGGCGTCACCGGCATGAACAGCAGTTCGGCCCCGGCGGCCACCTCCCGGGGCGGATACGCGTGCGGGTTGACCTGGAACCGGCTCTCCCCGAGCCACCGCATCCCCGGCCGCAGCGAGTCCAGCACGGCCGCCCAGCCTCCCTGGTTCACCCGCGCGGTCCGCGCGACCATGTCGGCCTCCAGGATGCGCCGCCGACGGTCCCAGTACGGCCGTACGGTCTCCTCCCAGACGGAGGTCAGCAGCGCGGTCGCCCGCTCGGGCAGGTCGTCACGCTCCAGGGCCGCGGGCAGCGGGCCGCGGAGGGACACGCGGAGGTTGGCCCGCGCCTGGTCGGCCCCCGCCGCCCGCACCCGGGCCACGGTCCCCTCGAAGCTCTCGCCGACGCATGAGGTGGGGCAGAAGAAGTCGGCGATCCACGAGGTGCCGAGTGCCGCCCGCACGAGATGCGCGGCCACCGGGTCGGTCGCGAGGCGCGCGCGGTAGCCGGGCAGGTGCGCGCGCAGCCATGCCTCCTCGCCCGGGTGGGAGCCGGTTCCCGCGTGCAGCAGCTTCAGGCTCGCGAAGGTCTCGGCGAAGGGGGAGAGCACGAACCGGCTGCGGGCGAGGGTGTCGGTGCCGATCTGCCAGAGGCCCATGCGTACGATCTTTCGTCTGTGGCCGAAACATTAAACACGGCCCGAGGACCGCTCCGAGACTGCGACGCATGCGCAGCTACCGAGCCTTGTTCCGCACCCCGGAGTTCACCCCGTTCCTGCTCTCCTTCGCCGCCTTCGCCGCGGCCCAGACGATCGGCGGCCTGGCCCTCGGCACGCTGGTCTTCCGGGTCACCGGCTCCCCACTCCTGTCGGCGGTGAGCATGTTCGGCCCGCAACTGGCGCAGTTGCTGGGGGCCGCGTTCCTGCTCTCGGGCGCCGACCGCCTGCCCTCGCGTGCGATCCTGTCCGGCCTCGCCCTCGCCTTCGCGGGCGCCACGGCGGTGCTGGCGCTGCCCGGCCTGCCGGTCTGGGCGGTCTTCGCCGTCGTCGTCGCACAGGGGCTGGTCGCCTCGCTGGGCGGGGGAGTGCGCGGGGGACTGCTGAACGAGATCCTGTCCAAGGACGGCTACGTCCTGGGCCGTTCGGTCTTCAACATGCTCTGGGGCCTGACGCAGGTGGGCGGGTTCGCGACGGGCGGCGCACTGCTGGCGCTGCTGTCCCCGCGAACGTGTCTGCTCCTCGCGGCGGCGCTGTACCTGGTGTCGGCCCTCGTCACCCGCCTGAGTCTCACGGCCCGCCCGCCGCGCTCCTCCGGCCGCCCGTCCGTCTCCGCGACCTGGCGCACCAACGCCCTCCTGTGGTCCTCGCGCCCGCGCCGCCTGACGTACCTGGGCCTGTGGGTCCCCAACGGCCTGGTGGTCGGGAGCGATTCGCTCTACGTCTCCTACGCCCCCGCAGCCGCCGGCACGCTGTACGCGTTCGGGGCCCTGGGCATGTTCCTGGGCGACATGGCGGTGGGCCGCCTGGTACCGCCCGCGGTGCGCCCCCGTCTCGCGATCCCGCTGCGGCTGCTGCTGGCGGCTCCCTACCTGTTCTTCGTGCTACGGCCGGGAGTGGCGCTGTCGGCCGTGGCCGTCACCGTCGCTTCCGTCGGCTTCGCCGCGAGCCTGGTCCTCCAGGAACGCCTGATGTCCCTCACCCCCGACGACCTCGCGGGCCAGGCCCTCGGCCTGCACGCCACCGGAATGGCCGCACTCCAGGGCGTCGGCGCCGCCCTCGCGGGCACGCTGGCCCAGCTGACCTCCCCGGCCACGGCGATGACGCTGATGGCAGCCGCCTCGGTCACCGTGACCCTGGCCCTCGCGGCGCTGGACAGGCACGGGAAGCGGCAGCCGGCCGATTCCGGTACGCGCCCGGGCGCGGCGCCGGAACCCGCCGCCGCGGACTAGCCAGGCACCACCCATGCCGCCGAGGGGCAGCGCTGTGAAACCCGTTCGACCTGGTCACCCCCGTGCGGAGATCCTTGGGCATGGAGTTCCTCTCTTACCACCGCGACCGGCCCGGCTCCCTGCCCCTGCGCGAGGAGCTACGGGAGGAACATTGGTCGTACATGGACCAGTACGCGAAGGAGATGATCGCCCGGGGCCCGACCCTGGCCGCCGACGGCCACACACCCACCGGCAGCGTGCACATCGTCGACCTGCCCGACCCCGCCGCTGCCCGCGCGTTCGCCTTCGACGAGCCGAACCACCAGGCCGGCGTCTACCGGGACGTGCTGCTGCGACGGTGGCGCAACACGCTGGGGCGCAGCATGTGGGACTTCCCCGGCGGCCGGACCGGCGGCAGCCGGTACCTGGTACTGGGACTCGGCTCGGGGCAAGCCGCCGACCTCGCAGTCCCCTCCGACCGGGACGGGTTGATCGCCTACGGGCCGCTGCTGTCGGACGACGGCGCCACCTGGCTGGGGACGGCGGCGTTGGTCCGCGCTGCGGACCCGGACACGGCACGCGCCCTCCTGACCCCGGACCGGTACGACGCCGTCGAGGTGCACAACTGGCAGTTCGGCGGGCGCCCTTCCTAGGCCCTGTCGTCAAACTCCCGTCTGCCGCGCGACGCCATGCACGCACTCTCGCCGCACCGGGCCCCGACCCAAGTACATCCAGTACGAGGGCCAGGGCCCGGCACTCCCCCAGCCTTCGGCCGGGGGGACCCCCAGAGCACGCACCTGACGCCGCGCGGCCCGCCCTCCGGGCGGACGACGGGAGTTTGACGACAGGACCTAGCCCCCCGAACCCCTCCGGGCCGTCGGTGCCCCCCCCGAGCCGCTGTCGGGCCGCTTCCGGTGCGCGGGGTGCCCCGGCCATTCGGAGGCGTTGTGGTGGCGCCTGCCGGAGGCGGCCCACACGCTTGGTCTGGATGCGGGCGCGCCGCCGTGCAGGGGTGGCGGCAGGATTCTGGGAGGACCGTATGACCGCTTCGCCGCCGTCTACCGAGACACCTCCGGCCCGGTACGACGACCTGCGGGCCCTGGTGATCAACTGCACCCTCAAGCGCTCGCCGGAGACGAGCAACACCCAGGGTCTGATCGACCGGAGCACCGGCATCCTGGCCGCCCAGGGCGTACGGGTCGATGTCGTCCGGGCGGTGGACCACGACATCGCCACCGGCGTGTGGCCCGACATGAGGGACCACGGCTGGGAGACGGACGCCTGGCCGGACCTGTACCGGCAGGTCATGGCGGCCGACATCCTCGTGCTGGCCGGACCGATCTGGCTCGGCGACAACAGCTCGGTGATGAAGCAGGTGATCGAGCGCCTCTACGCCTGCTCCAGTCTGCTGAACGACGCCGGTCAGTACGCGTACTACGGCCGTGTCGGCGGCTGCTTGATCACCGGCAACGAGGACGGCGTCAAGCACTGCGCCATGAACGTCCTCTACAGCCTCCAGCACCTGGGGTACACCATCCCTCCCCAGGCCGACGCGGGATGGATCGGTGAGGCAGGGCCCGGACCGTCCTACCTCGACCCCGGCTCGGGCGGGCCGCAGAACGACTTCACCAACCGCAACACCACGTTCATGACCTGGAACCTGCTGCACCTGGCGCGGGCGCTGAAGGACCTGGGAGGCATCCCCGCCTACGGCAACCAGCGCACCGCCTGGGACGCCGGCTGCCGCCACGACTACGAGAACCCCGAGCACCGGTAGCCATGACCGCGCGGTGCGTGCCGGCCGGTGGAGCCATGTCGGCCGGGCTGAGGACGCCGGAGCCGAGGTCCCGGTAGAACAAGCCCACCTGCACGGCCGCGGCCGAGTCAGCCGGGGTCCCGACGCCGGCCGTCCCCGGCTCCCACTCCACGGGCCCACCGGTACGGGCGCGGAGCCCGGCCTGACTCGGCGCTCCTGCCGGCCCGGCCCGGCCCGGCCGCCGTACCTCCGCGCAGCGGGCTGTTTGACCTTGACACGGTGACAAGGTCTTCACTGCTCGTCGAGGAGGTGGTCTCGATGACGATCCCGAGACAGGACACGGATGCGGTACGAGTGCTCCAGCGGCTGGAGGACAGCCGGCCGTCCGTGCGGCTGCGGGCCGCCATGACGATCGGCACGACACCCGACCCGCGCTTCGTCGACAAGCTCATCGAGCGAAGCGCGATCGAGCCCGAGTTCTTCGTCCGCGACATGCTGACCTGGGCGCTCACCCGCCATCCGGTGTCCGTGACGCTGCCCGGACTGCTCCGCGAGGTCCGCTCGGAGCGCCCGCAGGCCCGGAGCCAGGCGCTGCACACACTGTCCAAGATCGGGGACCGTCAGGCATGGCCGGCGATCACACGGACACTCCTGTCCGACGCCGACGACGAGGTGGCGCGAAGCGCCTGGCGCGCCGCCGTCGTGCTCGTGCCGGAAGGCGAGGAATCCGCGTTGGCCACGGCGCTGGCGACGCAGCTCGGGCGCGGTGAGCGGGAGACGCGGCTGAGTCTCAGCCGGGCACTGGTCGCACTGGGTGAAGTGATCGTGCCGGCTCTCCGATCTGCGACGATGGCCCCTGACCCGCGCACCCGGGCGCACGCGCTCGCCACACAACGGCTGCTGCGCGACCCGGACGCCGGGTTCGACTTCGCGATCGAGGAGGCGAAGCGCGTCGTAGCCCTCGGCGGGCCCGGCCAGGAGGAACGATGAGGCGTGTTGATCGGTGAGGTGGCACGGCGGTCGGGGGTCAGCGCCCGCATGCTCCGGCATTACGAGTCGCTCGGTCTGGTGCGCCCTTCGGGCCGTACCGGCTCCGGATACCGGGAGTACTCCCGCGAGGACATGCGCAGGATCTTCCACATCGAGAGCCTGCGGTCGCTGGGACTGTCGCTGCGCGAGATCGCACGCGCGCTCGACGATCCCGGCTTCACCCCCTCGGCGCTCGTCGACGACCTCGTCCGTCAGACGCGCGACCGCATCGCGGCCGAGACCGAGCTGCTCACACGCCTCCGCCGCATCCGCGCCGCGGACCCCGCCGGCTGGGAGGACGCCCTCCAAGTCGTCGCGCTGCTCCAGGCGCTCGGGTCGAAGAGCGCCGATGCGCGCCAGCGCGCGGCCCTCTCCTCGGCCGACGAGGTTCCGGTACCGGTGGAGGCCCTGGTCGAGGCGGCACTCGGCGAGACAGAGCCGAACGTCGCCGGAGCCCTTCGATGGGCGCTGGCGCGATCCGGCGACGGAGGCACGGCGCTGCTGGCGGAGGGCCTCGGCTCACCGGTGGCCGCGGTGCGGGAACGTGCCGTCCAGTGCCTCGCCGAGATGCCCGGTGCCGAAGCCTCCGAGCAGTTGCGGAACGCGCTCGCGGACCCCGATGCCGTGGTGCGCGGGCACGCGGCTCTGGCACTCGGCACACGTGGTGCGGTGGATGTGGTCCCGACGCTCATCGACATGATCGTGTCGGGAAGGAACGACACCGACGCGGCCGATGCGCTGGGCGTGCTGGCCGCCGACACCGCGACGGCGGATCAGATCGCGGCCATGCTCGTCGACCGCCTGGCCCACGACACGACCGAAGCACCTGCACGCGGGCGGCTGACCCAGGCGCTGGCGGGCATCCCGGGAACGAGGGCGACAACTGCCCTCGTGGCATTGTCACATGACACGGACCGTGCCGTCGCGCTGACCGCGGCATACCTCCTTCGGCTACGCGGGGCGGGCGCGGACGGCCCGTAACGCGCCCGCCGGGTCGCCGCGCGTACGTGTCCGCCCTCACGCACCGGACCCGGCGCGCGAGGGCGTTGTCAGTCCTGCCCGCTAGATTGAACGCGTGACATACGTCGAGGGTGAGATCGAGCGTGTCCGGCCGCAGCGGTTCCATGAGACCGAGGGCCTGGAGGACTGGCGTGTCCTGGGTGAGGGGGCCTGTGCGTATTTCCGCGCGGGGTCGTTGGCCGCTGGTGCGAGACTCGTGCAGGCGATCAGCGAACTGCCCGACGCCGAGGCGGGACACCCCGACATCGACGTGCGATACGACGGCGTGACCGTGCGACTGATCACGCTCACCGACGACTTCTACGGACTGAGCGAGCGGGACGTCGAACTCGCCCGGGGCATATCGGCCTTGGCGCGCACGCTCGGGATCCCGGCGGACCCGTCCGCCGTTCAGACCGTCCAGGTCACCGTCGACGCGCTCGCGGGGCCGGATGTGGTGCGGTTCTGGCGTGCGCTGCTCGGCTACACCGATCGAGCGAACAGCCCTGAGGACTTGATCGACCCGCACCGCCGCGGGGCGCCCTTCTATTTCCAGCGGATGGACTCACCACGTCCGCAGCGCAACCGGGTGCACGTCGACGTCTGGGTGCCCTATGACCAGGCCGAAGCGCGCATAGCGGCGGCCGTTGCCGTCGGCGGCCGGTTGGTGAGCGATGCCCATGCGCCGTCGCACTGGGTGCTGGCCGACCCGGAAGGCAACGAAGCCTGCGTCGGAACCGCCGGCTGGACCGGCCCGGAGCCCACGCGGCGGTGACCGTGTCCACCGGACGGGCAGTCAGCCGGCGGCTAGCGGTCGTCCGCCGGAGCGGGCCGGACCGGGACGTCCGTCTCCTGCGTGGCGGACCAGGAGGCGAGGAGCCGCAGGGCCTCGTGCTCCGGTGTACCGGGGGCGGCGCTGTAGGCGGTGAGCGTCAGGCCGGGCAGCGCCGGTAGTTCCATGGCGTCGAAGTCCAGGGTGAGGGCACCGACGGCCGGGTGCCGGAAGGACTTGCGGCCGGTGTGGTGCAGGCGCACGTTGTGTTCGGCCCAGGCTGTGCGGAACTCCTCGCTGCGGGTGACGAGTTCGCCGATGAGCCCGGTCAGGCCGCTGTCGTGCGGGGCACGTCCGGCCTCGGTGCGCAACAGGGACACGGTGGTGTTCACGGACTCCTCCCAGTCCGGGAAGAAGTCCCGGCCTCGTGGGTGGAGGAACTGGAACCGGGCGATGTTGACCGACCGGGTGGTGCGGTCGGGGAAGAGAGGGGAGTACAGCGCGCGGCCGAGGCGATTGGTGGCCAGGATGTCCAGGCGGCCGTTGCGCAGGAAGGCGGGGGAGTCGGTCATGGACTCAAGGACGCGCAGGACGCTGTCCGGCAGCGGGCCACTGCGTCTGGTGCGCCGGACGGGACGTTTGGCGGCGGCGCGGGCCAGGTCGTGGAGGTGGGCGCGTTCGGCCTCGTCGAGCTGGAGGGCGTTCGCGACGGCGCCGAGGACTTCTTCCGAGGCGCCGGCGAGGTGGCCGCGCTCCAGGCGGACGTAGTAGTCGACGCTGACACCGGCGAGCAGGGCGACTTCCTCCCGGCGCAGACCCGGCACGCGCCGGTTGCCGCCGTACGCGGGCAGGCCCGCCTGCTGCGGGGTGATCCTGGCGCGGCGGGACGACAGGAACTCGCGGACATCGCTCTCCGGTCTCACGATGGTCAGGCTATGCCGGATGCCGCGCGTGTGGGGGGTCCTGTCAGTACCTGGAACAGCAGGCCCTTCCCCACCCCACCGGCCTGCGGTCTCCTCGATGACGGCGGCTGCGCCCGAGAAGATCGCCGACGGGCCCGAGGCGTCCTTTCGCCGCCTGATCCATCCCCGAACCCGCACCTCCGACAGGGACGCACCATGGAATTCGTCAAACAGCAGGCCACGGTCAAGGCCCCCGCGCACTGGTTCACCGGCGACGTCTGGTTCGACGTGCTCTACGCCGGCCAGGAGCCCTCCCGGATGCGTGCCAACATGGTCCGCTTCTCCCCGGGCGCCCGTACCCACTGGCACTCCCACGTCCTGGGCCAGACCCTGCACGTCGTCTCCGGCATCGCCCTGATCGGCACCCGCGACGGCACCGTCCTCGAAGCGCACCCCGGCGAGACCGTGACCTGCCCCCCGAACGAGGAACACTGGCACGGCGCCACCGCCGACCGCTTCATGGAACACATCGCGATGTGGGAGGGCAAGGGCGACGGCAGCGAGGAAACCACCTGGAACGAACCCGTCACCGACGAGCAGTACCACCGCCCCCGCAGCCGCTGACCCGCGCCGAACCGACAAGGACCTCCGATGACCGACCAGCCCCTCCAGACCGGCGGCGGGCGCCGTACCCTCGGTGACTTCGCCCCGAAGCTCGCCGAGCTCACCGACGACGTCCTGTTCGAGGACGTGTGGAACCGCCCCGAGCTCGCCGCCCGCGACCGCAGCCTGATCACCGTCGCCGCGCTCGTCGCCGGGGGCGACGCCGACCAGCTCCGCTTCCACCTCGGACGCGCGAAGGAGAACGGCGTCACCGAGACCGAACTCATCGAGGCGATCACCCACCTCGCCTTCTACGCCGGCTGGCCCAAGGCCATGACGGCGATCACGACCGCGAAGCAGGTCTTCGCAGCCTGACAATGGGGAGGAGCCGCCGGGCTCCTCCCCTCCCGGCAGCGTATGCGCACACGGACCCGGCACCCGGACCGGCCCGGGGACCGGCCCGGACGGAAGGAGGCATTCCCATGCGAGGAGCAGTCCGGCACGATACCGAAGCGGCCCTCACACTCCCAGCGGTGGCGTCCTCCCGGACATCGCGCGGACGGCAGGAGGTGCGGCCTTGAGCCGGATCCTGGTGACCGGCTCCGCGGACGGCCTCGGACGTGCCGCGGCCGACTCGCTGCTGTCCGCCGGACACGAGGTCGTGGTGCACGCCCGCAGCGAGGAGCGCGCGGCGGCCCTCGACCCGCTGGTCGGCCGCGGGGCGCGCCTCGTGGTCGGCGACTTCACGGACCGCGACGCCGTACGGCGCATCGCCGCCGAACTGAACGACGCGGAGCCGCTCGACGCCGTCATCCACAACGCCGGGGTCTGGAGCGGGCCGGCCGTCATGCCGGTCAACATCGTCGCCCCGTACCTGCTGACGGCCCTGCTCCGCGGCCCGCGGCGCCTGGTGTACCTCAGCAGCGGCTCGCACTTCGGCGGCCGGCCCCTGCTCGACGGTGTCGACTGGCGGGGACGGAGCGCGGGGTCGTACGCCGACAGCAAGCTGTTCGTCACGACACTCGCGACCGCGGTGGCCCGCCTCCGCCCCGGCGTGCTCGGCAACGCCGTGGACCCGGGCTGGGTACCGACGAAGATGGGCGGGCCGAACGCACCGGACGACCTCGAACTCGGCCATCGGACGCAGGAGTGGCTGGCCGCCGGCGACGACCCCGAGGCGCTCACCACCGGCGGGTACTGGTACCACCGCGAGCGGCAGGAGCCGCACCGCGCGGTCCATGACGAGGCGTTCCAGGACCGTCTGCTGCGGGCGCTGGCGCAGGAGACGGGTACCGCGCTCTGAAGGGGACCCGTGACCTCTCGGTGGTGTGGACCGGTCACTCCGTCGCAGGCAAGCACTCGGCGAGCAGGTCGACGACGTCGCGCCAGGCCCGCTGTGCGTGCCGTGGGTGGTGGCCGACGCCGGGCAGCACGGTGTGGTCGACCGGTGGGTGGTGGAAGGCGTGCAAGGCGCCGCCGTAGACCACGAGGCGCCAGTCGACGTCCGCGGCCCGCATCTCGGCGGTGAACGCGTCGCGTTGCGCGGGCGGCATGATCGGGTCTTCCGACCCGACCCCGGCCCACACCGGGCAGCGAATGCGCGCCGCCTCGCCCGGTCGGCCCGTGGTCAGTCCGTTGACTGTCGCGATCGCGCGCAGGTCGACGCCGTCGCGCCCGAGTTCCAGCGCGATCGCGCCCCCGGTGCCGTAGCCGACGGCGGCGATCCGGTCGGGGTCGGCGAGCAGCGGCATGCAACGGGCCAGCATCTCCTCGGGGTCGCCCACATAGCGCCCGCCGTGGAGGTCGAAGGCCAGCGCCACGTATCCCAGCTCGGCGAGCGCATCGGCCCGGCGGCGCTCGACATCGCTGAGCCCCATCCCCTCGGGTCCGATCAGGACCGCGGGCCGGCAGCCGACACCGGCGGGGAGCGCGAGGTACCCGACCATCGTGAGGCCGTCGGCCGGGTACTCGACCGCACGCGTGGTAATCGTCACCATGAGAGGGACGGTAGTGACCGTCGAGTCCGGTCGGGCGGTTGTTCTGCCGCCGGCAGAACAACCCGGGTGCGCTTCTGAAATACGGCGGAGCTACTCAAAACCGAGGATCGAAACGTCAGCCGAAGCCGGTGCGTCACTGCTGGCAGCTCCCGAAGGTGACGACGTACGTTCCGGCTCCGCTCGCGTCCGTGCCGGCCGGATCGGCGGCACCGGGCTGGGCCCAGCGCCCGATCTCACGCAGCCCGGGATCGAGGATGTTCGCCCGGTGCGGCGGTGAGTTCATCCACCAGTTGACGGCGGCGTCCGGCGTCCCCTGGCCTCCCCAACCGGTGTAGGCGATCTCGGCGAACCGCCAGGACACGGGGTTCGGGCAGTAGCCCGCTCCCTGGATACGGCTCTGCGGTGTCGAGCCCGTCTGCGGGTTGGTGTGCGGGTCCTTGCCCGGTCCCCACCACTTCTGCTCCACGGACGCCGAGGCGTGCTCGTGAGCCGCTGAAGTCAGGTTCTGGTTGTAGGTCAGGGCCGGCAAACCCTGTTGCGCGCGCTGGGCGTTGATGAGACACACGACCGCTTCCCTCACCTGGAAGTTGCGGCGGTTGGCAAGCTGGGTGTGACTGAGGCTCGGAGCGCGAGCGGAGGCCACGCAGTCCTGGGCCCAGGCCGGTGACGCGGTGAACGGTACGAGTGTCGTCGACAGTGCTCCGGCCACCGCGAGACCCACTGCGGTGGCGGTAAGCGAGGCCCGGTTTCTCATGGAAGTTCCACCTCCCGCGATCACGAACAGAAATGCCGATCGGCGCGCGGGGCTCCCCGAAACTTGGATCCACCTTTCAGACTGCCATCCGGCCACCCTGATCGCTATTCGGTGCGGGGCGGACCGGATCATCCGCGCACCGGACGTGCCACGCCTGCTGGCAGGCCAAGCGGGAGAGTGTCAGCGGGATTTGGCACGTCCGGTAGCGCGGTGCCGTCGCAAGTCACAGGCCGCCAGGGCGATTTCGCACTCGACCACCCTTCTCCGCCCGCAGACAGGGAGTACCGGCGGGGGCAGGGCGATCCGCGAGACGGAGTCGGCCCCACCGGCCGCTCCTCCTCCGTCACCGTCCGCGTTCGGCACCGACCGCTCCTCCTCCCTCACGGTCCGCGTTCGGTCCGCGATTCGCTGGTGTGGGCGAAGCGGCCCCTGCTGTTATTCAATGAGGTGTGCGGTCAGGGATCTCGGGACCCCCGTCGCACGGGTCCGAGTACGGCCCCGGCGCTGCGCCGGGGATTGCTGAGAGAGCTGCATGGACTCCACACCCTCCCCATCGTCCTCTTCGGCTTTCGACCTGGTCAGCAGGGCCTTGGGGCGCTACATCCCGCGCGGCGGAGCGGCACCGGACGCCGGTCCCGCCGACGCGCGGGCCGACCGCACCAGGCGCCGGCGCGGCGCGGAGGACCCGGCGGCCGGGCGTCAGGAGCAGATCCTCGGCGCGGTCAACCTGGACAGGGATCTGATCATCACCCGCTGCAATCTCGACGCCCCGGTGTTCGCCGGTCTCGACGCCGTGGTCGGCAAGCCGTTCGTCAATCTCCTGCCCCACGGGGACGTACCGACGGTCACCCGGCGGTTGCGTCAGGTCGTGGAGACCGGTGAGGCGCACGTGGCCCGGATCCAGCGCCTGCGGCGCGCCGACGGGTCGGAGCTGGTCGTCTCGATGAGCATCCTGCCCGCCGCGGCACCTGAGGAGGGACTGACCGTCTCCCTGATCGCGATGGCCAGGAGGCTGCACCTCTACGCCGCCGAGACCGCGATCGGCACCTCGCTGGACATCGGCGAGACCGCGCAGTCACTGGCGGAGTCCCTGTTGGCCTGGGGAGACGTGGCCGCCGTCGACCTCGACTTCGCCGTGTGGACGGGCGAGGGAGTCACCGGCCAGGCGAAGGGACGTATCCGGCTACGGCGGGCGGCCCTGGTGCCGGACCGGGCGTGGCCCGAGGGCTACGTGACCCCGGGCGAGGATCTCCCCGGCGACGCGAGTCGCCTACTGGCGCAGGCGGTACTGCGGGACGACGCCCCGCAGACCATCGTCATACCCGACCGGGAGGCGGTCGAGCGGGTGCTCGGCAGTCCACGGGTCGTGCGGGCCCTCGTGCCCGGTGACCGGTCGGCGGGTGTGGCGTGCATCCCGCTCGTCCTGGACGGCGCGCCGCCCGTCGTACTGGGCGTGGCGGAGGTCTGGCGGCGGGCGGACTTCCCCTTCCGCGACAACGAGCTGCTCGACCTACAGGAGCTGGTGGCCAGGACCGCCCACCACGTCGACCTGGCGCGTCAGCACCAGCGCGAGCACACGCAGGTGCTGGCCCTGCAGCGCCGGCTCCTGCCCCGGACCGGCGGCGACACCATCGAGATCGCCAGCGTCTACCAGCCCGCCACCCCCGACAGCGCGGGCGTCGGCGGTGACTGGGTGAACAGCTTCCCGCTGCCGGACGGCCGCACCGCGCTGGTGGTCGGCGACGTCGTCGGACACGGCCTGGGCGCCGCGGCGACCATGGGCCAGCTGAGCATGGAGGCGCGCGCGCTGCTGTCCGCCGGGCTCGCGCCGGACGAGGTACTGGAGCACCTGGACGAGACCGTCTCGCTGCTGGACGACGCCGACACCGGGCTGACAGCCGGCTACAGCGCCCTCGGCTCGACCTGCTGCATCGCCCTCTACGACCCGGTCAGCCACCGCGTGACACTGTCCAGCGCCGGCCACCTCCCGCCGGTCCTGGTCTCCCCGGACGGGCGTGCGGGCCCGCTTGAGGTCCGTCCCCACCCCGGCCTCGGTGCCGAGTTCGCGCTGCGGGAACCGTTCGACGTGCACACGTTCGGCGCGCCCCCGGGCTCCCTGCTCGCCCTGTACACCGACGGCCTGGTGGAGGATCCGGCCGTGTCGATCGACGAGGGCATCGGCAGGCTGGCGGACGCCGTGTCCACGGTGCACCCCTGGGACACCCTCCAGCGGGCGGCACGGCACGTCGTCTCCGCGCTGGCACCCGCGCGCCAGCGCGACGACGTGACCCTGCTGCTCGCCCGGATGATCGGCTACCGCAAGGGGGACACCGCGACCTGGCGGCTGCCCGCCCGCGACGACGCCCCCGCCCGTGCCCGCACGCAGGTCTCCGTGCTGCTGCGGCAGTGGCGCACCAAGGACGACACCCGGGACGACGTGGTGCTGCTGATCAGCGAGCTGGTCACGAACGCCGTGCGCTTCGCCACCGGCCCCGTCACGGTACGGCTGATCAGGTCCGGCCGCGGCCTGCTGTGCGAGGTGGGCGACACCGGCAGCGGCAGCCCGCGTCTGAGGCGGGGCGGCCTGCTCGACGACGGCGGTCGCGGCCTGCACATCGCGCACAGGCTCACCACCCGCTGGGGGGTCCGGTGGACGGACACCGGCAAGGTGGTCTGGGCGAGAGTCGCGACGTGACGCGGCTGCGCCTGTACGGGTGGTGCGGGCACCTGGTACCGGTACGGCCTGGTACCGGTACCGGTACGGGCGGTACGGCGCCGTACTACAGCCACTCCCCTTCCAGGGCGGTGGCGGTGAGGCCCGGTGCCGCCGCGTAGAGAACGGTGCGACTGCCCGGCTTCTGCCCGGCGTCATGCGCCCGCCGCAGGATGTCGAACACGGCGGCGCCTCCGCGGTTGCCGGTGGTGTAGCTGTCCCGGCTGTAGTCCAGCAGCCCCGACGGCCAGGTGTCGGGCATCGTCTGCTCCATGTACTCCAGCACCCGGGTCCCGCCGGGGTGCGCGAGCAGCACGTCGGGGTGCCAGGCGTCGGGGTGGTCCTGGTAACGGACGCGCAGCCACTCCCACATCGCGGTGACCGTCTCCTGCACGGCACGCGGCCCGCGCCGGTCCATCACGAAGTGGGTGCCGTCCGCCCGCGTCTCCAGGCGGTGCAGGTCCTGGGTGCCGGGCAGGGTGTGATGCCAGGCGGCGTCCAGCCGCAGCACCGACTCGCGCCGGGGGCGGCCCGTGACCACCGCGGCGACGGCGGTGTCCGCGAACAGCAACCGGACGATCAGCGACTCAAGGGTGTCGTCGGCGGGCTGGTACGTCGTGCTCAGCGCCTCCGAGATGACGACCAGGACCACTCGGTCGGGGTCCGCGGCCACGAGGTCCGCGGCCAGCGCCAGGGAGCGGGTGCCCGCGACACAGGCCCACTGCGTGGCCGGCAGCAGCATCACGTCGTTGCGGAGCGCCAGCTTGTTGGCCAGGGCTGTGTCCAGACCGGGCAGCGCCGGGGTGGTGGAGTGACTGGTGATCAGACAGTCGATGTCCGAGGCGTCCAACCCGGCGATCTGGAGGGCCCCGCGCGCCGCGTGCTCGCCGTAGGACCGCACGGCCTCCCAGGCCGGTCCGGTGCGCTCCTGGACGGTCTGCGGCGTGGGTATCGCCTCAAGTGCGGCGATCACGCGGTCCACGTCCTGCCGGCTGAACCCGTCGCGTGCCAGCGCTTCTTGGGCCGGCCCGACGCCGACAGCCCGCAGACCGCCGCCATCGCCGGGCGCGACGGCGGTCTCCAGCGGCAGCATCCACCCGCGGGTCTCGATGCCCGTACTGGCCGCGATGCCGTCGATGCGCGGCGCCCAGGCCGCGTGCGGGTGCCGGTCGCGCACCTCCGCCACGATCTGGCTGGTCTGCACGGGGTGCTCGCCGTGTATCACGGCAGGAGGACAGAGGTAAGCGGCCATGGGGCACCTTCCCAGCGGAACAGAAGGAACAGGAGGAACAGGGAGAAGGGTGGGATGTCACCGGTGTTGTGGCGTGAGTCACTGTGCGACGTCACGCCCAAGGGGACGCCGAAAGGCCCCACTTCGGGGTGCGGCATCCGTTTTCGAGCATGGACGGTAAAGGGACATTTCCGCTGTGATGCAGACAACTTAGGCGACAGTTGGCGTGCGTGAGACGGCACACATCGCCGCGTCAGGGGCTACCCGAGGGCAGGTGGAGGTGGCCGGCGGGCACTCAGTCGAACCGGATGTGCTTGATCCCTGTCCAGGCCCGCCGCGCACGTCCTCGCAGCGCTCCGTCTCTGTTCGGCGCGAGCGGCAGGCCGACGGCGGCGGCGATGTGCTCGGCCACCTCGGGCACGGTGAGATGGTCGGTCCATACCTGGTCCCCGAACTCCTCCGCACGCAGGCGCTCCAGGCAGAGGTCGAGTCTGGACACGGCGAAGCTCTCCCGGCGCAAGGGGGCGTCCTTGCCCGCGATGAACTGCGCAACGTGTCCGAAACCGCGCTCGCGCAGCCGACGCAGCACGGTCTCACGCTCGGCCAGCAGGGCGAAGTGCCGCACATCGTGGCCGCGTTCGCGCAGGCGACCCACGGTCTCGCGGAAGTACGCCGGCTCCACGATCGTCATGGGCACGATCACCGTCCCCTCGTGCTTGCTCAGGACGTGATCCAGTACTTCGAACACCCCCTGCCGCCAGACAGCGAGGTCCTGGAAGTCTCCGCGCAACGACGGGGGCATCATCCGGTGCAGACCGAAGCCGACGTGTTCGGGATCGCAGACGACACTGCCGGCAAGCCGACGCCGGAGTTCGTAGGCGGTCTGCGTCTTGCCGCCACCGAAGGGACCGTTGATCCACAGGAGCATGCACCCGACCCTAGAGGGCCGGGGCGGTGGTCAGTGGGATGACCCTGCCCGACCGGCCCGCTGATCGGCGAAGCCCGCGGGCCGCTGGTCAGACCATGAGGCCCGGCGCCGGTGCCGCGGCCGGTTCACCCGGGCCGACCCGCACCGTCGCGGCGCACTCACGGCCCCGGCGTTGGGGCCGTAACCGCGCGGAGACGCACCCGCGCCCGGGTCACCGGCCCCGTCGGCGTACCGGCTGGCGCAGGATGGTGCGCAGCCGGGACGGGGGAGCGGTGTGGGCCGGCACGAGGTAGATCTCGTGGTGCCTGCCCGCGGGGACGAGCCCCTGTGCGTCGAGATGGCGGTGGAGGGCGCCGACCGTCGCGGGCTCGTTCTCGATCGGGCCCTCGTGCAGCACCTGGACACACAGGCCCTCCCGCAGGGTGCGCGCCCCCAGGGCGGACACCGCGGCGGCGGATTCGGGAGTGGGGCAGTCCACGGTGAGTTCCGCGCGGACCGCCGCCAGTGTGGCGGCATCCACCGCGTGACGCTGTCTGAGCAGCAGAGTCCAGCGCCAGCTCGTGCGGTCGCGCCAGCAGGCCGGGTCGCCGCTGTGCAGGTTCAGGCCCGGATCGGTGCTCCACCACAGACCTTCCAGCGGGCTCGGCCCGTGGTCCGCGTCGCCGGGCCGAGGCCCGCCGGATGCCGCCGCCACCGCTGTCGCCGCCGCGTAGAGCGTGTCGATCGCGGCGGCGAACAGCTTGGAGTCCTGGGGATCGCCCTCCCCGTCGACGGCGAGGTACTCCAGCGGAGGCACTTCGAGCAGTGCGGGTACGGATGTTGCTTCGTAGAGTCCGTGATAGGGATGGTGCTGCGTGGTGTTGCCCAGGGACATGCGCGCGGTTCCTCGTGTTCGGGCTCTTGCCGGGATTCATGGGGCCGGCCCCGCGTCTTCGAGGCGCCGCGGAGCCCGCCTCTTGTGAGAACGCGCCAGTGCCACACAGGGCACGGGTGAGCGAATCAGTCATATAGGTCAAGCGGTCGAGTCCGGTACGAGTGTCCTTTGACTCGAACGGTCAACGTCCCGGGCCGACCCTCCCCCTGCCGCCGTCCAGCGATGAGGCTTCTCGTCGTGTCCCGGACGAGCAGAGAGGGGATCTGGATGCACGCCACTGAGGAGCCGTTCCACCCACCGCGGATGCGGAGCGGGGCATGAGCGGCGGACCGCGGCCCGCGCCGGGCGCCAGGACCCCGGACCCCGACTGGAACCCGACCCCGGTCGTGCCGAGCGGTGCCCCGGACGATGTGCCCGAAGCCTGGTTCAACCTCGTACCCAATCTGCCGGTCCCCCTGCCGCCTGCCAGGGACGGCGACGACGGCCAGCCCTCCCGGCTCGCGCTCCAGCGCCGGATCCGCCTCGCCGCGGTGCAGGAACAGGACGCGTCCACGGAGTCCTTCCTTCCCATCCCGCAGCGGGTCCGCGAGGAACTCGCGGCCATCGGCCGCCCCACCCCGCTGCTGCGGGCACGGGCCCTGGAGGCTCACCTTCGGACGCCTGCCCGGATCTACCTCAAACGCGAGGACGTGCTGCCCACCGGCAGCTTCAAGCTCAACTCGGCCATCGCTCAGGCGTACTTCGCCGCACAGCAGGGCGTACGGACGCTGGTGACCGAGACCGGAGCGGGGCAGTGGGGCCACGCGGTGGCCTGGGCGGCGCGGCTCTTCGGTCTGCACGCGGTGATCTTCTGGGCCGGCGTGTCGGCGCGGCAGAAACTCGGCAGGCACACGGTGATCAAGCTGCTCGGCGGCGAGGTGTACCCGTCGCCCAGCGAGCGGACGCAGGTCGGCAAGGCGCTGCTGCGCGACGGCCGCCATCTGCTGGGCTCCCTCGGCACGGCCATCGGCGAAGCCATCAGCTATGCGCAGGACCACCCCGAGACCCGGTACATCTCGGGCAGCAACCTGCCCCATGTGCTGGCGCACCAGTCCGTCATCGGACAGGAGGTCAAGGCTCAGCTCGCGGCGCTCGGCGAGACCCCGGACACCCTGATCGCCTGTGTCGGCGGCGGCAGCAACCTGGGTGGCCTGATGGGCCCTTACCTGGCGGACAAGGCCGAGCGCGGCGACGGACTGACGCTGATCGGCGCCGAGTCGGCCAGCGCACCCCGGCTGACCCGCGGCGAGTGGCGCTACGACCACGCCGACCCGGAGGGCATCACGCCGCTGACCAAGTCCTACACCCTCGGCCGTGACTACGAGCTGCCCGAGACCCATGTCGGCGGCCTGCGCCAGCACAGCGGCTCGGCGGTGGTCGGCGTGCTGCGCAGCCAGGGCCTGATCGACGCGGTCGCCTACGACGAGGCGGAGGCGTTCGAGACCGGCTCGCTCATGCTCCGCCACGAGGGCGTGCTCATCGCCCCCGAGTCCTGCCACGCGGTGCGCGCCGCCGTCGACCGGGCGATCGAAGCCCGTCGCACGGGCCGCGCCGAGACCATCGTCGCCTGCGTGAGCGGCAACGGTGCCCTCGACCTGGAGGGCTACACCGCGCACCTCGGTGACGGTGCCTGAATCCGCCCCCGTGCGCGGACCGCAATCGTCCGCCATCCCATGAAGGAGCGAAGTGGCCAGGGGAACCATCATCGAGCTGTCGAGCGGAGTGAGCCCCAGCTGTCCGTACTACCTGGGGGACGGCATCGCCGACCAGCTGCCGGCGTATCTGCACCGGCATGCCTTCGACGAGATCTACCTCGTCACCAGCGACCGGCTGCACGCCCGGTTCGGCAAGGAACTGGCCCGGACGCTGAGTGACGCGAACATCGCCGTCAACGTGCTGACCGTGCGCGAGGGGGAGTCCGCCAAGGGCTGGCAGCAGCTCACCGACCTGTGCGAGCGTCTGGTCGCGGCCGGCGTCACCAAGGACTCCGTGGTCATGGCGCTCGGCGGCGGCATGATCAGCAACATCGTCGGCCTCGCCGCGGGACTCACCTACCGGGGCGTCAGGTACGTCGAGGTCCCGACGACGATGCTGAACCTCACCGACGGCTCGCTCAGCAACAAGCAGGCCGTCAACGGTTCCCTGGGCAAGAACCAGTTCGGGATGTACCACGCGCCGCTGTTCATCTGGGCGGACGTCGCCTACACCCGCGAGGAGCCGGTCCGCCAGCACCGCAGCGCCATCACCGAGGCGATCAAGAACGGCCTGGTCAACGACGCGGCCTGGTTCGAGCGGCTGGAGAACCTGCTCACGCCGGACCTGGCCGCCGTCCGTGACGACCTGCTGGGCTTCTGCCACGACGTGGTGCGCAGCAAGCTGTCGATCCTCGCCCTCGACCCCGGTGAGCGGCACGCGGGCATCATGCTCGAATACGGCCACACCGTCGGACACGCCGTGGAGTTCCTCGGCAACGGCAAACTGCTGCACGGCGAAGCGGTCGGCATCGGGATGTGCGCCGCGGCCAAGGTGGGCATACGCCTCGGTGTGTGCGAGCCCGAGGTGCTGCACCGGCAGGAACACATCCTCAAGCAGCGGCTGGGCAGCGTCGTGGCTCTGCCCGAGGACCTGACGGCCGAGCAGATCGTCGAGGTCATCCTCAGCGACAACAAGCGCCGCGCCGGAGCCGCGATCCGCTTCGTGCTCGTGCCCCGCGTCGGCACCGTGCGCTGCGTCGACGGCGACTATGAGACGCCCGTCGCCGAACCGCTGCTCAAGAGCGTCCTGACCGAGGCCTGATCCACCGACACCACAGGGATGGGCTCATGAACACCACAGTGCACCACACACCCGAGGTGGAGGAGACGATCTACCGTCTCGACGGGCCGCTGCGCTGGGCCCTCGGCGAGGTCCAGGGACTGCTGCGCACGGCACAGGCCGCGCCGGGGCAGCGGGTCCTGGACGTAGGCGCGGGCACCGGGTACGCCACGATCCCCGCGGCCCGCGCGGTCGGCCCCGACGGCAGCGTCCATGGCGTCGACGGCAGCGCCCCGCTCCTCCAGGTGCTCGAACGCCGCGCCGCGAAGGAAGGGCTCAGCGCACGCGTGACCACACAGGTCGGCGCCCTAGCCCCCCTGGACGTGCCCACCTCCAGCGTCGACCTGGTGCTGTGCACCTACGTCCTGCACGAACTGGCCGAGGACGCGGCCCTGGCGGTCGCCGAGATGCACCGCGTCCTCAAACCCGGTGGCCGCGTCGCCATCGCGGACTACCGCAAGACCCCGGACATCGCGCGCAACCGGGAGATCGAGGCCTGGTACGCGCGGCAGCCCGACGGCGCGGGACCCGACGAGCGCCATCTGCGCTTCTCCCTCGAAGAGCTGGAGCAGATGCTGCGCGGCGCCGGCTTCCAGCAGGTCGAACTGCGCACCTGGCACGACTTCCACACCCACGCCATCGCCACCCGGTGACGGCCCTACCCTGCGAAGGAGCCCCTGTGCACCGCTTGAGCTACAACGCCAACGGTCTGCGTAACCTCACCGTGGAGCGGGCCGTCGAGGAAGTCGCCGAGGCCGGTTACGACGGCATCGAACTCTCCCTGCACCCCGCGCACATCGACCCGTTCTCCTTCTCCGACAACGAGGCGTCGGTCATCCGCAAGGCGCTGGAGCGCACCGGCATCGAAGCCTGCTGCCTGGCCGCGGGCGCCGACAACCTGCTCAGCGAGGAGCGGTTCGAGCCGTCGCTGGTCCACCCCGACGCCGCCGGCCGGGCCCGCCGCGTCGACCTGGTCAAACGGTCCATACGCATCGCCGACATGCTCGGCATCCCGCTGATCAACTTCGCCACCGGCAAGCGCAAGCCCGAGGTGGACCCCGCCGACGCGCGGCGCTGGCTCGTCGAGGGCATCACCGAGATCCTCGACAGCACGGACAGCGACGTCGTCCTCGCCATGGAACCCGAACCGGAGTTCTTCCTGGAGACCAACGCCGCGGTCGCCCAGCTCGCCCGGGAGCTGGACAGCCCGCGCTTCGCCCTCGCCCAGGACCTCGGACACTGCCGCGTCGTGGAGGAGGACTACCTCGCCTCCGTCGAACGCCACCTGCCGATCACCCCCGTGTTCCAGGTCGAGGACATCAAGGGCCGCACCCACTACCACGAGATCCCCGGCGACGGGGACATCGACTTCGTGGAGTTCTTCCGCATCCTGCGCCGCGGCGGCTATGAGGGCCACGTCAGCGTGGAGCTGTACAACCACAGCGACGTCTACCGGCACGCCCTGCGCCGCAGCCACGAGGTGCTCACCGCGGCCGCGGCCTCCGCCGAGTCCTCCTCGGAGGACTGACCACCGTGCGGCCGGCCACCACCGCCGGCCGTGCGACCCCCGCGCCACAGCTCCTGGCGCCCCGGGGCGCGCACGGACCCGGCCTCGTCCCGCTCTTCGACCACCACATCCACAGCGACCTGCGCAACGCCGACGACTACGAACTCATGGCGGTCAGCGGTGTGACGAGTGCGCTCGCCCCCTGCTCCAGCTCCCACGAGCGCCGCTCGTCGGGCGACGCGTTCGCCGCGCGGTTCGAGCGGCTCATCGAGGTCGAGACCGCCCGTGCGGCGGTGTACGGCATCGACCTGTACGTCGGGCTGGCCGTGCACGCCGCCGACATGACCGATCTGCGCAGCGCTCTGGAGGGCGTCGACGAACTCCACAAGCGGCTCGGCCACCCTCGGGTGAAGGCCCTGGGCGAGGTGTCGCTCCGCCACCGGACCAGCGACGAGGTGACGGTGCTGGAGCGGCAGTTGCGTCTTGCCGCCGACACGGGGACACCGGTGATGGTGGAGACCCCGCCGCCACTGGAGGCGTTCACGGCGATGCTGCCGCTGCTCGCCGGCGCCATCGAGCGCTCGGGCATCGATCCGGGGCGCGTCGCCGTGATGGACCTCGACGAGCACAAGCTGCGCCTGGTCCACGGACACGGTGGCTTCGACGGGCTCGGCGGCTACGGCCTGCCGGTCTCGCCGCGCACGGACGCGCTGTTCGCCGTGCGCCAGAAGGTCACCCACCGTGAGGTGATGCGCATCCTCGACAGCCGGGGGCCGGAGCGCCTGATGCTCAACACCGGCTTCCACTTCGGCTCCGCCGACCCGCTCGGCCTCGGCAAGACCGTCCATCGCCTCCGCCTCGGAGGCGTTCCGGAACAGACCGTGAGGGCTCTCGTTCATGGAAACGCTGCTGGGTTCTTCGACATCCCGCACCGGATCGGCTGACCGGGCGGCACCCGCCCGGCCCACGGGCCTGTCCGAGCACGGCCGGGACACGGCGGCCGTCCTCGCCGGCCTGGACGCACTGCGCCGCGACGACCACGACTACGCGGACGGCACGGTGTTCAACTCCATCTGCTCCGCGCCGCTCCCGGTGGCCCGGCAGGTCTTCGCCCAGGCACTCGACACCAACATGGGCGACAACCGGATCTTCCCGTCGCTGCGGCGCGCCGAGACGGAGGTGACGGCACTCCTCGGCGACCTCCTCGGGTTTCCCGACGCCGGGGGAGTGGCGACCTCCGGCGGGACCGAGGCCAACCTCCTGGCGGTTCTGGCCGCGCTGCGCCGGGACGGGCGGCGGGCCCGCACGGGCCGTCCCGCGCGGATCGTGCTGCCGGAGAGCGCCCACTTCTCCTTCGACAAGATCCTCGCGATGCTGGGCGTGGAGCCCGTGTACGCACCGCTCACACCCGACCTGCGCGTCCGCGTCGAGACGCTGCGGTCCCTCGTCACCGAGGACACCGCGCTCGTCGTCGCCACCGCCGGCACCTCCGAGGCCGGAGCCGTCGACGACGTCCCCGCCATCGCGGAGCACACCCGGGCCCTGGGCGTGCCGTTGCACGTCGACGCGGCGACCGGCGGCTTCCTCGTCCCCTTCGCCCGCGACCTCGGCCACCCGCTGCCGCCGGTCGGCCTCGACGTCCCGGGAGTCACCTCCGTCACCCTCGATCCGCACAAGTACGGCGGCGCGCCCATCCCGGCCGGCCAGCTCCTGGTACGCGACGCGGCGGACCTGGACCGGCTGCGCGTCGCCTCCCACTACCGCGGCACCCACGACCACCACGGTCTGCTCGGCACCCGCCCCGGCGCCGCCGTGCTCGCCACCTGGGCCGCGCTGCACACCCTGGGCCGCGCCGGCTACCGCACGCTCGTCGCTTCGGTGTTCGAGCGCAGGGAGCTCCTGCTCGGCCTGCTGCGCGGGGCCGGGTTCGCCGTCGCCCCCGCGCCGGACCTCACCGTCGTCACCGTGCGCCACCCGGCGCCCGGACAGCTCGTCGACGCACTGGAACGACGGGGGTTCATCGCCTCCGTCGCCCGCCGCTACGGGCTCCTGCGCCTGGTCGTGCACTGGCACCAGAGCGAGGAACAACTGCGGGCGCTGGTGGCCGCCCTGACGGACGCCGACCGTGAGATCGGGGGCGGCGCCGGATGAGGGTCATGTTCGTCTCCGTCAACAAGCTGAAGTCCTTCCGTCCGGTGCTGCCCATCGGCATGGTCACCGTGGCGACCCAGGTGCGGGCCGCGGGGCACGACGTACACGTCCTGGACCTGATGTGGGAGGAGGAGGACGAGAAGGCGGTGCGCGAGGCGGTCGCCGCCTTCCGGCCCGACGTCGTGGGGATCTCCATCCGCAACGTCGACTCGCAGAACATGCTGGAGCCGGTGATCTACACACCGCTCGCCCGGGAGGTCGCCGACTGGGCGCGCGCCGAGCGGCCCGGTGTCACCGTCGTCCTCGGCGGCCCCGGCTTCTCCACGGTGCCGGACGACCTGATGGACTTCGTGGGCGCCGAGTACGGCATCACCGGCTTCGCCGAGGAGTCCATGGTGCCGTTCCTCGCCCACCTGCACCGCGGCACCGAACCGGCGGACGTGCCCGGCGTGATCTTCCGCGTGCCGGACGGCTCCTACCACCGCCGGGACCCGGTCTTCGAGATCGACTACCGCAAGGCCGCCCGGCCCGACCCCGAACTGTACGACCCGCGCTACTTCACCTACTCCTACGAGACCCACGACCGCAGCGAGAAGGTGCCCGCCACCATCCAGACCAAGAAGGGCTGCGTGCTGGAGTGCGTGTTCTGCAGCAACTTCCTGGTCGACGGCACCGGCGTGAAGTTCGACGACGTCAAACGGGTGGCCGATGAGGTGGAGCGGCTGCGGGACGAGGGACTGGAGGTCCTGGAGATCGTCGACGGCGTCTTCAACCTGCCGCTGAACTACGCCGTCGAGGTGCTGCGGGAGTTCGTCCGGCGCGGCATCGAGATGCCCTGGTCCTGCATGATCAACCCGGGGAACGTCACCCCCGAACTCGTCGACCTCATGGTCCGCACGGGTTGCTACTACGTCGAGTTCGGCACCGACTCCTGCAACGACCGGGTGCTGCGCCGGCTGAAGAAGAACTTCCGCCAGCGGCAGATCATCAGCGCCCACCGGCAGTTCGAGCAGGCCGGGATCCGCGTCGAGCACTGTCTGTTCATCGGCAGCCCGGGAGACGACCGGGACTCGGTGCGGGAGACCTTCGACGTGATGTCCGGCCTGGTGCCGCCCGGCGCTCCCGAGGCCCACGCCTACTGGACCCTCGGCCTGCGCGTGTGCCGCGGGACCGCACTGCACACCACCGCCGTCGAGGAGGGCCTGCTCACCGGCGACGAGCGGTTCATCGTGCCCAAGTACTACGTGTCCCGGGACGTCATCGAGGACAGCGCCCTCCTCGACGAGATCCAGGAGCGGGTACTGGCCAACGACAACTGGTACCTGTGGTGGGGCCTGCGCACCATCGGCCTGCGCGAGCGCATCCGCATGGCACGCCAGGAGAGCGAGCGGATCGAGGCCGAGCTCCTCGCCCACCTGCCCGAGCGCCGCCCCGCCCCCCTGCCCGCCGCCCTGACCACCCGTGGGGAGGAAGGCCGATGAGCCGCGTCCAGGACCTCCTGCTGACCGCACCCGGCGAACTCCACGCCGCGCACCGGGTGCCGCCGCTGCCCGCGCTCGGCGCCGACGACGTCCTCGTCGAGGTGGACCGCATCACCCTGTGCGGCAGCGACCACCGCCTCTACGACGGCACCTACGGAGGCCCGCGCGCCTACCCGATCCGCTTCGGCCACGAGTGGTCGGGCCGCGTGGTGGACACCGGCCGCGACGGCGCCGCGCTGCTCGGACAGTGGGTCACCGGCGACTGCTCCCGCTGGTGCGGCGACTGCGCCGGCTGCTCCGGCGACCGGAACCTGTGCCGGCACATCGAGAAGTTCGGGATCACCGTGGACGGATTCTCCAGCCGCCTCAAAGTCGTCGACCGGCGCTACCTCTACCCCGACACCTGCGCGCTCGGCGCCGGGCTGCTCGCCCTCACCGAGTTCTTCGCCGTAGCCGACCATGGCCTGCGCCGCCTCGCCCCCGGTGCCGACGACGACGTCCTCGTCATCGGCGCGGGCGCACTGGGCCTCGCCTCCTACCTGATCCTGACCGGCCACTACGGGGTCCGCTCCGTACGGCTGCTGGAAGCGGACCCCGCCAAGGCGCAGCGGGTGCGGGAACTCTTCCCCGCCGCCCTGGTCGAGACCCCGCCCCCGCCCGACGACCGGGACACGGGCTACGCCGGGCTCGCCGAAGGCGCCGACCACCCGGTCGTCGTCGAGTGCTCCGGCAGCCAGGCCGGCCTGAACACCGCGCTGACCCTCGCCCGGCCGGGGGGCCGCGTCCTCTGCTTCGGCCTGCGCCGTAGCACCGAGATCCGCACGGACCTGCTCGTGGTCAAGGGGCTGACGCTCATCGGGTCGATCGGGGGCACGGGCAGCTTCCCGGCCGTCCACGCGTTCCTCGACGCCCACCGGGACCAGGCCGCCCGGCTGGTCACCCACCGATTTCCGGCCGACGCCGCCGAGCAGGCCTTCGCCGCCCCCGTGACGGGCGGACGGGCCGCTGCCCGGATCAAGACCCAGATCGTCTTCGGGGAGGAAGACCAGTGACCGAGACCACCGTCCCGCCCCACCTGCGCTACGACGAGATCCGCCGCGCGGCCTGCGCCGACCTGGAAGCGTTCGACAAGCTCACCCCCGACCGGGCGGCCGAGCTCCAGCTCGGCCGGCTGCGGGAGTCGGTGGCGCACGCCCTCACGGCCTCTCCCCACTACCGCCGGAACTGGGCCGCCCACAGCGGCACGCGGTTCGACACCCTCGACGACATCCGGAAGCTGCCGTTCACCACCAAGGGCGACCTGCGCGACGCCTATCCGTTCGGCCTGGTCGCCGCCGACCGGCGGGAGATCATCCGCTACGGCGAGTCGACCGGCACCACCGGCCGCCCCACGTCCGCCGTCATCACCTACGAGGACTGGATACGCGGCAACGTCGCCGTCGAGCGCTCCGTCAGCCATGTCTTCGGCCCCGGCGACCTCGTCTTCATCGCCATCCCCTACGAACTGGCCTTCGCCTCCTACGACCTCGACCGGGCGCTGGAACAGGCGGGCGCCGGCGTGGTCGCGGTCGGCACGCTCAGCCGGGTTTGCCCCTTCGAGCGCATGGTCGAGATGATGTGGACGGTCAAACCGACCGGTCTGGTGTGCACCCCCAGCCGGGCGCTGCGGCTCTACGACCTGCTCAAGGACAGCGGACGCGACCCCCTTGAGGTGGGCCTGCGCACCTTCATGTACGTGGGGGAGACCTGCTCGCCGGCCAAGCTCTCCAAGATCGCGGACCTGTGGGGGGTGCGCCTGTCCAACGCCTACGGCTCGACCGAGACCAACTCGCTCGGGCTCACCTGCGCCGAAGGCAGCCTCCACCTCACCGAGGACCGGCACCTGTTCGAGGTGATCGACCCCGAGACCACCGAGCCCGTCGCCGACGGGCACCCGGGCGAACTCGTGCTGACCAGCCTGGTCAGCCGGGCCATGCCGCTGCTGCGGTACCGCACCGGTGACTTCGTCACCGTACGGTCCGCGCCGTGCGCCTGCGGCAGTCCCCGCCGCACCCTCGACCACCACGGGCGGGTCAGCGAGCAACTCGTGGTCGACGGCAGGCGGATCAACAAGCTGGCGCTGGAGGACATCGTGCTCTCCACCCCCGGTTCCGGCCTGTACTGGGCGGCCGGGGTGACCGGCGCCGGCCTGGAGATCCGGGTCGAGGCCGACGGCGGCGACCCCGCGCGGCTGTGCTCCGACGTGGCCGAGCGGGTCGCGGCGGCCATCGGCATCACGCCCGTCGTCGAGCCGATCGACCGCACCCTGGTCCGACGTGCCATGGACCGGATGCTCAAGCCGGGCAGCCTCACCCTGGAAGACCTCGCGGCGGTGGCCTCATGACCGGCGCGACCGCACTGCGGACCGTCGGCATCGCCGGGACGGGCCGCCTGGGCACGGTGCTCGCCGCCCGTCTGAAGGACCGGTTCGCCGTGCTCCTGTACGACACGGACCGCGCCAGTGCCCGCCGCGCCGCCGCGACGACCGCCCTGCCCCTGACGGACGCCGAGACCCTGGTCACCGCCGACGCGGTGCTGCTGTGCGTGCCGCCCGAGGAGACGGACGACGCGCTGCTGGGCCTGGCCCGCCGCGCCGCGCGCGCCGGCCGCCGGCCGCTGTTCGTCAGCCTGGCGACGAGCGTGCCCACCGCGCGCCTGCGCTCCCTCCTGGCGCGCTCCCCGGACCTGCTCGGCATCGACGTCGTCGGTCTCAAACCGGTGTGCCAGTTCGCCGCCCTCGCCCGCGGTGTGCCCACCGTCCTGGTCACGGAGGACACCGGCCGCCTCGCCGAACTGCGTCACCTCGCCTCCGGCCTGGGCACCCTCCTGGTCGGCGACGAGAGCGTCGTCGGCCCCGTCAACCGGGCCGCCACCAAAGCCGCGCTGCGTGCCTGCGACGGGCTCGCCGACGAACTCTCGGCCCGGGGCGTGGACCCCCTCCTCGTCCGCGCCGCCGTGCGCAACGTCCTCGCGGGCACGGCCCTCGACCACCCGCCGGCACCCGACAACTCCTACACCCGCTCGGTGCTCGCGGAACTCGCGGCCGAGCAGGCCCACCCGCGGCCCCTGTCGCGGACCGTCCCCGCGACCACCGCCGAAACGAAGGGAACGCGCGCATGACCGCCCACGCAGTCGGCCGCGAGAGCCCGACCGCCCCCACCCTGAACCGCTTCGGCGGCGCCCACTGCGAGACCGCCGCCCTGCACAAGGTGCTCGCCCACCACGGCACGGAGGTGAGCGAGCCGCTGCTGTTCGGCGTGGCGGGTGGCATCAGCTTCATGCACATGCCCAAGGGCCCGGAGGGCCGTGCCTTCGTCGGAGGCCGCAACGGCCCCTTCCCCGACTTCACCCGCCGCATGGCCGCCGGCGTCGGCCTGCGCCTGGAGGTGGTACTCCCGCCCGACCCGGAGACCGCGTGGGAACAGGTACGCGGCCAACTGGCCCTCGGCAGCCCGGTGATCGTCTACGGCGATCTGTTCCACCTGCCGTACTACCAGGCCACCCGGCACTTCGGCGCGCACGCCTTCGTCGTCCTGGACCACGACCCCGACGCCGGGACCGTCACCGTCTCCGACCGGTGCGTCGCCCCCCGCACCCTCTCCCTGGACGACCTGGCCGCCGCCCGCGGCTCCGAGCACCCGCCGTTCCCGCCCCGCCACGCCTGGCTGCGCGCCGACTGGGCGGCGGCCCGTGAACCGTCCGCGGACGACATCCGGCACGGGGTGCGCGTGTCCTGCGCCGCCATGCGGAACCCGGTGGTGCCCACCTTCGGACTGCGCGGGCTGGCGGCCTACGGCGCGGGTCTGGACCACCTCGTGCGGCGCAGCCCGGCCGAGGACGTCGTCACCGCCCTCTGCGGCGCCTACGTCGACTTCGAGCTCGCCGGCACCGGCGGCTGCGGCTTCCGGGCGATGTTCGCCGACTTCCTCGCCGAAGCGGCCACCCGCACGGCGGACCAGGCGCTCGAACGGGCGGTGCCGCTCGCGCGAGGTGCCGTGGACGCCTGGCACGACTTCCTCGCCCTGCTCCTGCCGTCCTGGACCCCCGCGTTCACCGAACTGCGCGACACCCTCAACGAACGCGACCAGCGCCTGCTGCGCGGCAGCACGCAGGACCAGGACGCGGCAGCCGCCCTCGGAGCCCGGCTGCCCGAGCTGCGCACCGCCGCCGCCGAAGGACTCGACCCGCTGCGCGAGCAGCTCTCCGGGCAGCTCCGCTCGGCCGCGCAGCGGGTCGTCAAGGCCGAGGAGACCCTGTTCGACGTACTGAAGGAGGTGTGACCGCACGATGGCCACGGCCCCCTCGCTCGCCGTACGCGTCCCCGCGCGCCATCCGCGCTCCAGCGACAAGGAGCGCCAGGACTACGACCGCTACCTGGCCGAACGCGGCCGGTACAAGGGCGAGTTCCTGCGCGAGGTCATGGACGCGGCCGGCGCCGGCCCGGTGCTCGAAGCCGGATCGGGCTACGGCGGGCTCGGCGTGGAACTGCTGCGCCTGGGCCGCACCGAGCTGCACGCGGCCTGCGAGTCGGAGCACGCCGCCGCCCTGTACGAGCGCCGCCTCGCCGAGGCCGGCCTGCGGGCCACCGTCCACAGCATGCCCGGGGGAGTGCCGGACCCCGCCCAACCCCCCTGGAACACCCGGCGGTTCGCCGCCGTCTACAGCGCCAACGCCTTCGCCGCCTGGCCGGACCCGGCCGCCGTACTGCGCCGGCTGGCCCGACTGCTCCTACCGGGCGGCCAGGTCCTCGTCAGCGACCTGAGGCGCGACCCCGACCCGTTCATCCTCGAATACTCGCTCAGGGAGATGGCCGACGACACCTCGGAGGCGGGCCGCTACCGGCTGCGGACCTTCCTCACCTCGTTGCGCGGCGCATACACCCTCACCGAGGCCAGGGCCCTGCTCACCGCCACGGGCCTGAACGACTGGCGGGCCGAAGCGGACGGTCCCATGACGTTCGCCATCCGATACGGGAGGAACCCGTGACCGACACCACCATCACCAGGAACTTCCTCGACACACCCAGCTTCTGGCGCGAATACCCGGAACGGGACATCGAGTTCGTGCGCTGGTACCCCTGCGACGTCAGGCCCCTCACCGCCGACGCGATGTACGCCCAGCAGGAGAAGTTCCCCAAGACCACCTCGTTCTACGTGCACATCCCCTTCTGCAACCAGGTGTGCACCTCGTGCCCGTACAACAAGTTCAACACCCGCAACACCCTGGTCAGGCGCTACATCGAGGCGCTGAAGGCCGAGATCGACATGTACTCCCGGCTGCCGTACCTCAAGGACGTGGTCTTCACCTCCGGCTACTTCGGCGGCGGCACCCCCACCACCCTGCGCGCCGAGGAGCTCGACGACCTGCTCGGCTTCATGAAGCAGCGCCTCAACTTCAGCGACGACTGCTCCGTCACCATCGAGTCCACCCCCGTCGACGTGGACCAGCACAAGCTCGACGTCCTGCTCAAGCACGGGGTCAACCGCATGAGCCTGGGCGTGCAGACCTTCCACGACCCGCTGTTGCGCTACCTCGGCCGCGCCCGGGCGCACACCGGCGAGTCCGCCACCAGGACGATCGAGCTGATCGACCGCAGCGGCATGGAGAACCTCTGCATCGACTACATGATCGGCATCCCGGGCCAGACCCACGAGCTGTGGGCGCAGGACATCAGGACCCTGATGGACCTGCCCGTGACGTCGTTCTCGGTGTACAACTACGCGGTCCTGCCCGGCTCCGAGGTGTTCTTCGCCCTCCAGTCCGGGGCCACCCCGCCCTGCCCCAGCACGCACGAAGCCGACGAGATGTACCAGTACCTGCACACCACGCTGATGGACGCCGGGTACCTGGCCCTGACCTACAACGACTTCATCGAACCCATGAGGCCCGAGTGGGAGGCCAAGGGCGTCAGGACCTACCCGGTGCTCACCGACGGCTCCAAGCCCTACCGGGGCCTGGAGACCGACACCTTCTACCTCACCGACCACCTCTCCCAGGTGTGGGGCCGGTGCGGCGACATGGTGGCCATGGGCTCCGGGGCCTACGGCTACCTCAACAACCGGATGTACCTCACCGAGCCCGACATCAACGCCTACATCGAGACCTGCAACGCGGGCCGGCTGCCCGTCGTGATGGGCGCCTACACCGACGAGCACGAACAGCGCTGCCGCAGCCTCGTCCTCGGACTCAAACTGCTGCGCATGAAGCGGTCCGTCTACCGCGAGCGCCACGGAGTCGACCCCTACGAGTACTTCAAGGACAAGTGCGACGACCTGGCCGCCAAGGGCCTGATCGAGATCACCGACGAGGCCATCCAGGTGACGTACCCCAAGGGCTGGTACTACATCGACAACATCTGCAAGACGTTCTACTCCGACGCCAACTACCGCCTGCCGCAGCCCACGTCGGCAAGCACCGAGATCCTCAACTGGCAGATCGACCGTGCCGACGGACGGAAGGGGCTCCCCGTTGTCCAGCTCTGAGACCACTCCCGCGAAACTGCGGCGCCGGCCGCGCGGCCGCATCTTCGACCTGGCCGAACGGGTCCCGCAGAAGGACACGTTCGACGACGTCGACCAGTGCCGGGCCTACGACCGCAACATCCGCACCTCGATGATCATCCCGATGCAGCACATGATGAAGCTCATCGGCCCCCACTGCGGCGACGGCAAGGAGATCCTCGAAGTCGGCTGCGCCAGCGGCCTGATCTCGCTGCGGCTCGCCGCCCAGCACCCCGGCGCCCTCTTCACCGGCGTCGACAGCAACGACGCCTTCCTCGAAGTGGCCCGCGAGAACACCATCTTCTCCAACCTGGTCGGCTACGGCGGCGACTTCTCCTGCGAATGGGCCCGCCTGACCCGGCTGCCGTACGAGGACGACTCCTTCGACGTCGTCTTCAGCTTCTGCGCCGTGGCCCGCTGGGACAAGCCCGACCGGATCGTCAGCGAGTGCGCCCGGGTGTGCCGGCCCGACGGCATCGTGGTCCTCTACGACCTGGCGCGGGACGCCGACGAGGGCATGGTCTCCTTCGTGCTCCAGTACGCGGACGGGGACGCCGAGGCGTTCATGACGTCGCTGCGCGCCTCCTACAGCGAACCCGAGATGCGCGAACTGCTCGACCAGCGGGGCCTGGGCTCGTGGACGGTGGCCAAGGAGAACATCAACCTGATCACCTCCTCGCGACCGCTGCACGTCGGCTACAGCGTCGGCGAACCAGGCATCTACGACGCGGTGTTCACCGGCTGAACCCCCGTCGGCCTCCCGCCCCCCGCCACCGGACGTCCGCCACCCAGGAGCGCCTCCCATGACCCTTCGCAGACGGCTGCGCGTCGGCCTCGTCCAGCTGTCCGTGGCCACCAACCGCCGCACCGACAACCTCCGGCGCGCCGAGGCCCTGGTGCACGAGGCCGTGGACGACGGCTGTGAACTGGTCGTCCTGCCGGAGGCGTTCGCCACCGCGCTCAACCTGCCCAAGAGCCACGAGGTGGCCGAGCCCGTACCGGGCCCGGTCACCGAATGGCTCGCCGAACGGGCCAGCCGGTACGGCGTCTGGATCGCCGCGGGGCTCCTCGAACGCAACGGCGAGCACGTGCACAGCTCGGCCGTCCTCATCGCCGACGACGGCAGCCTCGTCGACGTCTACCGGCGCACCGTCGTCTACGACCTGGAGGCCCACTTCCTCACCGGGGAGGTGGGCACCCGGGTCGTGGACACACCGCTGGGCCGCATCGGCCTCGTCGTCGGCTACGACATCCAGTTCCCCGAAGTGCTGCGCGGTCTGTTCGCCGACGGCGTCGAGATCGTCGTGTGCCCGTCGATCCTGCTGCGGCCCTTCGCCGAGCCGGTACGGCAGATGCTGCTCGCCCGCGCGGCCGAGAACTGCGCCTACGTCCTGTTCGCCGGGGCCACCGGGGAGAACACCCTGGCCGGCCTCACCTACATGGGCCGCACGGCCGTCATCCGCAGCCCCATGGCGATCGGCGCCTACTCCCGTGACTTCCGCCGTCAGGAACCGGTCCTGGCCGAGGCCGACCGCGAGGAGTGCGTGGTCAGCGCCGACCTGGACCTGCACGAACTGCGCCGCATGCAGGCGGCGGCGCCCTTTCCCGCCGACTTCCGCCGCTCGCCGCTCGGCCAGGCGCTGATCGCCGCCTCCGCGCGGCCCGGCGCCCTACCCCTGGGAGATCCCCGGTGAAGCCCACCACGCGGCCCCGCGTCGCCCTCCTCCAGACGCTGTGGGACCTCGACCCCGACGTCAACCTCGACCGGACGATGGCCCTGCTCGACACCGTCGAGGCGGCCGAACTCGTCGTCCTGCCCGAGTTCTTCCTCGGCCCGCCCTTCTACTTCCCGGGCCGCGCCCACCTCAAGGGGGTCATCGACCAGACCGTGCCCGGCCCCGTCTTCGAACGGCTCGCCGCACAGGCCCGCAGGATCGGCGCGTACATCCTGTGCGGCACCGTGGTCGAACGCGACGGGGACCGCTACTACAACACCGCCGTGCTCCTCGACGACCACGGCGAGATCGTCGTCAAGGCCCGCAAGACCCACCGCTTCGCCGCCGAAATGGTGTCGGTGAGCCCGAGCGACGAGTTCGCCCTCGTCGACACCCCGTTCGGGCGGCTCGGCGTCTGCGTCTGCTCCGACTTCTGGATCCCCGAGGTGCCCCGCATGCTCGCGCTGCGCGGCGCCGAGATCATCGCCGTACCGGGAGCCGCGCTGCGCGGCAACATCCAGATCACCCGGCCCTGTCTCCAGGCCAACTCCTCCTTCAACGTGTGCTACACCCTCCTCGCCAGCGCCGTCGGCGGCGTCACGGGCGAACGGGCCGGCCGCCAGGTCTCCATCGAGGTCGCCGGGCACAGCACGGTCGCCGCTCCCGAGGAGCTCCTGGCCAGCCTCGACGAGGAGGAGGCCGTCCTGACCGCCCGGCTCGACCTGGAGTACCTGCGCACCATGCGCGAGGTCGACCTGTCGTTCAGGCGCAGCCTCTACTTCTGCCTGCACGGCCGCCGCCCCGAACTCTACGGCGGTCTCCAGCAGCCGTACGCCGGACACGAGGACCTCGAAACCCTGCTCAGCGACTACCTCACCCGGAGGTGAGCCACACCGTGCTGTTTCCTGTCAGCGAGGCCATTCCCACCGGGGCCGACCGGGAGCCGGTCCTGGAGAAGTTCCTGGACTGGGCCGACGGGGCCCACGACACCCCCGTGCCCGAGGTGCTGGGCGCCTTCTTCGGCCAGCCCCTCGACGCGCGGACCCTGCGCATCACCGGGCTGCACCACGTGGCGCTCTACATCGGGGACTACCGCCACGAGACGGACTTCGAGGACTGGCTGGAAACGGTCCGCGCCTGCCCGCGCGTCGGCCACGTGACCACCGGCCCCTCCCACATCGCGCCCCGCGCGTACGGCACACCCGGCCACTGGATCAACCTCCGCACCGACCTCGGCAACGAGGTGGAACTGTTCACCTGCCGCCGGCGCGACATATGGGCCGAACGGCCGGCCGAGCAGAAGACCAGCCTGATGTCGCACTTCGGTCTCTGCATCGACGCCCCCGGACACGTGCGGCCCCTGCTCGACTTCCTGGCCAGCTTCGACGGCATCCGGCTGCTCGCCTACGCGCCCGCCGACGAACTCGGCCACACCTACGGGCACCTGGTCCGCGAGGACACCGACCGCGTCCTCGAACTCGTGCACGCCGGCGCGCGCCCGGGAGGACCCGCATGACCGTCCAGGACCCCGCCCGCGTACCGGACAACGCCACCGGCCGGTTCTACGTCAACGTGGAGTGCACCGACTGCGACACCTGCCGCTGCGTCGCTCCCGACTTCTTCGCCCGCAACGACGAGGCCGGCTACTCCTACGTGCTGCGCCAGCCCGAGACCGAGGACGACGAGGACGCCGTGTACGAGGCGATGGACTGCTGCCCCGCCGACGCCATCTGCGAGGACGAATGACCCCCACGGCCCCGGCCTCGGTCCTGGGCATCGGCGGCAGCATGCGCCCCGGATCCACCAGCCAGACGCTGCTGCGCCGCGCGCTGCGCACCCTCGCCGCGGACGGCCACCCGGTACGGCTGCTCGACCTGCGCGAGCTGCAACTCCCCTTCTGCAACGGCGACAAGCGCGAACCCTGGCCGCACTTCCCCGACGTGGCCGTCCTGCGGGAAGCGGTCCGCACCGCCGACGGGATCATCCTCAGCGGCGCCGAGTACCACGGCGGCATCAACGGCGCGCTGAAGAACGCCATCGACCTGCTGGACTTCGAACACGCCGAGGGAAAGGTGTTCGGCGCCATCGTGGCCCTCGGCGGACGCAGCAACAGCAACGCCCTCAACGACCTCAGGATCACGGCCCGCTGGCTGCGGGCCTGGATGGTGCCCGGCCAGGTCGCCGTACCCCAGGGGCGCACCGCACTGAACGGCGGTGTCCCCGTCGACCCGGACCTGTACGACCGGATCGACGATCTCGCCCGGAGCGTCGCACGCGCCGCCGGCGCCCTGCGGACCACCACGGGCGGCATCCCGCTCGCCCGAGGCTGAGGGAAACGCGCATGCATGCCCCGCCCCCCGCCGCCCTGGCCGCCGAACTGCGGGCACGCCTGGAGGACAACGCCGTCCCCGGCCGGGCGGCCGGAGAGAAGCGGTACCTCCGCAGCGACCTGCACCACATCGGCGTACCCCTGCCGGCGATGCGGGGCGTGGTCCGCTCCTTCACCCGGCGGAGCGGGCAGGGGCTCGGGCACGCCGAGCTCGTCGACCTGGTCACCGACCTGTGGGCACAGCCCGTCCACGAGCACCGCTCGACCGCCCTGCTGCTCCTGGACGCCTACGCCCCCCTGCTGCGCCCCGACGACACCGCGCTCCTGGAGGACCTGCTGCGCACCTGCGCCACCTGGGCGCACACCGACCTGCTCGCCCCCTTCGCAGCAGGGCGGCTCCTGCTGCGCCACCCCCGGGAGACCACCCCCGCGGTGCTCCGGTGGACCGCCGACGAAGCACAGTGGGTCCGGCGCGGCGGCATCCTCTGTTTCCTCCCCGCCCTGCGCGGCGAGGACACCTTCACCCGCTGGTTCCCCGCCTTCACCACCGCCGTCGATCCCCTCCTCGACGACGACAGGTTCTTCGTCCGCAAGGCGATCGGCTGGACCCTGCGCGAAGGCACCAAACACCACGCCGCGGCGGTCACCGGCTGGCTCACCCCGCGGCTGTCCCGGGCCGCCTCGCTCACGGTGCGCGAGGCCCTCAAGCGGCTGCCCGACGACGCACGCGCCCCTCTGCTCGCCGCGCACGCCGCCGCGCACCCGCGGCGCGGCCGGCGCCACGCGCCCACCCGACGCCCGGAGGCACCCCAGTGACCGAACCCGAAGTGACGACCCTGGTCGAGGACGGCGTCCACCGCACCGTCTGCCGGATGTGCCACGGCGGCTGCGGCGCCCTGGTGGACGTACGGGGCGGACGCCTCACCCGCGTCGAGGGCGACCCGGACAACCCCAACAACCGCGGATTCCTGTGCGCCAAGGGCCGCGCGTCCCTCGACCAGCTGTACGGCACCGACCGGCTGACCCGGCCGCTGCTGCGCACCGGTCCGCGCGGCAGCGGGAGCTTCCGGCCCATCGGCTGGGAGGAGGCCCTCGACCGCGTCGCCGACGCGCTCGACCGCACCCGGACACGACACGGCCCCGAGTCGCTGGTCGTCGCCCAGGGCACGGACCGCAACTACCAGGAGTGGCTGTTCCGGTTCGCCAACAGCTACGGCACGCCCAACGTCCTCGGACCGGCCCACGTCTGCTTCTACCCACGGGTGATGGCGGGCATCCTCACCATGGGCGCCTTCACCTTCTGCGACTACGAGGGCTCGCCCGACGTCGTCCTGCTGTGGGGGTGCAACAAGTCCATGACCCACGGCGACGGCGTGATCGGCACCCGGCTCCTGGACGCCGTGCGCCGCGGCACCCGCATGATCGTCGTCGACCCCCGGCGCACCGCCCTCGCCAACCGGGCCCAGCACCACCTTCCGGTACGTCCGGGAGGCGACGCCGCACTCGCCCTCGCCATGATCCACACGGTCATCGAGGCGGACGCCTACGACCACGACTTCGTCCGGGACCACACCGTCGGGTTCGAGGACCTGGCCGACCACGTCGCCGCCTACGCCCCCGAGAAGACCGAGCACCTCACCGGAGTCCGCGCCGCCGAAGTGCGCGAGGCCGCCCTCGCCTACGCCTCGGCACCCGCCGCCGCCGTCGAACTGGGCACCGGCGCCCAGCAGAACCGCAATTCCTTCCACGTCTGCCGGGCCCTCGCCATCCTCTCCGCGATCTGCGGGAACATCGACCGGCGGGGCGGCGACGTGATCTTCGAGCCCCCCGGCATCATCGGCCGCCGCACCCTGCCCCTCACCGAGGCACTGCCGGCAGAGCAGCACCCCCAACGGCTCGGTGCCGACCGCCACCGCATCCTGTCGATGGCCGGCTGGGCACACCCCCGCGCCGTCTGGGACGCGATCCTCGACCACCGCCCCTACCCGGTCACGACCATGCTCGTGCACGGCAGTAACCTGCTGGTCAACTACGCGGACTCCGACCGCGTCCACGCCGCGCTCGACAGCCTCGGCTTCCTCGCCGTGGCCGACCTGTACCTGACCCCCACCGCGGCCATGGCCGACATCGTGCTGCCGGTCGGCGGCTGGCTGGAGAGGGACCAGATCGTCGAACACGCCCACTACGTCGCGGCGCGCCGCAGGTTCGCGCAGGTCGGCGAGTGCCGCTCCGACGAGGAGATCCTGAGCGGGCTCGCGACGCGTCTCGGGCTCGGCGACAACTTCTGGGACACCACCGCGGACTCCCTCGACGCCCGGCTGGCCCCCATCGGCATGGACTTCAAAGCCCTGACCGACCAGCACTACCGCGCCACACCGCTGACGTACGAGAAGTACCGCACCCAGGGCTTCGCCACCCGCAGTGGCCGCTTCAACATCCGCTGCGACGCGCTCCGCGCCTTCGGCTACGCACCGCTGCCCGTGCACCGCCCCGCCGCCGAACGCCCCGAAGACGGCCCGTACCTGCTCACCTCCGCCCACTCGCCGTTCTTCTTCAACTCCGAGTTCCGCAGCCTCGGGCCGCTGCGGGCCAAGGAACCCGACCCCGTCGTCGAACTCCACCCCGAGGCCGCGGCCCGCGAAGGGGTCCAGGACGGCGCCTGGGTGCTCGTCTGCGCCCGCGGTCGCACGGTCCGGATGCGCGCACGCGTCACCGACACCATCGCCCCCGACGTCGTCGTGGCCGCGGCCACCTGGTGGTACCCCGAGCGCGGCGCGGACGGCGGCTGGCGCGAGAGCAACCTCAACCGGCTCACCGGCGACGACGACGAGAACGAGGAGATGGGCTCGTCCAACTTCCGGGGGATCCGGTGCGCGGTCCGCCCGGAGCCCGACGCCTGAGGCGACGAGCGCGCCCCTCCCGGCCCACCCTGCGGAGTCTTCCGCTCCACCCCGCGTCCGTGACGATTCGCCATCCCGGTCAACTCCCGGCGGACCCCCGGAGAAGTAAGTGACCTTCGCGGACGCCTTGGCGCCGGGCACGGGCCGACGCCCCCGGCCGCTGGAAGACTCCGCCGCACGGACGGCCGCGGTGCCGTCACCGTCACGCGGACGAGAGGGGACACGGTGGAGGCAGCCCCGCGCGACAACAACGGTTCAATGGCGCTCGATCCGGCCTGGGAACACGAGCGCCTGCGTCTGGAGATGCTGGCGGCCATGACCGACCCGGCGACCATCGAGATCCTGGACGCCTGCGTGCCCGACCACCCCCGCGAGATCGTGGAGATCGGAGCCGGCGCGGGCACCGTGGCCCGCCACCTGGCCCGCCGCCACCCCGGCGCCCGGGTCTGGGCGACCGACATCGACCTGCGCCACCTGGACGGCGGCGGTCTGCCCAACCTGGTCCCGCTGCGGCACGACGCGGCCGTCGACCCGGCCCCCGTGCGGGGCGTCGACCTCATCCACTGCCGCTCCGTACTGATCTTCCTCGACGATCCCCAGGCGGTCCTGGGACGCCTCGCCGGCTGGCTCGCGCCCGGCGGCTGCATCGTCGTCGAGGAACTCGCCGGATTCCCCCCGTACGACCCCACCACGGTGGTCGGCGGCGCCCTGGACGCCGTGTCCCAGGTGCTGAGCCGGGATGCCGGCGCGGACCCGCAGTGGGTGCGCGACCTGATGGTCGACCCGCCCCAGCCGCTGGTCCGTCACGGACTGACCGACTGCGGCGCCCAGATGCGGGTCTACCCCTTCCGCCCGGGCAGCGCGGCGTCGGAGTTCTCACGGCTGACACTGGAGCAACTGAGGCCCCGGCTGCTCGGCCGCGGACACCTCACCGCCGCCCAGTTCGAGGCCGCCGTGTCCCGGCTCCGCGACGACGACCTCGCCGAGCCGTCCAGCTCCGTGCTCAGCGTCTGGGGACACCGCCCCCGCTGAGGCCGCCACCCGGGCGACCGCCCGGCATCCGATCACCGAGGAACGAAGCGAAGGGTGGACGATCATGCCTGCTCACCACCGCGCCCCCGGCCACCAGGACCGGTCCCACGAGCAGAAGATGCTCACCACATACCTTCTCAAGCCCGGACGGCACGAGGCAGCCCTGGGGGTCCTGGCCCGCCACTGGCCGCTCCTGCGCCGCCAGGGCCTGGTCACCGGCGAACCCTCCTGGATCGCCCACGGCCAGGGCGGCGACGGCCCCTTCATCGTGGAACTCGTCACCTGGGGCGTGCCGGGCGCCGTCGACCGCGCGTACCTCGACCCGGAGATCAACTCCCTGTGGCAGGAGATGTTCGCCCTCACCGAAGCCCGCGGCGCCCGCCCGCCCGTCGACTGGCCGGCCGTCACCCGGCTCACCGGGGGCGCCGCCCACGACACCCCCGCCGACGCACCCCTGCACACGCTGACGACCTACCAGGTGCGCGAAGGCCGTACCGAGCGGCTGGCCGAACTGCTGCCGAGCTACTGGGACGCCCTCGCCCGGGCCGGACTGCTCGCCCCCGGCGCGCCCGCGCTGTACGCCGGCGAGAACCTGCACGGCCCCTTCCTGACCGAACACCTCGCGTGGAGCGACCCGCACGGACCGGCGAAGGCATCCGGCGAACCGGCGGCGGGCGCCCTGTACGCCCGGGCCGCGGAGCTGGCCGAGGAACGGGGGGACCGGCCGGGCGTCGAGCGGTGCCCGGTGAAGCCGCTGCACTTCGGCTTCATGACAGAAACAGTGACTGGAGAAGACACGTGACCTCACCATCGGACCCCAGGCCCACGGGTACCAACCCGTGGGCGGCGCTGGGGATGCTCTGCCTCGGCGTCTTCATGACCCTGCTCGACGTCACGATCGTCAGCTCGGCCACGCCCAGTCTCATCGAGACGTTCGACGCCTCGATCGACCAGGCGGTCTGGGTCTTCAGCGCGTACATCATGGCCTTCGCCACCACCCTGATCCTCGCCGGGCGACTCGGCGACCTGCACGGCCCGCGGCGGATGTACCTGATCGGCCTCACCGTCTTCGTCACCGCGTCGGTCCTGTGCGGCGCCGCCCAGGCGCCCTGGCAGCTGATCCCGTTACGGGTGCTCCAGGGCGTCGGCGGAGCGCTCCTCGTCCCCCAGCTCATGCCCATGATCACCACGCTGTTCCCGCCGCAGAAGTGGGGAGCCGCCTTCGGGTTCACCGGCGCGCTGTCGGGACTGGCCGTGCTGGCCGGCCCGCTCGTCGGCGGATTCCTGGTCACCGGCGCCTCCTGGCGCTGGATCTTCTACGTCAACCTGCCCATCGGCCTGCTCACCTTCTTCCTGGTGCTGCGCTTCCTGCCCGACCCGAGGCCGGGACTGCGCCAACCGCTGGGCATCGGCTCCGTCCTGCTGCTCCTGTCCGGCGTCGGCGCCGTGGTCTTCGGCCTCGTCGAGGGTGAGCGGCTGCACTGGTCGGCGACGGTCTGGGCGATCATCGTGGTGGGCCTGGTGCTGCTCGCCGCCTTCTTCGCCGACCAGCGCAGGCGGCAGTCCGGTGTTCCGCTGGTGCCGTTCGTCCTGTTCCGTGCCCGCAGCTTCACCCTGATGAACCTGATCGCCGTCACCGTCGGCTTCGGTGTCGTCGGCGCGTTCCTGCCGCTGACGCTGTACTTGCAGAGCGTGCAGGGCCTGTCCGCGGCCAGGGCCGGACTGGTGATCGCCGTGATGCCGCTGGCGTCGGTCGCCACCGCCGTCATCAGCGGCCGGGTCATCGAGACGGCCGGTCCCAAACGCGTCCTGCTCGGCGGCCTGGTGTGCTTCTCCGCGGGCCTCGGACTCATCGCCTCGCAGGCCACCGCCCACGCCTCGGTCTGGCAGCTGGTGGGGCCGCTGGTGCTCGCCGGCGTCGGCACCGGCTTCACGTTCGCGCCGATGTTCAGCGTCGGCATGCGCGAGGTGCCGCCCCAGCTCAGCGGCGTCGCCTCCGGAACCGTCAACACCGTCCAGGAGCTCGGGGGCCTGCTCGCCAGCGCCGCCATCGGCGTGGTGCTGCAAGTCCGGCTCGGCGAGGGCCGGAACATCGCCACCGGCCGTCCCGTGGAAGCCGCGGGCCGGCCGACACAGGCGGCCCTGGACGCCTTCCACGAGACCCTGGCCGGCGCTATCCGCGTCAGCATGCTCATCCAGATGGCGGTCCTCGCGGCGGGCGCGTTGTGCGCGCTCGCCATCAAACCGGCCCCGCCCGCGGCGGAGCCGGCCGGACAGCCGTCCTCCGGCGAGCCACGGACGGCGGACGTCGACTGACCCGGCACCGGTCCGCTGCGACGTTCCCCTGCGCCGGCCCCCCCGATGGCCGGCGCAGGGGAACGTTCCGGGCCGCGCCGAGGGCTGTCCCGGCCCCGTCGCCCGTTCCCGGCCTCTCGCCTGTTCCCGGCCCTGTCGTCCGTTCTGGCTCTATCGCCCGTTCCCGCCCTACCGCGCCTTGACGAACCGTGCCCGCTCGGCCGGCGCCAGCCGCTCCGTCGCATAGCGCACGGTGATGCGCGGCAGCTCGTCGAGGTGCCGGTCGAGGAAGGCCACCATGAGCGGCTCGTCCCGGCGGCCGATCTCCCGCAGCATCCAGCCGAGCGCCTTGTGGATCAGGGGTTCCGGGTCCTCGCGCAACGTCAGCACCAGGTGGAACGTCGGTTCGAAACGCCCCTCGCGGATCAGCGCCAGCGTGGCCAGCACCGCGATCCGCCGGTCCCACAGCCAGGAGGACGCGGCGAGTTCGTCCAGGACCCGCAGGTCCCCCTCCAGCAGCCACGGCCCGAGCACGACGTGCGCGGAGCCGTCGACCAGGTCCCAGTTGTCCACGCACTCGGTACGCGCCAGATAGAAGTCGACCAGCGCCTTGCGGTCCGCGCCGCGCGCCGTGCGCACCTGCTCGGCCAGGACCAGCAGCCCGGCGAAGCGCTCCTCGTGGACACGGCTGCGCAGCAGCACGTCCACGTCGTCGAGGGACAGGCCGCGGTACGCGCGCGCCAGCTTGCGCAGCACCGGAACGCGCACGCCGAGCAGTTCGTCGTCCTCCGCGCGGCTGAGCACCCGCTCCTGCTGCGCCCGCACGGCCGGCTCCGCGAGATCCCGCAACTCGGCCCGTAATTCCTTGAGCGAAACGATCGTCATGACGGCGGACGCTAGCGCAGGACGCCCGCACGTGCCGCCCAGGCCCCCGCGAAGGAGCGGCTGGTCAACTTCGCCGCGGCCGGAACACCCGTAGTTGACCGTCACGCAGATCCTCGCCGCCCCGGCTTCCGCCCACGCGCCGCACGGACACATCGTGTGCGAGACCGTACGAACCATTTCGCAGATCGGACCGGCCACGCCGGGAGCCCACGAGCCGAAGGAGAACCCGATGCCGCGGAAGGCGTTCAAGGTACTGGTGATCGGCGCGGGTCTCGCCGGACTGACCCTCGCGCAAGGGCTGCGCGGACAGGGCGTCGACGTGGAGGTGTTCGAACGCGACGTCACCCCCGTCGACCGCTCGCAGGGCTTCCGCATCCACGTCAACCCGTTCGGGACCCGCGCGCTGCGCGCCTGCCTGAGCGACGAGTTGTTCGAGTTGTTCCTGGAGACGAGCGGCAGCGGCGGCAGGGGCCTGTGCTTCACCGACCACCGCCTGAGCCCCTTGCTCAGCCTGGAGGGGCCCAGCGACCAGGACCCGCTGCGCAACCACCGGTCCGTGTGCCGGGTGACGCTCCGTCACCTCCTGCTGCGCGGCCTGGAGGACGCGGTCAGCTTCGGCCGCCGGTACGAGCGTTACGAGGAGCGCGGCGACGGCCGCGTCATCGCCTGCTTCGCGGACGGGTCCACGGCCGAAGGCGACGTCCTGGTCGGCGCCGACGGCTGCCGGTCACGGGTGCGCACCCAGCGGCTGCCCCAGATGCGCGTGTCGGACACCGGGGCGATGGGCGTGGCCGGGAAGCTGCCCCTCGACGACCGGCTCCGCGGCTGGATCCACCCGCCGCTGCTGGCGTCCGCGCACATCGTGATGGGCCCCCACGGCTCCCGGATGTTCGCCGCCACGCACGAGTACCGCACCAGGCCGAGCAAGGCGCTCGGCCTGCCCGCCGCCGGAGGCGACCTGCTCTTCGACACCGACACCGACTACCTGATGTGGGCGATCACGGCCACACCGGAGCGCCTGGGCCTGCCGGCGCGGACCTCGCTCGGTCCCGAGCGACTTGCCCCGGCAGTGCGGCGCCTGGTCGACGACTGGCACCCGCTGCTGCGCCGGATGGTCGCCGACGCCGACCCGGACACCCTCACCGCACTGTCGGTGCGGACCGCCGAGTCCGTGCCCGCCTGGCAGCCGTCCCGGATCACCCTCCTCGGCGACGCCGCGCATTGCGCGACCCCGCTCGGCGGGATGGGCGGCAACATGGCCCTGCGCGACGCCGAACTGCTCACCCGGCACCTGGCCGCCGCCGCCCGCGACGACGAGCGGCTCGAACAGGCCGTGGGCCGGTACGAGTCGGCGATGCGCGCCTACGCCGCGGACACGGTCCTGAAGTCGAAGAAGAACCTGGAGCGTTCCCTCGCCGAGAACGCCGTCAGCCGGGCGCTGACCCGCGCCACCTTCCGCATGATCGACCACATGCCCCCCGTGAAGCGCCGTATGGCCGCCGAAGCGGGCGGCTGACCGGGCCGTGCGCCACCCCTCAGGCCCGCGCCGGCGCCGCCGGCGCGGGCCCCAGCGGTAGGCTCACCCACGCCAGCGTCCTGACCTCCGGCCGGCACCACGGAATCCGCTCGTACTCCACCAGATACGGCATCGGCGGCCGGTCGCCGTCGTACAGCCCCAGCATCACCGCGCTGACCGCCAGATGCATGAACGTGTAGGGGATCAGCTGCACGGGACCCGTGTGCGTGATCTGCAACCGCCGTTGCGCGGGAACCACCTGGAGCCCGATGCCGTCCGACGGTACGAAGCCCAGCGGCACCACCGTGCCCACGTCGAAGCGGATCGACGCGTCCTGGTAGAGCTCCGGATCGTCGTGGGTGATCTCCACCGGCTGCTGGGCATCCGGCTCGTACCCGTGGACCTCCAGCCAGTCCCGCAGCTGCCGCCAGCGGCCGGCCAGTGACGCATGACTGCCGAAGTGCCGCAGGAAGGCCACCACGCGACTGCCGCTGTCCACCTCGACCAGGCCGGAGCAGCCCGGTCCGGACGTCGGCCAGGGCGCGCTCGGCTCCCGGCGCCGCAGTTCGGCCGGCGTGCTCCCGAAGGCCTCACGGACCGCCCGCGTGAACGGCGCGTGCGCCGAATAGCCGCACCGGGCGGCCACCTCGTGCACCGGCCAGCTCGTGAACACCAGCCGGTAGGCCGCCAGTTCGAGGCGGTACCGGCGCACATACCGCTGCACCGACTCGCCGGTGGTGTCCCGGAAGATCTTCCGGAAATAGTGCGGAGCCGTGTGCACCTGTTTCGCGATGACATCAATGTCCACGTTGGACGAGGCGTCGCGCAGCCTGGCGACGATATGCGGAATGGCGGACAGCACTCTGCTGTCATGAAGCGCCACTGTCGTCACACGCATACCGCCACGACCCGTGCCCACGCCAGGCAGATATTCCGGCACTCGGAGCCCCCGTATCCGGAATGAGCGGCGCCACCCCGAAGAGAGGGCGGCCCGCGCAGTCACTTGAGGGCGGATCCTGCCACATGACGGAATGGCGTCAAAGTCGTTCCAAGGCCAAGTGCGGGAATACAGTCAGGCAGTGCACGGATACCGCTCCGGTATCCCGGACGACCTCGCGAAGGCAGGGGACATGGCCGGAAGACACGTCACCGAGACAGGAGCGACGCCCGCACGGGACACCGTGCTGACGTCCGGACAGCGCCTCTTCACGTTTGTCGAGTTCGGCCCGCTGCCGGTCATCTCCCTCCGTCACTCGGGCACCTTCCGTACACTCGCGCGGACTTGGCGCAATCTCATCGACTACACGGACTCCTGCGGCCTGACCCAGGGCATACAACTCGTCGGAGTCGTCTACGACGATCCCGCGTACGTCCCGGCCGAATCCCTCCGCTACGACGCCTGCGTCGCCGTTCCCGAAGCCGGACTGCGCCGGCTCCCGCTGCCGGCCGACAGCGGACTCCCCGTCCGTTACGAGACCCTCGGCCCCGTATGGTGCTGGCGCACCACCCACCGCGGTCGCTTCGGCACCCTGTCCGAGACCTATCGGCGTGCCCTGGACACCACCGCTTTCCAGCAACAGGGCGTCGTCGCCCCCTGCCTGAACCCGCCGTTCTACGAGATCTACCGCTCCGGCCTCGGCGCCGCCCAGGACGACGACGCCCGCATCGACATCCATCTCCCCGTCGGCTGACAGGACCGGCAACCGCCTCACCCGCAACCCGGCCGTATGAGCAAGCGGGTCAACTCCCGGACACCGCCGCGCGGTTCCAGGTGACCCTCACGCAGAACCGGACCGCCGTCCCTGGGCGACCGCCACCACCGCTGGAAAACTCTCGGATCCGTGACGCGGCCCACCAGCGGCCGTACCGATCAGGGGAGAGGAGCCGGCATGGCGACGGCCCCGGCCACCGGCGGCAAGGAACGACAGGCCCCGCCGGGCAGGAAGCTCAGGCCGCCGCTCTTCGGCGGCGCCCACTGCGAAACCTCCGCGTTCCGCAAGGCCCTGCACGCCCACGGCCTCGACATCAGCGAGGAGATGCTGCTCGGCCTCGGTGGCGGCATCGGATTCATGTACGTCCCCAAAGCCCCCGGCATGCCACCGTTCCTCGCCACCCGCAACGACCCCTTCCCGCTCTTCACCCGCCGCATGGCCGCCGGCGTCGGCCTGGAACTCGACATCGCCACCACCACCGACCCGCGCGCGGCCGGTGACCAACTCGCGGCGGAACTGGACGCGCACGGCCTCGCGGTCGTCTACGCCGACATGCACTACCTGTCGTACCTCAGCGCCGAACACCACTTCGGCGGCCACTGCCTCGTGGTCCTCGGCGCCGACGAGGAGAGCGGCTGGCTCCGGATCTCCGACCGCCCCGCCCGTCCCCGCACACTCGCCCCGGAGGAACTGGCCGCCGCCCGCGCCTCCCGGCACCAGCCCTTCCCGCCCCGGCACGCCCTGCTGCGCGCCTCGTGGGACCGGGCCGTCCCGCCGACCGAGGACCGGATCCGCTCCGCACTGACCGCCGCCGCCCGCGCCGGCCTGGAGCCGGCCAACGCCGCCCTCGGCCTCCAGGGCCTGCACATGCTCGCCGAACGCCTCGTCGCCACCGTCCGCGACTCGGCCACGCCCGAGGCCGTCACCGACACACTCGTCCAGGCCTTCATCGACCTACACCTCGCCGGAACCGGAGGCGACGGGTTCCGGAGCATGTTCCACGCGTTCCTCGACGAGGCCGCCGCGCTCCTCGACGATCCGCGGATCACCGACGCGATCCCCCTCGCCGCGGCCGACGCCGCCGCCTGGCAGCACCTGGTCGCGACCCTGCTGCCCGCGGGCACGGCACTCGGCGATCTCGCCGACGCGCACCGCGCACGCGAGGAACACATCCTCGCCGGCACCCCCGAGCGCCACGTGGAGGCGTCGGCCGTCGCCGCGCGCCTGCCCGCCCTGCGCGAGGAGGCCGTCGCCGCCGTCCCGGAGCTGCGCCAGGACCTGGCGACCGCCCTGCACGACGCCGTGCACGACATCATCGGCCACGAGACACGGCTGCTGCACCTGCTGGCACCCGCGGGCGGCGGGCAGTGAACCGCGGCGCGCGGACCACGCACGACAACATCACCGTGAGCAAAGGAGCACACGTGAGCGCGAGTTCCACCACCACGACAGACGTCGCACGACAACTCGGCGTCCTCACGGACCTGGTGACGCCCTGGGCCATGCGGGTGGCGGCCACCCTCCGGCTCGCCGACCACATCGGCGACGCCACCGTGCCCGTCGAGGACCTCGCCCGGCGCACCGACGCCGCCCCCGACACCGTGGGCCGCCTCCTCGAACACCTCGCGGCCCACGGCGTGTTCGAACAGGACGGCCCCGGCCGGTACCGCAACACCGAACTCTCCCGACGGCTGCGCCGCGACCACCCCATGACCGTCCACCCCTGGCTCGACGTCGAGGGCGGCATGGGCCAGTACGACATCGGTCTCAGCGCGCTCCTGACCGCGGTCCGCACCGGACAGGACGCCTACACACCCACCTTCGGCCGGTCCTTCTTCGAACACCTCAACAGCGACGCCCGCCGCGGCGCCGCCTACGACGAACTGATGGCGACGCTCACCGCCTGGACCCTGCCGGAGATCCTCCAGGCCTACGACTGGACGACGGCCGGCCACGTCGCCGACATCGCCGGCGGCAGCGGCGCGCTCCTGACCGGCCTCCTGCAAGCGCACCCGCACCTGCGGGGAACCCTCGTCGACGACGCCCGCGCCGTGAGCACGGCCACCGAGCGGTTCACCAAGGCGGGCGTCGCCGACCGGGCCACGGCCGTCGCCGGATCCATGTTCGAACCGCTGCCGCGCGGTGCCGACCTCTACCTCGTCAAGTCGACCGTGATGGGCTGGGGAGACGAAGGTGCCGCCGACATCCTGCGCCGCTGCGCCGAGGCCGCCCGCCCGGCCGGCCGCGTCGTCGTCGCCGAATTCCTGCGCGGAGCCCCGCGACTGGTGCCTTCCCTCGACCTGTACATGGCCCTGCTGGGCGGGAAGGAGCGCACGGAGGACGAGTTCCGCGCGCTGGGCCGCACGGCCGGGCTCACCCTGCGGGCCGTCCACCCCACGCCGTCCGGATACTGCCTGCTGGAGTTCACAGCCGACGCATAGGGTCGTGCCCACAACTGCCCGCAGCGACACCGACGGGACCTCCAGTGCAGAACGCGACACTCCTTCGTTCCCACGACCGGCCCATGGAGCCAGGTGCCTCCAACGTCCCGCACTGGACGGTGGTACGCGCCCAGCCCCTGCTCGTGCTCAGCCTCAGAAACCCGGGGGGAGCGGACACGTGGAGGGACACGTGGCGCCGGCTGACCGCTCTGGTCTTCTCCTGCGGCCTCGCGACCAGGGAGACCAAAGCGATCGAGGTCCACTACGACGCGGGCACGTCGCGCCGCTTCGACGCCTGCCTGTCCATCCCGTCGTCCAGGCTCGCGGCAGAGGTGACCGCCGACGACCTCGCGCAGGTGCCCGGGGCCAGGATGGAAACCGTCATGGGCCACGGACCGTTCCTGCACCACAGGCCCACCGCCGGGCACGACGGGCGGCCCGCACCGGCGGCATCCCTGCCCCCGGCCGCCGTCCCGCACCCCGCCTCGCTCGTCCCCGCCTGGCCCCGCTACCACGTCTACGCGTGCAGCCCGGCCCTGGCCGGGGAGACACCCGTGATCACCGACACCTACATCACCCTGACCGCGTCCGCACCCGCCCGGCCCTGACGCGCACGGTTCCGAGTGCGGTGGGACGGGGCCGACGAACCGTTCCCGTACCCGACCCCGGACGGAGCGCCACCATGACGACGCCCACCACCGCACTCGACTGGAACCGCAGCTACCGCAACGGCGACCACCACACCTACTGGGAACTCAGCCACCCCTCCGCCGAACTCGTCGGATTCCTGGCGGCCCGCGGGCCGGGCGCCGGACGCACCGCCCTCGACATCGGCTGCGGAACCGGCTGGGACGCCATCGCCCTGGCCGGCGCCGGATACCGGGTCACCGGCATCGACCTCAGCGAGGAGGCCCTCGCCCTGGCCAGGGCCCGCGCCGCGGAGGAAGCCCCCGAGGGCGCCCCGCCCGCCTTCCGGCAGGCCGACGCGCGCGACCTGCCGTTCCCCGACGGGACCTTCGACGTCGTCGTGGACCGCGGCTGCTTCCACCACCTCGGCGGGGAGGACCGCGCGTTGTACGCCGCTGAAACCGCCCGTGTCCTGCGTCCGGGCGGCTGCCTCTACCTCAGGGGCAGCCGCGTGGACAGCTTCCCGTTCAAGCCGCTCACCGCGCAGGGTCTGGCCGACGAGTTCGTCCGCTTCGGCTTCGCGGTCGGCCCCCTGCTGCCGTTCCACCTCCAGACGGACGCGATGAGCCTGCCCGCGTACGCCTGCGTACTGACCCGGACCACCACCAGCGACGGAGCGAACGCATGAGCACGACGACCTCGGCGCGCACGACGCGGACACCGGTTCCTCCCGCCGCCCCGGGCGACCCCGCGGTGGCACGCCTCGCGGCACTCACCGACCTGGTCACGCCGTACGCGATCCGCGCCGCGGCCACCCTCGGGGTGGCCGACCTCATCGCGGAGGGCGTCACCACGGCCGACGCCCTGGCCGAACGCACCCGGAGCGACGCCGACGCCCTGCGCAGGCTCCTGGACCACCTGGCGGCCAGCGGTCTCCTCGAAGAGCCTGAGCCGGGCCGCTACGCCCTCACCGACCTCGGGTCCGTCCTGAGGGACGACCATCCCGCGCGCACCCGTGCATGGCTGGACCTCGACGGCGGCATGGGCCGCTCCGACCTGGCGCTCAGCGGCCTGCTCACCACGGTCCGCACCGGCGAACCGGCCTACCCGGAGCGGTTCGGCGCGTCCTTCTGGGAAGACCTCGCCGCCGATCCCGCACGAGCCGCGTCCTTCGACGCCCTCATGGAGACGCACCTGGCGAACGTGGAGGCGGCGGCGGACGCCTACGACTGGAGCGGCGTCGGCCATGTGGTCGACGTGGGCGGCGGAACGGGGAAGCTGCTCACCCGCATCCTCGACGCGCACCGCGATCTGCGCGGCACCCTGGTGGAACTCCCCGGCACCGCCGAGAACGCCCGCCGCCGGCTGGCCGACGCCGGCCTCACCGACCGCTGCGCCGTGGTCCCCGGCACGTTCTTCGACCCCCTGCCCCCCGGCGCCGACGCCTACGTCCTCTCCTTCGTCCTGCACGACTGGAACGACCGCCGGGCCGCGCGGATCCTCGACCGCTGTGCCACGGCCGCCGCGCCGCACGGCCACGTCGTGGTGATCGAACGGCTGAAGGAGGACGGCGTGAAACAGCCGTGGGCGACCGCGATGGACCTGCGCATGCTGCTGACCGCGGGCGGCCGGGAACGCACCCTCGACGATTTCCGCGCCCTCGCGGCCACGGCCGGCCTCACCCTGCGCACCGCCGTACAGACCCCCACGGGCGCCTCGGTGCTGACCTTCACAACGGATCACCGAGGGAGCTGACGGCGGTGCGTGCCGAAGGCCGATGCGGTCGGTGGGGCACGAGCACCAGGATCCGGGGCTGGGCCGGCCTGGTGATGCGCGGCCTCGCCGCCACAGGATCCATCTGGGTGTCCGTACCTCTGGGCACGGCGGACGAAGGGCCGGCCCCCGGCCACCCCGAACGACTCAGCGCCGACACGCCGTTGACCGCTGCCGAACGGGCCCTGCGACGGCAACTCAGGGCCGTGGGACGCGCGGTCTGGTGGCTGCCCTGGGGGCCCGTGGCAGACGTCCGCCGACGGAAGTCGACAACGGCCGAGGCACCCAGGCGGTGACGCGCCCACCGTAGCCGGCCCGGTCGGTGCGGGATGCCGGGGCGCCGTTGCGGGACAGTCCCGTGCCTTGCTGCTCCCTGATGTGCCACGGCACGGCGCCACATGACCACCTCCCGACCCGCCACGGTCCCCGCAAGCGGACGGTCGCCGCGGAGACCGCCCGACGCACCAGTAGCCCGACGGCTGGGCCCGCGCCTGTTCCCACGCCCCCGCGATCACCCCGGCCTGGCATCGCGCCAGGTCGGCCGCTGATGCTCCCACGGCACCGGCCGTCGGCGCAGCGACAGCGGAAGACGACCGCGGCGGCCGGGCGGGACGGGGTCCACACGACCTCCGCCGCGGCCGGAGGGCACGATCCGCCGAGCTCCGGGGTGGTCAGCCGACGCGGTGCCGCGGGTCGCCGGGACGGAAGCCCAGCACGCAGCCGCGCGCCGACCGCCCGCACGAGGCCGTCGGCGGCGACCGCCACGCGCCGCCGGTGCGGGACCACCGCGCGGCGATGCGGCGCGTGCTGCCGTCCGCGAAGCGGGCCCGGTAGGCCGGGTGCAGGAGAATCAGTTCCATCCTGCGGCGCAGGCTGTCGCCGACGGCCACGAAGGCGCTTCGTCGGCGAGTTCGGGCATGGTCAGCACGGTGGGACCGGTGTCACGCCGGCACCCACGACGACGTGGTCGGTGCGTCCGGGCAGCGTGCGCGTCACCGGCCGGTCTCCCGCGCGCGGGAGCGTGGCACCCGGACGGGGGATCCCGACGGGCCCGCAGGGCGCGGGGCGGGCGGGGGCGCGACCGCATGGTGTTCCTTCGCCTGTGTGGGGTGCAGTGTTCCTCTCGTCATGGTCATGAGCGGCACCGTCACCACGTCCCCGCCGCGTGCGCCGGGCGGGTCCGCGGCACCGGCCCGCAACGCGGCCGGCCTGCTGCGGCGATGCCTCCCACATCGCCCACCCGCCGCATGGTCGGACCGCGCCCCAGGTCCGCCCGACCAGGCCCTCGAAGTCGCCGGACTGGATCAGCTTGTACCGCAGCGGCGCGAGGCCCCCTTCGACCGGGTCGCCGGCGGGGGGCCGTACGCGCAGGTGCCCCCAGGAACCGTCAGCGCGTCACCGAAGGCGCCGTGGCCACGCCCGGCAGCCTGCCCGCCGCCCCACCACACTGCTCCAACACCGACCCCGACACCGGCGACCTCATGGACCCCCGCACCCCACAGCCCGCCGACGGCCTCTGCTTCGGCTACGTCCTGCCTGCCGGTCGGACCGCACGAAGCCCTCGCCGAGTACACGGAGTTCTCACCCCGGGCCCTCACCGCCGGTGGCAGCACCCGCCCGTCCACCGGCCACACCTCCGCCGGTCTGCAACGCCGGCCCGATGCTCCGCTCGGCGCTCGAACCGCCCCTCCTGCCCCGCCGCCCCTTCGACTGACGCACCCGTTCCACTTTGCCGCCCCTTCGACCCATCACCGCGACCGCACCGACCTGGAGACCGCATGACGCTGCTGCGCGACGAGGACCTCACCGCCGCGTTCGACCACGCCGCCCGTGGCTACGACACGCTGGTGGCCGCCAACCCCGGTTACCACGCCCACCTCCGGCGCTCGGTACGCCGTCTCGGCCTGCCCGGGTCCGGAGCGGGCCTGCGCCTGCTGGACCTCGGCTGCGGCACGGGCGCCTCGACGGCCGCGCTCCGCGCCGTCCTGCCGGCCGCGCGCATCACCGCCGTCGACGCCTCCGCCGGCATGCTGCGGCGGGCCGCCACCAAGCCCTGGGCGGGTGGGGTGACCTTCGTTCGGGCACCGGCGGAACGCCTGGCCGAGGCGGGCGTGACCGGACCGTTCGACGCCGTCTTCGCGGCCTACCTGCTGCGCAACGTGTCCGATCCCGACGCCGTCCTCACCGCCGTACGGGACCTGCTCGTGCCCGGCGGCCGGCTCGGCGTGCACGAGTACACCCTCAGCGGCCGGCGCGTCGACCGAGCGGTGTGGAGCGTGGTGTGCCGCGGCCTCGTACAGCCCGCGGCGTCCGCCCTCGGGGACGGCGGGCTGTACCGCCATCTGTGGCGCAGCGTCGTCGAGTTCGACACCGTCGACCGCTTCGCCGCCCGCGTCCGCGCGGCCGGCTTCGAACACGTCCGGGCCCTGCCCCTGCCGGGCTGGCAGACCGGCATCACCCACACCTTCGTCGCACGGCGCGCGGAGAGCGGCCGATGACCGCGGCCGAGCCGCCGGACGGCACCCGACGGGGCCGGACCGACGGGAGGGATGCTGCCGGCGCCCCCGGCGGTCGGCGCGTCGACGGGGCCCGCCCCACCACCACACCCGTCGTCGGCGGGTGGTGAGCCAGGGGGAGCGCCCCCACGCGACGCCCCGTCACACGTCCGGCCCACGCCGCACACGGTCACCCGGCGGGAGGGGAAGGGATGCGGAAACCGGCGGCGCCACAGCACCCAGGGAGTGCCATGAACGAGTACCAGGGCGGGCCCGACCAGCGGCACCGCCGCCCGGAAGGTGTCGACGATCTGACCGTCGAAGCCCTCGGATCGCTGTCGAAGGCTCTGGAGACCACCGAGCGCGCCCGCGGCCACCTGTACAGCTTCCACCAGCTGACCGGCGGGGCCGACCTCGAACTGGAACGCGCGGTACGGCTGCTGCGCGAGGCCGGGCACGCCGGATGGGCGGCGAAGGCGGAGGCCGAGATCCTGGGCCGCGACGTCATCCCGGGTCACTGGACGTTCCAGATCATCGAGGCCTACAACGACACCTATTACCGGCCGTTCCGGGAACTGGAACGCAGCGTGGTGAACGCACTCGCGCAAGGCCGGGACCACCTGTACGAGGCGGAGATGAGGGAGGCGCGTCGCGCCCTCGGGCGCCCCGGCCGCACGGCGGGTCGCCCGGCCGCGGACGGCTGACCGCCACGGGCGAGGCGGCACGACCCGCCGAGCGACTCCGCATCATCCGAACCCTCCGCACCCGCTCCAGGACGGCGACCATGCAGACGTTCCTGCCCGATGCCGACTTCCGGCGCTCCGCCCTGATCCTGGACCGTCGCCGCCTGGGCAAGCAGCGGGTCGAGGCACTCCAGGTGCTGCGCGGCCTGACCGTTCCCGGGTACGGCTGGCGCAGGCACCCGGCCGTACGCATGTGGAGCGGCTACGAGGAGGCCCTCGTCCGCTACGGGCTCGAAGTGTGCCGGGTCTGGCGTGAGCAGGGGCACCAGGACAGCTGTGCCGCGTCGCTGGTCGCCGGATACGCCGCAGGCCGTCCGGGCGCGCACGTGCGCGATCAGCCCGCTCTCGCCGCCGCGGGCGAACTCCCGCCGTGGCTCGGTGACGAGGCCTTCCACCGCAGCCACCAGTCCGCGCTCGTCCGCAAGGACCGGGACACGTACGCACCCGTGTTCCCCGGCGTCCCGGACGACCTGCCCTACGTGTGGCCGTCCTCCGACCGGGAGGGGACGACCGCCTGACCGGGGTGTCGCAGGACGCACAGCCTGAGCGTCTTCCGCCCCGGCGGACCGGGTCGTCCCTGCCCCGAGGCGCTCGCTACGCTTCTGGCATGTCATCGCCAACACCGCCCGCTTACAACGTTTACCTCGGCCCACCCGCCCCCACCGCCCCGGCCCGCCGGTCGCACCGCTCCTTGGCCGCCGCCCTGGTCGCGGGGCTCGTGCTGGGCGCGGGCGGGGTCGGCACCGCCTGGGCGCTCAGCGGCGGGGACGGCTCCGCCGACAGCGGCGCGGCCGGCGACGCCCGCCGATCGTGCGAGGCTCTACAGGGCTTTCACGAGTCGGACCTCCGGGCCGACGGGGCCAAGAGGGACATCGCCTTCAACCGCCTTGGCGGCGCCGCCGTGCTGTCCGCCGCGGCGGCGGCCGGTGACCGCGAGTTCAAGCCGTTGGCCGAGGCCGTGCAGAGGGTGCAGAACCGGGTGGCCCGCTTCGCCGACGTCTCCGAGCCCGAGGCGCAGAAGGAACTGAAGACCGCCCGGTCCGTGTGCGCCGGTCTCTGACCGCCGTCCGGGCCGCCGTCCTGCCGGCCGTGACGGACCCGGGTCGCCCCGGGCTGCGACCTGCGCATGGCCGGCAGCGGCGGCGAACCGGCAGGCCGCTCACCGGCGTCGGGTCACATCCCCGACCCCGACCGGCGGGCGCGCAGCTTGCCGAAGAGCCGCTGGGCCTGGGCCCGGCGGCGCGGATCGGATGCGGTGCGGCGTACTTGTTCGATCGTGCGCCGACCCTGCGGACTGTTCGCGAACTGCTTGAGTCGTTGCAGAACTCCAGACATGACACTCCTTTCGCCAGGGGTGCCCTGCTCTCGTTGGGGGCCCCACGAGGTGCGGCTACCCGGAAACCGGTGGTCCAGCCCCTGCCGGGCCGAGGGGAAGCAGCCGCGCGCCACGCCGATACCGACGTGGCCGCTATCGCGTCGAGTGGGCGTTGCCGGTGCGGACATCGCCTCCCCGTGCCCTGAGGGGCGCGCCGGCTTCGGTGAGCACACGGTGCACGAAGCCGTACGACCGGCCATGAGCCTCGGCTATGGCGCGGATCGACCGCCCCTCCCGGTACTCCTTGGTGAAGGCTTCCGCCAACTCCCTGCGCGCGCTGCCCGTTATCCACTTGCCCTTGTTCATGGAGAATCTCCTCCTGCGTCGCCGAAACGTGATCACCGGCTTCCCGCGTCGACGCGACTCATGCGGGGCGAGTACGAGATCGGCTCACCGAGCTCCCGTGCCCCCAGCAGCCCGTCGCTCACTCCGCCGGCCGTGCCACTGCCCGCCAACGCGGGGCCTGGTCGTCAGGGACGCTCGGGGAGGGGAAGTGGAACGGCACGCCGAGGTGGCCGGCCAACGCCCGGCCGGCCTCGGCCGCGGCGGTTTGTGGAGGGGAGGCGTCACGACGGTGGTGGACGGTCGCCAAGTGGCCTTCCCCGTCCGGATCCTCCAGGACCGCGATCAGCAGCACGAACCAGTCGTGCACCGTGTCGCCGTCCCACAGAGCCTCGATCGCGGACACACGGCCCGGGAGAGCCGCGGCACGGGCGGCGAGTGAGGGGACGTCGAGCGGATCGGGCGGTGTGCGCCGCACCTGGTCGGCGAGAGCCTCGTAGCGGGCATGGACCACCCGCTCGGCCTCGGCCAAGCCCAACCCCAAAGGGCGCAGGGCGTCGTGTACGGACCTGACCGCCGGCAGGCGGCGGTCCCGCAGCACGTCGGCGTCGACCTCCCGGCGCGTCCGCTCCTCCAGACAGGCCCACCAGCCGCTCACCGGCTCACCGGCCGGAATTCCCGGGTGCGTGTCATGGCCCCGAACGTACGCCAGGCCGCCGTGCGACGCAGCCGGGTTCCGCGAGGAGTGACACCGGATGGTCCCGAACTCGGCTGCCAGGACGGCGGAAAGGCGACTGACGCTCCGCCGCCGCTTCGCACCACTCGGTGTCTCGTCCCGGAGTTCGGCGAGCCAGTGGCCGGCACGGGAAATGAGCGGGACCCGCCGGCCGGCCGGGAGCTACGGCGACGTGGTCCAGCGGGGTGCCGTCCGGGCCCACGCGGTGTCCCACGCGGCGAGGTTGCGGCGCTGGATGACGCGGCAGGCGGCGGCGTGGGCGGCGGCTGCGGTGGCGTGGACGCCGAGGGCGGCGATGATGGCCGATCCCATGGCGCGGCTGCGGACCTCGCCGGGGCTCAGCGGTGGGTCCGTGATCGTTCCGTCGGCGCCGACCCAGACGCGGACGGCGCTGCCCTTGGTCAGTGCGGGCTGGACCTCGGCGGTGGCGGTGCGGGTGTGCCCGTGGGCGTCGGTGAAGCGGACCTCGGCCGGGTAGCGGGTCTTCCTGGCTTCGGCGGAGCCGGGTTCGGGGTGGCGCCGGGCGTCCTGGAGGAGGATGGCGGTGGTGTGGTGGCGGGTGGCGGCCTGGTGCCGGGCGGTACGGGCGTAGTGGCGGTGGGCGGCGTCGCCGACGAGGACCATGGCGGCAGGGGTGGCTGCCAGCGCGGCCAGCAGCAGGCCGAGACCGGTCCACGCCTGGACCAGGTCGGTGCGGCGGCACAAGGGATTGCGTCTCAGGCGCCGGGGCATGACCACGGACGACTCCTCATGAGGTGGCGGTACGCGGCCGGACACGCGTCCTCCTCCCGGCGGTGGACGCGGCGGATGCGGAGCCGGGGGAACCGGGGCTGCGGGCGCGGCCCGAGGCTGTGTCTCGCGGATCATCCGGGGGCCCGGTGGGGGCGGGCAGCCGACGGGAGGGCGCCGGAGGCGGAGGGGTGGGTGTGGGCGGCTTGCAGGAGTCTGGCGGCGCCGCGGACCGATGCGGTGTGCGGGGCCCGGACCACGCGCATCGGCATGTGCGGCTGCTCGGCGAGGTGGCGGGTGATCTCGGGACGCAGGGCGCCCCCACCGGCCAGCAGGATGCCGCGGCGCACCGCGTCGGCGGTGAGCGAAGTGCGGTCCTGCCGCAGCATCGCCGTCAGCATCGAGGCCACCGCCCCGGCGATCTCCTCGGGTGTGGTCGTGTCGTCCAGATCGCTGGTGCCCAGGGCAGTGCGGCGCGCGTCGGTGACGTCGCCGTCGCCCAGCAGCACCACCTCGGTGAGGTGGGCGCCGATGTCCACCACCATCAGCGGACGGGACATGTCCGCGCCGGCCGAGACGGCGATGGCCCGGGCGCTGGGCACGGTCAGGACGCCGCGCGGCCGGAGCACGTCGACCGCGGTGCGGGCCTGGGCGCGGTAGGCGACGCCGTCCAGGACGGGAGCGGTGACGATGACCAGGGGGCGGACGAAGCGCGGCAGTCGGTGGGCGAGCAGGCGTCGCAGCATGCGGGCGCACCCCGGGGTGTCGATGATGGTGCCGTGCTGGATGGGGTGGACCGCGCCGGAGCCCGGGAAGGTCACGGTGGGTACGTCGACGACCACGCCCTTTCCGGCGATCCAGGCCCGGGTGCGGGCGCTGCCCATGTCCAGGGCGATGCCGCAGCAGCGCCGGCACAGCGGCCAGGGCCGGTGCCCGGCAGCGGTACCGAGGGGATGGCCGAGGCCGGTCATGGGGCGGCCTCCCTGACCTGCTGGCAGCGGGCGCAGTAGCGGCACTGCGGCACGATCATCAGCCGTTCCCGGTCGATGGGGCGCCGGCACAGGTGGCAGGTGCCGTACGAGCCGTCGTCCAGGCGTTCCAGGGCCGCCTCGACGTCGGCGAGAACCATGCGGGCGGATGCGGAGAGCTTGACGCGGACCTCTGTCTGCGCGGCGGCCTGCCGGTGCGGCCGGTCCTCGGCGCGTGAGGTGACGACCGGTCCGGCGAGTTGCCGCAGTTGCTCCTGGCGGAACAGTCGCTGCTCATGGAGGTGCCGGCGCAGTGCGGCGAGGTCCTCGGCCGACAGGTGGGTCGTGCTGTGGCCGATGGTCTGGTGGTTCACCACTTCACCCCTTCGGGGGGCAGGGGGCTGGGGGCCGGCGCGGGCGGTGGTCAGGTGGCGCGGCGTCGGCAGGCGACGCAGCAGCGGGTGTAGGGGAGGATCTCCAGCCGTTCCGCGGGGATGGGCTTGGCGCAGTCCTGGCAGGTGCCGTAGGTGCCGTCGTCGATGCGGGCGAAGGCTTCCTCGATCTCCTTCAGGACCCGCCTCATGGCGCTCTTCTGCTCGGACAGCAGGTACGCGTCCGTGGTCTGCGCGGTCTCGTCGAGGGCTTGGAGCTGGGCCAGCCGGGAGACGCGGGCGTGTTCCAGGAGCCGTCGGGCCTCGTCCGGATGGGGTACGGCCCGGGTGACGTCGAGTGACATGGTCAGTCCCTTTCGCGGCGGCGCTGCCGAGCCGGCGCTTCTCGTGGGCGGTGATCGTGTGCCTCCCACCCTGGCCGGGCCGGCGGCGGACACCTATCGGGCGCGCGCCCCATCTCGGCCGGGGCACGGGACCCATACGGACGGGCCATGGGTGGTGCGCGCCCCGGGAAATGGGGTCCAGGCCCCATCGACGCGGCCCGCGCGACGGGGGACGCTGGCCGCAGGCGCACCCGAGCGCCCCGGTACCGTGGACGCGGTGGGGCTGCGCGATGGCGACAGTGGAGGTGGAGCGAGGTTGTAGAAGGGGAGGCGTCGGGCCGGTGTCCTTGTTCTGGCGGATCTTCGCCCTGAACGCCGTCGTGCTGGGCACGGCGACCGCGCTGCTCCTGTGGGCCCCGGTGACCGTCTCCGTGCCGGTCCTGCTCACCGAGGCCGTCATCCTGGTCGGGGGCCTGGTCGTGATGCTGGTCGCCAACGCCGCGCTGCTGCGGCTCGGCCTGGCCCCGCTCGACCGGCTCACGAAGCTGATGACCACCGTGGACCTGTTGCGCCCCGGCCAGCGTCTGCCCGCTTCCGGAGGCGGCGAGGTCGCCGAGGTGATCCGCACGTTCAACGCCATGCTGGAGCGGCTGGAGCACGAAAGGGCCACCAGCAGCGCCCGGGCCCTGCTGGCCCAGGAGGCCGAACGCCGCCGCATCGCCCAGGAGTTGCACGACGAGGTCGGCCAGAGCATGACCGCGATCCTGCTGGGGCTCAAGCGGGCCGCGGACGACGCGCCGGCGGCACTGCGGGAAGAGCTGCACGAGGCGCAGGAGATCACCCGGGAGAGCCTCGACGAGGTCCGTCGCCTGGTACGCCGGCTGCGGCCCGGCGTGCTGGACGACCTGGGTCTGGTCAGCGCGCTGACCTCGCTCACCGAGGACTTCGCCACGCACACCGGGCTGCGCGTCAGCCGCCGCTTCGACGCCGACCTGCCCGCCCTCGCGCCGGAGACCGAACTGGTCCTCTACCGCGTCGCCCAGGAGTCGCTGACCAACGTCGCCCGGCACGCGGACGCCCAGCGGGTCACGGTCGCCCTGCGCCACGTCGACGACAGCGTGGTGCTGACGGTCACCGACGACGGCTCCGGCATCAAGGCCCCCCGCGAGGGCGCCGGCATCCGCGGCATGCGCGAGCGGGCCCTGCTCATCGGGGGCAGCCTTGAGATCACCCCGGCAGCCGGTACCGGCACCCGCGTCCAGCTCACCGCGTCCGTTCCCAGGAAGCAGCCCTGACCATGCCCGACGCCACGACCACCCCGACCGGGACACCGCCCTGGAGGGCGTCCCGGAACACGATCCGCATCCTGCTCGCCGACGACCACGCGCTGGTCCGCCGGGGTGTGCGGCTCATCCTCGACCAGGAACCGGACCTGGAGGTGGTCGCCGAGGCCGGTGACGGCGCCGAGGCCGTCGAACTGGCCCGCACCGGCGACGTCGACCTGGCCGTCCTGGACATCGCCATGCCGCGCATGACCGGCTTGCAGGCCGCCCGGGAACTGGCCGTTCTCAAGCCGGGTCTGCGGATCCTGATGCTCACCATGCACGACAACGAGCAGTACTTCTTCCAGGCTCTGAAGGCCGGCGCGAGCGGGTACGTGCTGAAGTCGGTCGCCGACCGGGACCTGGTCGCCGCGTGCCGGGCCGCGATGCGGGACGAACCGTTCCTGTACCCCGGCGCGGTCACCGCCCTGATCCGCAACTACCTGGACCGGGCCCGACGCGGCGAGGAAGCCCCCGATCAGGTCCTCACCCCCCGCGAGGAGGAGGTCCTGAAGCTGGTGGCCGAGGGGCACTCCTCGAAGGAGATCGCGGAGTTGCTGTTCATCAGCGTCAAGACGGTCCAGCGGCACCGCGCCAACCTGCTCCAGAAGCTCGGTCTGCGCGACCGCCTGGAACTCACCCGCTACGCCATCCGCGTCGGCCTGATCGAACCCTGAACCCCGTCCGATCCCCGCCGGCATTCGCCCGCTCCCGGACCGGTACCCGCGCCCGGCCGGCACCCGCACACCACGACGAGAGGGGAGGGGCATGCACCACCTCGCGCGCACCGCCCCCTGCCGACGAAGTGCCCGGCGGTTCGTCGTCGCGGTACTGGCGGCCGTCGCCCTGACGTTGCTGACCGCGGTCGGCCTCAACGGCCTGGTGGCTATGAGCGGTCCTGTGGCCGTGAGCGGCCCTGCGGGCGTTGGTGGCCTCGCGGTCACGAGTGGCCCTGCGGGCGTGGGCGGCCTCGCGGTCACGAGTGCTCCTGCGGGCATGAGCAGCCCCACGGCCATGACCGGCTTTGCGGTCACGAGCGGCCCCGCGACCACGACCAACCCCGCGACCACGAGCGCCCCCGCAGCCGTAGCGGCGGCAGCAGCGGGTCACCACTCGGACGCCGCGCCGCGCGCCGACGACGGGTGCGACACCGTCTGCACCGTCCGGGCGGCACCGCGCCAGGAGCAGCACCGGGAGCATCCGGCTCCGCGCTGCCACCTCGGCGCCTGTCCCCAGGGCACGGCCGTCGCCCCGCCCCGCCCGGCACGGCTCACGCAATCGACCGGGCACATCCCCGCCTCGGACCCTCACGCACCCCGTGATCGTGGACGGGCACCACCCCAGCCATCCGGCACCTGACACTTCCTCTCTTTCGTTCACCGCGCACCTCGCCCCCGGGCCGCGGCCGGTCTCCGGCCGCCGCCGTGGCCGTGGTGTGCCCGCCGGAGGCCCCCGTTGACCAGTTCCCCGCGGGTGAGAGCGTCGCTCGCCCTCGCCGTCATCGCCGTATCGCTGTACATCGCCGTCACCGTGCCGGTCCGCCTCGGACTCGATCTGCGCGGCGGCACCCAGATCGTGCTCCAGACCCGGTCCACCGCCACCACCAAGGCCGACCGCGCGGTCACCGACCGCACCCTGGAGGTGCTGCGCGGCCGTGTCGACGCGCTCGGCGTCGCCGAACCCACCCTCGTCCGCTCCGGCGACGACCGCATCGTCGTCGAACTGCCCGGCGTGCAGGACCCGAAGAAGGCCGCCGACGTCCTGGGCCGCACCGCGCAGCTCACCTTCCACCCGGTGCTCGGCACCGCCGACGGCGCGGACGACGGCTCCCGGCCCCTGCCCGAGCAACCCCGGGAATCCGTCCTGCCCGATGGGTCCGGCACGCCGCTGCGCCTCGGTGCCGCGGCCCTGACCGGCGCGCACGTCAAGGAAGCCGCCGCCCGCTTCGGCCAGCAGGGCGGCGCCGGATGGCACGTCACCGTCGCCTTCGCGGGCGCCGGCCGTGACGGCTGGGCCCGGCTGACCGGCGAGGCCGCCTGCCACCCGCCGGGCGCCCCGGAACGGCGGGTGGCCATCGTCCTCGACGGCAAGGTCATCTCCTCGCCGCAGGTCGACCCGTCCGTGGCGTGCGGGACCGGCATCCGCGACGGCGCCACACAGATCACGGGCTCCTTCGGCCCCGAGGAAGCCCGCGAGCTGTCCCTGCTCATCAACGGCGGAGCCCTGCCCGTGCCGGTCGAGACCGTCGAACAGCGCACCGTCGGCCCCACCCTGGGCGCGCGGGCCATCACGGCAAGTGCCTGGGCGGCGGCCATCGGTACGGCGCTGACCTCGCTGTTCATCATCGTCGTCTACCGGCTGATGGGGGCGCTGGCCGCCGTCGCCCTGGTCTGCTACGGCCTGGTCTCCTACGCCGCTCTGGCCGTGCTCGGCGCCACCCTGACCCTGCCGGGCCTGGCCGGCTTCGTCCTGGCGATCGGCATGGCCGTGGACGCCAATGTGCTGGTCTTCGAACGCGCCCGCGAGGAGTACGCGGCCCGCCGCCGCCCCAGTGCCCGCTCGGCGCTGACGGCCGGGTTCCGCAACGCCCTGAGCGCGATCGCCGACTCCAACATCACCACCCTGATCGCCGCGGCTCTGCTGTTCTTCCTCGCGTCCGGGCCCGTGCGGGGCTTCGGTGTCACCCTCGGCATCGGCGTGCTCGCCTCCATGTTCAGCGCCCTGGTGATCACCCGGGTGCTCGCCGAGTACGCCGCCGGCCGTCCCGGCCTGCGCCGCCGCCCCCACCTCACCGGCATCGCGACCACGGGCGCCGTCCGCGACCGGCTCACCCGACGCCGCCCCCACCTCATGCGCCACCCACGCCGCTGGCTGGCCGTGTCCGCCGCCGTGCTCGTCCTGGCCGCGTCGGGCGTCGCGGTGCGGGGCCTCGACCTCGGAGTGGAGTTCACCGGTGGCCGCCTCATCGAGTACGCCACCGGCGCCCCCGTAGATGCCGACCGGGCCCGCACCGCGCTCGCGGAGGCCGGATTCCCCCGGGCCGTCGTGCAGTCCTCCGGCGACAGCGGCCTGACCGTGCGCACCGACCCGCTGACCGACGCCGAGGAGGCCGAGGTGACCGGCGCCGTACGCGACCTCGCCGGCGGGGCGGACAAGGTCCGCGACGAACTGATCGGGCCCAGCCTCGGGAAGGAGCTGCGCCGTGGCGCCCTGATCGCGCTCGCCGTCGCCCTCGGCGCACAGCTCGTCTACCTGACGGCGCGCTTCCGCCTGCTCTTCGGCACCGCCGCGGTCGCGGCCCTCGCCCACGACGTGGTGGTCCTCGTCGGCGTCTTCGCCTGGCTCGGCAAGCCCGTCGACGGGGTGTTCCTGGCGGCCCTGCTCACCGTCATCGGCTACTCGGTGAACGACTCCGTGGTCCTCTTCGACCGCGTCAGGGAACTCGCCCGCGACGCCACCGGAAGACCGCTGCCCGGCATCGTGGACCAGGCGATCCTCCAGACCCTGCCCCGCACCGTGAACACCGGCATGGGCGCCGCCTTCATCCTCGCCGCCCTCGCCGTGCTCGGCGGATCCGCGCTCACCGACTTCGCCCTGGCCCTGCTCATCGGCCTCGCGGTCGGAACGTACTCCTCCGTCTTCACCGCCGCTCCCGTGGCCGTGGAGCTCCACCGGCGCGGCGACCGGACCCGCCCACCCCGCCGACCCTGATGCGGCCGGCGGATCGGGCCTTGGCCGCCCCGGCCGGCGACCGAGACCTTGAGGATTTCCGCCAGCACGAGGAAATTGGTCAGCAAGGCCGCGAACGAGCCGATCAGCGCCACCAGCCCGGAGTAGCGAAAGCTCTTCCACAGCCAGTGGTCAGCGGCTGCGACGGTGCCCAGCAGCGTGGTGAACGCCACGGCGATGAGTACGGCACCGGTGATGCGCCCGGCGAAGGTCAGCGCCCCGACGAAGTCGTCGATGCCGAACCAGCCCAACAGCCCGGTCGTCGCGAGGAGAACCGACACAATCAACGCCAAGGAGACCCGCGACGGCCTGCCTCTCGCCTTCGCCAGCGTCCGCTGCGCCCTCTGGCGCGAGTTGGCGGGTGAGTTGCCGTAGATCTTCACCAGACCACCGCCGGTAAGAGTCCCACGGCTCCGAACCGGCCCGTGTCCACGCTCTCCACGGGGTGCCTCCTTCACAGACCCGCAGCGGACCAGGAGATCTGCCACCGGCGACGCGTACTCATCCTCCGTGGTGATCGACCCGCTCGCCAGCCGCGTGCCTCCGGACGGGGAGCCGTGACCAAGTGGCCCTGGCAGTGCGGCCGTGGCGACGGCGAGCGC
>NZ_KQ948352.1:0-689791 GCF_001514055.1 Streptomyces corchorusii | reverse complement strand
GTGCCCTGGTGCCCGCGGCGGCCGAGCTGGTGCCGCGGGCACCTGAGCCGTCGAGGTGACGTGCCCTCCGCCCCGGCCGGGACCCCGGCCGGGGCGGAGGCGTGCCGGGCGGGAGCCGTTGTCAGTGCCGTATGGCACCTTGATCGTGCACGCCACCCACACCCCAGGAGCAGCCGGTGTCCCAGACCGTCCCCTCGTTCGACCTCCTCCCCGGTGCCGCCGACTCGCCGGTACTGCTGCACGTGCCGCATTCCTCGCGGGCGATACCGGAGGACGTACGCGCCGGCATCGTGCTGGACGACGCCGGGCTGGAGCGGGAGCTCGACCACATCACGGACGCGCACACCGCCCGGATCGCCGAGGAGGCCGCCGCGCTCGCCGGGCTGCGGCCCTGGCGGTTCGTGAACCGGCTGTCGCGGCTGGTGGTGGACCCGGAGCGGTTCCCGGACGAGCGGGAGGAAATGCTCGCCGTGGGGATGGGCGCCGTGTACACGCGGACCACGCACAAGGGTGAGCTGCGGCCCGCGGACACCGACCCCGAGCCGCTGCTCGCCCGCTATTTCCGCCCGTACGCCGCGGCCATGTCGGAGGCGGTGGCCGACCGGCTGGCCGCGACCGGGCGCGCGGTGATCATCGACGTGCACTCGTATCCGGCGCAGCCGCTCCCGTACGAGCTGCACGGCAGCGGGCCGCGCCCGCCGGTGTGCCTGGGCACGGACGCCTTCCACACCCCGCCGGAGCTGACCGAGGCCGCCCGCAAGGCGTTCGCCGGCTGCGGCGAGACGGGCCTGGACAGCCCCTTCGCCGGGACGTACGTACCGCTGGAGTTCTACGGCACGGACGCCCGGGTCGGCGCGCTGATGGTGGAGATCCGGCGGGACACGTACATGACGGAACCGGGCGGCCCGGCCGGCCCCGGCCTGCACCGCCTCGCCACGGCACTGGCGGCACTCGTCGACGCGGTGTAGCCGACCGGCCGCAGCAGCGCCGGGACCAGGGCGAAGCGCAAGGTGGTGGACGGCTTCCGGGGCCAGGCGGACACGATTTCCGACCGGCGGGCGAGCGCCGTCCGACCACTGCCACGGCCCTGGCTTGCCCGCCCGGCACACCTCGGCCAAGGCCCGGCACCCGGCCGGCCTTACATGGCTCGGCCCGGGGCCCGTCTCGACCAGCTCCCGCCCGGCACACGACTCGCCCACCCGGCACACCGCGCCCAGAACCCGGCACCCGGCTCGCCCCGGCAACCCCACTCTCCCAGGCCCACCGACAGGGTGGGGCCCAGGCCCTGGGCGCGTCGGTCAGTGTCCGGTCGGTCCCGTCACCCCGTCCGATCCGGTCCGCTCAGGCCCGTAGCCACTCCGTGACGATCACCTCCGCGCCGGTCCGCAGGCGCAGGGCGAACGGGCCGGTCGGCGGGGCGTCGCTGGTGAACCGGCCGAGGGGGTCGGCGATGACCGGGTGGGTCGTCTGCGGGCCGCCGAGCACTTCGATCCGCGCCGACTGCGGCGGCAGCAGCTGGCCGATCAGCCCCTCCTCGGTGACCTCCACATCGACGGTCACCTCGCCCGCGCGGAACGTCAGCATGCGCGGCGCGTCCGTGACCCCTCTGACCGGCAGTGCGTCCACCAGCGAGTCGAAGGTCAGCTCGGCGAGCCGGGCGTCCAGGTCGTGCAGCGCGAACGCGTCCAGCGCCGCCTGGACCAGCTCGGCCGGGACCGGGTCCAGGACGGCTGCCGCCTGGCGCAGCTCCTCCTCCAGCAGCCCGTCCGCGAACTCCTCCGGGCCCTCGGGCCGCTCGTCGCCGTTCACACCGCACCCCGCGTGTCCATCCGGGCCCGCAGCCGGCGCAGACAGCGCTGGCGGAGCGGGCCGATGCTGCCGACCGCGATGCCGAGGGCGGCCGAGATCTCCCCGTAGCTGGGCGGCGGCGAGGCCATCAGCACGCGCAGCAACTGCCGGCAGCGCTCGCCCAGTCCGTCCAGCTCCTGCCACAGGCGGCGGACCCGCTCGGCCCGGTCCGCCGCCTCCTCCAAATCGATGAACGTCTCTTCCGGCGTCCGGTCCTCGCTGGCCCGGTCCAGCACCCGTGGATCGTCGGTCAGGGTCAGCCGCGCCAGGCCCTTGAGCACCTTCAGGCACTCGTGCCGGGCCGTACTGGCCAGCCAGGCACCGGCCTTGTCGGGTTCCCGGATGCGGCCCAGGTGCTGGGCGAAGCGGAACCAGGTGGTCTGGAAGACCTCGTGCCCGTCGGCGTCCGACAGCCGGTGTGCCCGCACGACCGACCACACCAGCGGACTCATCCCTTCCACCAGCGCCTTCCAGGCCGCGGCGTCCCCGTCGACGGCGGACTGGACCAACGCGCCGACCTCTGTTCGGTCCACGGCTCCACCCCTTGTGTACGGCCTGTCATCGTACGCCGTGGAGCGGAGGGTTCCGGCCCTCATGCGGGCAGCGCCGTGATCACGGCGGGGACGGGGCGCCAGGTGGGCGGGCGGAGCGCCGCGACGGGCGCCCCGCGCACCTCGGCCCGCTCCGCGTCCGCCGCCAGCAGCCCGGCGCCGGCCGCGCGCGGGTCGCGTTCCCGGTACGCCGTCATCCGGGCGGCGACGAGTCCCGCGGCCACCGGGGTGGCGAAGGAGGTGCCGCTCCACTGGGCCAGACCGTCGAACATGACCTGGTCCGGCTTGGCGCCGGTGCTCTCCCGTCCCTCGCTCAGCACACCGGTGTGGCGCGGGAACCGGCAGGTGCAGGCGTAGTCGGCGGCGCCTGCGCCGAACCGGCAGGCGTCGTAGGTGGAGTGCTGGTAGACGTAGGGCACGGGCGCGGTGAAGCCGGTGAGGGCGCTGGTGAGGCGTTCGCCGGGGGCGTGGACGCGCACCCACGGCCCGTGGTTGGTGAAGCAGGCCCCGGACGCGCCGTCCGCGCGGAGGGCGCCGACCGACAGCACGCAGTCGGCGAACTCGGGCAGGCCGGCGTAGGCGGCGGGCCAGAACGGGATGTCGCTGCCGTTGTTGCCGGCGGCGGCCACCAGCAGGGTGCGCTGCTCGCGCAGTTCCGCCATGAACGCGTCCAGGCCGATCAGGCCGTCGGTGTCCGTGCTGGGCGTGCCCGCGGAGAGGCTGATGATGTCCGGCCAGCCGCCCCGGTCGACCGCGTCGAAGAGCAGGGCGCCGAACTCCGACTCCAGGACGGCACCGGCGTCGTTGAGCGTGCCGCGCACGGTGATGTCGGTGTTGGGGGCGACGGCCGCGAGGATCCCGGCGATGAACGTGCCGTGGCCGACGTACTGGCGCAGCACTCCGTCGGCGTCGGTCTCGGTCAGCTGGGCGTCGCCCGTGGTGTGGGCGAGCAGCGGGTAGGAGCGGTGGTCGTGCATGAGCCCGGTGTCGATCACGAGGACGCCGACCGCGGTGGCCGGGTCGTAACGGCCCTCGGCGGGGGCCGGGTTCGGGGTCTCGGTGCGCGGGACGGGCACCGGCTCGTCGCCGGGGCAGGCGTTGACGTTCCCCGCGATGTGCACCACGTGGTTGCGGCCGGCCAGCCGGCGCCCCTGGCGGTCCTCGGCGGCCCGCACGGCGCGCAGGGCGTGCGGCACGCTGTCCTCGCCCTCGGCCGGGTCGCCGACCCGGATGCGGGTGACGCCGGTACGGCCGGCCCGCGGGCCCAGGCGGCGCACGTGGTCGGGGACGAGTCCCTGGGTCTCGGTGAAGTGCGTGCGCACGGCGTCCTCGACGAACCGGGCCTCCTCGCCGTCCCGGACGAGGACGACGCCCTTCTCGTAGAAGTACCCGGCGGAGTCGTCCGGACCCATGGTGAGGGGGACGTCCGGCAGCGAGCGCTGGATGTGGTGGAACTGCTCGTGGAATCGGTGTGGTGCCATGTGGTGTCCTCCCCCTCAAGACGGTGGTCGACAGTGAGAGCCACGGGACCGCCGTCTGATACAACAGGCCACTACCATGCGAGACGTGACAGCGGGAAGCGAGCCGGTTCTCGAACTGCTGCCCATGGTGTTCGCCGATCCGGGCGAGGCCCGGGCACGTGCCGAACACGTCCTGCGCGCCGCGCCGTCACCCGTCCACGCGAGCGTCGCCCACCAGGTGCTCGGCATCTGGCAGCGGGACTTCGGCGATCTGCGGATCGCGCTGAGGCATCTGCGGCGGGCCCGCGACCTGGCCGCGCGCGCCGAGTCGGCCGACCGGGAGGCCGATGTGCTCGCGACCCTCGGGGTCGCACTGGTGCACGCGGGGCGCACACGGCAGGGGCTCGCGTCCTTCGAGCGGGGGGTCGCCCGGGGCAGTGGGCACACCCGGGCCCGGGTGCTGTACCGGCGGGCGTACGTGTGGTGGGTGCTGGGGCACCACCGCGAGGCCCTGGAGGACGTACGGCGGGCCCTTCCCGTCCTGCGGCAGGTCGCCGACGACATCTGGACCGCGCGGGCGCTGACCCTGCGGGCCACCGTGCACCTGGCGCTCGGCGCGGTGGAGCGGGCCGTCGCCGACTTCTCGGCGGCGGAGCGGCTGTGGGACACCACCGGCCAGGAGCACGACAAGGCGGACGCGGTGGAGAGCCGGGGCCTGGCCGCGTTCCGCTCCGGCGACATCCCGGCGGCGCTGCGGCTGCTGGACGAGGCCGAGGAGCGCTACGCCAAGCTGGACACCCCCACCTACAACCTGTCCATCCGGCGCTGCGAGGTGCTGATGGCGGCGGGACTCGCCCCGGAGGCGCTGGCCGAGGCGGACGCGGCGATCGCGCTGCTGGACCGGATCGGCGGGCAGTCCACCCGCAAGGCCGAGCTGCTGCTGGCCGCCGCGCGGGCCGCCCGTTCGGCCGGGGAGGCGCACACCGCCATAGCCCGCGCGGCCGTGGCCGTACGGCTGTTCGCGGCGCAGCGCCGGACCTGGTGGGAGACGCACGCCCGGCTGGTGCTGATCGAGGCGCGGGTGGCGGCCGGGCGCCGGTCGGGGCGGATGGTCGCGGACGCGGCGGCGGTCGCCGAGCGGCTGGCCTCCTTCGGCTCCCCGGCCGCGCCCGAGGCCTCCCTGCTCGCGGGCCGGATCGCGCTGGCGCTGGGCTGGACGGCGGACGCGGAACGGCACTTGGCGGTCGCCGCCCGCAGCCGGCACGGCGGGCCGCCGCCGGCCCGGATGACGGGCTGGGCGGCGCAGGCGCTGCGGGCGCGGGCGGCCGGCTCCCGGCGCGGTGTGCTGGAGGCGTGCCGGCGCGGCCTGGACGTGCTGGACGATCACCGGATGACGCTGGGCGCCTCGGAGCTGCGCGCCCACGCGACCGCGCAGGGCGCCGAACTGGCCGCGCTGGCGCAGGAGGTGAGCCTCGCCGAGGGCTCTCCGCGGCGGCTGCTCGGGTGGAGCGAGCGGTGGCGGGCGACCGTGCTGTCCGCGCCGCCGACCCGGCCGCCCGACGATCCGGCGCTGCTGAGCGGGCTCACCGCCTACCGGGAGATCGCGGCCCGCGCGGAGGCCGCCCGGATGGAGGGCCGCCCGGTGCCGGCGCTGGAGCGCGAACAGCGGCGCCTGGAACGGGAGATCCGCTCCCGCACCCGGCACATGGGAGGGGCCGCCGCCGACGCGGGCGACCGTCTCGACGTGGGCCAGCTGCTGGACCGGCTCGGTGACGTGCGGCTGGTCGAACTGGCGGTGGTCGACGGCCGGGTGCACGTCCTGCTGTGCGGGCAGGGGAAGGTGCGGCGGTTCGCCGGCGGCTCGCTGGCGGAGGCGGTGGCCGAGGCCGAGCATGTGCAGGCCGGGCTGCGGCGGCTCGCGCACCCGGGTGCCGAGGCCCGGCTCCCTCTCGTGGAGGCCGCCGGCCGGCGCCTGGAGGAACTCCTGCTGGCCGGGGCGGTACGGCACCTCGGTCCGGGCCCGGTGGTGATCGTGCCGCCGGGAGCGCTGCACCGGGTGCCGTGGGCGCTGCTGCCCGCGCTGCGGGAGCGGGTGCTCAGCGTGTCGCCGTCGGCGAACAGCTGGCTGCGCGCCCGGGAGACGACTCCGCCGCCGGACGGACGGCCCGTGCTGGTGCGCGGCCCCGGCCTCGCGACGGGCGGCGCGGAGGTGCCCGAACTGGCCGACCGGTACGGCACGGCGACGGTCCTGGAGGGCGACGACGCCCAGGTGCCCCGGGTGCTGGCGGAACTCGACGGCGCGGGTCTCGCCCATCTCGCGGCGCACGGCACGTTCCGCGCCGACAGCCCCCTGTTCTCCGCCCTCCGCATGGCCGACGGCCCGCTGATCGTCCACGACTTCGAGCGCCTGGCGCGCAGCCCGTACCGGATCATCCTGTCGAGCTGCGACACCGCCCGCCTCGCCTCGGTCGGGGCCGACGAACTCCTCGGCCTGGTCACGGCGTTGCTGCCGCTGGGGACGGCCGGGGTGGTGGCGAGCAGCGCCCCGGTCAACGACGCGGCGGTCGTCCCGCTGATGCTGGCCCTGCACAAGGGTCTCGGCGCGGGCCTCTCCCTGGCCGAGGCGCTGAGGGACGCCCGGACGGCCCTGCCGGGCGACGCGGTGCACCAGGCGACGGGCTGGGCGTTCGCGGCGTTCGGGGCGGCGTGAGCGCGGGTGTGTCCATCCCGGCGGCTGCGCCGCGTGACGGACGGCCAGGCGGCCTCGCCCCGCCACTCCCGTCCCGGCAGGCCCAGCGCCGCCCAGCCCAGCGAGCCGTGGGCGACCGCGGTCCCCGTGACCACACCGCGCGGGAAGCCGCCAGTAGCAGGCCCCGCCCGCCCATCGCGCTTACGGCGGAGGGCACTTGTGGGGCGGTGCGCTCCACGCCCCCCCCCAGCGGAAGCCCGGCCTCGGACAGCGAGTACCGCACGACCAGCACCGCGTGACGGCCCCGGCCCGGCCGACGGCGCCGCCGTACCCGCCCACGCTCACCGCCTCCCCGGACAGCACACCTAGGCCGTCTCCCTCTCCGGTACGTCCGCCAGCCAGGGCAACGCCCCCCGGTCCCCCGTACCGAGCCGGGTGTAGGCGCTGTACAGGTGGTTGCCGACCGTCCGCACGGACAGTGTCAGCCGCTCGGCGATCTCCCGGTTGCTCAGCCCCGCCGCGGCCAGCGTGACGATCTGCCGCTGCCGGGCGGTGAGTTCGCCGAGGACCAGTCCGGCCAGCGCGGGTGTGCGCGCCCCCTGGCAGCGGCGGGCCAGCGCGACGGCCCGGGTGCGGGACAGCCGGGCGGCCCGGGGATCACGGTGGACCCGTACCGCCTGCGCGTACGCCTCCGCCGCGTACAGCAGGAAGCCCCGCTCGGCCAGCGCCTGCGCCGCGCGGTCCAGCGCGGGCCCGTCCCCGCGCGCCAGCGCGTCCGCGTGCCGGGCGAACACGCTGCCGGCCGGCAGCCGCCCGGCAGCCCGCCCGGGCTCGCCGAGGCGTACGGCGGCGTAGAGCGCGTGGACGCCGTCCGGCTCGGTCACCTCACCCGGCGTCCCTTCGGCCAGCGCGAGTTCCCTCAGGCACCCGCCGTGCGACGGGGTCTCCCGCAGCCCCTCCCGGGCCCACGCCGCCGCCTCCCGCAGCTCACCGCGCAGGCGCGCGAACCGGGCGCGGACCTCGGCGTACCCGGCCGGCAGCAGGCCGCCCTGCGCGACCAGCCACTCCCCCGCCGGCGCCGGCACCGGCCGGACGTCGAGCCGGTCCATCCGCCGGACCAGCGTGCGCTGTTCGGCGTCGAGCGCGGGGCCGTGCGCGAAGGGCGCGCGGGCCAGCCGGCGGGCCCGCAGCCGGCCGGCCGTGGCGCGCAGCGCGGCGCCGTGCAGGGGGTGGGCGAGGCTGACGGCGCCCTGGTCGTCGACGTCGATCAGGCCGTCCGCCTCCAGGCGTTCGAGGACGTCCAGGTCCAGCTCGTCCACGGGCAGCGGCAGGGGCTCGGCGAACGCGAGGCGTTCCAGGGCGTCGCGTTCGCCGGGACCGGACCGCTCCAGGGCGGGGGCCAGCCGCTCGCGGACGGCCGGGGTGACCGGCAGGGGGCCGCGCCAGGCGTGTTCCCCGGTGTCCGGGACGGGCGTCAGCCGGCCGGACCCGGTGAGCGCGGTCACCAGGTCGCGCAGCAGCCGCAGGTCCCCCCGGCACGCCTGGTGCAGCCGGCGCACGGTGAGCGGTTCCAGGCCGGCGCCGGCGAGCAGTTGGGCGGTGTCCTCGGGGGACAGCGGGTCGAGGGCCAGCCGGGGCAGCAGTTCCCCGGTCCACAGCCGGGACACCGCGCCGGGCGCGGGCGGTCCGTCCGCCGCGGCCACGACCAGGCGGGTGCGGCCCTGCACGGCGAGCTGGTGGACCAGGGCGGCGGAGGTCTCGTCCAGCAGCTGGGCGTCGTCCACGACCAGGAGCCGTACGCCGGACAGCGCGCGGACCGCGCGGTGCAGCGAGACGGTGTCGGGGAGCAGGTGCGCGAAGGCCGCGAGGGGCAGGTCCCGGGCCTCGGGCGTGCCGGTCACCCGGGCGTGGTCCGTGCCCCGGACCGCCTCCGTGATCAGCCGGGTCTTGCCACGGCCCGCCGGGCCGGTCACCACGATGCCGGGCCGGCCGGCGGTCAGCGCGCCGCGCACCAGCTCCAGTTCGTCGGCCCGGCCGGTGAACGGCCAGGGCAGCTCCAGGGTCTTCGCGTCCTGTTCGTAAGTCCTCACACCGTACTGAGCGCGCGTACTCAGGTTTGATACAGGGCGACTTGAGTAGCCCCCGACTCAGGCGTGCGGCCGGGGCGGCGGGCACGCTGGCCGCATGACCCGACGCCTCTGCTCGCTTCCGCGGCAGTCGGCCCCGTCGTTCGCACCGGGGCTGACCGCCGAGCGGCTGGGCGCGCTGCTCGCCGGGCGGCGGATGTGGGTCAACGGCACGGTCCTGCACTACTGCTTCCTGGACGCCCGCACGGACGCCTCGGTCGTCCCGGTCCCCGGGACCGGGGAGCTGCGCCGGGTGCCGTGGGCGGGCGGCGAGGAGCAGCGGGACGTGGTCCGCGGGTGCTTCGCCGAGTGGCAGGACCTCGGCATCGGCGTCGCGTTCGCCGAGGTCGGCGACCGGCACGAGGCGGAGCTGCGGATCGGGTTCCAGGCCGGTGCGGGGTCCTGGTCGGCGGTCGGCCGGGAGGCGCTGTCGGTGGGCCGGGGGGAGCGCACCATGAACCTCGGCTGGGACGTGACCGCGCCCGGGGAGCGCGGGACCGTCCTGCACCAGATCGGGCACGCGCTCGGCATGGTGCACGAGCACCAGAGTCCGTTCGCCGGGCTGCACTGGGACGACGAGGCCGTGTACGCCGAACTGGCGGGCCCGCCGAACTTCTGGAGCCGGGAGACGACGTACACGAACGTGCTGCGTCCGCTGGACGCCTGTGAGGCGGGCGGCTCGGTGTGGGATCCGCAGTCGGTGATGACGCTGCCGCTCGGGCCGGGGCTGGTGCTGGAGCCGGAGCAGTACCGCGGGGGGCTGCGTCCGCCCGGCGCTCCCTCCCCGGCCGACAAGGAGTTCGTTCTCCGCTGGTACCCGCCCGCCGATCCGGGCGGGCCGGCCGGACTGGTGCCGTTCCGGTCCGCGCCGCTCGGACTGGGGCCGGGCGAGCAGGCCGACTTCACCGTCGAGCCGCCGGAGACCCGCGAGTACACCGTGGGCACCTTCGGCGACGCCGACACCGTGCTGGTGGTCTTCGAGCAGCGCGACGGGGAACCGCGCTTCCTCGCGGGCCACGACGACGGCGGCACGCCGGACAACGCCGCCGTCCGCGTCCGGCTCGTCAAGGGCCGCCGCTATGTCGTCCGGGTCCGCCTGTACTCCACGTGGGGGTCGGGGGAGACGGCCGTCATGTGCTGGTGACGGCACACGGACGACACAGAGCCACTGTCCGGCACCGGGGGGAACGGGCGTGGACGTCACCTACGGGGGAGGTGACGTCCACGCCCACACCGGTGTCTACGCCGCCGGTGTCTGTGCCGCGCCGGCGGGCAGGACCGGCGCCCAGGCGAACGGCGGGTCCGGGATCTCCCGGCGCAGCGTCGGCGCGACGGCCGACTGGAACAGTTCCAGCGAGGCGCGGTGCCGGGCGGCGGGCAGGCCGCCGGCGTCCGCGGTCACGTGCAGCACGGTGTGCCCCAGCCGCTCGTGGTAGCGGTGCACCTTGTCGATGACCTGCTCGGGGCTGCCGATCAGCGCCGAGCTGCGCGCCACGAAGTCCTCCAGGGTCTCGAAGACCACGGGCAGGCCCGCCGACCGCTGGAAGGCCAGGTTGCTCTCGAAGACCGGGCGGTACGCCGCCAGCGCCTCCTGCGAGGTGCGGGCGACGCACAGTCCGGCCGAGCCGGCGCCCACCGCGATGGCCGCCGGGTCGTGGCCGTAGTGCTCCCAGCGTTCCCGGTAGTGGCGGACCAGTTCGGCGTACGGTTCCACGGGATGGGTGACGTTCGCCGAGAACAGCGGGTCGCCGTAGCGGGCGGCGAGGTCCACGGACTCCTCGCTGGTGGCGCTGCCGTGCCAGACGCGGACCGGCCGCTGGTACGGCCGCGGCCACGCCTCGGCGTCCTTCAGCGGTGGCCGGAACCGGGTGTCGGCGGTCACCCGGTCCTGCCGCCACAGCCGCCGGAACACCTCGTAGCTCTCGGCGTTGCGGTCCCACTGGTCCTCGGGGGTGACGTGGAACAGCTCGCGCTGCGCGGTGCCGTTGCCCTTGCCGATGATCAGGTCGAGGCGCCCCTCGGAGAGGTGGTCCAAGGTGGCGTAGTCCTCGTAGGCCCGGACCGGGTCGAGCAGGCTGAGCGTGGTGACGGCGGTGAAGAGCCGGATGCGGCGGGTGAGCGCGGCGACATGGCTGAGGACGACGGTCGGCGCGGAGGAGAGGAACGGCCGTTCGTGCCGCTCCCCCACGCCGAATCCGTCGAAGCCCAGCTCCTCCGCCAGCACCGCGTTGTCCAGCACCTCGCGGAACCGCTCGTGCGTCGGCACCAGGACTCCGGTGACCGGGTCCGGCCGGTGCACGATCAGGGTGATGGCGAGGAACTTCACGACGCGGCCCGCGCGGGCGGGGCACTGGTGCGGCTGCGGGCCTCGGTGTCGGCATCGGGGTGGGCGAGGCCGAGGTGGTCGCGCAGGGTCGTGCCCTCGTAGTCGGCGCGGAAGACGCCCTGTTCCTGGAGCAGCGGGACCACCTTGTCGGCGAACGGGTCGAGCCCGCCGGGGGTGATGTGCGGGACGAGGATGAAGCCGTCGGAGGCGTCGGCCTGCACGAAGTCGTTGATGGTCCGCGCGACGGTCTCGGGGGAGCCGATGAACGTCTGCCGGTTGCCGGTGTTGATGACCAGGTCGCGGATGGACCACCTGTTGGCCTCGGCGAGCTGCCGCCACTCGCGGGCGATGGCCACCGGGTCCCGGTACATCCGTACCTGGGCGCGGCCCCGGGAGATGTGGTCCTCGCTCACCACCGGGTCCACCTCGGGCAGCGGGCCGTCCGGGTCGTACGCCGACAGGTCCCGGTTCCAGACGAACTCCAGGTGCTTGATGGCGGTGGCGCCGCTGACCTGCTGCCGGCGCACCTCGCGGGCGAGTTCGGCGGCCTCCTGGTCGGTGTCGCCGAGGACGAAGGTCGCGGCGGGCAGGATGAGGAGCTGGTCGGGGCGGCGGCCGTACGCGGCGAGGCGGGACTTGACGTCGGTGTAGAAGGCCTGGCCCTCCTTCAGCGTGGAGTACCGGCTGAAGATCGCGTCCGCGGCCTCGGCGGCGAACTCGCGGCCCTCGTCGGAGTCGCCCGCCTGGAAGATGACCGGGCGGCCCTGCGGGGAGCGCGGGACGTTGAACCGGCCGTGGATGTCGAAGTGCTGCCCCTGGTGCACGAAGGCACCGGCCTTGGCGTCCCTGAGGAAGGTCCCGGTGGCCTGGTCGGCGATGATCTCGTCGCCGCGCCAGGAGTCGAACAGTTCGTGCGCGGTGGCGAGGAACTCCTTGGCGCGGGAGTAGCGCTCCTCCTGCGGGAGGAAGCCGCCGCGCCGGAAGTTCTCGCCGGTGAAGGCGTCCCAGGAGGTGACCACGTTCCACGCGGCCCGGCCGCCGGAGAGGTGGTCCAGGCTCGCGAACTGGCGGGCCACCTCGTACGGCTCGTTGAACGTGGAGTTGATGGTGCCGGTCAGGCCGAGCCGGTCGGTGACGGCGGCCAGCGCGGCCAGCACGGTGAAGGTGTCGGGGCGGCCGACCACGTCCAGGTCGTAGATCCGGCCGCCCTGCTCGCGCAGCCTGAGTCCCTCGGCGAGGAACAGGAAGTCGAACTTGGCGCGTTCGGCGGTCCGCGCGAAGTGGGCGAAGGAGCTGAACTCGATGTGGCTGCCGGCGGCCGGGTCGCTCCACACGGTGGTGTTGTTGACGCCGGGGAAGTGCGCGGCCAGGTGGATCTGCTTCAGCGGCTTGCTCATGGCGGTACGGTCGTCCTCTCCGGCGTTCAGGCTGCTGCGTAGCGGTTGGCGGGGCGGGCGAGGCCGAGGAGGCCGCGCAGGGTGCCGGCCTCGTAGGCGTCCCGGAAGCGGCGGCGGCGCCGCAGCTCGGGTACCAGGTCCTGGGTGATCCGGGGCAGGTCGTGGCCGGCGACCGCGGGCCGCAGCCGGAACCCGGTCAGCCCGCCCTCCGCCAGCTCCTCCAGCAGATCGGCGAGTTCGGCGGCCGTGCCGGTGAAGATCCGGGCATCGCTGGTGTACGGCTCGCCCGCGAGGGTGTCGAGGCGGTCGCGGCGGGCCTCGGCCCCGGCCCGGCTGTCGTCCAGGAAGACGTCGAGGTCCCCGAAGACGTGCAGCGTCTCGCCGGCACGGCCCGCCGCCTGCTGCTCGGCGCGGATCTCGGTGACGATCGCCCGGGCCTGATCCGCGTCGTGCGGGGTGACGTAGCCGACGTCGGCCTGACGGGCCACGAGCCGGTACGGGACGGTCTGGTGGGCGAGGGCGGTGACCAGGGGCTGGCCCTGCGGCGGGCGGGGCGTGATGGACGGGCCCTTGACGCTGAACCAGCGGCCCTCGAAGTCGATGTAGTGCAGCTTGTCCCGGTCGATGAAGCGGCCGGTCGCCGCGTCCCGGATCTCGGCGTCGTCCTCCCAGCTGTCCCAGAGCCGGCGGACCACTTCCACGTAGTCGGCGGCCTCGTCGAACAGGTCGGTGATCGTCGCCTGCGCGTCCGGGGCGTCGAAGCCGTCGATCCGGGGGATGGTGCGCCGGCCGAAGTGCGCGGCCTCGTCCGGGCGGAAGTCGGTCCGCACGCGCAGGCCCGCGCGTCCGGTGCTGACGTAGTCGAGGGTGGCGATCGCCTTGGAGATGTGGAACGGCTCGGTGTGCGTGGCCACCACGGTCGGGACCAGACCTATGTGGCGGGTGACCGGGGCGACGCGGGAGGCGATGAGGACCGCGTCGAGCCGGCCGCGGACTTGGTCGGTGCGCTCGTCGGAGGTGAGGATCTGGGAGGACTGCGGGCCGAGGCCGTCCTCGATGGTGACGAAGTCGAGCAGGCCGCGCTCGGCCTCGGTGATCAGGTCGGTCCAGTAGCCGGCGGTGAACAGGTCGTGGGGGCGGGCGACCGGCTCGCGCCAGGACGCCGGGTGCCATCCGGTGCCGTCCAGGGCGACGGCGAGGTGCAGGGGTGCGGCGGGAGTTGGGGACACGTCGGTGCCTTCCTTGATGTCCGTACGAGAACGCCGGCTCACGGGGCCGGCGGCGGCCGGGCGGGCGGCGTCGGCCACGGGCGGGCGCGGCGGGAGGAGCCCCTGGCCGGGGCGAGGGCCGGGGAGAGGTCAGTGGCGACAGAGCGCGGCGGACACGCGCTGGAGGTCGATGTGCGGCCGGGAGTGCAGACGGACGGACCGGTACGGGTGCGGGGCACGCGGCGGGCGGGCCCGCGGGGGCACTCGGGTCACGGCCGTCACCTCCGTCCGTCGGGCGCGGCGGGCCGGGTCGGCGTCCGCCTTGCGGATCTCGTCGTGACGTCCAACGTCCGGCCGGCGCCGGTTGTTCCCGGGCTGCGCAGGTGCGTGATGCGGGAGCGGCGGCGCAGGGTGAACCCGATCGACTCGTAGAGCCGGATCGCGGGCGTGTTGTCGGCGGCGGCGTGCAGGAACGGGATGTCGCCGCGGTCCCGGATGCCGGCCGCGACCGCGCGCACCAGCCGGGTGGCCAGTCCCCGGCCGCGGTACGCGGGGTCGGTGCACACGGCGCTGATCTCGGTCCAGCCGGGCGGCCGCAGCCTCTCCCCCGCCATGGCGACGAGCCTGCCCCGGTGCCGGATGCCGAGGTAGGTGCCCATCTCGACGGTCCGCCTCAGGAACGGGCCCGGCCGGGTGCGGGCCACCAGATCGAGGATCTCGGGGACGTCGTCGGCTCCCAGGCGGACCGCCCGCGGGTCCGGCTCGGCCCGCAGCGCGGTGTCCACGAGCTGGACTCCCACGCCCTGGTCGAGCACCTCCCAGCCGTCGGGAACCCGCTCGACCGGCTTGACCCGTACCGGGTTTCCCGGACCGACCAGCGTGTGCAGGTCGGCCCAGGCCGCCGGGTCCGCCGGGTCGGCGAGCGCGGCGAAGGCGTAGGTCTCCGGCCGGTAGCGGGCCGCGCGGCCGTACCGGTCGGCGAGGTGGGCGTGCGGGCCGGTGAGGGCGGCCCAGACGGCGTTGTCCAGGACGGGGTCGGCGGGCGGGAGCGGGGCCGCGCCTGGGCGGACGTCGGTCGGGTGGGCCACGGAAGCGATCCCCTCTGTTGACTCCATGTCGGTGGGGCGGCGTCCCGTCAGGAGTTGTCCAGCGGCAGCCCGGGCGGGTTGACCTCCGACTTCGCCACGGACTCGTTGGAGAGGCCGTAGGCGGCCAGCCACTTGCCGTACTGCCCGTTCTCGATCAGGTGGTTGAGGGCGTCGGCGAGCGGCTTGGCGAGTCCGCTGTCCTTCTTGGCGGTCGCGGCGATCAGGCCCTGGAGCGTCTCTCCGGCACCGGAGAAGGTGCCCGCGTTGCGGGTGGCGTTGGGGGTGTTCGCGGTCTGCCGGGCGCGGTAGGCGACCGCGGGGTTGGGACCGAGGAAGGCGTCGATCTTTCCGCTGGCGAGCGCCAGGTTGGTGGCGTTCTGGTCCGGGAAGTACTTGACGGTGAGCGTCTTGCCCTCCTTGGCCAGCTTGGCCTTCCACTCCAGGAGGATCTTCTCCTGGTTGGTGCCGGCGCCCACGCTGACCGTCTTGCCGGCGAGGTTCTCGTAGTCGTCGTCGAAGTTCCAGGAGTTCTTCTTCAGCACCTCGAAGGCCAGGTTGTCCTTGCGGTAGGAGGCGAACTCGTACTTCCGCTTGCGTTCCTCGGTGACGGTGACGTTGGAGAACGCCACGTCGACCTTGCCGCTGTCGACGCCGACGAAGAGGTTCTCCCAGGTGGAGTTCCTGATCTCGGGCTTCAGGCCGAGGACCGCGGCCACCAGGCGGCCGAGGTCGGGCTCGGAGCCGGTGAGGGTCTTCTGGTCGCTGCCCACGAAGTTCAGCGGCGCGGAGCCCGAGGGCAGGGCTCCGACGCCGATGACGAGCTTGCCGCTCCTGCGCACGGAGGCGGGCAGTTCGGCGCTGATGGACTTCACTTCGGAGACCTTCAGCGCGGTCTCCTTGGCGGCTCCGTTGGACAGCCGCCCCACGGTCACCGTGCCGGCGGTGTCGGTCTTGGTGACGGCTTCGCTGTCGCCTCCGCAGGCGGCGAGCCCGGTGGCGAGGGTGGCGACGGCGGTCGCCGCGGTGATGCCGCGGAACACGGCGCGTCGGGAGAGGTGGCTGGGCATGGCGTGGCTGTCCTTGTCTCGCTGATGAGGGTGATGAGCGATGGGAGTGCGGTGGGGGGTGGGGGTCGTGGAGGGCCCGAGCGGCCGAGCCCGGACACCTTGCCGGGCGGCGCGGTCAGAGCACCTTGCCGAGGAATTCCCGGGTCCGTGTATGCCGGGGCCGGTCCAGCACCTCGCCGGGCGGGCCCTGTTCGACGATCCGGCCGCCGTCGATGAAGACGACCCGGTCGGCGACCTCGCGGGCGAAGCCGATCTCGTGGGTGACGATGACGAGGGTGGTGCCGCTGGTGGCCAGGTCCTTGATGACGGCCAGCACCTCGCCGACGAGTTCGGGATCGAGTGCCGAGGTCGGCTCGTCGAAGAGGATGATCCCGGGCCGCAGGGCGAGGGCGCGGGCGATGGCGACGCGCTGCTGCTGGCCGCCGGACAGCTGCCGCGGGTAGGCGCCGGTCTTGTCGCCGAGTCCGACGCGGTCGAGGAGTTCCCGGGCGAGTTCCCGGGCCGCCGCCCTGGTCAGCCTGCCGGTGGCGGCGGGTGCCGCGGCGACGTTCTCCAGGACGGTCAGGTGCGGGAAGAGGTTGAAGTTCTGGAAGACGAAGCCGATCCGGCTGCGCTGGGCGAGGATGGCGCGCTCGCTGAGTTCCCTGAGCCGGTCCCCGTGCCGCTTCACCCCGATCAGCTCGCCGCCCACGCTGACGTGGCCGATCTCGGGCTTCTCCAGGTGGTTGACGACCCTGAGCAGCGTGGACTTGCCGGAGCCGGACGGTCCGAGGATCACCGTGACCTCGCCGGGGCGGACGGTCAGGTCGATGCCGTCGAGGACGCGGTGGGAGCCGTACCACTTGTGGACGCCGTGCACTTCGAGCGCGGCGGGGGCGGCCTTCGGCAGGGTCTGCGCGGTCATACGGCGGCCTCCCGGCTCAGCCGGGCCCGCAGGTCGGCGAGGCCGGCCCGGGCCTTCTGCAAGGGGGTCGGCGGCAGGGTGCGGGTGGCGCCCCGGGCGTAGTACCGCTCGACGTAGAACTGGACGACGGACACGGCGCTGGTGAGGATCAGGTACCAGACGGTGGCGACCATCAGCAGCGGCACGACGTCACCGGGGTAGGTGCTGCCCATCGACTGCACCGCGCCGAACAGGTCGAGCAGCGACACGTAGAAGACCAGGGACGTGCTCTTGACGAGGCCGATGAGCTGGTTGACGTAGTTCGGGGTGATGGACCTGAGGGCCTGCGGGAAGACGATCCTGCGGAACCGGTAGCCCTGGGGCAGGCCGAGCGCGGCGGCGGCCTCGTGCTGTCCCTGGTCGACGGAGAGGATGCCGCCGCGGACCACCTCGGCCGCGTACGCCGCCTCGTTGAGGCTGAGGCCGATGACGGCGATCGTCATGTCCGTGGCCAGCCGGGACTCGTCGAAGGTGACGAAGGCGGGTCCGAACGGCACGCCGAGGCTCAACGTCTTGTACAGGGCACTGAAGTTGTACAGGAAGATCAGTACGACGATGAGCGGTACGGAGCGGAACAGCCAGGTGTAGGTCCAGCTGACCGCGCGCAGCACCGGGCTCCCGGAGAGCCGGGCGAGTGCCAGCAGGATGCCGCCGAGGAGCCCCAGGACGGCGCTGAGCGCGGCGACTTCGAGGGTGACGAGGAGGCCGTCGAGGACGGTGGGGCGCAGGAACCAGTAACGGAAGCGGTCCCACTGGTAGAAGGGGTTCGTGACCAGTCCGTGCAGGATCTGCGCGACGAGCACGAGGACGACGGCGGTGACGATCCACCGGCCGGGCCGGCGCAGCGGCTGGACCCGCTGGGCGGACGGGGATTCTGACGGTGTGTCGGCGGGGGCCGGCGCCTCGGCTAGGGAGACGGCGGCGCCTGGGAGTTCACTCATGGCGGGCTCCGGCGGAGTCGGTCACCCCGGGGCCGCGCGGGAGCGGAGGTGGGCCACGACGGCACTGGGGCACGAGGCGGCGCACGGACAGGCGCGGAACCGGGGGCTGGGCGGACAACGGCACACCGGACGGACGGTGTGCGGCGGGAACGCGGGGGCTGGGAGGAGACGTCAGCCCTGACAGCGGGCAGAGCCCGGTGCGGTACACAGTGCGCTGTTCACGCGGAGCAGATCGACGGCGCGGTCGGCGACGAGGAGACCGGCGTACGACGGTACGCAGCCCTGGGGGCGGCTCGCGGCCGTCCTGGGAGCTGCGTACATGGCGTCACCTGTCACTGTTGCGGCCCCGGGGGGCCTCGCGCTTACCGAAAACGTCATCCGGTCCGGTCGTCACCTGGGGCACCCCACCGCGATGCGAGGGTTGCCGGTCAGCGAGCCAGGGCTTGGCGCTGACGCTCATGACCGTTCTGAGCCGTAAGTAAGGCAGTTGCCCGTTCGAATGTCAACGGCCGTCCGCCCAGTGGACATCACAGGCCCGCTCTCACCTGCGCGAAGCGTCCGGGGCGTCCGCGGCATGGCCTGCCCAGTCCAGGATCTGGACAGCGGCTCCGGCGGCCTCCAGGCCCTGGCAGCGGCCGTGGTGGCGGCGGGCGATGCCGTCGAGGTCGAGGTGGCGGCCGAAGGCGGGGTGGGCGGCCAGGCGGCGGGCGTAGGCCCACAGGGCGTGGTGGCCGGCGATGCGGTGCACGGCGGAGGCGTCGAGGTGGCAGCGGTGGACGGTGTCGAGCTGCACGAGGGTGACCCACAGCTCGATGTCGGCGGCGGTGAGCCGGTCGTCGGCCAGGTACTCCTCGCCGCTCAGCCGCCGCTCCAGCCGGCCCAGGGTGTCCAGCAGCACGTCGAGGGCGGCGGCTCGTTCGGCGGGGTCGGCACCGGCGCGTCCGGCGCTCTGCGCGGCCTCCTCGATGCCCTCGGCGCACATCCGCTCGACGGCCTCGATCACGGACTCCAGGCCGGAGGGGTACAGGCGGGCGTCGCCGCCCGGCCTGAAGCGGTCCAGGTCGCGCAGGATGTCGGGGGTGTGGGTGCTGACGATGCGTCCGGACCAGTCGTCGCTGAGCACGGGTGCGAGCGCCGGGCCGGTGTAGTGGTGGGCGCTCGCCTCGTAGAGCGGGCGGAGCACGGCGTGGCCGCCGCCGGGACAGTCCGGGACGGCGGGCAGGAGGGTGACGGGACAACGGGCGTCCAGGCCGAGCAGGCTGTGGCCGACGGCGAGGCGCAGCCCGTCGGGGCAGGCGGTCGACAGATGGAGCCGGTAGCGGTGCGGCACGGCGTAGTGGCCGCTGCGCGCGTCCCGGCCGATCCGGCCCCGGAAGACGGGTGCGGTGGCGCGGGTGGACGGGACGGCGGCGAGCGGAGTGATGGACATGCGTCTCCCCGGGTGGTGGGTGTGCGAAGGGGCGCGCCGGCGCGGGCGTGACCGGCCGGTGGGGGCGAAGGGGCGGCCCGGCTCAGCGGTGGCGGCTGATCGCGCTGCAAACGCGCTGGAGGTCGATGTGGCGACGGGAGGTGAGCAGGGGTACGCGCAACGGCGTCCGGCCCGTCCGGCCGGTGCCCGTTCCGCGGCGCGTCATGATTCCCTACCTGTTCACTAGGATTCCCTCCCTGGAGTGTCGAACGGGCTCCGTACGACGTCAAGGGGGCGTCCACGCCTGGGGATCGATGTCGGCGCCGGGTACTCCTCAGAGAGAGGAACATGTGACATAGTACTGGCGTGGCGAAGCTACTGACCTGCGATGTCGTGGTCGTCGGGGCCGGAATGACGGGCGCGGCCTGCGCCCTGTACGCCGCGCGCGCCGGACTCGACGTACGACTGGTGGACCGGGGCCCGGTGGCCGGCGGCACCACCGGAGCCGGCGAGGGCAACCTGCTCGTCTCCGACAAGGAGCCGGGCCCGGAACTCGAACTCGCACTGCTGTCGGCCCGGTTGTGGGCCGAGCTGGCGGGGGAACTGGGCGCCGCGATCGAGTACGAGCCCAAGGGCGGCCTCGTGGTCGCCTCGACGCCCGGCGCCCTGGCCGCCCTGCGGGACTTCGCCGCGGACCAGCGCACCGCCGGTGTCACCGCCGTACCGGTCGACGCCGGGCAACTGGCCGATGTGGAACCGTACGTGGCGCCCGGCATGGCGGGCGCGGTGCACTACCCGCAGGACGCCCAGGTCATGCCCGCGCTGGCCGCCGCACACCTGGTCCGCGCCTCCGGCGCCGCCCTGCACACCGGCCGTACGGTGACCGGGGTGCTGCGCACCGCGCGGGGAGCGGTCCGCGGCGTCCGCACCGACCGGGGCGACATCCACGCACCGGCGGTGGTGAACGCGGCCGGCACCTGGGGCGGCGACCTCGCATCGCTCGCCGGCGTCCGGCTGCCGGTGCTCCCCCGGCGCGGCTTCGTGCTGGTCACCGAGCCGCTGCCGCGCATGGTCCGGCACAAGGTGTACGCGGCGGACTACGTGGCCGACGTGGCCAGCGACTCGGCCGCGCTGCGCAGCTCACCGGTCGTGGAGGGCACGGCCGCCGGTCCGGTGCTGATCGGCGCCACCCGGGAACGGGTCGGCTTCGACCGGTCGTTGTCGCTGACCGCGATGCGGGCGCTCGCCGCCGGGGCGATCGGGCTGTTCCCGTTCCTGGAAAGGGTCCGCGCGCTGCGCACGTACGCGGGCTTCCGGCCGTACCTGCCGGACCACCTGCCGGCGATCGGGCCCGATCCGCGGGTGCCCGGCCTGTTCCACGCCTGCGGGCACGAGGGCGCCGGCATCGGACTGGCCCCCGGTACCGGGCAGTTGATCGCGCAGGCACTCACCGGGAAGGCGCCGGAGCTGGACCTCACGCCGTTCCGGCCGGAGCGGTTCGACACCGAGAAAGGCGACGTCCGGTGAATCCGAGGGAGTTGACCCGGGCCCGGCCGGGCCCCGCCTGCACCGTGACCTTCGACGGCCGGCCCCTGGAGGCGCTGCCGGGCCAGACGGTGGCGGCGGCGCTGTGGGCGGCGGGCGTGACGGCCTGGCGCGGCACACGGGGCGCCGGGCAGCCCCGCGGGGTGTTCTGCGGGATCGGGGTGTGCTTCGACTGCCTGGTCATCGTCAACGGCCGCCCCAACCAACGGGCCTGCCTGGTTCCGGTGCGCCCGGGAGACGACATCCGCACGCAGGAGGGGACGGGCCGGGACGATGACTGAACGACCGCGCCTCGCCGTCGTCGGCGCGGGCCCGGCCGGGCTCGCCGCGGCGCTGGCGGCGGCCGCACGGGGCGTCCGGGTGACCCTGGTCGACGCAGCCGACCAGGCCGGCGGACAGTTCTACCGGCAGCCCGCCGCCGCCCTCGGCGCCCGCCGGCCCCAGGCCCTGCACCACCAGTGGCGCACCTGGGAACGGCTGCGGGACGGCCTGGACCGGCACCGCACGGCCGGCCGGATCACTCATCTGGCCGACCATCATGTGTGGTGCGTGGCGCGGGAATCCGCCTCCGGAGCGTTCGCCGTGCACGCCCTGCTCGGCCCTGCGCAGGAGGACGGCGTCACCGTGCACGCCGACGCGGTACTGCTCGCCACCGGCGCCTACGAGCGGGTGCTGCCCTTCCCCGGCTGGACGCTGCCCGGCGTCGTCACGGCGGGCGGGGCGCAGGCCATGCTCAAGGGCGGTCTGGTGCTGCCCGGCCGCAGGGTGGTGGTGGCCGGGACCGGACCGCTGCTGCTGCCGGTGGCCGCCGGGCTCGCCGCGGCCGGCGCGCGGGTCGCCGCGCTGGTGGAGTCCGCCGGTCCCGGCGCGCTGCTCCACCGGGCGCCCGCGCTGGCCGCACAGCCCGGCAAACTCGCCGAGGGCGCCGGTTACGCGGCCCGGCTGCTGCGGCACGGCGTGCGCACCCTGGCCCGGCACACCGTCGTGGCGGCGCACGGCGCCGACCGGCTGGAGGCGGTGACGGTGGCCGCGCTGGGCCGGGACGGACGCCCGCGGCCCGGCAGCGCCCGGCGCATCCCCTGCGACACCCTGGCCGTGGGCCACGGCATGCTGCCGCACACCGACCTCGCCGAGACCCTCGGCTGCGCCCTGTCCGGCACCGCCGTACGGGTCGACGCCGAGCAGCGCACCGACGTGCCGGGCGTCTGGGCCGCCGGGGAGGCCACCGGCGTCGGCGGCGCGGCGCTCGCGCTCGCCGAGGGGCACATCGCCGGGCGCTCGGCCGCCGCCCGGCTGCGCGGCACCGCCCCCGACCCGGGCGGCTGGGGCGCCGCCGCCCGGACCCGCGCCCGGCTGCGCGCGTTCGCCACGGCCCTGGACGCGGTGTACGCCCCGCCGGCGGGCTGGGCGGACCGGGTCCCGGACGAGACGGTGGTGTGCCGCTGCGAGGAGGTCACCGCCGGGGAGGTGCGCGGGGCCGTCGACTCGCTCGGCGCGGGCGACCTGCGCACGGTGAAGCTGCTCACCCGGGCCGGGATGGGCTGGTGCCAGGGGCGGATGTGCGCGCCCGCGGTGGCGGGCCTGACCGGCTGCCCGCTCACCGCCGGACGGCGGCCGTTCGCCCGGCCGGTACCGCTCGGCGTCCTGGCCGCCCTGCCGGAGACGGACTGAGGCGGCGGCCCGCCCCGCCCCTGACCGGCCTTCCGGACCGCTCAGTAATATGTCACACCCCATTGAATGAGGGATCACCATGAGCAACCCCGAGCACCACCGCCCCTGGCGCGGCATCCTCGTCGCCACCGCCCTCCCGCTGCGCGCCGACCTCTCGGTCGACCACGACCGCTACGCCGAGCACTGCGCCTGGCTCGTCGCGAACGGCTGCGACGGCGTCGTGCCGAACGGCTCGCTCGGCGAGTACCAGGTGCTCACCCCCGAGGAGCGCGCCCGGGTGGTGGAGACCGCCGTGGCCGCGATCGGCGGGGAGCGGGTGATGCCGGGCGTCGCCGCGTACGGCTCGGCCGAGGCCCGCCGCTGGGCCGAGCGGGCGGCCGAGGCCGGCTGCGCGTCGGTGATGCTGCTGCCGCCCAACGCCTACCGCGCCGACGAGCGCTCCGTCCTCGCCCACTACGCGGAGGTCGCGAAGGCGGGCCTGCCGGTGGTGGCGTACAACAACCCGATCGACACGAAGGTCGACCTGGTGCCCGAACTCCTCGCCCGGCTGCACGGCGAGGGGCTCGTCCACGCGGTCAAGGAGTTCTCCGGTGACGTCCGCCGCGCCTACCGCATCGCCGAACTCGCCCCGGAGCTCGACCTGTTGATCGGCGCCGACGATGTGCTGCTGGAGCTGGCGGTGGCCGGCGCCAAGGGCTGGGTGGCCGGCTACCCGAACGCGCTGCCGCGTGCGTCGGCGGAGCTGTACCGCGCCGCGCTGGCCGGTGACCTGACCACCGCGCTCCCCCTGTACCGGCAACTGCACCCGCTGCTGCGCTGGGACTCGAAGACGGAGTTCGTCCAGGCGATCAAGCTCTCCATGGACGTCGTCGGGCGGTACGGCGGCCCGGTGCGCCCGCCGCGCGTGCCGCTGCTGCCCGAGCAGGAGGCCGCGGTCCGCGCGGCCACCGAGAAGGCCGTCGCCGCCGGCCTGGCGTGAGAGGAGCCGGACCATGCGCAGCAAGCTCGTCCTGCACGCCGTCGACTCGCACACCGAGGGCATGCCGACCCGCGTGATCACCGGCGGGATCGGCACCATCCCGGGGGCGACCATGAACGAACGGCGGCTGTGGTTCCGCGAACACCGCGACGACGTCAAACAGCTGCTGATGAACGAGCCGCGCGGACACGCCGCGATGAGCGGCGCGATCCTTCAGCCGCCGACCCGCCCCGACTGCGACTGGGGCGTGGTCTACATCGAGGTCTCCGGCTATCTGCCGATGTGCGGGCACGGCACGATCGGCGTGGCGACCGTGCTGGTCGAGACCGGCATGGTGGAGGTCACGGAACCGGTGACCACGATCCGGCTCGACACCCCGGCGGGGGTCGTGGTCGCCGAGGTCGCGGTGGAGGACGGCGCCGCGCGGAACGTGACGCTGAGGAACGTGCCGTCGTTCGCCGTGGCCCTGGACCGCGCGATCACCCTCCCGGACGGCCGCACCGTCACCTACGACCTGGCCTACGGCGGCAACTTCTACGCGATCCTGCCGCTCGACGCCTTCGGGCTGCCCTTCGACCGCGCCCGCAAGGACGACATCCTCGCGGCCGGCCTGTCCCTGATGGACGCGATCAACGCGGAGGCGGAGCCGGTGCATCCGGAGGACCCCTCGATCCGGGGCTGTCACCACGTCCACCTGCACGCGCCCGGCGCCACGGCCCGGCACTCCCGGCACGCCATGGTCATCCACCCCGGCTGGTTCGACCGGTCCCCGTGCGGCACGGGGACCAGCGCGCGCATGGCGCAACTGCACGCGCGCGGCGAACTCCCGCTGCACACCGAGTTCGTGAACGAGTCGTTCATCGGCACCCGGTTCACCGGCCGGCTGCTGGGGACCGCGGAGGTCGGCGGGGTCCCGGCCGTGCTGCCCAGCTTCACCGGCCGCGCGTGGATCACGGGGACCGCGCAGTACCTGCTGGACCCGACCGATCCGTTCCCGGAAGGGTTCGTCCTGTAGCGTCCTCTACACTCACCCCGGTGATGCGTGACATGGCACAGAACACCCAGGGCGACCAGATGCCCGCGCTCCCCCGGCTCGGCGGCCGGCGGAGCAGCTACCGCGAGCGGGTCGCGGACGCCCTGCGCGCCGCGCTGATCGCGGGCGAGCTGCGGCCGGGCGAGGTGTACTCGGCGCCCTCGCTGGCCGCCCGGTTCGGCGTCTCGGCCACGCCGGTGCGGGAGGCGATGCTCGACCTGGCCAAGGAGGGGCTGGTCGACACCGTGCCCAACAAGGGCTTCCGGGTCACCGCCGTCTCCGACCGACAGCTGGACGAGTACACGCACGTCCGGGCGCTCATCGAGATCCCCACCGTGGTGGACCTGGCCCGCACGGCCGACCGCGTCTCCCTGGAGGCGCTGCGCCCGGCGGCCCGGGAGATCGTCACCGCCGCGGTGGCGGGCGACCTGATCGCCTACGTCGAGGCCGACACCCGCTTCCACCTCGGGCTGCTCGCCCTGGCGGGCAACGCCCACCTGGTCGAGGTCGTCGCCGACCTGCGCAAGCGCTCCCGTCTGTACGGGCTGACCGCGCTGGTGGAGGCGGGCAGGCTGCTCGCCTCCGCCGAGGAGCACCTGGAGCTGCTGGACGCCCTGCTGGAACGCGACGAGAAGGCCGTACACGCGATCATGACCCGGCACCTGGGGCATGTGCGCAGCCTGTGGGCGGCGACGGACTGACCGGCGTACGGCGCCGGACATCTCACGGCCAGGGATCCGCGCCGCGATGGTTTTTGCATGATCCGGCGGCCCGCACGGAACAAAAACCGGCGATTTTGCGTCACATCGGCACATCCCCGACCATGGGACGCGTCCCGGTGATCCCGGGAACACCAGTTCCATGAGAGGCGCACCACCCATGCACAACACCGGAACCGTCCCGCAGTCGGCTCCGGCCCCCGCGGAGATCCCCGCGGAGACCCCCACGGCTCCCGTCGAGGACCCGCACGGCGACAGCGGCAGGCATGCCCGCCGGTTCGGTCTGCCCGTCGCCACCGCGCTGGTCATGGGCAACATCATCGGCGGCGGCATCTTCCTGCTCCCCGCGTCCATCGCCCCCTACGGCACGGTCAGCCTGGTGGCCTTCGGGGTGCTGACCGTCGGCGCCATCGCGCTGGCCCTGGTCTTCGGCCGGCTCGCCGCGCGCGACCCGCGCACCGGCGGCCCCTACGTCTACGCCCGCGAGGCGTTCGGTGACTTCGCGGGGTTCCTCGCGGCCTGGTCGTACTGGATCACCACCTGGGTGTCGAACGCCGCGCTCGCCGTGGCCGCCGTCGGCTACCTCGACGTGCTGATCCCGGTGAACCAGCACCGCTGGACCGCCTGCCTGGCCGCGCTGGTCCTCCAGTGGCTGCCCGCCCTCGCCAACTTCGCGGGCACCCGGTACGTGGGTGCGGTGCAGCTGGTGTCCACGGTGCTGAAGTTCGTGCCGCTGCTGCTCGTCGCGGTCGGCGGGCTGTTCTTCTTCGACCCCGGCCGGCTCGGCCCGTTCAACTCCAGCGGCCAGGGCGCGATCGGCGCGGTGTCGGCCTCCGCCGCCCTGCTCCTCTTCTCCTACCTCGGGGTGGAGTCCGCCGCCGTCAGCGCGGGCGAGGTCAGGAACGCCCGCCGCAACGTGGGGCGCGCCACCGTGATCGGCACCGCGGGGGCGGCGCTGGTGTACCTGCTGGGCACGCTGTCGGTGTTCGGCACGGTCGCGCACGACCGCCTGGTGACCTCCACCGCGCCGTTCTCGGACGCCGTGAACACGATGTTCGGCGGCAGCTGGGGCGGTACGGCCGTGGCGCTGGCCGCCCTCGTGTCGATGACCGGCTGCCTCAACGGCTGGACCCTGCTGAGTGCCCAGACACCGTACGCGGCGGCCCGCGACGGGCTGTTCCCGAGCGCCTTCACGCGCCGGCGGCGGGGCGTGCCCACGGCCGGGGTGGGCGTGACGGTCGTCCTCGCCTCGCTGCTCACCGTCTACAACTACGTCTCGGGTTCGGGCAGGGTCTTCGAGGTCCTGGTCCTGGTCACCACGTTCACCGCGACCGTGCCGTACCTGCTGGCCGCCGCCGCGCAGATCTTCCACCTCGTGTCCGGCCGTCCCGAGGCGGTCGACCGGGCCCGGCTGGTGCGGGACTGCGTGGTCACCGCGGTGGCCGCCGCCTTCTCGGTCTGGCTGATGGCGGGCGCCGGCTACGCGGCGGTCTACCAGGGCGTGCTGTTCCTGTTCGTCGGGATCATCGTCTACGCCCTGATGGCGGCACGACGGCAGCGCAAGCAGGCGATGCCCTCGGCGACCGGTCGCTGACGTACCGGCCGGCCCCCTTCAGGCGCCGCCGGACGCCGTGCGCGGGGGCGTGCTGTGTACTCCCGGCCGGTACTTGGGGACGCGGATCGTGATCTTCATGCCGGCTCCGACGCCGGTCTCGATCACCAGCCCGTGGCCGTCGCCGTAGACCTGCCGCAGCCGCTCGTCCACGTTGCGCAGCCCGATGCCCGTCGACGGGCCGCCCTCGCCGCGCAGGATCCGGCGCAGCCGGTCCGGTTCCATGCCGATCCCGTTGTCCTCGATGACGATGCGGGCCAGGGCCCCCTCGTCCAGCGCGGTGATGCTGATCCGGCTGCGCTCGACGCTCTCCTCCAGCCCGTGCTTGACGGCGTTCTCCACCAGCGGCTGGAGGCACAGGAAGGGCACCGTCACGGGCAGCACCTCGGGGGCGATCTGGAGGGTCACGCGCAACCGCTGCCCGAACCGGGCGCGGACCAGTTCCAGGAACTGCTCGATGGAGCGCAGCTCCTCGGCCAGCGTGGTGAACTCGCCGTGCCGGCGGAAGGAGTAGCGGGTGAAGTCGGCGAACTCCAGGAGGAGCTCGCGTGCCCGCTCGGGGTCGGTGCGGACGAACGAGGCGATCGCCGCCAGGGAGTTGTAGATGAAGTGCGGGGAGATCTGCGCGCGCAGCGCCCGGATCTCCGCCTCGATCAGTCCCGTGCGGGCCCGGTCCAGCTCGGCGAGTTCGAGCTGCACGGAGATCCAGCGCGCCACCTCCTCGGCGGCCCGCAGGAGGGACGCCGACTCCCGGACGCCGAGCACGACGAGGGCGCCGAGCACCCGCCCGTCGACGGTGAGCGGCACGGCCGCGCCCCAGCGCACGGGACAGTCCGGGTCCGGGCAGCCGACGGCGAAGGTCTGGGCGCGGCCGGTGCCGAGCACCTGGCGGACCCGGTCCGAGACGGTGTCCTCGTGGTGCCGGCCCGGCCCGTCCCAGGCCAGCGGCCGGTCCCGGTCGGTGAGGCCGAGCGCGGCCGTGCCGAACAGCGGCCGGAGCCGTCGTACCGCCTTGCGGGCCGCGTCCTCGGTGAGTCCGGCGCGCAGCGGGGGCGCGGCCTCCGACGCGGTGTGCAGGGTGTGGAAGGTGGCGCGTTCCACGGGGGTGCCGGGGTCCGTCCCGCCCCCGGCTGCGCGACGGGCCAGCAGGCGTCCGGCGGCGAGGCCCCCGGCGAACAGCAGCGGGGCCCCGGCGGCGAGGAGGGCGAACGCGTTCACGCGCGGGCCCCCTCGGCCGCGGGCCGGTGGGTCGTCATGGGGTGGTCGCTCCTCGGCGGGTGGTGGGGGCGCCCTGGCCGGCGGGGCGTTCGGGCAGGTGGAGGCGGGCCATGGCGGCCTCGGTGCCGGCCGGGATCCGGTCCCGGGTGGCCACGGAGACCAGGAGCATGGTCAGGAAGCCGAGCGGTACGGACCACACGGCCGGCCAGGCGAGCAGGGTGTGCGCCCAGCCGTCGGTCAGGGGCCCGGCGATGGTCAGGGCGACCGCGACGAGGGCGCTGCCACCGCCGGTGAGCAGCCCCGCGACGGCGCCGGGCGCGGTGAGGCCGCGCCACCAGATGCCGAGCACCAGCAGCGGGCAGAAGGAGGAGGCGGCCACCGCGAAGGCGAGGCCGACGGCGTTGGCGACGGGGAGGTTGCCGGCGGCCACGCTCACCGTGACGGGCACGGCGACCGCCAGGAGCGTCGCCAGCCGGAAGTGGCGGACGCCGAGGGAGGGCAGGACGTCCTGGCTGAGCACGCCCGCGACGGACAGGGTGAGCCCGGAGGCGGTGGACAGGAAGGCGGCGCAGGCGCCGGCGGCGATCAGCGCGCCGAGCAGGTCGCCGCCCGCTCCGCCGACGAGGCGTTCCGGCAGGACGAGCACGGCGGCGTCCGTGGTGCCGGTGAGCAGCAGGTCGGGGGCGTAGATGCGGCCGAGCAGGCCGTAGAGGGGCGGCAGCAGGTAGAAGCCGCCGACCAGGGCGAGCACGATCACGGTGGTGCGCCGGGCGGCGCGGCCGTCGGGGTTGGTGTAGAAGCGGACGAGGACGTGGGGCAGCCCCATGGTGCCGAGGAAGGTGGCGAAGATCAGCCCGTACGTCGTGTAGAGCGGGTGATCGTCCTTGCCGCCCGACAGGGGCGCCGCCCAGCTGGAGGCTCCGGTGCGCCGTCCGTCGTCAGACGCGCGCTCGGGCACCGGGGTGTCCGGCGGGAACCGGAGGGTCGTCCCGGCCCGGACCTCGTGCACCCCGGGGTCGAGCAGCAGGGGGCCGTCGTCGTAGCCCTGTCCGTCCACGGCGCCGGTCGCGACGGCCCGCAGCGGCGTCTCGATCCGGATGCGGACGGTGGTCTCGACGGTGACCTGGGTGTGCCGGCGGAAGGTCGGCGGTTCGTCCAGGGCGCCGGCGGGGCGCGGGTCGCCGTGCCAGGCGAGCACCAGGAAGACCGCGGGCACGAGCAGGGCGGTCAGTTTCAGGCAGTATTGGAAGGCCTGGACGAAGGTGATGCTGCGCATGCCGCCGGCGGCCACGGCCAGGGTGACGACGACGGCGACGAGCACCCCGCCGAGCCAGCGCGGTGCGCCGGTGACCAGGCCGAGGGTGAGGCCCGCGCCCTGGAGCTGGGGCAGCAGGTAGAGCCAGCCGACGCCGACGACGAGCACGCTGGCGACGCGCCGGGCGGCCCTCGACTCCAGCCGCGCGTCGGCGAAGTCGGGCAGGGTGTACGCCCCGGAGCGGCGCAGCGGGGCGGCGACGAACACGAGCAGCACGAGGTAGCCGGCGGCGTAGCCGACGGGGAACCAGAGCATCTCGACGCCCTCGGCGGCGACGAGTCCGGCGATGCCGAGGAAGGAGGCCGCCGACAGGTACTCGCCGCTGATGGCCATGGCGTTGAGGTACGGCGGCACGGTACGGGAGGCGACGTAGAAGTCGGAGGTGGTGCGGGAGATGCGCAGCCCCGTCGAGCCGATCACCAGGGTCGCGACGACCGCCGCCGACACGGCCACGATGCCGTACGTCTGGTTCACCAGGCGGCCCCCGCGCGGCCGGGCCGGTGGTGCGGAGCGTCGGTCACCGTCAGGCCCTTTCGGCGAGGTCCGCGGTGTCCCGTTCGTTGCGTTCGGCGCGTACGACGTACCAGCGGCCGATGACGACGAGCGCCGGGTAGACGGCGACGCCGAGAACGGCCCACACGATCAGGGCGCTGCCCGGCCGGACACCCGTGTCCGGCCGGGCCGTGAGAACGAGGGGCAGTGGCCCGAGGAGGACGACGAGCAGACCGAACGCGAGGAGGCCGAGCCGGAGTTGACGGCGTATCAGGGCGCGAAGGGCGAGGGATGCGACGGCCGGGCCCTCCTCGCCGGCCCGGACGGCACCGGGGCGGGCGTGACCTTGGCCCCCGTGGCCCCCGTGGTCCACGCGGGCCGCACGCGGAGTCCCCGTGACCACTTCACGTCGAGGAGTCCCAGGAGCACCCATGCCGCGTCCTCCGACCGCGATGATCACACGTCGCAGTGGAGTGTACGCACCAGGGAACCAAAGCGACAGCTTCCGGTCAGCGACCGTTGCCGGGCGGGTCCGTCGTGGCCTTCTCGACCAGCAGATCCCGCAGTTCGCGGGCGCACCGGCGGCTCACGAGCAGCACCGACGCGCCGATCCTGACCGTCAGCCTCCCCCCGTCGACCCGCAGGGCGTCGATGCGGGCGAGGGAGACGAGATGGCGCCGGTGGATCCGCACGAAGCCCTTCGCCCGCCAGCACTCCTCCAGCGTGGACAACGGGATGCGCACCAGGTGGCTGTCCTCGCGGGTGTGGAGCCGGGCGTGGTCGCCATGGGCCTCGGCACGGGTGATGTCGGCGACGGGCAGGAACCGTGTGACGCCCTCGCGCTCCACCGGGACGCCGTCGGCGAGCGGCCGGGGCCCGGAGCGGCCCGGGTGGGGGGCGCGGTCGGCCGCGACCAGTTCGGCGACCCGCCGCACCGCCTCGGCCAGGCGCTCGCGCCGCACCGGCTTGAGCAGCCAGTCGACGGCCCGGACCCCGGGCGCCCGGAGCGCGTACTCCTCGTGTTCCGCGTGCGCGGAGACGAAGACGACGCGGGGCGGCTCGGCGCGACCGGCGAGCAGCCGGGCGAGGTCCAGACCGCTGAACCCCGCCATGCGGACGTCCAGGAACACCGCGTCGATGTCCGCCGCGCCGTCCGCCCCTCGCCGGCCCAGCCGCCGCAGCGCCTCGGCCGCTTCGAGGACCCCCTCCGCCGACCGCACCCGGGGATCGGCCCGCAGCAGGAACAGCAGTTCGGCGAGGGCCGGTTCCTCGTCGTCGACGGCCAGCACCCGAAGCATGGCGACTCCCCAGGAAGCGGACGGGCGGGGGCCGTGGGCGTGCGGTGTCCCCGTGCGGGACCACGGGGCGGGGGGCCGACGGGTTCAACGGGAGGGAGGCGTCCGATGGCCGGGCACAGCACAGGGCCGGTTTTCGGATGACTCCGAAAACCGGCCCTGGTCTACGACTCTCACGAGTCGGGACGACAGGATTTGAACCTGCGACCCCTTGACCCCCAGTCAAGTGCGCTACCAAGCTGCGCCACGTCCCGCCGCGGTCTCACGCGGAGCGTTCCGCGTGATCACGCAGGTCAACCCTACCGCACCTGAGCGGGTGCCCGTGTCGCCTCCGGTACGGCGTCCGGGACGGACGGGCGGCCGGTGCGGTGGACCGGGACGAGGAGGGCGGCGCCGGTCGCGGCCAGGCAGAGGACGGCGAGCAGGGCCCAGCCGTGGGTGTAGCCGGAGGCGTACGGCAGGCCCGAGGGCTGGAGCCGGCCGGTGACCAGGACGCTGGTGAGCGCGGCGCCGATCGAGCCGCCGATGGTGCGGATGTTGGCGTTCATGCCGGTCGCGGCGCCGGTCTGCTCCGCCGGCACGCTGCCCACGATGAGGTTGGCCATCGAGGCGAAGGCGAGTCCGATGCCGAGGCCGAACAGGCCCGAGACGACGGCCACCTGCCACTGCTCGTCATGCCACAGGGTGAGGAAGCCGCAGGCCAGTGCGCCGAGCGCGGCGCCCGTGGTGAGCAGCGCCTTCGCGCCGACGCGGGGTTCCAGGCGGCCCGACAGGACGCCGGAGAGGAACATCGCGACCAGCATCGGCAGCATGAGCAGTCCGGACGCGGTGACACTGGCGCCGAAGCCGTAACCGGCCGCGGACGGCGTCTGGACGAAGCCCGGCAGGAAGGACCAGATGGAGTACATGCCGGCGCCGAACAGCAGCGCGGCCGTGTTGGTCGTCCACACCGCGGGCAGCCGCAGCACCCGCAGGTCGATGAGCGGGGTGCGCGAGCGGGCCTCGGTCGCGAGCCACACGCCGAAGAGCACGACGGCGGCGGTGAACAGACCGAGCACCTTCGCCGAGCCCCAGCCCCACTGGCCGGCCTGGCTCAACGGCAGCAGCAGGGCCACCAGCCAGCCGGAGAGCAGCACGGACCCGCTCCAACTGACCTTCCCCTGCGCCCGCTTGGGCGACTCGGGGACGTAGCGCAGCGCGATCAGGACCGTCGCGGCGACGACCGCCACCGGGATCCAGAACAGCCAGCGGTAGTCGAGCGCGGACACGATCGGACCGGCGGCCACGATGCCGACCCCGCCGCCCGCGGCGATCACGGCCGAGAGGTTGCTGATGCTGCCGCTGACCTCGCCGGGGGCGAACTCGTCCCGGATGATGCCGAAGGAGAGCGGGAACAGGGCGCCGCCGACGCCCTGGACGACGCGGGCGATGATGAGCACGCCGATGTTCGGGGCGAGCGCGGCGACGAGACAGCCCGCGAGGACGGCCAGCAGGACGGCGACGAGGGTCCGCTTCTTGCCGACGAGGTCGCCGACCCGGCCGAGGATCGGGGTGAAGACCGAGGCGGACAGCAGGTAGGCCGTCATCACCCAGGTCGCGGTGGACTGCGAGGTGTGCAGGGCGTGTTGGACGGTCGGCAGGGCCGGCGCGATCAGCGACTGGAGCATGGAGAACACGCCGGCACCGGTCGCGAGGACCGCGAAGGTGAGGCGAGTGGACGCGCGGGGCATGAAGAAGCCTCTCCGAAATCAGGGACGCGGAGGGAGAACAGGGACGCGGAGGGTCGGTACCGAGTGAGCCGGGCGCCGCGGGCGCGGTCGTACGGGCCGCGCCACGCAGATGCCCGGCAGCCGGCTCCGCGGGCCGCGTCCGGCCACGGCGGAGCCGACCCCGCACTGTTAAAGTGGAGGTATGCCTCCACTGTAGCGGAGGTACCCCTCCGGTTCCAGTCGATTCCCTCCCGGGAGGCAGCAGTGACGGCCACGCCGTTCCCCGTCGGCGAGATCGTGGCGGCCCGCCGGCCGCACCGAAAGGACGCCGCCCGCAACTACGACGCCCTGCTCGACGCGGCCCGCGAGGCGTTCGCGGAGCACGGCGCCGACGCCTCCCTGGAGGACATCGCCCGCCGCGCGGGCGTCGGCATCGGCACCCTGTACCGGAACTTCCCGACCCGCCGCGACCTGTTCGAGAGCGTCTACGCCGACGACGTCAACGCCCTGTGCCGGGCGGCCGTCGAGCTCGCGGACCGGGAACCGTGGGAGGCGCTGACGGCCTGGCTGAACCGGTTCTCCGGGTACATGGTCACCAAGCGCGCCGTGCGCGAAGCCCTCGACGGCGAGTCGGACATCTTCCAGTCCTGCCGCGACTCCATGTTCGCGGCCGGCGGCCCCCTGCTGGAGCGGGCGCAGCGGGCCGGCGTCGCCCGGACGGACATGGACTTCGGTGATCTGGTGCGGATGGTCGCCGGGATCACGGCGACGGCGTTCGAGGACGACGCCCAGCGCGACCGGGTCCTCGCCATCGCCTTGGACGGAGTCCGCACCACCCGCTGAGCGCACCGGTCCGCGGACCGCCCGCCCCCTACTTGATGAGCGCGTTCGCCACCACCACCACGACCCCCAGGCACGCGTCCCCGAGCCCCATGAGGACGGCGGTCGGCCAGCGGCGCGCCGACCAGCGGGCGGTGACGAGGCCGATGCCGAAGAGGATCACGATGTTGAGGGCGAACGCCACGTACTCGACGCCTTTCGCGGGCCACCACCCCCAGCGCGCGCCCGCGAGCAGGAAGACCGTGGGCAGCACGGCCGTGACCAGCGGCCACTCGTTGCGCATGGCGAGCAGGACGTCCCACCGGCCGTGCGGGGCGCGCTCGGCGATGTAGTGGGCGTAGCCGTGGGCGAGGGCGGAGGCGCACGCGGTCACCAGCACCCATGCCGCGTCGTAGCCGCGGACGTCGGCGGACGTGTGCCCGTACTGGGTGAGCGCCGCGACCATCGAGCTGGCGAGGACGGCGCCGTACACCCCGCCGAACAGGACGATCTCCCGTGTGCCGTGCTGCCGGGGCGGCGCCGGTCCGGCCGCCGTGGAGTCAGCCATGTCCCCACGATCACCCGGGCCCCGCGCCCCCGCCAGCCGGCGCTCCCCGACGAAGTGTCCCCCGACCAGGCCCGATGCCCCACACCCTGTCCATGGCGGCGCGGCTGCCGCACCGGCCAGGGTCGGTGGCATGACGCACAGCTTCGCGCTTCACATCCCCGACGCCGACCTCGAACCCGAGCCCCTGGACCCGGGGCAGATCGTGGCCGGGAACCCCGAGGTGACGGGGAAGGTGGTGTGGGAGTCGGCGGACGGCCGGCAGCTCCGCGGGATCTGGCAGATCACCCCGGGCGTGGTCACGGACACGGAGGCGGACGAGCTGTTCGTGGTGATCAGCGGCTCGGCGACCATCGAGGTCGAGGGCGGGCCGACGCTGAGGGTGGGGCCCGGCGACATGGCGGTGCTGCGCGCGGGCGACCGTACGACGTGGACCGTGCACGAGACGCTGCGCAAGGCCTACGCGATCAACCTGTGAGACCGCATCCCGGTGTGAGGCCGTATCACCGCGGGGAGCCGTCCCCCGGCGGCCCCGTCGTCCCCCGGATCTCCAGTGTCGGCACGGCCAGCCGCACCCGCCCCTCGCCGTCCGGCCGTTCGAAGCGGTCCAGCAGGCAGCGGGCGGCGCGCCGGCCCACCTCGTGCGGGGCGGTGTCGACGGTGGTCAGCCACAGGTGCCGCAGCCGGGAGACGCTGGTGTTGTCGTACCCGGTCACCGACAGCTCGCCGGGCACGCTCAGCCCCAGCTCACCGGCCGCCGACAGCGCGCCCACCGCGGCCATGTCGTTGACGGCGAAGAGCGCCGTGGGCCGCTCGGCGCGGCTGAGCAGGCGGACGGTTCCGCGGTAGCCGCCCTCCTCGGTCAGATCGCCGGGTTCGACGAGCGGTTCGGCGCCGTGCGCCCGCATCGCCGTCTCGAAGCCCCGCCGGCGCAGCGCGCCGACGGCCCCGTGGCCGGCGAGGTGCGCGATCCGGCGGTGGCCGAGCCCGAGCAGGTGCTCGGTGGCGAGCCGGGCGCCCCGCTCGTCGTCGCCGGCGACGACGTCCACGCCCGGCGGCTGCGCCTCGCGGGCACCCGCCACGACCACCGGCATCCGCCGCGCGAGCGCGCCGAGGCCGCCCGCGTCCGGGACCGTGCCGACCACCACCAGTCCGTCGACGCCCAGGTCCAGGAAGGGCTCGGCGAGGTCGTGGCCCATCCGCCGGCCCAGGCGGGCGTCGGCGAGGAGCATGTGCAGACCGGCCGCGTGCAGCAGGGAGTTCAGCCCGTCGAGCAGCTCGACGAACCAGGGGTTGCGCAGGTCGTCCAGGAGGACACCGATGGTGCGGGTGCGCTGCTCGCTCAGGCTGCGGGCCGCCGCGTTCGGCCGGTAGCCCAGCTCGCGCACGGCCCGCAGGACCGCCTCCCGCTTCTCGGGGCGCACCGGACCGGAGCCGCGCAGCACCAGGGACACGAGCGACTTCGACACGCCGGCCCGTTCGGCCACGTCGCGGATCGTCGGCGGTCTCATGGGATGGACCGTTCCATGCGGCGCGCCGCGCTGTCAAAGGGTTGACACGCTGGTCATGTCCGAACAAAGGTGGCCCGGAGCGGATCTGGACCGGTCCAACAACCGGTCCGAGGGAGAGGGGCTGTCATGGTGGACGCGCTCGGTGTCGCCGTCATCGGGTTCGGCTGGATGGGCCGGGTGCACACCCAGGCGTACGCCCGTCTCCCGCACCACTACCCCCGGCTGCCGTTGCGGCCCCGGCTCGTCACCGTCGCCGAGGAGGTGCCGGGGCGGGCGGAGGAGGCCGCCGAGCGGTTCGGGTTCGCCTCGGCGACCCGGGACTGGCGCGAGGTGGCCGCCGACCCGCGCGTCCAGGCGGTGAGCGTCACCGCGCCGAACTTCCTGCACCGGGAGATCGGCGTGGCGATGGCCGAGGCCGGCAAGCACCTGTGGATCGAGAAGCCGGTGGGCCTGACCGCCGATGACGCCCGCGCGGTCGCCGACGCCGTCGTCAAGGCCGGCGTGCGGGGCACGGTCGGCTTCAACTACCGCAACGCGCCCGCCGTCGAGGCCGCCCGCGAGCTCATCGCCGCCGGCGAGATCGGCACGGTCACCCACGTCCGCATCCGCCTCTTCAGCGACTACGCGGCCCATCCGGACGGCGCCCTGACCTGGCGTTACGAGCGCGAGCGCGGTGGCAGCGGGGTGCTGGGCGACCTGGCCTCGCACGGCGCCGACCTGGCCCGCTTCCTGCTCGGCGACATCGCCTCGCTCACCGCGGACACGGCGGTCTTCGTCCCGGAACGCGCCCGTCCGAGCGGGGCGACGGCCGGCCACGCCCTGGCCGCCGGCGGCGAGCCGGGCCCGGTCGAGAACGAGGACTACGTCAGCTGCCTGCTCCGCTTCGCCTCCGGCGCCCGCGGCGTCCTGGAGGCCTGCCGGGTCTCGGTCGGCGAGCAGAACAACTACGGCTTCGAGGTGCACGGCACCCGGGGCGCGGTGTTCTGGGACTTCCGCCGGATGAACGAGCTGAAGGTGAGCCGGGGCACGACGTACCAGGACCAGCCGGTGAGCACGGTGTACGTCGGTCCGGGTGCCGGGGAGTTCGCCGCGTTCCAGCCGGGCGCGGCCAACGCGATGGGCTACGACGACCTGAAGGTGATCGAGGCCTACCGCTTCGTCCGCTCCATCGCCGAGGGCACCCCGTACGGCACCACGCTCGCGGACGCGGTGCACAGCGCGACCGTGCTGGACGCGATGGCGGAGTCGGCCGCGAGCGGGACCTGGGTCACCCTGCCGGGGGCGTAGGCATGTTGTACGGCGTGACCACCTGGATCGGGGACGGCAGGACCGGCCCGGCCGGCGGCAGCGCGCCGTGGAAGCGCATCACCTCGTGGCAGGCCTCGCGCAGATCGTGCCGCAGGTCGTGGTGGAGCACGGCGGACAGCCGGTGCTCGCGCAGCAGCCGGGTGTTGTCGTGGTCGAGGTCGTGCGCGACGAACACGGCGCACTCGCGGCCGAGGTCGGCGAAGGCCCGCAGGGTGGCGTTGTTGCCGCCGCCGATGGAGTACACCGCCCGGATCCCCGGGTCGCGTTCCAGGGCGGTGCGGACCAGGTCGTACTGCGTGGCGTCCAGACCCTGGCCCTCGGCGATCTCCACCAGCGCCCGGTGCGGGTGCCGGGCCCGCATGACGCCGCGGAAGCCCATCTCGCGCTCCTCCTCGTTGCGGAAGAAGCCGCTGCTGAGGCTGGTGAGGACGTTGCCGGGCCGGTCCCCGAGCCACTGGCCCATCAGGTAGGCGGCGGTCGCGCCGGCCGCCCGGTTGTCGATGCCGACGTAGCCGACGCGTCCGCTCGCGGGCAGGTCGGTGACGAGGGTGACGACCGGGACCCCGGCGGCGGTCAGCCGGCCGACGGCCGCGGTGACCTCGGGGACGTCCGGCGCCTTGAGGATCACGCCCTGCGAGCCGCGCCGGGCGATCCGGTCGAGCGTGCCGACCAGCTCGCGGACCGGTCCGGTCTCCCGGAAGTGGAAGCGGGAGCGCACGACGGCCGGGTGCAGGGCGGGCAGTTCGGCCTCCAGGGCGGCGCGTACGGCCGTGGTGAACCGCTCGGGCGCCTGGGCCACGATGTCGACCATGAAGGTACGGCCGACCAGCCGGACCTGGGTGCGCTGCCGGTCGAGATCGGCGATGGCCCGGTGCACCTCCCGCGCGGTGCTCTCCCGCACCCCTCCCCTGCCGTTCAGCACCCGGTCCACGGTGGCCTCGCTGAGACCGGCCTGACGTGCGATCTCCCGGATCGGGAAGGGGTGGCCCATGGACCGGCTCCTTGAGGGGTTTTTGATGGCCTCGTGCTGGTTGTTCGAGGGGTTTGTACTGACAAGAATGACAGGACCGCGCCACTGCCGTGACCGGAATCCCGGCGCTCCCGTGACCGAAGGCGCGCCGCTCCCGTGACCGAAAGAGGGACACCGATGTCCGTCGCCGCCGTGCCAGGCCCTGCCTGGCTGTCCGAGCAGGACTGCGATCTCGGCGCGTTCCGCGCCCTGGTGGAGCGGACCACGGACGCCGCCGGCTACCCGCACGCCGCGTCCGTCGTGGAGAACGTCCTCGTGTACGAGGGTGAGCGGCTGCGGACGGCCGGCGACCGGAGCGCGCTGCGGGCCGAACTGGTGCGGGCGCTCGCCGAGGGCCCCGGGATCGTCGTCGTCCGGGGCGCCTTCCCGGAGCCGGACGTCGTCGACCGGGTCACGGCGGTGTTCGAGGCGCTGATCGCCGAGCAGCGGGCCGCGGGGGCGACCGCGGGCGACCACTTCGCCGCGCCGGGCGCCAACGACCGGGTGTGGAACGCGCTGGAGAAGACGGCCCTGTACGACGCGGAGGCGTTCGCCGACTACTACGCCAACGACGTCCTGGCGCTGCTCGCCACGGCCTGGCTGGGCCCCGGCTACCAGGTCACCTCCCAGGTCAACGTGGTCAACCCGGGCGGCGCCGGACAGACCGCGCACCGGGACTACCACCTGGGCTTCCTGAGCAACGCGGTGGCCGCCGCCTACCCCGCGCACGTGCACCGCCTCTCCCCCGTGCTCACCCTCCAGGGCGCGGTCGCCCACTGCGCCATGCCGGTGGAGTCCGGGCCGACGCTGTACCTGCCGTACTCCCAGCTCTACGAGCCGGGCTACCTGGCCTGGCGGCTACCGGAGTTCCAGGAGTACTTCGCGGCCCACCACGTGCGGCTCCCGCTCGCGAAGGGCGACGCCGCCTTCTTCAACCCGGCGCTCTTCCACGCCGCCGGCACCAACCGGACGGCGGACGTCCGGCGCACGGCCAACCTCCTCCAGATCTCGTCCGCGTTCGGCCGCGCGATGGAGACCGTGGACCGCGAGGCGGTGTCGAACGCGGTGTTCCCGGTGCTGCTGCGGCGCAAGGCGGCGGGCGCGTCGGAGGAGTGGCTGGAGAACGTGATCGCCGCGAGCGCCGAGGGCTATCCCTTCCCCACCAACCTGGACAGCGATCCGCCGGTCGCCGGGCTGGCCCCGCCGGCGCAGGCGGACCTGGTGCGGCGGGCGCTGAGGGAGACCTGGCAGCCCGAGCGGCTGCGCGAGGAACTGCGGGCGGCGGCGGAACGCCGGGAGAGCTGAGGCGGGGCATGGGACTTCTCGACGACAAGGTCGTTCTCGTCAACGGCGGCAGCCAGGGCGTGGGGGCCGCCGTCGCGCGGGCCGCCGTCCGCGAGGGCGCCGCCGTGGCGGTGAGCGGGCGGCGCCGGGAGCCGGGCGAGGCGCTGGTGGCGGAGCTGTCGGCGGCCGGCGGCGAGGCGGTGTACGTCCAGGCCGATCTGGCCGAGGCCGGGCAGGCCAAGGCGTCGGTCGCCGCGGTGGTGGACGCGTACGGCCGGATCGACTGCCTGGTCAACTCGGCCGGGCTGACCTCGCGGGGCACGCTGCTGGACACCACGCCGGAGCTGTTCGACGCGCACATCGCGGTCAACCTCAAGGGGCCGTTCTTCGCGATGCAGGCCGCGGTCGCCGACATGACGGCCCGCAAGGCGCCCGGCACGATCGTCAACGTCATCACCTCCTCGGCGCACGGCGGACAGCCGTTCCTCGCGCCGTACGTCGCCGCCAAGGCGGGCCTGGCGGGTCTGACCCGCAACGCGGCGCACGCCCACCGCTGGGACCGGATCCGGATCAACGGCCTGAACATCGGCTGGACCGCGACCGAGGGCGAGGACGCCACCCAGCGGGCCTTCCACGGCGCCGGCGACGACTGGCGGGAGCGGGCCGCGGCCCGGCTGCCGATGGGCAGGCTCGGCCGGCCGGACGAAATCGCGGACTTCGTGGTCTTCCTGCTGTCCGAGCGGTCGGGGGTGGTCACGGGGTCGGTGATCGACTGGGACCAGAACGTGCTCGGCGGCCTCGACTAGAACTGAAGCACCCACCCTAGGAGCACTACCGCATGCGTATCGGAATCCTCGGCCTCGGCCGCATCGGCGCCTTCCACGCCGAGACCCTCTCCCACCTGGACGCCGTCGAGTCGCTCGTCGTCGCCGACCCGTTCGCGGAGGCGGCCAAGGCCGCCGCCGAGCGGTTCGGGGCACAGGTCGCGGACTCGCCGGAGGCCCTCCTCGCGGCCGGCGTGGACGGCCTGGTCGTGGCGGCGGCCACCGACGCCCACCCCGCCCTGATCCTGGCCGGCGTCGAGGCGGGCGTCCCCGTCTTCTGCGAGAAGCCGGTCGCCCGCACCATGGCGGAGGGCGTGGAGGTGCTGAAGGCCGTGCGGGGCAGCGGCGTGCCCATCCAGATCGGCTACAACCGGCGCTTCGACGCGGGCTTCGCCGCCGCGCGGGCCGCCGTGCGGGCCGGTGAGCTGGGCATGCTGCACACGGTCCGCTCCACGACCCTGGACCCGGCGCCGCCGCCCGCCGCCTACGTCGCCGCGTCCGGCGGCATCTTCCGTGACTGCTCGGTGCACGACTTCGACATCATCCGCTGGGTGACGGGCCGCGAGGTCACCGAGGTGTACGCGGTCGGCGGCAACCGGGGCGCCGACTACATCAAGGCGGCGGGCGACGCCGACACCACCGGCGCCGTCCTGACCCTGGACGACGGCACGATCGCGGTGGTGTCCAACTCCCGGCACAACAAGCGCGGTTACGACGTGCGCATGGAACTGCACGGCTTCGCCGACTCCATCGCCGTCGGCCTGGACGACAAGCTGCCGCTGCGTTCGGTCGAGCCCGGTGTCACCTTCCCCGCCGGCACCCCGCACGACTTCTTCATGGACCGCTTCACCGACGCCTACCGCGCCGAACTGACCGCGTTCACCGAGGTCGTGGCCGGCACCCGGACCTCGCCGTGCACCGTCGAGGACGCCCTGGAGGCCGGCTGGATCGCCGAGGCCTGCACGCTGTCCCTGCACGAGCACCGGCCGGTGACCCTCGCGGAGGTGCGGACGGCCTGACCGCACGGGAACGGCGCCGGGCAGGTGCCCGGCGCCGTCGGCGTGCCGCTCAGCCGCAGTACCGGATCAGCCACTCGTCCGGGTTGTAGGTGTCCCGCGCCGGGTCCGGGACCGTCGCCGGCTTCGTCTCCACCGTGTCCTGCGGGCGTATCCGCTCCGGCAGCGCGCCGAAGCGGTCGCGGCGCCGGGCCTCGGCGTCGGCCGCCTCCTGGGATGGCGGTGTGGTGCGAGCGTCCGTACGGTGTGTCATCTCGTCCTCCCGTCCGGGCGTTCCCCGTCGTCTGTCGGAACGCCCGCGTGACCCCGTTGGTTCCCTGCGGGCCGGTGACCGAATCCCCCGGAACAGCGCAGGAACCGGGCCGCGGTCGTCGGCACCGCGGCCCGGCTGACGGTGGGACCGCCCGGCCCCTCAGGCCCCGCAGGACCGCAGGAAGCGCCGGGTGCGTACGGCGATCGGCAGCGGCTTGTCCGGCTCGCACGGGTACATGTCCTGCTCCACGATCGCGAACAGCTCCACGCCCAGCTTCTGCGCCGCCTCCAGCACCGGCCCCAGCTCCGGGACCCCGGAGGGCGGTTCGCACATCACCCCGCGCTGCACGGCCGGCCCGAACGGCACCCCGCCCGCGACCACCTCGGCGAGGATGTCCGGGTCGACCTGCTTGAGGTGCAGGTACCCGATGCGCTCGCCGTAGGTCTCGATCAGCTTGACGCTGTCCCCGCCGCAGTAGGCGTAGTGCCCGGTGTCCAGGCAGAGGTTGACCAGCTCGCTGTCGGTCGAGTCCAGGAAGCGCTCGACGTGTTCCTCGGTGTCGATGTGGGTGTCGGCGTGCGGGTGCACGACGATGTCCAGGCCGTAGGTCTCCTTGACCTCGTGGCCGAGCCGTTCCATGCCCTTCGTCAGGTGGGCCCACTGCCCGGCGGTCAGCTCGGGCGGCTCCAGGATCTCGGCGGTCTTGTCGTCCCGCCAGAAGGAGGGGATGACGACCAGGTGCCGGGCGCCCATCGCCTGGGTGAGCGCGGCGACCTGGCTGACGTGCGCCCAGGTCTCCTCCCAGACGGCGGGGCCGCGGTGCATGCCGGTGAAGACCGTGCCCGCCGAGACCTTCAGGTTCCGCTTGGCCACCTCGTCGGTGAGCCGTGCCGGGTCGGTGGGGAGGTAGCCGTAGGGGCCGAGTTCGATCCAGTCGTAGCCGGCCTCGGCGACCTCGTCGAGGAAGCGTTCCCAGGGCACCTGCCGGGGGTCGTCGGGGAACCAGACGCCCCAGGAGTCGGGGGCCGAGCCGACCCGGATGCGGTCGAGCGAAGTGGGGTGCGCCATGATCAGGGGGTTCCTTCCGGGGAGGTCGCCACGGGTGCGCTGAGGTCGCCCTCCTCGGGCAGCTCCTCCACGTCGACGCCGCGCACCTGGGCCAGCTCGTGCTTGAGCGCGGCGAGTTCGGCGCCGCCGGCCATGTGGTTGGTCAGTTCTTCGAGGCCGATCTCACTGCGTTCGGCGCTCAGCTCCAGGGTGCCGAGGCGCAGGACGCTGAAGTGGTCGCCGACCATGTAGGCGTGGTGGGGGTTGTGGGTGATGAAGATGACGCCGAGGCCGCGGTCGCGGGCGGCGGCGATGTACTTCAGCACCACCCCGGACTGCTTGACGCCGAGGGCGGCGGTGGGCTCGTCCAGGATGAGGACGCGGGCGCCGAAGTAGACGGCGCGGGCGATCGCGACGCACTGGCGCTGGCCGCCGGAGAGGGTGCCGATGGGCTGTTCCAGGTCGTCCAGGACGATGCCCATGTGGCGCAGTTCCCGGTCGGCGGTCTCCTTCATCCGGGCGATGTCGAGCCGGCGCACCGGCCAGGGGCCCTTGGTCAGCTCGGAGCCGAGGAAGAAGTTCCGCCACACCGGCATCAGCGGGACGGTGGCGAGGTCCTGGTAGACGGTGGCGATGCCCCGGTCCAGGGCCTCGCGCGGGGTGGTGAAGCGCACCGGCTGCGCGTCGACGAGGAATTCGCCCTCGGTGTGCTGGTGCAGCCCCGAGATGATCTTGATGAGGGTGGACTTGCCGGCGCCGTTGTCGCCGAGGACGCAGGTCACCCGGCCGGCGTGGACCCTCAGGTCGACGCCGTGCAGGGCACGGATGTTGCCGTAGGACTTGCCGGCGCCGCGGAGTTCGACCAGCGGCCCGTCGGGGGCCGGCGCGCCGTCCTGGAGGACGGCGCCATGGGTGCCCGTGGTGTTGTCGGTCATCGCTTACCTCCGGGTCGCCGTGCGCTGGACCCACAGATTGATCAGGACGGCGCCGAGGAGCATCACGCCGAGGAAGGCCTTGAACCAGTCGGGGTTCCAGCCGGCGTAGACGATTCCCTGCTGCACCATGCCGAACATGAAGGCGCCGAAGACCGGGCCGATCGCGGAGCCGTAGCCGCCGGTGAGCAGGCAGCCGCCGATGACCGCCGCGGCGATGTAGATCAGCTCCTGGCCGACGCCCTCGCCGGACTGCACGGTGTTGAACGAGAACAGGTTGTGCATGCCGACGAACCAGGCACCGAAGCCGACCAGCATGAACAGGGTGATCTTGGTGAACTTCACCGGGACGCCGACCGCGCGGGCGCTGTCCTTGCTGCCGCCGACGGCGAAGATCCAGTTGCCGTACTTGGTGCGCAGCAGCACCCAGGTGGCGAGGGCCGCGAACACCAGCCACCACAGCACGGTGATCTTCACCTGGACCCCGCCCACGTCGAAGGAGGAGGCGAAGATCTTCCGAGCCTGGTCGAAGCCGTCCATGTCGCTGATGTCGTCGGTGGCGACGTTGCCGGTGACCAGCTTGGTGACCGCGAGGTTGGCACCCTGGAGGATCAGGAAGGTGCCGAGGGTGACCAGGAAGCTGGGCAGCCCGGTCTTCATCACCATCCAGCCGTTGAAGGCGCCGATCGCGAGGGAGACGATCAGGGCGACGATCACGCCGGTCCACACGTTCACGGTGAGCTGGTAGCTGAGCATGCTCGCGGTGAGCGCCGAGGAGATCACGGCGACGCCGGAGGAGAGGTCGAACTCCCCGCCGATCATCAGCAGGGCCACCGGGAGGGCCATGATGCCGATGGTCGAGGACTGGTACAGGATGTTCGCCATCGAGCTGCCGTCGCGCACCGGCGGCGCCGTGATCAGGAAGAAGACCAGGACGGCGACGGCGCCGAGGAAGACACCCACCTCGGGCCGGGCCAGCAGCCTGAGGGCCGGCGAGCGCCGGGCGGTACGGCCGTCGGTCGGTTTCGGGCCGGATGCCGGCGGCCTGCCGACCGCCGGTTCAGCCTGCTGGGCCATGCTCATCACCGGGTGCCCTTCGCGGCGAACCCGGCGACCTTGTCGACGTTGGACTTGTCCACGAAGGCCGGGCCGGTGAGCACGGCCTGCTCACCGCCGCCGCTGTAGTTGCCGTTGTTCTTGTAGAGCCACAGCGAGTCGACCGCCAGGTAGCCCTGGAGGTAGGGCTGCTGGTCGACGGCGAACTCGATGGTGCCCTTCTGCACCGCCTTGACCAGGTCCTTGTTGAGGTCGAAGGTGGCCACCTTCGCCTTGCTGCCCGCGTCGCCCACCGACTGCACCGCGGTCAGCGCGAAGGGGGCGCCGAGGGTGACGACGGTGTCGACGGACTTGTCCTGCTTCAGCTTGGCCGTGATGGTCGACTTCACCGACGGCATGTCGGTGCCGTTCACGTACAGGGTCTCGGTGGTGCCCTTGAACGTCTTCTTCACGCCGTCGCAGCGCTGGGTGAGGCCCACGTTGCCCTGTTCCTGGATCACGCAGACGATCTTCCTCGCGCCGGTGGTGTTGAGCTTGTTGCCGAACGCCTCGCCCGCCACGCTCTCGTCCTGCCCGAAGAACTCCAGCAGGCCGAGCTTCTTCCAGTCGCTCAGTCCGGAGTTGAGGCCGACCACCGGGATGCCGGCCTGCTCGGCCTTGGCGATCGCGCCCTTCATCGCGTCGGGCTTGGCCAGGGTGACCGCGATGCCGTCGACCTTCTGGTCGATCGCGTTCTGCACGTAGTTGGCCTGGGTGCCGGCGTTGGGGTCGGCGGAGTAGATCAGCTTGATGTTGTCCTTGGCCGCCGCGGCCTCCGCGCCCTTGCGGACGGTGTCCCAGAAGGTGTCGCCGGGCGCCTGGTGGGTGACCAGGGCGACGGTCATGCGGGGGGTGTCGGCCTTGCCCGCGGAGGGGTTCGCCGCTTCCTCCTCGGCCTTCTTGCCGCCGGAACTGCTGGAGCAGCCGGCGAGGGTGAGGGCTGCCGCGGCGGCCACCGCCACCAGGGGGGCCAGTCTGCGGGAGCGGGGACGAGAAGAGCGGTCCATCTTTCCAGCACCTCACTGTGCGTGCGACGGGGCAAGGACGCTGTTGCGTTGGGACGGGATACAAGCCTCTGTCGAGCCCGCTGTCAATACTTTGTTAAGACATCATTTCACAAGCAGGTCCGAATGTAAGTACAAACTATTGACACCTTCGGCGCCGGGACCTACACCTGAAGGGCATGAGCCCAGTACACCGCACCCCGCAGCGAACGGCACCGGGTGATCGCGCGCTGGATCCCGTGGCCTTCGCCCTGGACCGGTCGAGTCCGGTTCCGCTGTACTACCAACTCGCCCGGCAACTGGAGGCGGCCATCGAGCGCGGCGTGCTGGTGCCGGGGAACCTGCTCGGCAACGAGGTCGACCTGTCGGCACGGCTCGGGCTGTCCCGGCCCACCGTCCGCCAGGCGATCCAGTCCCTGGTCGACAAGGGGCTGCTGGTGCGCCGCCGAGGGGTCGGTACGCAGGTGGTGCACAGCCAGGTCAGACGCCCGCTGGAACTCAGCAGCCTCTACGACGACCTGGAGTCGGCCGGACAGGGCCCGACCACCCGGGTGCTACGCAACGAGCGGATCGCGGCGCCCGCCGACGTGGCCGCCGCCCTCGGCCTTTCCGAGGGCGCCGAGGTCGTCGTGCTGGAGCGGCTGCGCCGCACCCACGGCCGGCCGGTGGCGTTCCTGCGCAACCACCTGCCCGCCTCGCTGCTCGAACTCGGCACCGACCGGCTGGAGTCCACGGGCCTGTACCGGATGCTGCGCTCCGCCGGGATCGTCCTGCACAGCGCCCGCCAGTCCATCGGCGCCCGCGCCGCGAGCGCCGAGGAGGGCGCCCTGCTGGAGGAGCCGGAGGGCGCGGCCCTGCTCACCATGCGGCGCACCGCCTACGACGACGCGGGCCGGCCGGTGGAGCACGGCAGCCATGTCTACCGGGCGTCCCGGTACGCCTTCGACTTCCAACTGCTGGTCAGAAGCTGAAACGGAACGCTCTGTTTCACACAGCCCGCTCGGCCGCCCGGGCCGTGGGGGCCGCCGCGTTCCGCCGTCGCCAACGGCGCAGGTGACGATGACGATTACGTTTCGGGCAAGAGACACCTCCGCGCGACCGGAGCTATTGACGCATGAGCGGACATGGGGCTGTTATTACGCCCACGATGTTCGGTCGAGTTGATTTCTGAGCGGTTTCGAACCTTTCGGTGATCAACTCATCCCCTTGGCCGAACCCTGGATGCCTCAGGAGCCGCCATGCGCCTCTCCCCCTCCGGTCTCTCCGTTCCGGGGCCCAGCCGACGTTCCCTGCTGCGCGGGGCGGGCGGTACCGCCCTGCTCGCGGGTGCCGGCATACCCCTGCTGTCCGCCTGCGGAGGCAGCGGTTCCGGATCCGACCCCAAGGCCGTCTCCCTGGGCTCGAACGCCTCCGACGCGGTGCCCAAGAAGGCCTACGAGAGCGTCTACGCGGCCTTCAAGAAGCAGTCCGGCCTCAGCGTCGATGTGAACACCAAGGACCACAACACCTTCCAGGAGCAGATCAACTCCTACCTCCAGGGCACGCCGGACGACGTGTTCAACTGGTTCGCCGGGTACCGCATGCAGTTCTTCGCGGCCAAGGGCCTCGCCAGCCCGATCGACGACGTGTGGGCGAAGATCGGGGACAACTTCCCCGAGGCGATGAAGAAGCTCAGCAAGGGCGCGGACGGCAAGTACTACTTCGTGCCGCTGACCACCTACCCGTGGGCGGTCTTCTACCGCAAGAGCGTCTTCCAGCAGCACGGTTACAAGGTCCCCGCCACCTGGGACGACCTGGTCGCCCTGTGCAAGCAGATGAAGAAGGACGGCCTGGTCCCGATCGCCTTCGGCGACAAGGACGCCTGGCCGGCGATGGGCACCTTCGACCAGATCAACTTCCGCCTGAACGGCTACGACTTCCACGTCGAGCTGATGGCCGGCAAGGCGTCCTGGACCGACGCCAAGGTGAAGGACGTCTTCGACCACTGGGCCGAGATCCTCCCCTACCACCAAGACGGCTTCATGGGCCGCACCTGGCAGGACGCCGCGCAGACGCTGGTGGCGAAGAAGGCCGGCATGTACCTCCTCGGCTCCTTCGTGGCCCAGCAGTTCACCAACAAGGCCGACCTGGACGACCTCGACTTCTTCGCCTTCCCGGAGATCAACTCCGCGTACGGCCAGGACACCGTCGAGGCCCCGACCGACGGCTTCATGGTGAGCAAGTCCCCGAAGAACCACGCGGGTGTCGTCAAGCTGCTGGAGTACCTGGGCACCCCGGCGGCCGAGGAGCTGTACCTGAAGACCGACCCGAGCGTGGTCGCCGCCTCCAGCAAGGCCGACACCTCCTCCTACTCGGCGCTCCAGAAGAAGGCGTTCGAGATGATCGGCAGCGCCAAGAGCCTCACCCAGTTCATGGACCGCGACAGCCGCCCCGACTTCACCGCCACGGTGATGCAGCCGGGTCTGCAGAAGTTCCTCCAGAACCCCAAGGGCGTGGACGGTCTGCTGTCGTCCATCGAGCGCCAGAAGAAGACCATCTTCGCGTCCTCGTGAGCGGCCCGATGAGCACTGACACGACGACGAAGACCCCGGAGCCGGCGGCCGTGCCGGCTCCGGGGGCCGCGCCCGAGAAGAAGCGGGCCTCGCAGGGCCACCAGCGCCTGCTGACCCGCCGTGACCGGATCACGCTCGCCCTCATGGCGGGCGTTCCGACCGTCCTGCACGTGATCCTCGTCTGGTTCACCGCCCTCGCCTCGATCCTCCTCGCCTTCACCACCTGGGACGGCATCGGCTTCGACTCGATCAAGTGGGTCGGCCTGGACAACTTCACACAACTCTTCACCGACAACCCGCAGTTCTGGCCGGCCGTCCAGCACAACGTCATCTGGTTCGTCGTGCTGATCCTGATCCCGACGCCGTTCGGCCTGTTCCTCGCGGTCCAGCTCGACAAGCGGATCCGGTTCAGCCGGGTCTACCAGACCGCGTACTTCCTGCCCGTCGTCATCTCGATGGCGTGCATCGGCTTCGTCTGGCAGCTGGTCTACAACCCGGACACCGGCCTGATCAACAGCATCATCGGCGCCAACAAGCCCGGTCACTACATCGACTGGATCGGCGACCCCGACCTCAACCTGTGGGCGGTCCTGATCGCCGCGTCCTGGCGGCACGCCGGCTACATGATGATCCTGTACCTGGCCGGCCTGAAGAGCGTCGACCCCTCGCTCAGGGAGGCGTCCGCGCTGGACGGCGCCAACGAGTGGCAGACGTTCAAGAACGTCATCTTCCCGACCCTGCGCCCGACCAACACGGTCGTCCTCGTCGTCACCATCATCGAGGCACTGCGCGCCTTCGACCTGGTCTTCGTCTTCAACAAGGGCGCCCAGGGCACCGAGTTGCTGTCGATCCTGGTCACCAACAACATCATCGGCGAGTCCAGCCGCATCGGATACGGCTCCGCCATCGCCGTCGTCCTGCTGGTGATCTCCCTCGCCGTCATCATCCCGTACCTGATCGCCACCTTCCGGAAGGAGCGGCGCGCATGAGCACCGTGAGCGCCCTGGGAAAGCGGCGTACCCCCGTCCGGCCGGCCCGCATCCTGCTGCATGTCTTCCTCGCGGGCACCGCCCTCGCCTGGCTGGCGCCGCTGCTCTGGGCGGTCTTCTCGGCCCTGCGCCCGTACAGCGAGACCAGCGCCAAGGGTTACGTCTCCTGGCCGGACACGCTGAACTTCGACAACTTCACCAACGCCTTCCAGCAGTCGGACATGCTGCACTACTTCGGCAACACGCTGATCATCGCGGTGCCGGCCGTCCTGCTGACGCTGTTCCTGTCGTCGATGGTCGCCTTCTACGTCAGCCGCTTCGACTTCCGGGTCAACCTGGCGCTGCTGCTGGTCTTCACGGCGGGCAACCTGCTGCCGCAGCAGGTCATCATCACCCCGCTGTACCGGCTGTACCTGCTCACCGACCTGCCGGGCATCACCGCGAGCGGGAAGCTGTACGACTCCGCGCTGGGCCTGGTCCTGATCCACGTGGCGTTCCAGTCCGGCTTCTGCGCCTTCGTGCTGAGCAACTACATGCGCTCGCTGCCGCACGAGCTGACCGAGGCCGCGCTGGTCGACGGCGCCTCGGTGTGGCGGCTGTACTGGCAGATCACGCTGCCGCTGTGCAAGCCGGCGATGGCGGCCCTGGCGACCCTGCTGTCCATCTGGATCTACAACGACTTCTTCTGGGCCCTCGTACTGATCTCCACCGGCGAGAACATGCCGATCACCTCGGCGCTGAACAACCTCTCCGGGCAGTACTTCACCGACCCCAACCTGGTCGCCGCCGGCGCGCTGCTGACCGCGATCCCCACCCTGGTCGTGTACTTCGTGCTCCAGCGCCAGTTCGTCAGCGGCCTCACCCTGGGCTCCAACAAGGGCTGAGGCACCCGCACGTGAAAGAGAACCCCGTGAAGCGCACCCTGTCCGTCCCCGGCCTCGCCTACGGCGGCGACTACAACCCCGAGCAGTGGCCCGAGGAGGTGTGGGCCGAGGACATGCGCCTGATGCGCGAGGCCGGGGTGAACCTGGTCAGCGTCGGCATCTTCTCGTGGGCGCTGCTGGAGCCGTCCGAGGGCGTGTACGACTTCTCGCGCCTGGACAAGGTCCTGGACCTGCTGCACGAGAACGGCATCGCCGCCGACCTCGCCACGCCCACGGCGGCGCCGCCGGCCTGGTTCTTCCGGGCCCACCCGGAGGCCCTGCCGGCCGACCGGGACGGCCGTACCCTCTCCTACGGCAGCCGCCAGACGTTCTGCCCGTCCAGCCCCGCCTACCGGCGGGCCGCGCTGCGCATCGCGGGCGCGCTCGCCGACCGGTACGCGGACCACCCGGCCCTCCGCATGTGGCACGTGCACAACGAGTACGGCTGCCACAACGCGGCCTGCTACTGCGACACCAGCGCGGCGGCCTTCCGGCGCTGGCTGCGCGACCGCTACGGCGACGACCTGGCGGCCCTCAACCACGCCTGGGGCACCGCGTTCTGGTCCCAGTGGTACTACGACTGGGAGGAGGTCCTGCCGCCGCGCGCCACCGGCGCCGTGTCCAACCCGACGCACCAGCTGGACTGGCGGCGGTTCTGCTCCGACGAGCTGCTGTCGCTGTACACGGCGGAACGGGACCTGCTGCGGGCGGCGGCCCCCGCGATCCCGGCCACCACCAACTTCATGGTCAACTTCAGCTTCGACGCCCTGGACTACTGGCGCTGGGCGCCCGAGCTGGACATCGTCTCCAACGACCACTACCTCCGGTCCACGGACCCCGAGCCGCAGATCGACATCGCGCTCAGCGGCGATCTGACGCGCTCGCTCGCGGACGGCCCGTGGCTGCTGATGGAGCACTCGACCGGCGCGGTGAACTGGCAGCCCGTCAACCGGGCGAAGAACCCCGGCCAGTTGCGCCGGGACGCGCTCGCCCACGTGGCGCGCGGCGCGGACGGCATCGCCTACTTCCAGTGGCGCCAGTCCAAGGCCGGTGCCGAGCAGTGGCACTCGGCGATGGTGCCGCACGCCGGGACGGACAGCCGGATCTGGCGGGACGTGGTCCGGCTCGGCGCCGACCTGAAGGCGCTGGCCGAGGTGCGCGGCAGCACCGGCACCGCCGAGGCCGCGATCGTCTGGGACTGGGACGCCCGCTGGGCCTTGGAGCTCCCCTCCCAGCCGAGCGGCGAGCTGCGCTACCTGGACCTGGTGCGGGCCTGGTACGAGCCGCTGTGGCGGTCGGGCGTGGCCGTGGACTTCGTCCGGCCGGGCGCGGACCTGACCCGCTACCGGCTGGTGCTGGCCCCGAGCCTGTACCTGGTCGACGAGGCGGGCGCGGCCAACCTCACGTCGTACGCCGCGGGCGGCGGGACCCTGGCGGTCGGCTTCCACAGCGGGGCGGTGGACGAGAACTGCCATGCCCGGCTGGGCGGTTACCCCGGAGCGTTCCGGGAGGTGCTGGGCGTGCGCTCCGACGAGCCGTTCCCGCTGCTGCCCGGCGAGCCGGTCGCGCTGACCGGTGCCGTACCGGACGGGGCGACGGGCTCCCTGTGGTCGGAGCGGCTGCGGCTCGCGGGTGCCGAGGCGGTCGCCTCGTACGCCGACGGACCCCTGGCGGGGGTCCCGGCGGTGACCCGGCTCGCGCACGGCACCGGGTCCGCCTGGTACCTGGCCACCCTGCCCGACCCGGCCACGCTGGCCGCGCTGCTGGACCGCGTCCGCGAGGAGGCGGGTGTGGCGCCGGTGCGGACCGCCCCGCCCGGGGTGGAGGTGGTCCGCCGGCGCGGTCCGCGGGCGGACTACCTGTTCGTCATCGACCACACCGGCCGGGGTGCCGAAGTCCCGGTGCGCGACGGCTCGTTCGAGCTGCTGACCGGCAAGGAGACGACCGGCGCGGTCACCGTCGCCCCCGGCGACGTGGCCGTCGTCCGCGAACCACGCGATCAGTAGGCGGCGCGGCTCAGTGAGCCGCGTCCAGCCGGGCGCGCTGTTCCCCGGTGAGTTCCAGGTCGACGGCGGCGAGGCTCTCGTCGAGCTGGGCCACCGAGGAGGCGCCGACGAGCGGGATCACGGGCAGCTCACCGCCCAGCTGCCAGGCGAGCACGACCTGGTTGACGGTCGCCCCGGTCTCCCGGGCCACCTCGCGCAGCACCGCGAGCCGGGCCGGGGTGCCGGGGTGGTCGTAGTCCGGCGGCAGCGGCTTGTCGGCGCGGGTGTAGGCGCCGGTGAGCAGCGGTGAGTAGGCGACCAGGGTCAGCCCCGGCTCCGCCCGCAGGTAGTTCAGCAGCTGGGCGTCCGCGCCGCCGAGGCCGCCGTCCGGGAACAGCTCGCTCGGCACGTCCGTGCGCGGGCGGAGGTAGCTGTGCTGGTACTGGAGCACCTCGTACCCCGGCAGTCCCGCCGCCGCCGCGAGGGCGCGGGCCCGTTCCACCCGCCACACGGCGTGGTTGCTGACGCCGAGCAGACCGACGGTGCCCTCGGCGACGAGCGCGGCGAAGCCCTCGACGGTCTCCGCGAGCGGGACGGCGGGGTCCTCTATGTGCGCGTAGAGCAGGTCCAGCCGGTCCACGCCGAGCAGTTCCCGGCTGCGTTCGGCCGACTCCCGGATGACCTTGGCGGACAGGCCCTCGGCGTTGTCGGTGTAGCTGGTGCCGGGGGCGAGGGGCCGGGCGCCGAGCTTGGTGGCGATGACGATCTCGTCGCCGGCGCCCCGGCTGCGCCGCCACCGCCCGAGCAGTTCCTCGCTCTGACCGCCCTGGCCGCCGTCCTCCCAGAAGGCGTAGTTGTCGGAGGTGTCGATGAAGGTCCCGCCCGCCTCGACATAGCGGTCGAGGACGGCGAAGGAGGTCTTCTCGTCGGTGCGCGACCCGAACAGCATCGCGCCGAGCGCGAGCACGCTCACCTCCCGGCGGGTGGCCGGATCGGTGCCGATGGTGCGGTACTTCATGCTGGTCCTCCCCGTGCGTGGCTGGTAGCACGGAAGTGTTCAGCTTGAAGTGCACACGAAGTCAAGGAACTCGGCGCCGGCTTCCCGGAGGTCTCCCGTGCTGCGAGCGATGCTGACGGCGGGCGCGGTCCTCGCCGCCCTCCTCACCCCCGCCACCGCCCGCGCCGAGGAGACCGGGCCGGACATCCCGCGGCTCACCGACCACAGCGGACGGGTGCTCACCCTGCACGGCTGGAACATCGAGGACAAGGCGCACCGGGGCGAGGACGCCTTGACCGCCGTGACCGAGCGCCATCTGCGCGACCTGCGGGCCCGGGGCTTCGACTTCGCCCGGCTGCTGGTCTTCTGGGACGACCTGGAGCCCGCGCCCGGGCGGTACAGCCGGCGTTACCTGCACAAGATCGAGCGCGTCCTGGACTGGGCCCACCGCCATGACGTGAAGGTCGTCATCGACGCCCACCAGGACGTGTTCGGACCCGCCTTCGGCCATCGCGGCATACCCGAGTGGGCGACCCGGACCGACGGGCTGCCGTTCACCGCGCACCCCGACGACTGGTTCGCCGAGTACTTCGAACCCGCCGTGCAGCGCGCGTTCACCCATCTCTACGAGGACGAGGACCTCCGGCGCGCCCAGGCCGGGATGTGGCGCACCCTCGCCGCCCGCTTCGCCCGCCATCCGGCCGTGCTCGGCTACGACCTGATCAACGAGCCGATGGGCGAGCCGAAGCCCGGGGAGGACCTGCCGACGGCCGCGCGCCGCATCGAACGCGAGCAGCTCACGCCGATGTACGACCGCCTCACCGACGCCGTCCGTTCGGCCGACCGGGACGCCTGGCTGTTCGTGGAGCCGACCCCGGTCGTGGGCGAGGGCGTACCGACCGGACTCGGCCGCGTCCACGATCCCCGGGTGGTGTACGCGCCGCACTTCTACGACGCGGCCATGGAGGCGGGCGCCGACTACGACCCCGGGGCCGGCTGGATCGAGGCGTACGAGCGGGCCGTCACCGCGTACCCGAAGCGGTACCGGGTCCCGGTGGTGGTCGGCGAGTGGGGTCCGCCGGACAGCTCGCTGCCGCACATGGACCGCTTCTACCGGGACGCGATGGCCTCCCTGGGCCGCTACACGTCCGGCTGGGCGGGCTATGTGTGGTGCTACGGCGGCGGGTACTGCGCGCTGGACGGCACCGGTGCCTTCCGCGCCCACAAGGAGCTGACCGCCGAACCGTACGCGCAGGCCGTGGCGGGCACGGTCCGCTCCGCCGCGTACGACGCCGGGACGGGCGTGTACCGGCTGGTCTACCGCGCGGCGCCGCACGGCTCCCGGGTGACGGAGCTGTCCCTGCCGCCGGGCGCCTGGCGGATCACGGCCGACGGCGGCGCGAGCGTCGTACGCCGGACGGCCGGCCGGGCCCGGGTGACGGCCGCCCCGGGCGCTCTGGTGACCCTCACCGTGGAGCGGGGCTGACCGCGCCGTGGCCCGGTCCCCGGGCGTGCGGGGAGCGGGCCACGGCGCGGTGACGGGTCACACGGCAGGGTGCGCGGGCTCCTGCTCGAAGCGCGCGTGGAACCGGCGGGTGTGGTCCACGTGGCGTGCGGGGCCGGTCAGGGTGACCGTCGCGGTCAGCCGGGCGTCGCTGCTGGACGCCGCCAGCCGCAGCTCCAGTTCGCCCGGTTCGACCACCCGGCGCCCGTCGCGGCCGGTGAAGGAGGCCAGGTCGGCCGGCACGGTGACCCGCAGCCTGCGGGCCTCGCCCGGGGCGAGCGGGACCCGCGCGTAGCCGACGAGGCGCTGCACCGGCTGGACGACGGAGGCGACCGGGTCGTGCAGGTAGAGCTGGACGACTTCGGTGCCCTCCCGCTCCCCCGTGTTGCGCACGGTCAGGGCGAGGGAGAACGCGCCGCTCGTGTCCGCCTCCGGCCGGTCGACCGTCAGCCCGCCCCACTCGAAGGACGTGTACGACAGGCCGTGTCCGAACGCGAAGGCCGCCGTGGGGTCGATGTTGGACACGTCGCTGGCCTGGGCGAGCCGGGCGCCGAGGTAGCCGGCGGGCTGGCTGCCGGTACCGCGCGGCACGCTGACGGGCAGCCGTCCGGAGGGGTTGGTCCGGCCGCTGAGCACGCCGGCGATGGCCGTGGTGCCCTCCACCCCGGGGAAGAAGGACTGCACGATGGCGGCTGCCTCGTCCACGGCGCGGCCGAGGGCGTAGGGCCGGCCGGCCAGCAGGACCGTCACCACGGGTGTGCCGGTGTCGAGCAGCGCGTCGAGCAGGTGCTGTTGGGCGCCGGGCAGGGCCAGGGACTCGACGTCGCAGCCCTCGCCGCTGGTGCCCCGGCCGAAGAGGCCCGCGCGGTCGCCGAGCGCCGCGACGACGACGTCGGCCCGGCGCGCGGTGTCGACGGCCTCGGCGATGCCGAGGAGGTCACCGTCGTCCACGCCGGTGCCGCGTACGACGGTGAACTCCGCGTCGGGGAACTCGCGCCGGAGGGCGTCCTCCAGGGTCGGCAGGTCGATGCCGGGCGGGGTCTCGGGGTGGTGCACGCCGACGTGCTGGGGGAAGGAGTAGCAGCCCAGTACGGCCGTGGGCTCGGCCGTGTTGGGGCCGATCAGGGCGATGCGGCGCGGCCGGCCGAGGGGCAGGGTGCCGTCGTTGCGCAGCAGGACGACCGCTTCCTCGGCGACCGTGCGGGCCAGCTCCCGGTTCTCGGCGGAGTCCAGGTCGACGGTGCCGCGCAGGGCGTCGGGGTCGTCCAGGTCCGCTCCCCCGAGGGCGGCCGGGACCGGGTTCCAGTTGGCGTCGAGCAGGCCGAGCCGGGCCTTCTGGAGGAGCACCCGGCGCAGCGCGCGGTCGATCAGCGCCTCCGGTACCCGGCCGTCGGCGACGGCCTCGGCGAGGGGCGCGCCGAACGTCTTCACGGTGGGCAGTTCCACGTCGACGCCCGCGCGCAGGGCCGTGCCCGCCGCGTCCGCCCAGTCGCCGGCGACGCCGTGCAGGATGCGGAGGAAGGCGATGCCGAAGTAGTCGGCGACGACCGTGCCCTCGAAGCCCCAGGTGTCCCGGAGCAGCCCGGTGAGCAGGTCCTCGTCGGCCGCCGAGGGCATGCCGTCGGTGTCGGTGTAGGCGTGCATGACGGAGTCGGCCGCGCCCTCGCGCACCGCCATCTCGAAGGGGGGCAGCAGGACGTCCGCCCGCTCGCGCGGACCCATGCCGACGGGGGCGAGGTTGCGCCCGGCGCGGGAGGCGGAGTAGCCGGCGAAGTGCTTCAGGGTGGCGACGACACCGGCGGACTGGAGGCCCTGGACGTAGGCGGTGCCGATGCTGCCGACGAGGTAGGGGTCCTCCCCGATGGTCTCCTCGACACGGCCCCAGCGGGCGTCCCGCACCACGTCCAGGACGGGCGCGAGGCCCTGGTGGACGCCGACGGACCGCATGTCGCGGCCGATGGCGGCGGCCATCCGGCGGATGAGGGCGGGGTCGAAGGTGGCGCCCCAGGACAGCGGGACGGGGTAGGCGGTGGCGCCCCAGGTGGCGAATCCGGCCAGGCACTCCTCGTGGGCCAGGGCGGGGATGCCGAAGCGGTTCGCGGCGGCGATCCGGGTCTGGGTGCGCAGCAGGGACAGCGCGCCGAGCGCGGGGTCGACGGGCGCCGTGCCGAAGGGGCGGGTCAGCTGGCCGAGCCCGGCCGGCAGGAGCGCGTCGAGGTCGACGGCCTCCTCCATGTCGTGCTGGTGCGGGGCGACTTCGCCGCCCTCGTCGGACGCGCCGACCCACACGCCGTACAGCTGGGCGATCTTCTCCTCGACGGTCATCGCGTCGATCAGCGCGGACACACGGGTGCCGATGTCCTGGGTCGGGTCGTTCCAGAGGGGGATCTCGGGGGTGGTCTCTACGGCCACGTTGGCGGTCACTTTCCTCCCATGCCCATCAGGCCCTGGACGAGGGCGCGGCGGGCGAACAGGTAGACGAGCAGGACGGGCACCATGGACAGCGTCACGGCTCCCAGCAGGCCGGGGATGTCGATCCCGTGTTCGGTCTGGAAGTTGTACAGACCCAGGGTGATGACCTTGGTCGAGTCGGACTGGGTCAGGACGAGCGGGAACAGGAAGCCGTTCCAGGCCTGGAGCGCGGAGAACACCACGATCGTGGACAGGCCGCCGCGCGAGAGCGGCACGACGAGCTGGAAGAACATCCGCCGCGGGGTCGCTCCGTCCACCGTCATGGCCTCGAACAGCTCCGGGGAGATGTCGCGCATGGAGCCGCTGAGGATCAGCGCGGACATCGGCAGGCAGAACGCGGCCGTGGGCAGGATGACCCCGAGGAGGTTGTCGTACAGGCCCGCCTCGCTGATCAGGTAGAACATCGGCACGATCACGGCCTGGGCGGGGATGGCGAGGCCCAGCAGGAACAGCCGGAAGATCTGCGAGGTGACACGGCTGCGGCTGCGTACGATCGCGTAGGCCAGGGGCGGTACGAGCAGCAGCACCACGGCGACGACGCAGACGGTGACGATGATGGTGTTGAGGAAGTACCGCCCGAAGCCCGAGTCGAACGCCCCGGTGTAGTTGTCGAGGGTGAAGTCGCCGGGGAAGGACAGCGGGCCCTTCTCCGCGTAGTCCTGCCGGGTGCGCAGGGTCGCCGCGAGCATCACGTACAGCGGCAGACCCACCAGGACGAGCCAGACGATCGAGCCCGTTCCGGCCAGGTAGTTGGGGCGGCGCCTCATGACACCCCTTCCATGTCGCTGCGCATCTTGTCGTAGCCGGAGACGCGGACGACGATCAGCGAGATCACCGTGGCGGCGACGACCAGGCACAGGGCGATGGCCGAGCCGGCGCCGAAGTCGAAGCCCTTGAATGCCTTTTGGTACATGTAGTAGGCGCTGATCGTGGTGTCGGTGCCCGGTCCGCCCTGGGTCAGGATGAGCACGGTCTCGAACGTGGTGAGCCCGCCGACGATCATCAGGATCATCGAGGTGACGATCGAGTTGCGCAGCTGCGGCAGGGTGATGTGGAAGAACTGGCGGTAGCGTCCCGCGCCGTCGATCTCCGCCGCCTGGTACAGCACCGGCGGGATCGCCCGGGCGGCGCCCTGGTAGATCAGCGTGTGGAACGGCGTGAACTGCCAGGTGCTGACGAAGGCCAGCACCCCGATGGCCGAGGCCTGCTCACCGAACAGGTTGCCGTCCCCGAAGAGCCAGGTCATGCGCGCGGGGATGCCGAAGTTGGGGTCGAGCAGCGCCCGCCAGAGCACCGACACCGCGGTGGAGGACAGCAGCAGCGGGATGAAGTAGATCGCCGAGAGGACGGCGCGGTTGCGCTGGTGTCCGGCGGCCCAGACGCCGAGCACGATGCTCAGCGGGGTCTGGATGGCCACGCCCAGGGCGGTGAGCAGCAGGGTGAGCCAGATGCTCTTGATCATGACGGGGTCGTCGAGGATGCGCTCCCAGTTGTCCGTCCCGACGAACTGCGGTGACCCCAGGCCGTTCCAGCTCATGAAGGACAGCACCGCGACCATGATCAGCGGTACGAGGGCGAAGAGGGCGAAGAACAGGGTGGCGGGCAGCGCCCAGCCGAAGCCGGGGCGCGTGCCGCGTGCGGTGTAGGAGTCCTCCGGCCGCCGCCGGGCCTTCCGGGAAGGCACGGCGGAGGGCGGAGCGCTCGTGAGCTGTGTGGTCATGAGCGGTTCATTCGGTCGGGAGGGCCTGCATGGCCTTGATGAAGCCGTCCGTGTCGAGCTGTCCGTTGAAGAACTGCTGGACGGCCTGGTGGATCGGCGTCATGGCCGACGGCGGGAAGGCCTGGTCCCAGGAGAGCTGGAAGGACTTGGCCTTGGCGACGAGGTCGTACTGGAAGCGGGAGTACTCGGGGCTGGCCGAGGTGTCCAGGAACTTCTGGGTGTTGGTGGTGGTGGGGAGGTTGCCGATGGCCATCTGGGCCTTGACGAACTCGTCGGAGTACATCAGCTTCAGGAACTCGGCGACCGCCTCGGGGTGCTTGGTCTTCTTCAGCACCGAGTAGAAGTTGTTGGTGTTGCCGACGACGTCGGTCGGGTCGCCCTTGCCGCCGGGGACCGTCGGGAACGTGCTGTAGCCGAGCCCCTTGACGGCGAAGTCCTTCGCGTCCTGCTGCTGCTGCGCGTAGTACCAGGACCCCATCAGCTCGAAGCCGGCCTTGCCCTGGGCCACCAGCGCGGGCGAGGCGCCGTTGGTGTACTTCACCGAGTCGTAGTTCTTGCCGAAGGCGCCGGTGTCGACCAGCTCCTTGAGCATGCCGAGCGCCTTCTTGCTGTCCGCGCTCGCCCAGGCGTCCTTGTCGCCGCTCAGGGCCTTCTGGAACAGCTCCGGGCCGGCCACACGGTCGTAGACGTACTCGAACCACATCAGCGTCGGCCACTGGTCGCCGCCGCCGAGGGCGATGGGGGTGACGCCCGAGGACTTGAGCTTCTTGACGGCGTCGAGCAACTGGTCCCAGGTCTGGGGCTGCTTCACGCCCGCCTTGTCGAGCACGTTCTTGTTGCTGAACAGCAGCACCGGCTGCGTTCCGCGCATGGGGATGCCGTACGGCTTTCCGTCGACGACCGCGCTGTTGTAGACGCTGGGCAGGAACTTGTCGTCGAGGTTCGGGTCCTTCTTGACGAAGTCGTCCAGCGGCATCAGCAGCCCGGCCTTGACGAACGGCTGGATGCTGCCGCCGCCCCAGTTGAAGAAGATGTCGGGCGCCTGGGGCGTGTTGATGATCGTCTGCAGCTTCTGCTGGTAGTCGGCGCCGGGGATGGTGTCCAGGACGGCCTTGACCTTCGACGTCTTGTTGAAGGTATCAACGATCTGCTTCTCGACCTTGTTGCTGGCGTCCCCGTACACCAGCACATGGATCTTGCCGTCGTTCGAGGAACCCCCGCCACTGCCGTTCCCGCAAGCGGCGAGACTCGCCGCGAGCGCGAGCGTCGCGCCGCAGGCGAGCACCCGGGGCATCCGTGTACGCATGATCATCCGCCTTCCGAAAGTTTCGGCTCTGGACCCGAAAGTCATGCGCTGGACAGTAGGAGCGGAGGGAAGAAATGGTCAACGGTCGTGCACCTACGCGGCCAAACCGTTATCCGGCGGAGTGGCCTATGCTGCGGCCATGCGCGAAGAAGCCCAGGTCGGTCGCAGAGTCACCTTGGCAGCCGTGGCACGAGAGGCCGGCGTCTCGCTGCCGACAGTTTCGAAGGTCCTCAACGGTCGTTCGGATGTGTCCCCCGCGACCCGCGCCAAGGTCGAACGGCTGCTGGACGCCCACGGCTACCGTCGGCGCACCCCCGGACAGCCGCAGGCCCCACTGATCGAGATCGTCTTCCACGAGCTGGAGAGCGTCTGGGCGATGGAGCTCATCCGCGGTGTGGAGAACGTCGCCAAGCAGAACGACGCGACCGTCGCGCTCACCGAGAGCGGCACCCGGCAGGCTCCCGGGCCCGAGTGGATCGGGGGCGTACTGCGGCGTCGGCCCCTCGGGGTGCTGCTGGTCTTCTCCACCGTGCCGGAGGACGTGAAGCGGCAACTGCGGTCCCGGGCCATCCCGTTCGTCATCGTGGACCCGGCGGGCGATCCCGACCCCGACGTCCCGTCCGTCGGTTCGGCCAACTGGGCCGGAGGAGTGGCCGCCACCCGCCACCTCACCGACCAGGGACACCAACGCGTCGCCATCATCACCGGCCCCGAGGACCTGATGTGCTCACTGGCCCGGCTGGACGGGTACCGCTCCGCGATGGCGATGGCCGGTCACGAACCGGACCCCGGGCTGGTGCGGTTCGGCGACTTCCACGTCCAGGGCGGCTTCGAACACGCCATGGACCTGCTGCGGCGGCCCGACCGCCCCACGGCGATCTTCGCCGGGAGCGACCTCCAGGCGCTGGGCGTCCTGGAGGCGGCCCGGGTCCTCGGCCTGAGCGTCCCCGGGGACCTGTCGGTGGTCGGCTACGACGACGTCCCACCGGCCCGCTGGTCGAGCCCCCCGCTGACCACCGTGCAACAGCCCCTCCAGCGCATGGCCGAGGAGGCGGCCCGGATGCTGCTGCGGCCGAAGGACACCAAGAAGGCGGCCCTGCGCATCGAACTGGCCACCCATTTGGTGGTACGCCAGAGCACGGCACCCCCCGCGGGGCGTTGAGGGGCACGGGAAGGTGACGGAGCCGCCGGTGGCAGGCGGGGCCGCCCGTGGGCGGAACCGATGGACGGCCGCTCGTGTCGTTCGCCCACGCGTGCGCGCGCATGCCCCTGCCGGCGCCCGGACGGCCCGGCACGCCGCGGACCTAGACGAGTAAGTCCGAAGGCCGGGTCAGTGGTCGTAGGCGGTCAGTGATCGAGTGATGGCTTGGCCCGTGTTGCGGTTGTGCCAGATGGCGGCCGTCATCGCCAGGATCCTTTGTCCGACGCGGGCGAGGCCCCCGGCCGGGGTCCTCGCTCCGTGGCGTTCGAGGTCGAGTTGACCCTTGAGGGTGTCGTTGACCGACTCGATGAGCTGACGGATGGGCTTGAGCAGGTGCTCGCCGGGCCGGGCGGTGAGGGTGCGGTAGGTTGGCCGCAGCAGGGTCAGGCCGTGCTCGGCCATGAACGCGTCGAGGTGCTTGGACACGTAGCCCTTGTCGCCGACGATCGTCTGCCCCGGATGTGTGGCCAGCAGGTCCTGGTCACCCGTGAGCATGTCGGCCAGTACCTCGCGTTCGTCGGTCTTGGGGTTGGCCAGGGCCCAGGTGATCGGCAGACCGCCGGGGGTGCATACAAGGTGCAGGCGCAGGCCCCAGAAGAACCGGGAGTGGGAGGGGCAGTAGCCGTATCCGGCCCAGCCGGCCAGGTCGGAGCGCTTGACGGTGGGCCGTGAGCGGGCGCACTCGACAGGGGTGGAGTCCACGGTCCACACGTCGTCGTGCCACAGGTCGGTGTCACGGGCGAGGGTGCGGATGAACTTGCTGATCAGCGTGTTCGCGGCCCGCAGGCGTTTGTTGTAGCCGGACTGCCCGGGCAGGTAGGGAAACTCGGCCGCCAGATGGGCGCGGGCGAAGCGCAGCCAGCGGGCCTCGGAGACGAAGCCGAGCAGGGCCTGCATCACCGCCAGCGTCAACAGCTCGGCATCGGTCAGGCTCGGCGGGCGTCCCCATCGGCGTGATCCCACCAGAGAGTCATCGATCTTCACGTACAGTGCAGTCGCGAGGGTTTCGAGGTCTGTCGTCACAAACGGACCAACGAGACCCTCGCTTCATGCACCCGGCCCCTTAGGACTTACTCGTCTAGGCGGGGGTACGTCGTCCGCCGTATCGGGCCGCAGCCGTACGGACCGGCCGGCCACCAAGGGCCGGCCGGTCCGTACGGCACCGACGCACGTGCTACTCGGCACCCCCGGCCCGTGCCCGGCCCGCCAGTGCGGACTGGAGCGTGCGGTACGCCGGCTTCGGGCGGTAGTCCTCGTCGTACAGGTTCGCGGCGCCCTCGCCGGGGAACGTGCCGGGGACCCAGGAGTACGTGTCGGTGAAACCCCAGACGGTGAACGAGATGCAGTGGCGGGTGCGCAGGCAGGCGTCGAGCAGGAGCCGGTAGCCCTCGGCCTGCGTGGCGAGCTTGTCCGCGTCGGCCGGCAGTGGCATGCGCACGTCCGCCTCCGTGACGGCGGTGGCCAGTCCGAGCTTGTCGAAGCGGGCGAAGTTGGCCGCCATCCCGGAGGGCAGGCCGTATTGGATGCCGAGGTGCCCCTGGAAGCCGACTCCGTCGATGGGAACGCCCTGCGCGCGCAGGCGGCCGGCCAGTTCGTAGACGGCGTCGCTCTTCGGGCCCGTCCACTCGGTGTTGTAGTCGTTGTAGAACAGCAGGGCGTGCGGGTCGGCCTCGTGGGCCCAGCGGAAGGCGTCGGCGATGTAGCCGGGACCGAGCTCGCGCAGCCAGATGCTGTCGCGCAGGGTGCCGTCCTCGTTGAACGCCTCGTTCACCACGTCCCACTGCCAGACCCTGCCCTTGAAGTGCCGGACGGTGTCGGTGATGTGACGGTGCAGGATCTCGCGCAGCTGGTCGGCGCCGAAGTCGCCGGAGGTGAGCCAGGACGGCAACTGGCTGTGCCAGACCAGGACATGGCCGCGCACCTTCTGGCCGTGCTTGCGCGCGAAGTCGACCAGGCGGTCGGCGGGCGCGTAGTCGTACTCCCCCTGGCGGGGCTCGATCGCCTCCCACTTCATCACGTTCTCCGGGGTGACGGTGGAGAACTCGGAGCCCGCGAGCCGACGGTAGGCGGCGTCGTCGGCGAGCGCGGACATGTCGACGGCGGTGCCTACCCGCAGGTGGTCGTCGGCGGCGAGCTGCCGCAGCGGACGGTCCGGTACGCCGGTGCCGCCGAAGGCGCTCGCGGGGCTCGCGGCGACGAGGGGGAGCAGGGTCAGGCAGCAGACCGAGGCGACGGCCGCGAGGGAGCGGGGCAGGTTCACGGGCACTCCTGTGAGGAATCGAAAGTTTCGTATTGCCTGACGAGCGTTGCGTCACGCTAAGCAGGCGCCAATTCCGCGTCAACCATCGTGTCGACAGTCTTTTCGGCCACCCCTTCCAGCGGCTTCGAAAGTTGCGGCTCTACACGCCGGAGTTCACCGTCAAGTTTCGATGAAGTTTCGGAAACAGACGCATTGACCGCCCTTTCGAACCCGCCCCATACTCTCCAGCAATCGAGCCCTCCCTCCCACGGGAACGGCCCGGCCATGGCGTATGGCGCGAACATGACAACCCACCTCATCCAGGAGGCACGATGGACATGGAGCACGCCCTCACCCGCCCGATGAGCCGCAGGGGCTTCATCAACCGTGCCGGCGCGCTCGCGCTGGCCACCACCGCGTCCGGGCTGCTGCTGCCCGACACCGCTCAGGCCGCCACGGTCATCACCACCAACCAGACCGGCACCAACAACGGGTTCTACTACTCCTTCTGGACCGACGGCGGCGGTTCGGTCTCGATGACCCTGAACTCCGGCGGCAACTACAGCACCTCGTGGACGAACTGCGGGAACTTCGTCGCCGGCAAGGGCTGGAGCAACGGCGGACGCAGGAACGTGCAGTACTCGGGCAGCTTCTACCCGTCCGGCAACGGCTACCTGGCGCTGTACGGGTGGACCTCGAACCCGCTCGTCGAGTACTACATCGTCGACAACTGGGGCAACTACCGGCCCACCGGAACGTACAAGGGCACGGTCACCAGCGACGGCGGCACGTACGACGTCTACCAGACGACGCGGTACAACGCCCCCTCCGTGGAAGGCACCAAGACCTTCAACCAGTACTGGAGCGTCCGGCAGTCCAAGCGGACCGGCGGCACCATCACCACCGGCAACCACTTCGACGCCTGGGCCCGCTACGGCATGCAACTGGGCAGCTTCAGCTACTACATGATCCTCGCCACCGAGGGCTACCAGAGCAGCGGCTCCTCCAACCTCACGGTGAGCGGCTGACCCTCCCCGTCCCGTCCCATCCCCCACGGCGGTCACGCCGCCCACCCGAGGAGGACGCACCCGCATGCGTGCCGCACCCCGCTCCCTGCTGACCGGACTGGCCCTCGCGGCGACCGCCGTGGCCGGCACGGTCACCGCCGTCACCGACGCCGCCCCGGCGCACGCCGCCGCCTGCTCCGGGTACGTCGGGCTCACCTTCGACGACGGCCCGTCCAACGACCACACCCCGGCCCTGCTCAACGCCCTGCGGCAGAACGGCCTGCGCGCCACGATGTTCAACGAGGGCCAGTTCGCCGCCGCCTACCCGGCCCAGGTCCGGGCCGAGGCCAACGCCGGGATGTGGATCGGCAACCACAGCTACACCCATCCCCACCTCACCCAGCAGAGCCAGGCGCAGATCGACTCCGAGATCTCCCGTACCCAGCAGGCCATCGCCGCGGCCGGCGGCGGGACGCCGCAACTGTTCCGCCCGCCGTACGGCGAGACCAACGCCACCGTCCAGGCGGTGGAGGCCAAGTACGGCCTGAGGCAGATCATCTGGGATGTCGACTCGCAGGACTGGAACGGCGCGAGCACCGACGCGATCGTGCAGGCGGTGTCCCGGCTGACCAACGGCCAGATCATCCTCATGCACGAGTGGCCGGCCAACACCCTGGCGGCCATCCCGCGCATCGCGCAGACGCTGGCGGGCAAGGGCCTGTGCGCCGGCCGCATCTCCCCGCAGACGGGCCGCGCCGTGGCCCCCTGACCCCGGGCGCGAAGTGGTGAGGGGCGGCTCCGGACACCACCGGAGCCGCCCCTGACCCATGTCCGCGGGGGCAGGTCGTCCGCGCGGGCATGCCCCCGTGTCCGGCGAGAACCCGCACGTCGCGGGCGCGCGGCGGGACGACATGCGCGTTACGCCGTTCGGGCGCATGCTGGGAGCGGCCCAACCAGGTGCCACAGACCGACCTCCGGGAGGTGCTGTGATCCTGATTGCCCTGCTCGTGCCCGTCCTGATGATCGCGTTCCTCTTCATCACACCGGCGCTCGAAGAACTCCTGTTCCCCCTTCCCGAGACCGACGACGTCGCCGGTCCCCCGGCCCACGCAATCGCGCCCCGCCTCGTGCACCCGAGGCAGGAGGAAGAGCAGTGAACCGGTCCGCCGGCCCGGTGCGGCGGCGTACCCCCCGCCGAGGCGGCGGCGCACCCCTGGTCGGCGCCGTCCTCCTCGGCGCCGACCTGTCCACGGCGCGGGTCAGGGCGTGAGGAGGGCCTTGACGGCGCGGCGCTCGTCCATGGCCCGGTAGCCCTCGGCGACCTGCTCCAGGGGCAGGGTGAGGTCGAAGACCCTGCCCGGGTCGATCCGGCCCGACAGGACGCGGTCGATCAGGTCGGGCAGGTAGCGCCGCACGGGGGCGGGACCGCCGCGCAGGCCGACGTGGGTGAAGAACAGCTCCTGGCCGTCGATGGCCACCTCGTGCGGGAGGCCGACGAAACCGACGTTGCCGCCGGGCCGTGCCGAGTGCAGGGCCTGCTGCATGGCCTGGGCGGTGCCGACGCACTCCAGGATCGAGTCCGCGCCGATGCCGTCGGTCATCTCCTTGATCCGGGCGACGCCGTCCTCACCGCGCTCGGTGACGATGTCGGTGGCGCCGAACTCCCGGGCCAGCTTCTGCCGGGGCTCGTGCCGGCTCATGACGACGATCCGCTCGGCGCCCATCTCCTTGGCGGCGATCACGGCGCACAGCCCGACCGCGCCGTCACCGACGACCACGGCCGTGGAGCCGGGCTCCACCTCTGCGGCCTCGGCGGCGTACCAGCCGGTGCCCATCACGTCGGAGACGGCCAGCAGGCCCGGCCAGAACTCCTCGTCCGGCACCCCGTCCGTGGCGACCAGGGTGCCCTGGGCGTTGGGTATGCGGACGTAGTCGGCCTGGCAGGTGCTCATGAACTCACGGTTCAGGCAGTTGGACTGCCACCCGTTGCGACAGTTGGCGCAGGTGTTGTCCGAGGTCGCGAACGAGCCCACGACGAACTGGCCGGGCTCGACCGAGGCGACCTCGCTGCCGACCGCCTCGACGAAGCCGACGTACTCGTGCCCCATGGGATGCGCCTCGTCGGTCGCGTCCAGGCCGCGCCAGGGCCACAGGTCGGAGCCGCACACACAGGTGACGGCCGTACGGATGATCGCGTCCGTCGGCTCCAGGATCTCCAGGTCGTCCAGGGTCTCGAAGCGCACGTCTCCGGGGGCGTGGATCACTGCTCCGTGCATGGGGGAAGTCCTTACGTTGCGTGGGGGGGGGAGGGGCTCGGGGCGGCTCGCGGGCCGCCGGGGCCGTGTGCGGCACGGATCGGGGACGCCTCCAGGCGTCGTCGTCCCTCACGCGCCGCCCGGCCGGGTACCCCGCCACGCGGTCGATGCCACCCGGGGTTGGACCTCCCCGGACACCCAGGACGCCGGCCGGGCTCCCCGACCGGTCTCCACACACACGTCAGGGCCGGTTTCGGATGCCTCCGAAACCGGCCCTGACCTGCGACTTCCATAAGTCGGGACGACAGGATTTGAACCTGCGACCCCTTGACCCCCAGTCAAGTGCGCTACCAAGCTGCGCCACGTCCCGCCGCACTCACGCGCGGTGCCCCGCGTGATCGTGCGGACAGCACTTTACCCCACGCCCGGGGGTGCGCCGAAGGAGGCCCGGCGGTGCGGGGGACAATCGGCGGTATGACGAACGCGGGCGCATCGGATGCCAGGGACCGGGACGTGGCCGGGCGGGCGCGGAACGCGCGGCCCCGGGACGGGCTGGGACGCCCGCTGCCGTACGGCGCCGAGGGCGTCCCGCGGCAGCCGGAGGGGGTCCTGCGCACGCCGCAGGACACGGTCGCCGAGGCACGGGCGCTGCTGGCCTCGGGGCGGCCGTTCCACGCGCACGAGGTGTTCGAGGACGCCTGGAAGTCGGGGCCGCCGGAGGAGCGCGCGCTGTGGCGGGGGCTGGCCCAGCTGGCGGTGGGCCTCACCCACGCGGCCCGCGGGAACGCCGTCGGCGGGGCGCGGCTGCTGCGGCGGGGCGCCGGCGCGGTCGAGGAGTGGGCGGCCGAACGCGGCGAGGACCGCCCGTACGGACTGGACCTGCCGGGCCTCGCCCGCTGGGCCCGGGAGCTGGCGGGACGGGTGGAGGACGGCTCGGCACCGGTCGACGCCGAGACCGAGGCACCGCGCCTGGGACCGTGACCGCCGACGCCCGCAGCAGCGCCGGGCAGGCCGTCGTCGCAGGCTGTGCGGAGGCGGTGGACGGATGGTCAGCGGGATGCGGCAGACTCGGGGCGTGCGAAAGATTCATGTCATCGGTATCGGCGCGGGCGACCCCGACCAGCTGACCCTCCAGGCGGTCAAGGCGCTGCGGAGCACGGATGTGTTCTTCCTGCTCGACAAGGGCGAGGTGAAGAGCGATCTCACCCAGCTCCGCCGGGACATGCTGGACGCGCATCTGCCCGAGGGGTCGTACCGGGTGGTGGAGGCCCGTGACCCGGAGCGGGACCGGACGGCGGGCGGGCCGGCCTACTCCCCGGCCGTCGGGGACTGGCGCAGTGCCCGCGCCGGGATCTACGAGCGGCTGATCGCCGAGGAGCTGGACGAGGACGGCACGGGCGCCTTCCTGGTCTGGGGGGACCCGGCGTTGTACGACAGCACGCTGGGCATCCTGGAGGAGGTGCTGGAGCGGGGCGCGGTGGCGTTCACGTACGACGTGGTGCCCGGCGTCAGCAGTGTCTCCGCGCTGGTCGCCCGGCATCGCACGGGGCTGAACCGGGTCGCCCGGCCGGTGCAGATCACCACCGGGCGGCGGCTGGCCGAGGGCTTCCCGGAGGGCGTCGACGACGTGGTCGTGATGCTCGACGCGCACCAGGTCTTCCGGCGGTACGCCGAGGAGGACATGGACATCTACTGGGGTGCCTACATCGGCACGCCGGACGAGATCCTCGTCTCCGGGCCGATCGCCGAGGCCGCTCCGCGCATCGAGCGGCTGCGGGCCGAGGCTCGGGAGCGCAAGGGCTGGATCATGGACACGTACCTGCTGCGCCGGCGCCCGTCGCGGGACGGGCGGGACTGACACCGGCCGGAGGAAGGCGCGGGCCGGCAGCCCGGCCGCCGGGCGGTGGAGCGGAGCAGCGGTGGCTCCGGCGCGAGACCCGGCACGGCCGGGTGTGGGCGTACGACCTGCGGCAGCCGGACCTCGTCCGGCGCTGTGTCACGGCCGGTCTGCGGGAAGGCGCCCCTTGGTACGACACCGGCCGGAAGACGACCCTCGTCTGGTACGACCCCGGCCGGAAGACGACCCTCGTCACCCGTCTCCCCGGGCCACCGCCGTCAGGCCGGGCCGAAGCCCAGGCGTTCCAGGGCGCCCGCCACGTCGGGTACGGCGGTCACGCCGGCCGGCAGGGCGGGGCGGCGTACGACGACCACGGGCAGTCCCAGCCCGCGTGCCGCCGTCAGTTTCGCGGCCGTCGCCTCGCCGCCGCTGTCCTTGGTGACCAGGACGTCGATCCGGTGGGCGCGCAGGAGTTCCGTCTCCCCGGTGACCGTGAAGGGGCCCCGGGCCAGGACGACGGCGGTGTCCGGGGGCAGCGGGGGCTCGGGCGGGTCGACGGAGCGGACGAGGAAGCTCAGGTCCGCGAGGTGGGCGAAGGCCGCGAGGCCGAGGCGGCCGGTGGTGAGGAAGACCCGGCGGCCCAGGCCGGGCAGGGCCTCGGCGGCTGCGGCCAGGGACGGGACGTCGTACCAGCGGTCGCCGGGGCCCGGCCGCCAGCCTGGGCGGCGCAGGACGACGGCGGGGACGCCCGTGGCCCGCGCCGCACGGGCCGCGTGGTCCGTGATCGACTCGGCGAAGGGGTGGGTGGCGTCCACGAGGGCGTCCACCCGGTGCGCGCGCAGCCAGTCGGCGAGGCCCTCCGGCCCGCCGAAGCCACCGGTGCGCACCTCGCCGGGCAGCGCTCCGGGCCGGGCGACCCGGCCGGCGAGCGAGGTGGTGACCCGCACCCCGGGCCGGGCCGCGAGGTCGGCGGCGAGTCGGCGGGCCTCGGTGGTGCCGCCGAGGACCAGGACGTGGGCGGGCATAGGGGTGAGCGTACGAGGTCGTGCGGGCCGGCGCGCCGGCCGGGTCGCTACCGTCGGGCCATGGAGTCCTTGGCGTCCGTGCGTGCCGTCCTGATCGACATCGACGGGGTCCTCACCGTGTCCTGGAAGCCGCTGCCCGGTGCGGTGGAGGCGCTGCGCGGCATCCGCGCGGCCGGGTTCGGCGTGGCGCTGGTGACGAACACGACGTCCCGGACCCGGGCGTCGATCGCCGCGACCCTGTCGGAGGCCGGTTTCGAGGTGGGCGCGCGGGACGTGCTGACCGCGCCCGCCGTCACCGCCGCCCATCTCGCCGAGCGCCATCCGGGCGCCCGGTGCCTGCTGCTCAACAGCGGGGACATCGCGGCGGACCTGGGCGACGTCACGCTGGTCGAGGAGGGCGCCGACGTGGTCGTGGTCGGCGGCGCCGGGCCGGGGTTCGACTACGCGGCGCTCAACCGGGCGTTCGGCGAGTTGCAGCGGGGTGCGCGGCTGGTCGCCATGCACCGCAACCTGTACTGGCGCACCGACGCCGGGCTGCAACTGGACTCGGGCGCGTTCCTGCTGGGGCTGGAACGGGCGGCGCGCGTGGAGGCCGAGGTCACGGGCAAGCCGTCTCCGGCGTTCTTCGCGGCGGCGCTCGCCCGGCTGGGAGTGGACGCCGGGCGGGCGCTGATGGTCGGCGACGACATCGAGTCGGACGTGCTCGCGGCGCAGCGGGCCGGGCTGACCGGGGTGCTGGTGCGGACGGGCAAGTACCGGCCGGAGACGCACGAGGAGGCGAGCGGCACCCCGGACCATGTGCTGGACTCCTTCGCGGACGTCCCGGCGCTGCTGGGACCGGCGCGGTAGCCGTTGGGCGCAGGGCCTAGCGGAGCAGCAGTTGCAGGCCGCCCACGATCGTCGCCGCGATGACGAGTTGTTCGAAGAGCCGCTGGTTGATCCGGTTCACAGCCCACTTCCCGAGGAACGCGCCGGGCACCACGAACACCACCAGCGCGGCGTCGAGGAGTAGCGAGTGCCCGTCGATCAGGCCCAGGCCGGCGCTGAACGGCACCTTGGAGACGTTCACGATGAGGAAGAAGAACGCGGAGGTGCCGAGGAAGCCGAGCTTGCGGAACCCCGCGGACAGCAGGTACATCGACATCACCGGCCCGCCGGCGTTGGCGACCATCGTCGTGAACCCGCCGAGCACCCCGTAGGAGCGGGCCTTGACGCGGCCCGCCCGGGTGGCGACCTCGTCCGGGTCCTCCGGGGTGCCGGCCGTCCGCCGGCGCCACAGCGTCACCCCGGCCATCAGCAGCAGAATCGCGCCGATCGAGGTCCGTACGGCCCCGTCGCCGGCCCACACCAGGAACAGCGTGCCGGCCACCACGCCCGCCGCCACCGCCGGGAACAGCCGCCACAGCGTGGGCCAGTGCGCGTGCCGCCGGTAGGTGAGGACGGCGAGCACGTCGCCGGCGATCAGGACGGGCAGCAGGACGCCGGTGGAGGCGCGGGCGGGCAGGATCGCGGCGAAGACCGCGAGACTGACCGTGTTGGCCCCGCTGACGGCCGTTTTGGAGAAGCCGACGAGCAGGGCCGCGAAGGCGAGCGCCGCGAACCCCCAGCCGGATATGTGCCAGAGCGTCATCGTGTTCATGGAGGAACCGATGCTATGCACATGCATGGGTGGGGCGTAAGCGGCGTCTCGCCGGTCGGTCCTGGTGGGACGGCCGCTCGGCGCCTAACGGCCCGTGTACCGCGCCCGCAGTTCCCGCTTGAGCACCTTCATGCTCGGTCCGAGCGGCAGCGCGTCCGCGAGCTCCACCCGCCGCGGGTACTTGTGCCGGCCCAGGTGCTCCTTGGACCACTCGGTGAGCGCGGCGGCGTCCGGCGCGGTGCCCGGCGCCGGGACGACGACCGCGCACACCTCCTCGCCGTGCAGGTCGTCGGGCAGGCCGATGACGGCGACCTGGGCGATGTCGGGGTGGCGCATGAGGACCTCCTCGACCTCCCTCGGGTACACGTTGTAGCCGCCGCGGATGATGACGTCCTTCTTCCGGTCGACGATCCGCAGGAAGCCCTCGTCGTCCTTGGTACCGAGGTCGCCGGTGCGGAACCAGCCGTCCACCAGGGCCTCGGCGGTGGCCTCGGGGCGGCCGAGGTAGCCGGAGAAGACGTTGTGGCCGCGGATGACGACCTCGCCCACCTCACCGGGCGGCAGCAGTTCGATCCGGCCCTCCGTCTCCGCGCGGGCGATCTCCACGTCGATGCCCCACAGCGGGTGGCCGATGGTGCCGGCCTTCGTGCCGAACACCGGCTGGTTGACGGTGGCGGTCGGCGAGGTCTCCGACAGCCCGTACCCCTCGTGGATCTTCGCGCCGAAGGCGGCCTCGAACCGCTCCAGCACGGCGACCGGGAGCGAGGCCCCGCCGGAGACGCACACGCGCAGCACCGGGAGCCGCTCCGCGTCCGCGGCAGCCGCCGCGAGGGCGACGAACATGGTGGGCACGCCGTGGAAGGTGTTCACGCTCTCGCGCACCATCAGGTCGATGGCGCGGGCCGCGTCGAAGCGGGGCAGCAGCACGAGCGTGGCGCCGGCCCGCCAAGTGGAGTTGAGCGAGACGGTCTGGCCGAAGGCGTGGAACAGCGGCAGCGCGCCGAGGGCGATGTCGTCGGCGCGGATGTCGTTGGCGTCGAAGGCGTTGACGGTCGCGTTCATCACCAGGTTGAAGTGGCTGAGCACGGCGCCCTTGGGGACACCGGTCGTCCCGCTGGTGTAGAAGATCACCGCGGGGTCGTCGGCGGCCCGGGTGACGTACGACGCGAGGGGCTCGGCGCCGGCCGCGAGCTTCTCGAACTCCGTGCCGAGGGTGAGCGCCCGCACGCCCGTCGCCTGTGCGGCGGCCGTGCCGGTCTCCGCCTGGGCCGGGTGGACCAGCAGCAGGGTGGCCCCGCTGTCGCGCAGCACGTGCTCGACCTCGCCGGCGGAGAGCAGCAGGTGCACGGGGACGACGACCCCGCCCGCCGCGGCGATCGCGTAGTACGCCACCGGGAACTGGGCGGTGTTGGGGGCCATGAGGGCGACCCGGTCGCCGGGCCGTACGCCGAGAGCGGTGAGCGCGCCCGCCTGGGCCAGCGCGCGCTGCCACGCGTCGGCGAAGGTGAGCCGCAGGTCGCCTTCGACGAGGGCGGTCTTGCCGGGGCGGCGCCGGGCGTTCTCGGCGAGGATGGCGGCGACGGACAGGGTGGCCATGGAGTGCTGCTCCGTTTCCTTGCTGCGGCTCGTGTACCGGATCCCCTTGCGGGGAGCCCCCGTTGAGGTGGCTCTAGGTCCTGTCGTCAAACTCCCGTCGTCCGCCCGGAGGGCGGGCCGCGCGGCGTCAGGTGCGTGCTCTCGGCGTGCCGGGCCCTGGCCCTCGTACTGGATGTACTTGGGTCGGGGCCCGGTGCGGCGAGAGTGCGTGCATGGCGTCGCGTGGCAGACGGGAGTTTGACGACAGGGCCTAGTGCCTCTCGACCAGCACCGCGCTCCCCTGCCCCACGCCCACGCACATCGTCGCGAGTCCCCGCCGCGCGCCCGTGCGGCGCATCCGGTGCAGCAGGGTGGTGAGGATACGGGCGCCGGAGCAGCCGAGGGGGTGGCCGAGGGCGATGGCGCCGCCGGTGGGGTTGACCAGGTCGGGGTCGATGCCCAGCCGGTCGACGCACGCGAGTGCCTGCGCGGCGAACGCCTCGTTGAACTCGGCCTCCTGGACGTCGCCGGTCTCCCAGCCGGCCCGGGCCAGCGCCTTGCGGGTGGCGGGGACCGGGCCGAGGCCCATCACGTCGGGGTGGACACCGGCGGAGGCGCCCGCGACGTAGCGTCCCAGGGACTCCAGTCCCAGCTCGTTCAGGGCCTCCTCGCTGACCAGCAGCAGGCCGGCCGCGCCGTCGTTCATCGGCGAGGCGTTGCCGGCGGTGACGGTGCCGTCCGGACGGAAGACCGGCTTCAGCCGGGACAGTTTCTCCAGCGAGGTGTCCTCGCGGACGCACTCGTCCCGCTCGACCACGATGCCGTCGGGACGCTCGACGGGCAGGAGTTCGTCGTCGAAGTGGCCCTTGTCGCGCGCGGCGGCGGCGAGCCGGTGGCTGCGCAGGGCGAACTCGTCCTGGCGCTCGCGCGGGATGCCGTACCGCGCGGCGACCTCCTCGGCGGTCTCGCCCATGGAGAGCAGGCCGTGCAGTTCCCTCATGGCGGGGTTGACCAGCCGCCAGCCGAGCCGGGTGTCGTAGGTCTCGATGCGCTGCGGCAGGGCCTCGTCGGGGCGGGGCAGGACGAAGGGGGCGCGGCTCATGGACTCGGAACCGCCGGCGATCACGATGTCGGCCTCTCCGGCGGCGATGGTCCGGGCGGCGGTGGTGACGGCTTCGAGTCCGGAGGCGCACAGCCGGTTGACGGTGGCGCCGGGCACGGAGTCGGGCAGTCCGGCGAGCAGGGCGGCCATACGGGCGACGTTGCGGTTGTCCTCGCCGGCCTGGTTGGCGGCGCCCCAGTAGACGTCGTCGATCCGGGCGGGGTCGAGTGCGGGCACGTCGGCCGCCAGGTGGCGGATGACGGTCGCGGCCAGGTCGTCGGGGCGGACCGGGGAGAGGGCTCCGCGCAGCTTGCCGATGGGGGTGCGGCGGGCGGCCGCGAAGTGGACGGGACGCACGGCTGGGACTCCTGACCTACGACGCTGTGGATCAGCACGGACCTCGCGACAGCCTCTTTCGCTGCCCGGCAGCTTAATTAGCACTGCTAGTTTTGGACTATAGACCGCCGACCGCCCCCCTGGGAAGATCCCCAGGACCTTCCCCGAGGCAGCTGGAGGAGAGATGTCCCACGTCCGCGAGCACGTCCTCGACGGCACGCACGGAGCCCTCGCCGTACGGGAGTGGCCGCACCCGGCCCCCCGCTGCCTGGCACTCCTGGTGCACGGGTACGGCGAGCACGCCGGCCGGTACGCGGAACTCGCCGCCCGGCTCACCGGCTACGGCGCCGCCGTGTACGCGCCGGACCACGCCGGCCACGGCCGCTCCGCCGGGGAGCGGGTGCTGATCGAGGACTTCGAGGACGTGGTCACGGACGTGCACACGGTGGCGGACTCGGCCCGCGCCGCGCACCCCGGCCTGCCGCTGGTCCTGGTGGGCCACTCCATGGGCGGGCTGGTCGCGGCCCGCTACGCCCAGCGGTACGGCGGCGAACTGAGCGCCCTGGTCCTGTCCGGCCCGGTGATCGGCGCCTGGGAACTGCCGGGGCGGCTGCTGGCCCTCAAGGAGATCCCGGACATCCCGATCAGCCCGTCCGCGCTCTCCCGGGACCCGGCCGTGGGCGCCGCGTACGCGGCCGATCCGCTGGTCTGGCACGGGCCCATGAAGCGGCCGACGCTGGAGGCGTTCGCCCGGACGCTGGACACCGTCGCCCGGGGCGGTGACGTCGGCGCACTGCCGCTGCTGTGGCTGCACGGCGACGACGACCGGCTGGTGCCGCTGCCGGGGAGCCGCACCGGCGTGGAGCGGCTGAGCGGCGGCCGGCACACCGGGCGGGTCTTCCCGGGGGCGCGGCACGAGGTGTTCCACGAGACGTGCAAGGAGGACGCCTTCGCGGAGCTGCTGGCCTTCCTGGACCGGGTACTGCCCCGCTGATCAGCCGGTTTGCTCCCCGGCGCAGCGGGCACCCGCCCTGTCGGACATGACCGTGGACAGTTGCCGAAAGGGGATATACGGACCATGACCGTGGTCAAGAGCACGCTGCCCGAGGAGGCGCTCCGCGTCACCGGAACCGCCCTCCAGGAAACCCTGGTCGACTTGCTCGGGCTGTCGCTGATCGGCAAGCAGGCACACTGGAACGTCGTGGGCCCGCGGTTCCGGTCGATCCACCTCCAGCTCGACGAGGTGGTCGCCACGACCCGGAGCCACTCGGACACGGTGGCCGAGCGTGCCGCCGCGCTGGGCGTGCCGCTGGACGGCCGGCCGGAGACCATCGCCGCGACCTTCGCGCTGCCGGGCGCCAAGGACGGCTGGCTGCGCGACACCGAGGCCGTGGAGCTGATGGTGTCGGCGCTGGAGGCGGCCATCGGCCGGCTGCGCGAGCGGATCGAGGCGACCGAGAAGGCCGACCCGGTCACCCAGGACCTGCTGATCTCCGTCACCGCCGACCTGGAGAAGCAGCGCTGGATGTTCGAGGCCGAGAACCACCCGCGCGACGACGCCGCCCGCTAGGCCCTGTCGTCAAACTCCCGTCTGCCACGCGACGCCATGCACGCACTCTCGCCGCACCGGGCCCCGACCCAAGTACATCCAGTACGAGGGCCAGGGCCCGGCACGCCGAGAGCACGCACCTGACGCCGCGCGGCCCGCCCTCCGGGCGGACGACGGGAGTTTGACGACAGGACCTAGTACACCCACTCCCGCACGGAAGGGGGAGACCCATGGCCGACGCACTGGAGATCGAGGCGCTGTGGGAGGACTTCCACCGCGTGGTGAACATGACCTCCGCGGAACTCGCGGCCTGGCTGAAGGTCCGGGACGCCGACGAGGAGACGGAACCCCTGCCGGAGGAGGCGGGCACGCCCACCGGGCAGCACGTCCTCGCCATCCTCCAGAAGCGCCGTACCGACCTCACCGACGACGACATCCGGGTCATGCACAAGGTCGTCGACACGGTCGATGACCTGGTCGACATGGAGAACGAACCCGAGCCGGAGAGCACGCCGGAGGACACCCGGCGCCGGCACCGGCTGATGACGCTGGGCCACGACCCGCTCAAGCCCTAACCGGAGCCGGACCATGGACCGGGACCAACGGGTCGTGCGCGAGCTGGTGTCCGAGTACGGGCGGACGTACGCCGAGGAGGCGGGCATCCGCCTGAAGGACACCCCGCAGCCGCTGTACCGGCTGCTCGTGCTGTCCCTGCTGCTCAGCGCCCGGATCCGGGCCTCCGTCGCGGTGGCCGCCGCCCGGGCCCTGCACGAGGACCGCCTGGACAGCCCCCGCCGGATGGCCGAGGCCGACTGGCAGCGGCGGGTGGACGCGCTCGGCCGGGGCGGCTACCGCCGGTACGACGAACGCACCGCGACCCAGCTCGGCGACGGCGCCCGGTTGCTGACCGAGCGCTGGGGCGGCGACCTGCGCCGGCTGCACCGGGAGGCGGAGGGCGACGCCGGCGAGTTGAAGCGGCTGCTCCAGGAGGAGCCGGGCATCGGGCCGGCCGGCGCCGACATCTTCCTGCGCGAGGCGCAGCGGGTGTGGCCGGACATCGCCCCCTACCTGGACGGCAAGGCGCTGTCCGGGGCCGGGCGGCTGGGCCTGCCGAAGGACCCGGAGAAGCTGACGGAGCTGGCCGGGGACACCCAACCGGCCGTCCTCGCCGCCGCGTTGGTCCGGGCGGCGCTCGACGGACAGGTGGCCGAAGACTGTCTGCGCCGGGCCGCTTGATCGTGTCAGACTGCTCCCCGCACGTCCCGGAGTGACCACCGGGGCCTGACGGGTGGAGGAGCGGCGCGTGACGGGGACAGGCCCGCGGAGCCAGGACGGCATCGACACGACCCGGCCGCATCCGGCCCGGGTGTACGACTGGTTCCTCGGCGGCAAAGACAACTACCCGGTCGACGAGGAACTCGGCCGGCGGATCGCGGAGATCGACGGGGGCGCCCCGAAGGCCGCCCGCGCGAACCGCGCGTTCATGCGCCGCAGTACGCGGATTCTGGCCACGGAGCGGGGGATCCGCCAGTTCCTGGACATCGGCACCGGCATACCGACCGAGCCGAACCTGCACCAGATCGCCCAGTCCGTGGCCCCCGACGCCCGCGTGGTGTACGCGGACAACGACCCCATCGTGCTGGCCCACGCGAGCGCGCTGCTGCGCGGCACCCCGCAGGGCGTGACCGAGTACGTGCAGGCCGACGCCCGCGATCCGCACGCGATCCTCGACGAGGCCGCCCGCGTCCTCGACCTCGACCGCCCGGTGGCCCTCTCCCTCATCGCCCTGCTGCACTTCATCGCCGACGAGGACGGCGCCCACGACCTGGTGGACACCCTGGTCGGCGCGCTGGCGCCGGGCAGCTGTCTGGTGCTGTCCACCATGACCGCCGACTTCGAGCCGGAGAACGTCCGGCGGGGCATCGCGGCCTACGCGGCCGGCGGGGTCACCCTGGTGGCGCGTTCGCGGGCCGACGTGGGCACCTTCTTCGAGGGGCTCCGGCTGCTGGAGCCCGGGATCGTGCCGGTGGCCGACTGGCGGCCCGAGGAAGCGCCCGACGGGCCGGTCTCGCTGTACGGCGGGGTCGCGGTCAAGCCCTGACGCCGTCGTAGGGCAGGTCCAGCACGCGGGCGATGGTCCGCAGTACGCCGTCGTCGTTGTTGGACGGGGCCAGGTGGCGGGCCCGCCGGATCACCTCGGGGTGGGCGCCCGTCATGGCGAAGGACCACTCGGCGGCGTCGAGCATCTCCAGGTCGTTCAGGTAGTCGCCGAACACCATGGTCTGGGCGGGCGTGATGCCGAGCGCCCGCTGGAGGCCGCGCAGGGCGGTGCCCTTGTCGGCGGTGCGGTTCATCACGTCCACCCAGTGCTCGCCGGAGACGACGACCTGGTGGGTCGCGGCGAACTCCGCGAGGGCCGGGGCGGTGGTGTGCTCGGCGGACCCGAAGTCGAACAGCGCCACTTTGATCATCTCGTCGTCCACGGCGGTGACGTCCTCGACGATCCGGTGCTCGACGTAGTACTTGCGCACCTCCGCGAGGAACGCCTCGTCGGTCCGCTCGACGTACGCCGCCCGCTTGCCGCAGACGACCGCGCCGACGTCCGCGCCGTCCGCGACCAGCCGCCGCGCCGCCCGGGCCACCCCGGCGGCGACGGACCGGTCCAGCGGGTCGGAACTCAGCTCCACGCCGTCGCGGACCACGTACGTGCCGTTCTCCGCGATGAAGACCATGCCCTCGGCGACCTCTTCGAACTGCCGGAAGAGGGTGGCGTACTGGCGTCCGCTCGCCGGGCTGAACAGCACCCCGCGGCGGCGCAGTTCGGCGAGCATCGGCCACAGTCCGTCGGGAATCCGCTTGGCGTCGTCCAGCAGCGTGCCGTCCATGTCGGTGACGATCAGCCGGATGTCGGCGGGGCCGGCGGGCAGGCCGGAGGAGTCGAGGAGGGGCGTGGGCGTGGCGGGCATGTCCTGCTTCCGGTCGGGGGCGGGGATACCGGTCCAGTGTTCCTCATGCGCCTCGGGGACCCGGAACCGCCCGGGGCCGGGGCGCACGGCTGTCCGGAACCGCCCACCGTGCCCGTTTCCCGGGACAGCTCGATCACCGGGGGGCACAATGACGGCGGAGAACCGCACGTGAGAAGGGCGGACAGGTGAGCGAGGTCGACTCCCCGGGGGCCGGATCGGCGCGGCTGGACACCAGCGTGGCGCACAACGCCCGGGTCTGGAACTACTGGATCGGCGGCAAGGACCACTACGAGGTCGACCAGCGCGTGGGCGACCACATCGCCGGCATGTTCCCGGTGATCCGGGCGGTGGCGCGCGCCGACCGGGAGTTCCTGGGACGGGCGGTGCGCTTCCTGGCCGCCGAACGGGGGATCCGGCAGTTCCTCGACATCGGCACCGGCCTGCCGACGGCCGACAACACGCACGAGATAGCGCAGCGGATCGCCCCCGAGTCCCGGATCGTGTACGTCGACAACGACCCGATCGTGCTCGTGCACGCCCGCTCGCTGCTCACCAGCTCCCCGGAGGGCGTCACGGACTACGTCGACGCCGACGCGCACGACCCGGACGGCATCATGCGACGGGCCGCCGAGACCCTGGACCTGTCCCGGCCGGTGGCGGTGCTGATGCTGGGCATCCTCAACTTCGTGCTGGACACCGACGAGGCCCGGGACATCGTGCGCCGGCTGATGGCGGGGGTGCCCGCCGGCAGCCACCTGGTCCTCACCCACCCGACGTACGACCGTGACGTGGGCGGCGAGGGCAACGTGGCCGCCATGGAGTTCTGGAACGCGCACGCCACCCCGCCGATCACCGCCCGCGGCCGTGCCGAGATCGCCGGGTTCCTTGAGGGCCTGGACCTGGTGGAGCCGGGACTGGTGCCGTGCTCGCAGTGGCGCGCCGAGCCGGCGTCCGCCGCACCGGTGCCGCAGTTCGGCGCGGTGGCCGTGAAACCCTGACCCCGGCCGCGCGCGGGCCGGACTCGCCGAGGAGGACGCATGACGACTTTCGCCGACCCCGTGCCCGGCGGCCGCCCCGACGACCTGCGCCGGGTCGCCGGCCTCACCGCCGACCTGGCCGCGCGGGGCGTGCGCGGCATCGTGCTGGCGTACGTGGACACCGCGGGCGTCTGCCGGGTGAAGACGATCCCCACCGGGCGGCTGGAGGCGGCCGTGTCGTGGGGCGTCGGCATGTCCCCGGTGTTCGACACCTTCCTCGCCCACGACGCGATCGTCACCACCGACGTGCTCGGCTCCCCCGACGGCGACCTCAGGCTCTACCCGGACCTGGACCGGCTGGTGGCGCTGGCCGGGCAGCCCGGCTGGGCGTGGGCGCCGGTGGACCGGATCACCCAGGAGGGCGCCCGGCACCCCGGCTGTGCCCGGACCTTCCTGCGCCGGATCGTCACCGGCGCCGCCGAACGGCACGGCCTCGCCTTCAAGGCGGCGATCGAGATCGAGTGGTCCGTCGGGCTGGACTCGGCGCCCGCCGGGGAGTTCGTACCGGCCGTCTCCGGCCCGGCGTACGGCGCGATCCGGCAGGTCGGGCTGAGCGACTACACCGCCGATCTGCTGGCCGCGTGCGCCGCGCAGGGCGTGGACGTCGACCAGGTGCACCCCGAGTACGCGCCCGGGCAGTTCGAGATCTCGGTGGGCGCCCGGGATCCGGTGACGGCGGCCGACCTCAGTGTGCTGGTCCGGCAGACGATCCGGGCGGTGGCCCAGCGGCACGGTCTGCGGGTGTCGTTCGCGCCCGCGGTGTCCGCCGAGGGCGTCGGCAACGGCGGCCACCTGCACCTGTCCTGCTGGCGCGACGGCGTCAACCTGCACGCCGGCGGCGAGCGCCGGTACGGCATGACGGCCGAGGCGGAGTCCTTCGCGGCCGGGGTCCTCGCCCACCTCCCGGCCCTGACGGCGGTCACCGCCCCCAGCCCGGCCAGCTACCTGCGGCTGAAGCCCTCCCAGTGGGCCGGTGTCTTCACCGCCTGGGGCCGCGAGACCCGCGAGGCCGCCCTGCGGATGATCACGGGCACGGCGGGCCGCCACGACCAGGACGCCAACATGGAGGTCAAACCGGTCGACCTGGCCGCCAACCCGTACCTCGCCCTCGGCTGTGTGATCGCCGCCGGACTCGACGGCGTCACGGCGGCCCGCACGCTGCCCGACGAGATCACCGGCGATCCGGCCCGCCACGGCCCCGACGAGGCGGCGGCCCTGGGCGTGCGGCGGCTGCCGCGGTCGCTGCCGGAGGCGGTGGAGGAGTTCCGCGCGGACCCGGTGCCGCGGGCCGCGCTCGGCCCGGTCCTCGCGGACGCGGTGATCGCCGTACGGCTCGGCGAGGCGGCGGCCGTCGACGGACTCGGCCCCGACCAGGTGGCGGCGGCCTACCGCTGGACGTACTGACCATGGCCGCCTCCGGACCGGTCCACGAGGCCCTCGCCGCGCTGCCGCTCGTCGACCACCACTGCCACGGCGCCGTCACGGCCGACCTGAGCGGCACGGAGTTCGCGTCCCTGCTCACCGAGGGCGCGGCCTGGCCGGACGTCTCGCCCTTCGACAGCCCCGTCGGCCTGGCCGTCCGCCGCCACTGCGCGCCCCTGCTGGACCTCCCCCGGCACGCGCCGCCCGCCGACTACGTGGCCCGGCGTGCCGAACTGGGCTGGCGGGAGGTCAACCGCCGCTTCCTGACGGCGGCCGGAGCCGGGGTGTTCTGCGTGGACACCGGCTACGCCCCGCACCCCCTCACCAGCCCGGCCGAACTGGGGGCAGCCGCCGGCACCGCCGCCTGCGAGGTCGTACGGCTGGAGCAGATCGCGGAGTCGGTGGCGGCGCGGGGCGTGGAGGCGGACGAGTACGCGGCCGTGTTCCGCACAGCCGCCGAGGAGGCCGTACGGCGGCCGGGCGTGGTGGCGGTGAAGTCGGTCGCGGCCTACCGCACGGGTTTCGCCCTCGACCCGGAGCGCCCGGCCGGGGCCGAGGTGACGGAGGCCGCCCGGCACTGGCTGGCGCGCGGCGGACGCCTCACGGACCCGGTCCTGGTCCGGCACCTGCTGTGGACCGCCGTGGAACTGGGGCTTCCGCTGCAACTGCACACCGGCTTCGGCGACGCGGACGTACGGCTGCACCGCGCGGACCCCGCCCTGCTCACCGACTGGCTGCACCGGACCGCCGGCACGATCCCGGTGCTGCTGCTGCACTGCTGGCCGTACCACCGCCAGGCCGCCTATCTGGCCGCGGTGTTCGAGCAGGTGTACCTGGACGTCGGACTCGCCCTGCACTACACCGGCCCGGCCCGGTGCCGGGCGGTGCTGGAGGAGGCGCTGGAGATCACCCCGTTCCGCAAACTGCTGTACAGCTCCGACGCCTATGGTGTGTCCGAGTTCCACCACCTGGGTGCCCTGTGCTTCCGGCAGGGCCTCGCCGATCTGCTGCAAGAGCGCGTGGACGCCGACGAGTTCGGTCTTGCCGACGCCCTGCGCATCGCGGCCTGGACGGGCCGCGACAACGCCCGCCGACTGTACGGACCGCCCGTATCCGAACCGGCCCGCGATTCCAGCGGGCGCCCCACCCGGAAAGTATGATCAAGCAATGTCTGACATGACCGAGACCACGCCCGGCTGGCTGACCACGGACGAGTTGGAAATGGCCAGGGCCCGGATGCCGATCCTGTACGTCGAGGCCGTGCCCGTGCGCGTGGACGACAGCGGTGAAGTCACCAGTATCGGGCTGCTGCTGCGCATCGGCCCGGACGGCACGGTCAGCCGGACCCTGGTCTCCGGCCGGGTGCTGCACCACGAGCGGGTCCGCGACGCGCTGCTGCGCCATCTGGAGAAGGATCTCGGCCCGGTCGCCCTGCCGCGCGTCCCCGCCTCGCTCCAGCCGTTCACGGTCGCGGAGTACTTCCCGACGGCGGGCATCACGCCGTACCACGACCCGCGCCAGCACGCGGTGTCGCTGGCCTACATCGTGCCGGTGACCGGCGACTGCCGGCCCCGCCAGGACGCGCTGGACCTCGTCTGGTTCAGCCCCCAGGAGGCCGCCTCGCCGGCGGTGCAGAACGAGATGCCGGGCGGTCACGGGGTACTGCTGAAGCAGGCGCTGGCGCACGTGGGGCTGGCCTTCTGACCAACCGTCACATCCTGGGGAACCGGACTTCCACGGCGGCCGTCACGAGGTGACAGGCCGCCCGGGAAACGCGGCAGACCCAAGCTCGGCCAGTCCGGCGGCGGGAATCCCGGGACGGTCGTCTTCTCGGACCACGAGAAGCCGGTCAAGGCGGTGCTCCCGCCGACGGGACAGGTGATCGACGCGGCCAAGGGCGACGAGGCGGCTTCCTGACCCGTTGCAGAACCGATCGAACGCTTGAGGGCCGGTCCCGGATGTCTCCGGAACCGGCCCTCACCGCCGACTCTCACACGTCGGGACGACAGGATTTGAACCTGCGACCCCTTGACCCCCAGTCAAGTGCGCTACCAAGCTGCGCCACGTCCCGGTGCCGTTTGACCTGGGGTTTCCCCGGCCGAACGCGCAGGGAAACAATACCGCACTCGGCTCGGTGGTCGCGCGCCCCTTTCCCGGTTGACCTCAAGTTTGATTGAGGTTGCACGATCATCGGCATGACGACCGCAACGGACCAGAGCCGTACGTACGGCTACGACGACCTGCCCCGGCTGATGAGGCTCATGACCGGCGACGAGAAGCACGGACCGGCCGCCACGTCCACGCTCGACGTGCTGTGGGTGCTCTACGACCGCGTGCTCCGGGTCGCTCCGCAGCGGCGGGACGACCCGGCCCGGGACCGCTTCCTGCTGAGCAAGGGGCACGGGCCCATGGCGTACTACGCCGTGCTGGCCGCGAAGGGGTTCGTGCCCGTCGAGTGGCTGCCGGGCTTCGGATCGTACGACTCCCCGCTCGGGCACCACCCGGACCGCGTGCTGGTGCCGGGGGCCGAGATCGGCAGCGGCTCGCTCGGGCACGGGCTGCCGATCGCCGTGGGCACCGCGCTGGGCCTGCGGGCGCAGGGCCGGCCCGATCCGGCGGTCTGGGTGCTGATCGGCGACGCCGAGCTCGACGAGGGCAGCAACCACGAGGCGATCGCCTTCGCGGGGCCCGCCGGGCTGGACCGGCTGCACACCGTCGTGATCGACAACTCCTCCGCCAGCCACGCGCTGCCCGGCGGGATCGCCGCCCGGTTCGAGGCCGCGGGCTGGTCCGCCGTGACCGTCGACGGGCGCGACCACGAGGCGCTGTACACCGCGTTCACCGCGCCGCATCCCGGCCGGCCCCATGTCGTCGTGGCCCGCGTCGAGCCGAAGAACGCCTGACTTCCCGGAAAGGGTCTTTTCGATGGACACCATGCGTGACCGTTTCGCCCCCGTCGTCTCCCGGCTGCTGGACGAGGACCCCCGGGTCGCGGTCGTCCTCGCCGAGATCGGCCGGGACGGGTTCCGCGAGGCCGAGCGCCGGCACCCCGACCGGGTGATCAACGTCGGCATCCGTGAACAGCTGCTGATCGGCGCGGCGGCGGGGCTGGCGCTCACCGGGCTGCGGCCGATCGTGCACACCTTCGCCAGCTTCCTCGTGGAGCGGCCGTTCGAGCAGGTCAAACTGGACCTGGGGCACCAGGGCACGGGCGCGGTGCTGGTGAGTGCCGCCGCCTCCTTCGACTGGCCGGCCGGCGGCTTCACGCACATGGCCCCGGGCGACGTGGCCCTCCTCGACACGCTGGACGGCTGGACCGTCCATGTGCCCGGACACCCGGACGAGGCCGAGACGCTGCTGCGCCACGCGGTCGCGGCGGGCGACGACCGGGTGTACGTACGGCTGTCCGTGCAGGCCAACCGGCAGGGGCGGGCCGTCGACGGCCGGCGCTTCGTCACCGTCCGCGAGGGCCGCTCGGGGGTGGTCGTCGCCGTGGGCCCGGTGCTGGACGCGGTCCTCGCGGCGACGGAGGGCCTGGACGTGACCGTGCTGTACGCGACGACCGTACGGCCGTTCGACGCGGCCGGGCTGCGCCGGGCGACGGAGGCGGCGGGCACCGACGTCGTGCTGGTCGAGCCGTACCTGGCCGGGACGTCGACGGCCGCGGTGAGCGAGGCACTGACCGATGTCCCGCACCGGGTGCTCGGCCTCGGCGTCGCCCGCCGCGAACTGCGCCGGTACGGGACGGTCGAGGAACATGTGGCCGCCCACGGCCTGGACGCGGCGACCCTGCGGGAACGGATCGGGCACTTCATGAACGCGGGCCGGGTGACAGCGGAACGGGGGTGAGCGCCGACGCGGGGGGCGTGGCGGAGGGAACCAGGTCGGCACCCACGGCCCAGACCGCCGACGAAGCCGCACGTGCAAGGTCCGGCGCAGGTGGCCCCCTCGACCCGGACCAGGGCGCGGGTGAAGCCTCGCGGCGAGTGCGGTCGCGGTCGTCCCGGCCAGGTCGCGCCGATCCCCGCACTCAGGCGATCCCTCGGTCCGGGGCAGGACACGTGCAGCCCCGTGCGCGGAGCGCGGTCGGCCGGTGGCGGCTCGCACAGAGCGCGTCCGGCCCGCGCGCCCGAGTTCCCGTGGAGGGCAGTCGCGTCGGCACGGGCCAGGACGCGTCCGGCACTCTTCCTCACGCCGCGGCGGATGCCCTCGCGTCGGCCCGGGTCAGGTCGCGTATCGGGGGGATCGCCAGCAGGAGGGCCGCCACCGCCAGGCTCACCGCCGCCGAGGTCAGCAGGACGTGGCCGGCGCCCAGGGATTCGGCCGCCGGGCCCGCGAGGGCCTGGCCGACCGGCATCATGGCGAGGGAGCCGGCCACGTCGTAGGCGTGGATGCGGTTGAGCACGTCGGCCGGGACCTGGGTCTGCACGGTGGTCGCCCACATCACGCCCCAGAACGACATCCCGGCGCCGGCGACCGCGGCCCCGGCCGCCATGGCCGGTACGCCGAGGCCCGCCCCGACGGTCGCGGGGAAGCCGAAGAAGGCGAAGAGGGAGAGCGCGCCCGCGCGGAGCATGCGGCGAGGGCGCAGCCGCAGGGCGAGCAGGCCGCCGACCACCGTGCCCGCGCCGAGGGCCGAGTTGACCAGGCCGTAGGCGCCGGGGCCGTGGTGCCGGACGACCTCGGTGGCCACCAGCGGCACGGTCGGGCCCCAAACGGCGATCATGTAGAGGCACCAGACGGCGATCACCCCCCACAGCCAGGCCCGGGAGCGGAACTCCCGCCAGCCGTCGACGAGATCGGCGCGGAAGGCGCGCAGGGCGGACCCTGCGGCGGCGCGGGCGGCGACGGGGAGCGGGCGCAGCCGGAGCAGCAGCAGGCACAGGGCGCTGAGCGCGTAGGTGGCGGCGTGCGCGGCGAAGACCCCGCCGGGCGAGGCGAGGCCCACCAGGACGCCGGCGACGGCGGGACCGGCGAGCTGGGCGGCGGACTCGGCGATGCGGACGGCGCCGTTGGCGCCCTGGATGTCGGTGGCGAGACGGGGCACGGTGCTGGCCACGCCGGGCTGGAAGACCGCGCCGGCCACGCCGTTGACGACGCCGATGGCGCAGATCTGCCACAGCACCACGTGCCCGGTGAAGAACAGGCCGGCGGCGAGGGACTGGGTGCCGAGCCGGACGAGGTCGGCGCCGATCATCAGCCTGCGGGTGCTGAACCGGTCGGCGATGACCCCGCCGAAGACGACCAGTCCCGCGAACGCGGCGGCCGTGGAGGCCATGGCGAGGCCGACCGCGCCCGCGCCGTACCCGTGCTCCAGCAGGCCGGCGGCGAGGGCGACGGGCAGCATGGTGTCGCCGAGGCGGGCGACGGCCCGGGCCACGAAGAAGAGCGCGAAGTCCCGCGACCAGACCGCCGGGGCACCGGCCGCCGCCTCCCGCACACCCTGGCCGGCGACATCCCGCCGCGCGTCCGTTCCGGTCATCCCGAGCGCTCCCCTCCCCGACCGGGCCGCTCCCCGCCCGTGCCGTTCCCCGTCCGTGTCCCGGCCGCTCCCCGCCTGCCGAGGCGGGATCATGCCACCCCCCGGCCGCGCCCGCCGGGCTTTTCAGGCCCCGGCCGGAAGCCCCAGCTCCGGGTGGGCGTCGAGGAGTTGGGGCGGTGCGGCCTGGCGCCAGGAGTCGGCCAGGATGTCCCGCAGCTCCTCCTCGTCCTCCAGGACGGCGAGTCTCGCTCTCACCCAGGCGAACTGCGCCTCGTGGTCGGCGATCCAGAACTTCTCCGGCTCGGCCAGCACCAGTTCGTCGCGCTCCTCCTTGGGGCAGCGCACGGCGAGGGACGTCTCGTCCTCGGGGAGGGTCGCGAACATCTTCCCGGCGACCCTGAACGTGGGCATGCTCCAGGCGATCTTCTCCGTGGTGTCCGGCAGGGACAGGGCGATTCGGCGTACGTCGTGTGCATCCGGCATGCCACGCACGGTAGCCCCTGCCACTGACAGTCACCCGTCCCGGCCGCCCCCTCCCTCCCCCGCCGACCGTCATCCTCCGAGCCGCTTGTAGTACAGCGTCGTCGGCCGCAACACGCCCGCCGGGCTCGCCGCGTAGTCGGGGATGGTCCCGGCCCTGGTCCAGCCGGCCGAGCGGTACAGCTCCTCGGCGGGGCTGCCCGTCTCCGTGTCGAGATGGAGCAGGGTGCGACCGTCGGCCGCGGCGGCCTGTTCGGCGGTGGTGAGGAGCCGGCGGCCGAGGCCCTGTCCGCGCGCGCAGCGGTGCACCATCAGCTTGACCAGCTCCGCGCGGTGCCGGCTGTTCGGCTTGTCGGGGTAGGCCAGGCCGACCGTGCCCGTCACCCGGTCCCTGGGGTCCAGGGCCGCCCAGACGGCGAGCCGTCCCGCCGCCGTGGCCTCCGCCCGCTCCCGCCACCAGGCGACCGCCTGCGCGTGGCCGAGCGGCGCGAGGAAGCCGACGGAGGCGCCCGAGGCCACGGTGTCGGCCAGCAGCGCCGCCAAGTCGTCGGCCCGGTCGCGCACTCGGGTGCCGTCCCAGCGCTCCACCCTCGTCGCCGCGTCCCCGCGAGCGCTCATGGCCGTACCACCGCCAGCACGTACCGCGCCTCGTCCGGACCGGCGCAGCGGAAGCGGGTCGCGCCGGTCACCCGCATCCGCAGGCAGTCCCCCGCGGCGAGCCGGTGCACCCGGTCCCCTGCGGTCACCTCCAGGGCTCCCTCCAGCAGCCAGAGGTGCTGTTCCAGGCCGGGCAGGGGCGGGCGGTCGTAGGCGATGTCCGCACCCGGGGCGAGCCGGCCCTCGACCAGTTCGCCGCGCAGTCCGGTGTGCGGCGGGGACACGGACCGGCGGACGAAGCCGGAGGCGCGGTCCTGCCACACCTGCTGGTCGGCGGCCCGGACCAGCGGGGCCGGTGCCGCCTCGACCTCGCTGAGCAGCTGGGACATGGTGCGGCCGTAGACGTGGCAGAGCCGGTTCAGGAGGGCGGCGGTGGGGCTGGTCTCCGCGCGTTCGGCGCGCGACAGGGTGGACCGGCTGACCCCGCTGCGCTCCGCCAGCTCGCCGAGGGACCAGCCGTGCTGGGCGCGCAGTTCGGCGAGCCGGGCGCCGATGAGGAGATCGACAGCGTCTTCGCGTCTCATATCCGGGACGCTATCCCCCATATGAGACGCCCCTGTTACGGACACCTCACGCCTGCGCCGCCTCGCCGAGCGCCTCCAGTACCGGGCGGATCAGCGGGTGTCCCTCGGCGCCCCGGCGGACGGCGGCGAAGACCCGGCGGGTCGGGGCGACACCGTCGACGGGCCGGACGACCACGCCGGTGAGGTCCATGCCGCGCAGCGCGGAGCGCGGGACGAGGGCCACGCCCACGTCGGCCGAGGCGAGCGCGACGACGGCCCGGAAGTCGTCGGAGGAGTGTTCCAGGCGCGGCTGGAAGCCGGCGCTCTCACAGGCGAGGACGACCACGTCGTGGCAGGGGTTGCCGGGGTACGGCCCGATCCAGGGGTCCTTGGCCAGTTCGGCGAGGGGGACCTCGGGGGCGTCCGCCAGGCGGTGCCCGAGGGGTACGACCGCGTCGAACGGCTCGGCGTAGAGCGGGACATGGGTCAGGCGCGGGTCGTCGGCGGACGGCGCGCCCCGGTACTCGACGGCGACCGCGACGTCGACCTGCCGGTCCAGGACCATCGGCAGGCTGGCGTCGCCCTCCGCGTCCTGCACACGGATCCTTATGCCGGGCGCGTGATGGGCGAGGCGGGCCACGGCCGGGGCCACGACCTGGGCGATGCCGGTCGCGAAGGCGGCCACGGTGACCGTGCCCGCCTCGCCCGAGCCGTAGGCGGCCAGCTCGGCCTCGGCCCGCTCCAGCTGGGCGAGGACCGCGTTGGTGTGGCTGAGCAGGATCTCGCCCGCCGGGGTGAGCCGTACGCCCTTGGCGCCGCGCTCGACCAGGCGGTGGCCGGTCTCCTGCTCCAGGGCCGTCAGCTGCTGGGAGACGGCGGAGGGGGTCAGGTAGAGCGCGGCGGCAGCCGCGGTGACCGTGCGGTGGTCGGCCACCGCACGGAGGATGTGGAGCCGCCGCGCCTCGATCATGCCCCCATTATCCCAGGGCGTCCGCCCTGGTCAGGCCGCCAGCTCGGCGCGCGCCGCGACGAACGCGTCGACCGCGCGGTTGACGTCGGCCGTGGAGTGCGCGGCGGACAGCTGGACGCGGATGCGGGCCTGGCCCTGCGGCACGACCGGGTAGGAGAACCCGATCACGTAGACCCCGCGCTCCAGCAGCAGCTCGGCCATCCGGGCCGCCTCGGCCGCGTCACCGATCATGACGGGGGCGATGGCGTGGTCGCCGGGGAGGATGTCGAAGCCCTCCTCGGTCATCCGGCGGCGGAACAGCGCGGTGTTCTCGGCGAGCCGGACGCGCAGGTCGTCGGCGGACTCCAGCAGGTCGAGGACCTTCAGGGAGGCTGCCGCGATCACCGGGGCGAGCGTGTTGGAGAACAGGTAGGGGCGGGAGCGCTGGCGCAGCAGGGCGACGATCTCGGCGCGGGCGGCGACGTAACCGCCGGAGGCGCCGCCGAGGGCCTTGCCGAGGGTTCCGGTGATGATGTCGACGCGGTCCATGACGCCGTGCAGTTCGGGGGTGCCGCGGCCGGTCGGGCCGACGAAGCCGACGGCGTGCGAGTCGTCGACCATGACCATCGCGTCGTAGCGGTCGGCGAGGTCGCAGATCTCCGCCAGGGGCGCCACGTAGCCGTCCATGGAGAACACGCCGTCGGTGACGATCAGGCGGCGCCGGGCGTCGGACGCCTCCTTGAGCTTGGCCTCCAGGTCCGCGAGGTCGCGGTTGGCGTAGCGGAAGCGGCGGGCCTTGGACAGCCGGATGCCGTCGATGATGGAGGCGTGGTTGAGGGCGTCGGAGATCACCGCGTCCTCCTCGCCTAGCAGGGTCTCGAAGACACCGCCGTTGGCGTCGAAGCAGGAGGAGTACAGGATCGTGTCCTCCTGGCCGAGGAACGCCGACAGCCGGGCCTCCAGCTCCTTGTGCACCTCCTGGGTGCCGCAGATGAAGCGGACGGAGGCCATGCCGTAGCCCCAGCGGTCCAGGGCCTCGTGGGCGGCGGCGATCACGTCGGGGTGGTCGGCGAGGCCGAGGTAGTTGTTGGCGCAGAAGTTGAGGACCTCGCCGGGGCGGCCACCGGCGGTGACGTTCACGGTCGCGGACTGCGGGGTGCCGATGACCCGCTCGGGCTTGTGCAGGCCGGCGGCGCGGATCTCGTCGAGGGTGGCGCGCAGGTCGTCGCGGACGGTGTCGAACATGAGGGTGCTCCTGAAATACCTGAAGGTGCTTGCGGGGGAAGGGGGTTACGCGGTCCAGTCCAGGATGACCTTGCCGCCCTTGCCGCTCGCGGCGTCGGCGAAGGCCGCCTCGAAGTCGCGGTAGTCGTAGCGGCCGGTGATCACGGGGGCGAGGTCCAGGCCGCCCTCCAGCAGCACCGACATCGCGTACCAGGTCTCGAACATCTCACGGCCGTAGATGCCCTTGATGGTGATCATCGAGGTGACGATCCGGGCCCAGTCCACCGGGAACTCCTCGGCGGGCAGGCCGAGCATGGCGATCCGGCCGCCGTGCGTCATGTTCGCGATCATGTCGCGCATGGCCTCGGGCCGGCCGGACATCTCCAGGCCGATGTCGAAGCCCTCGCGCAGCCCCAGTTCGCGCTGTCCGTCGGCGATGGTGGACTCGGCCACGTTCAGGGCCAGGCTCACCCCTATCTTGCGGGCGATCTCCAGGCGCTCCTCGCTGACGTCGGTGACGACGACGTTGCGGGCGCCCGCGTGCCGTGCCACGGCGGCGGCCATCAGGCCGATCGGGCCCGCGCCGGTGATCAGCACGTCCTCGCCGACCAGCGGGAAGGAGAGCGCGGTGTGCACGGCGTTGCCGAACGGGTCGAAGATCGCGGCGACGTCGAGGTCGACGGGGACGCGGTGCACCCAGACGTTGGACGCGGGCAGGGCGACGTACTCGGCGAACGCGCCGTCGCGGCCGACGCCGAGGCCGACGGTGGCCCGGCACAGGTGGCGGCGGCCGGCCAGGCAGTTGCGGCACTTGCCGCACACCAGGTGGCCCTCGCCGCTGACCCGGTCGCCGATGCGGATGTCGGTCACGTCCCGCCCGGTCTCGACGACCTGCCCGACGAACTCGTGGCCCAGCACGAGCGGGGTCCGGATCGTCTGCCGGGCCCAGCCGTCCCAGGACCGGATGTGCAGATCGGTGCCGCAGATACCGGTCCGCATGACCTTGATCAGGACGTCACCGGGGCCGATGGCGGGCTCCGGGACGTCCGTCAGCCAGAGTCCCGGCTCCGCCTTCTCCTTGACCAGCGCCTTCAACGCTACGGCTCCTGAGTGTGAGGCCCGGCCCGCGGGCACGCCGAAGGGGCCCGCACCGGGTCAGAGGGGTGGAATCACGCTGCAATCTGCCGCACGCGGGACCCGGGGTCCATCGAGCTTTTCTTAACCGGCGCCTCAGCTTTCCTACACGCCCCCCGAAAACGCCCGTCGCGCCGCCCCGCGCGGGTGTCCTCGGCGTCAGAGAGGAAGTCCGTCCTCCCTACTCCGTTCGAGGCGTACGACGAGATCGGCGGCGAGCGCCTTGATGGTCTCCAAGCCCTGCCTGCCCCACGCGCGGGGCGCTGTGTCGGCCGCGCACACGGTGCCGAGCGCCATGCCGGAGCTGTCGATGAGCGGGGCGCCGAGGTAGGAGCGGATGCCGTACCCGTCGACGACCGGATTGCACGCGAAGCGCGGGTAGTCGCCGACGTCCTCCAGGACGAGAGCCTTGCGGCGGACCACCACATGGGGGCAGAAACCATGGTCGCGCGGCAGCACCCGGCCGATCCCGGCCCTGGTGCCGTCGTCCCGTACGACCGGGGAGGTGGCCGGGGCGCTCAGGCCCGCGAAGAACTGGTGCTCCTCGCCGATGAAGTTGACCATGGCGTAGAGCGCGCCGGTGAGCTGCGCGAGGTGGCCGGCGAAGGCGTCGAGCGCGGGATCGGGCCGGTCCGCCAGGCCGAGCCGGCGCAGCCGGTGGACACGGGCGGGGGCCTCCTTGTCCTCGGGGGTGAGCAGCAGGCCCCGGACCGGCCGGGGCGGCTCGTAGCTCATGGCCGGGCTCCGTCGCTGTGGGCGTACCTCATATAGGGGCTCCGTGGGCGGTAGGGCGGGATCACATGTGGGCGCCGTGGCTGGGCGCGGTCGCCGGGGCGTGGGCGAGGAGGTGGCGGACGAGCACGAGCAGGGTCTGGACGCCGGAGCTGGAGATCCGCGCGTCGCAGCGGACCACGGGGATCTCCGGGTCGAGGTCGATGGCGGCCCGCACCTCCTCGGGGTCGTAGCGGTGGCAGCCGTCGAACTCGTTGAGGGCGACGATGAAGGCGAGCCCGCGTTCCTCGAAGAAGTCGACGGCGGCGAAGCAGTCCTGGAGGCGCCGGGTGTCGGCGAGGACGACCGCGCCGAGCGCGCCCTCGGACAGCTCGTCCCACATGAACCAGAACCGCTCCTGCCCCGGCGTGCCGAACAGGTACAGCACATGGTGCGGATCGAGGGTGATCCGGCCGAAGTCCATGGCGACCGTGGTCTCCATCTTGTTCTCGACGCCGTCGAGACTGTCCGTGCCGACACTGACCGTGGTGAGCAGCTCCTCCGTGCTGAGCGGCGCGATCTCGCTGACGGCGCCCACGAAGGTGGTCTTGCCGACGCCGAACCCGCCCGCCACCAGGATCTTGAGCGCGGTCGGGAACGGGTCAGAGCTGTCGTCGTAGTCCATCGAGCACTGCCTCCAGCAGAGACCGGTCAGTGGGAGTGTGGTGGTAGACGGGCGGCTTGGTGGTCAGCGCGCCGCAGTCGACCAGGTCCGAGAGCAGCACCTTGGTGACCACGGCGGGCAGTGTGAGCTGGGCGGCGACCTCGGCGACCGAGACGGGCGCGCGGCACAGGTCGAGCGCCTGCGCGTGCTCGGGGCCGAGGTAGCCGAGCGGGGTGACGCCGGTGGCCATCACCTGCGACATCAGGTCGAGGGCGATGCTGGGTTCGGTGCGGCCGTTGCTGACCGTGAACGGCCGCACGAGCCGTCCGGCCGCGTCGTCCAGCCAGGGCCCGTCGCCGGCTGCGGCCACGCTCAGGGCCTCGTCGCCGTGGTTTCGACGGCGTGCTGCCGGGGCGCGGTGACCAGGTAGGGGCGGACGCTCTTGACCAGCATCGCCATCTCGTAGCCGAGCACCGCGGCGTCGGCCTCGCGGCCCGCCAGCACGGCGAGGCAGGTGCCGGAGCCGGCGGTGGTGACGAACAGCAGGGTCGCGTCGAGTTCGACGACGACCTGGCGGACGTCCCCGCCGTCGCCGAACCGGACGCCCGCGCTGCGGCCGAGGGAGTACAGGCCGGAGGCCAGGGCCGCCATGTGGTCGGCGCTGTCGGCGTCCAGGCCGTGCACGGACTTCACCAGTCCGTCGCAGGACAGGAGCACCGCGCTGGTGGTGTGCGGTACGCGCTGCACGAGGCCGCTCAGCAGCCAGTCGAGGTCGGATGCGTGGGCGGTCGGCGCATCGCTCGCCATGGTGGATCGACTCCTTGGGGTACGAGGACCAGCGGGAGCGCTGGGGGTGGAGGTGGGGGTACGACGTACGGGTGCGGGGGCGGAGGCGGTCATCCGGCCGGAGGGCTCCCCTCGGTCCGGCCGGTGCCGCGACCGCCGTCGCCTGCGGGCGCGTGGGCGTGCGCCTGGGGTATGGGGGCCGGGGACAGGGGGTCCGGCGCCGGGTGCTGCGGCGCGGTGGGGCCCGAGGTGGTGGGGCCCGGAGTGGTGGGGGGCTGGGCTGTGTGGTCTGTGGGCATATGGCCCGGCCCCATGTGGTGCGCACCCGTGTAGCCCTGGGCCGCCCGGTCCGGGCCCCTGTGCTCCGAACTTGCGTGGCCCTGGGCCGGATGGTCCGCACCCGTGTGGTCCGGCCCCATGTGCCTCCGGCCCGGGTGCTCCTGGCCCCTGTGCTGCGACCCCGTGTCATCCGCATCGCCGTGCTCGGGGCGTGCGCGCGTCGGCTCGGCCGACCCCGGTGCGGACACCGGCAGGTGCGCGTCCGCCCTGTGTCCGGCATCCATATGGGCCGAACCCATGTGCCCGTACGACGTGTCCCCGTACGCCGGCTCCTCGTACGCCGACTTCTCGTACTTCTCGTACGCCGGCTCCTCCTGCTGCTCGGACTCCAGGCTCTGCTGGGCCTCGGCCAGTCCGATGCCGCGCTGGAAGGCGGCCATCAGGCCGGGGTCGTGGCCGGCGACGGTGTCGCTCTCCTGGCGGGGCAGCGGGCCGCCGCGCAACTGGGGCGCGATGTGCTCCTGGGCACGTCGACGGGGCAATCGGGGCTTGTCCATGGTGCCGCGGACCGGGCCGACGCGCGGGGTGGGCAGGACGCCCGTGTGCGCTTCCACCGCCGCCCGGTCCTCGGCGCCGATGCCCGGCACGGCCTCGGCGGGGGTGGGCCGTGCCTCTTGGGCACCGCGCACGGGAAGCGGGGCCGGGGCGCCTCCGTGCCGCCCGCGCGCGCCGCTCTCCGTCCCAGGCCGCCCCGGTCCCCGCTGGGCGTGCCTCCGCCGCCCGGTGGCCGCGGACTGGCCGCCGCCCGTCCCGGCCTCGGCCGCCTCGCCGGCCCGGTCCCCGCCGCCCGAAGCGGCGTCGCGCCCGCCGCCGGCACTCCCGGCTCCGGCACCGTTCCCGGCACCTGGGGCCAGTGCGGGCGGCGGCACGGGCGCCGCCGGCCGCACGTCCTGCGACGCCCCGGCCTCCCCCGACGGCTGCGCCTGCGCCTGCGGTACGGCGGTCCCCGCGCCCGCGCCGGGCACGCCCGGCGCGTTGCCCAGCAGGGCCTGCGGCACGACGAGGACGGCCTGCACCCCGCCGTAGATGTTGGTCTGCAACCGCACGTGGATGCTGTGCCGGCGGGCGATCTGGGAGACGACGTAGAGCCCGATACGGCCGTCGGCCAGCAGGCTCGCGACGTTGACCTGGTCGGGGTCGGCGAGCACGGCGTTCATCCGCTCCTGCTCGGCGACGGGCATGCCGAGCCCCCGGTCCTCGACCTCCACGGCGAGGCCGGAGGTGACGAGGTTGGCGCGGAGCAGCACCTGGGTCTGCGGGGCGGAGAACACCGTGGCGTTCTCGATGAGTTCGGCGAGCAGGTGGATGACGTCGGCGACGGCGTGGCCGCGCAGTTCGCCGGCGATGGGCGGCACCAGTCTGACCCGGGAGTACTGCTCGACCTCGGCGATGGCGGAGCGCAGCACCTCGGTCATGCTGACGGGGTTGCTCCACTGCCGCCGGGAGACCGCGCCGCCGAGCACGGCCAGGTTCTCGGCGTGCCGGCGGATGCGGGTGGCCAGATGGTCGACGTGGAAGAGCCCCTTGAGCAGATCGGGGTCCTCGATCTCGTTCTCCAGGTCGTCGAGGATCGAGATCTCCCGGTGCACCAGGGACTGGAGCCGCCGCGCGAGGTTGACGAACACCTCCAGCTTCTGCTGGCTGCCGGTCTGGCTGGAGAGCTGGGCGGCCCGTACGACGGCGGTGACGGCGCCGTCGTACGCGCGCGCCAGATCGGCGGCGAGCAGTTCGAAGTCGTCGGCGTCGGCGGGCGGTCGGCGGCGCGGGCCGGGCTGCGGCGGCTGCTCGCCCTGCCGCAGCGCGTCGACCAGGGCGTGCAGGTCGGCCTCGCCGCGCGCGGCGGTGCGGCGCAGCGCGTCGACGCGGTCGGCGACCGAGCGGGCGGCGCGGTCGGCGGCCACGGCCGCGATCAGGATGCCGGCGACCGCCACGGTGACCGACCCGGCGAGCACGGCCCACAGGAGGGGGCCGGTGCGTGCGCCGGTGGAGCGGATGCTGAAGAGCACCGCGGCGGTGGCGCTGAGCGCGACCGCGAGGGGCGGCAGGACGGCGAGCCGCATCAGCTGGGGCCGTATGTGTGTTTCGGGCAGTGCGGGAGCGGGTCGGGCGACCGGTCGCCCGTGCCGGCCGCCCTCGCGGCGCTCGGCGCGGGCGGCCGGTGCTCGGAGGTGAGACATCTGCGTCCTCGTACTGGTCCGTCGGGCCTGTGTCCTCGTGCGGTGCGCGGTGCGGGCATGCGTCGATGCGGGCGTGCGTCATCGCTGCCGACCGGCGGGACCGGTGCACCCGGCCGTGCGTCGCCCGGCGGACACTCACAGTAGTTGCCTGAGCATCATGTGCGGTGGGCAGTTGACAAAGTCACCCGAGCAGCGTCCCGCTCTGGTATGAGGCGTCGTACGAAGGTCCGATGACCGCTGTTCGACACCGGGCCGATTCGATTCATGAGCGATCCGGCCTGGTCACAAGCGGTCAGGAACGGAACGGTCGGCCGATCACCACCCCCCGCCGCACCCCCTCCGCGCGGCGCACGCGCACGGGGGGAACACTCCCGGCGCCGCCTCCACGGCGAACCGCGGAGCCCCCTCCACCCAGCCACCCACCCCGGACCGCTCACTCAACGTGTTCGCTTTGGCCTTGACCGGGCCAGGGGTCCAGGAGACTAAGGTTCGGGGCGCCGGGCCACGGGCACGGCGAGCGGGCGGGCGGCCAGCACCGGCAGCACTTCGGAGTGGGCGTGCACCACACCGGCGAACGCCCGCGCGATACCGGTAGAGCGCCATCGGCTCCACGCCCGGGTCCGCCGCCAGGCGGCGCAGGGAAGGGCCGCCGGCCCTTACCGGTCGGCGAGGGCGACGGCCGCGGCGAGCACCCCACGGGGCGGCTCAGGCGCCGCCGCACCTCCGGTTCGGCGTGCTCTGCCGTGGCCACACTTCGCGAACGCCGCGCGGACCTTACATTTCCTTCAAGATCGTACGATTTATCGGCGGAGCCGGGGCCGCTCCGCCCGTCGACTCAGGCGCGCGTGTCGCGCGCGGGCGGCTCCGCGACGAATGCCCCCACCGAGCGCCAGGTGCGCCGCACGTCCCCCGACGCGCTCCGCCACCACGCCTCGGCCGGCAGCTTGCCGGCGGCCTCGAAGGGCTCGCCCGGCCGGGGCAGGGCCACCGCCTGGCCGGCCTCCTCGGCGGCCTCCTTCGTCCACTCCCCCGGCTCGGCCCAGGGGTGCGGGGCGAGGTTGAAGGTGCCCCAGTGGATGGGCAGCAGGACGCCGTGCGGCGCGCCGCCCTGGAGGTCGAGGTGGGCGCGCAGGCCCTCCTCGGGGGTCATGTGGATGTCGGGCCAGAACTCGCTGTACGCCCCGATCTGGATCATCGTGGCGTCGAACGGGCCGTGCGCGGCGCCGATGTCCTTGAAGCCGTCGAAGTAGCCGGTGTCGCCGCTGTGGTAGATCCGGTGCTCCTCGCCGGCGACGACCCAGGACGCCCAGAGGGTGTGCTGGGTGTTGCGCAGGCCCCGGCCGCAGAAGTGGCGGGCCGGGGTGGCGGTGAGGGTGAGGCCGCCGACCCGGGTGGACTCGTGCCAGTCGAGTTCGCGCAGCCGGTCCGGGCGGACGCCCCAGTGTTCGAGGTGGGCCCCCACGCCGAGCGGCACGGCGAACAGGGTGTCCGTGCCGGCCAGCGCCTTGATGGTGGGCAGGTCCAGGTGGTCGTAGTGGTCGTGCGAGATGACGACGGCGTCGACCGGGCCGAGCGCGGCCAGCGGCAGCGGCACCGGGTGGAGCCGCTTGGGCCCGGCGAAGGGGAACGGGGAGCAGCGCTCGCCCCAGACGGGGTCGAACAGGATCCGGTGGCCGTCGATCTCGGCGAGCACGCTGGAGTGCCCCATCCAGGTCAGCCGCAGTCCGGTGGCGGGCGGCTTGGCCAGGTCGGCGAAGGTCGTGGGATGCACCGGGACGGTGCCCTTGGGGGCGCGCAGCGGCCGGGTGTCCTTGTCCAGGAACACCTTCGCGAGGTCCAGCGAGGAACCCGAGGGCCGGGTGCGGGCGGGGCCGCCGGGGTTCTGGAAGACGCCGTCCTTGAAATGCGGCGAGCGGCGGATGCGTGCCATGCGCTCACCCCCCGGGTCCGCTCCGAACGCAGCGGGCCGCAGCGCGCGGAGCCCGGAGCTCGCGGAACGCAGACCGGTCACGGTACCTCCCGGTGGAGTGGGTGAGGCCCCCATTATGGTCGGCCCCGTCGGCGGCCGGGCCACGGAGGGGTGCGTCCGGCCGCTACTGACGAACCGTTCAGCGCGTTGACAGGCTCCGGACCGGCTCCGGATACTGACTCGCCGTTCAGTTGATCGCCTCATCGCTCCCCCGAGGAAACCTTTATGGCCGCCCCCATGACCAGCCCCTTGCTGTCACTCGTCTGGACCGATCACGTCACCGGCCGCCAAGGCTTCCTGGTCGTGGACCGGCTGGTGCGGGGCGTGGCGAGCGGCGGACTGCGGATGCGGCCCGGCTGCACGCTGGAGGAGGTGGCCGGGCTCGCCCGCGGCATGACGATGAAGGAGGCCCTGCACTACAGCCCCGAGGGCCGCTACATCCCGCTCGGCGGTGCCAAGGGCGGCATCGACTGCGATCCCCGCGACCCGGAGGCGTACGGGCTCCTCGTCCGCTATCTGCGCGCCATGCGGCCGTACGTCGAGAGCTGCTGGACCACCGGCGAGGACCTGGGGCTCACCCAGGACCTGGTGGACCGCGCGGCGGCCGAGGCGGGCCTGGTCTCCTCGATCCAGGCGGTCTACCCGCTGCTGGACGACGAGGCGACGGCCCGCGAGCGGCTCGCGGACGCCTTCGCGGTGGAGGTGGACGGCATCGGGCTGGACGAGTTGGCGGGCGGCTGCGGGGTCGCCGAGTCGGTGCTGACGGCCCTGGACCGGGCGGCGGTGCCCTATTCCGGCACCCGGGTCGCCGTGCAGGGGCTCGGCACGATGGGCGGGGCCACCGCGCGCTTCCTCGCGCGCGCGGGCCTGACGGTCGTGGCCGTCGCCGACGTCAAGGGCACGATCGCCAACCCTGCGGGGCTCGACGTCGAGGCGCTGCTGGCGGCGCGGGACGGCTACGGCACCGTGGACCGCGGCGCGCTGCGCCCCGGCGACCGCGAACTGCCCGGCGACGCCTGGCTGTCCGCGGAGGCGGAGGTGCTGGTGCCGGCCGCCGTGTCGTACGCCGTCGACCGTGCGAACCAGGAGGGCGTCCGGGCCCGTTGGATCGTCGAGGCCGCCAACATGCCCGTCGTGCCCGAGGCGGAGGCGCCGCTGACCGCGCGCGGGGTGACGGTGCTGCCGGACGTTGTGGTCAACTCCGCGACGAACGCCTGGTGGTGGTGGACCCTGTTCGGCGACATCGGCGCGGACGCCGACGAGGCGTTCGGTCACATCCGGCGCTCGATGCGCGCCCTGACCGGGCGGGTGCTGGACCGTGCGGAGGCCGACGGCACGACGCCGCGCGTGGCCGCGCACGCCCTGGTGGCCGACCGGTTGCCGGTGATCGCGGAACGGTTCGGCTGGTACCGGTGACGGGCCTGCCGCGCGACGGCTTCGGCGGCGTCGAGGTCAACGACTAGGGTGACCGCGTGGCGAGAGTGCGGTTGAGCGTGGCCGAGCGGCGGGAGGAGCTGCTGCGGGCAGCCATCGAGCAGATCGAGGCGCGGGGCGTGGCGGCGGTCAGGATCGCCGACGTGGCCGCGGCCCTGGGGGTGAGCAACGCGCTGGTGCTGTACCACTTCTCCACGAAGGAGAAGCTGGTCGCCGCCGCGTTCACCTACGCGGCCGAGGACGACCTCGCGCGCCTGCGCAAGCTGCTGGGCCGGCGGACCACCGCGCTGCGCCGGCTGCGGGCGGCGGTGCGCTGGTACGCGCCGACCGGGCAGGCCAAGGGCTGGCGGCTGTGGATCGAGGGCTGGGCCGTGTCCCTGCGCGAGCCCGCCCTGCGGGAGGTCACCCGGGAGCTGGACGCACAGTGGAAGGCGGCGATCGCGCGCGTCATCGCGGAGGGCGTGGCGGCCGGTGAGTTCGCCTGTGCGGACCCGGCCGGCACGGCACTGCGGCTGACCGCGCTGCTGGACGGGCTGGCGGTCCAGCTGACGTCGTACCCGGGCGCGGTGCCCCGGTCCCGGGCGCAGGAGTGGGTGGACGACGCCCTCGCTCGCGAACTGGGCCTGGAGCGGGAGGCGTTGGCCGACCGGCAGCGCTGACGCGCGCCCCCGGAACCGCCGGCGCGACCGGACCCCGCACACCGCGGACCCGGCGACAGCGCTGCCGGGCCGCGCGGGACCGGTGCCGCGATGGACGTACGCGCCTCGACGAGCGCCGCATCCCGCCGGCCCGGCACGGCCGCCCCGACGGGACACCGCCACCGGCGGCGTCCCGGCCTCGAAGGCCGGTCGGGGCCGCCGGCGCTCTCCCTGTCCGGCACGGGCTGTGGCAGGGCGGTGGGTCGGCGGGTCAGGCCACCGAAGCGATCCGCATCTTGATGTCGTCCGGTGACAGCGTGCCCTTGGCGGTCACGTGGTCGCCCGAGGACTCGCCGCGCAGCCGGCGGCCGATCCAGGGGACGAGGTACTCGCGGGCCCACTGGACGTCGTCGCGGCGGACCTCCAGCGTTCCCCGGGGCGGCAGCGGCGGCCACGGCTGCTCCGGGTCGGCCGGGACGTCCAGGCCGAGGGCCTGTCCCGCGCGCAGCGCCACGCGCGTGTGTCCCTCGGGCGAGAGGTGCAGCCGGTCGTTGTCCCAGGCCCTGCGGTCCTGCACGGACTTGAGGGACCACAGGTCGAGGACGGGGCAGCCGTACCGGTCGGCGATGGCACGGACGTGCCCGTTGTAGGTGGCGATCTTGCCGCGGAGGTGCTTGAGGACGGGGACGCCACGGGTGTCGAAGCCGGTCGTCACCATCACCGTGGCGGCGGCCTCCGTCAGCCGGGCGACGGCGCGTTCGAAGCGCTCGGCCACCTCGTCGGGGTCGGTGCCGGGGCGGATGATGTCGTTGCCGCCCGCGCAGAAGGAGATCAGGTCCGGGGCCAGGGCGATGGCCTGCGGCACCTGGTCGGCCACGATCTGGTCCAGCAGCTTTCCGCGCACGGCGAGGTTGGTGTACTGGAAGTCGCCCTCGGGACGCCGGTCGGCGAGGAGCACCGCGAACCGGTCGGCCCAGCCCACGAACGCCCCGTCGGGGCCGGGGTCGCCGACGCCCTCGGTGAAGCTGTCCCCCACCGCCACGTACGACCCGATCACTGATCTGCTGTCATTCTTCGAATCGTCTGCCACATCGGACCATGATTCACCTTCGGATGTGACCTACGCGACCGTAGGCAGGACTTGACGAACGGTGAGATGAGCCACTCTTAAATAGTTCGCAAAGCCAGGAATAAAGGCTGCACGGTACACCGAAGCCGGACCCGGGGATCACGGGTCCGGCCTCCGAAGGGTCAGATACGGCGCAGCCGGATGACCGTGGCGTCCAGGTCGCCCTTGAGGCCGGTGCGCAGTCCGTGGTGCAGCAGTACGGCGCCTCGGTGCACCTCACCCGTTTCACGGCATTCGTACGACGCCGTCGGGTCGAGTCCGCGCAGCCGCAGCGCCGGCACCGGCTCGCCGTAGCTCTGGGCCTGTAGCCAGGCGAGGACGACGGCCTCCTCGCCGCGGACGTACTGCACGGCGCTCAGGCCCCCTGCCGGAGGCCGCAGCCGGTACAGCTCTCCGTGCTGCACGACCGGGCGGATCTCCTTGTACAGCTCCACCCACCGCCGGGCCTCGGCCAGCTCCTGCGCGCTCCACTCCGTCAGGTCGCCGCCGACCCCGAGCACGCCCGCCATGGCGCTGACGAACCGGAAGCGCAGCGAGCTGACCCGCCCGTTGAGCTGGGTGTTCGGGCTGTCGGTGACCCAGGCCGCCATCACGCGCGCGGGGTGGATCTGCGTGAAGCCGTGCTGGATGGCGAGCCGGTCGAGCGGGTCGGTGTTGTCGGAGGTCCACACCTGGTCGGTGCGTCCGAGCACGCCGAGGTCGATCCGGCCGCCGCCGCCCGAGCAGGACTCGAAGGCGACCCCGGGGTGCGCGGCCCGCAGCCGGTCCAGCAGGGCGTACAGGGCGCGGACGTGGTCCACCCACAGGCGCTGCGGGTACGGCTCCCCGGGCCAGCCGGCGTCGGTGAAGCAGCGGTTGAAGTCCCACTTCACATAGTCGATGGGGGCGCTGGACAGCAGGACGTCCAACTGCTCCCACAGGTAGTCCTGGACGTCCTCGCGCGCGAGGTTGAGCACGAGCTGATTGCGCAGTTCCGTCCGCTTCCGCCCCGGCTGGTACTGGACCCAGTCCGGGTGGGCCCGGTACAGGTCGCTGTCCGGGTTGACCATCTCGGGCTCGACCCAGATGCCGAACTGCATGCCGAGCCCGTGCACCTGGTCGGCGAGAGGCTTGAGGCCGCGCGGGAAGCGGCCGGGGTTGGGCGTCCAGTCGCCGAGGCCGGCGCGGTCGCTGGTGCGGGCGCCGAACCAGCCGTCGTCCACGACGAACAGCTCGATCCCGATCTCGGCGGCCCGGCGGGCGAGCGCGAGCTGCTGCTCCTCGGAGATGTCGAAGAAGGTGGCCTCCCAGGAGTTGAACAGCACGGGCCGGTCCCGCTCGGCGTCCGGGATGACGTACGCCCGCTGGTAGGCGTGCCAGGCGCGGCTCGCGCCGCCGAAGCCGCCGTCGCTCCACAGCCCCGCGAAGACCGGGGTGGTGTACGACTCCCCGGGCGCGAGGAGCAGCAGGCCCGAGTCGTCGTAACCGGCGCCGCCGGTGATCTGCACGCGCGCGTCCGGGAGCTGGGCGACGGCGATGCGCCAGGAGCCGGACCAGCCGAGCGCGCAGCCGTAGACCTCGCCGCGCTCCTCGGTGGCGTCGGTGTCGAGGGCCACCCAGGGCAGGTGCTGGTGGCCGGTGTGGCCGCGACGGCTGCCGATGACCTTCTCGCCGTAGGTGAGGGGGCCGGTGGTGAGCCGGGACTCGGCGGCCCAGCGGCCGTGCAGCTGGGACAGCCGCCAGCCCTCACGGTCGGGCAGGGTCCAGGTGGCCGCGTCGGCCCGCAGCAGCTCCACGCGCGCGTGGCCGCCGTTCTCGACGGTGACCCAGCGCTCCACGACATCGTCGCGCATCCGGTAGTGCAGGGTGATCGCCACGCCGTCGTCGTCGAAGCGCAGCCGCAGCTCGTCGTCCTGCGTGGTGTCGTACGCCACGAAGCGCCACTCGGTGCCGCGCCGCTCCTCGGTGCGCACGGACAGGGCGGGGCGGACGAAGCGGGGGCCGCCCTCGACCGGGTACTCCTCCCGGCCGTCGAGCGGGGACTCGAAGGCCCAGTAGCCGGGCAGCGGGCTCACCGCGAGCGCCTCGGCGTCGGCGAGGGCGATCCGTGGCCCCCAGTGCAGATGGAGCAGCTCGTCCGCGTCGGTGAGATGCAGGGCATAGCTGCTGCCGGGGCCCGACAGGAGCCACGTACGACCGTTTTCGGCGATGTCCAGCATCGAGACCTCACAGGTGCCAACAGATCCGCTCAAGTGCCAACATCATCAAGGGCCGCGGACCCCTCTGACAATGCCTGTGGACAACTCATTGCCCGAGGAAATCGATGCCGTATGGTCGACGGAGCGCCCGCCGACGAGCCGCGACGGCGGGGACCGATCGGGAGGAGCCCCCGTGACGCAGCAGGTGCCGTCGATCGAGCCGGAGCTGGCCGGAGTGCGCAATTTCCGTGACGTGGGCGGGCTGCCGACCACGGACGGGCGGCGGGTGCGGTACGGCGTGCTGTTCCGCAGCGGGCACCTGGCGCACGCGACACAGGAGGACGCGGCCTTCCTCGCCTCCCTGGGCCTGCACACGATCTTCGACTTCCGCAACGCGGCCGACCAGAAGCTGGAGGGCCCGGATGTCGAGCTGCCCGGCGTGCGGAACGTGAACCTGCCGCTGAGCGACCCGGCGGACGGCGCCGAGTTCTGGAAGATGGTCCGCGAAGGCGACCTCGACCAGCTGCGCGCGATCCTGGACGACGGCAAGGGCGCGGCCCGGATGATCGCTTCCTACCGGAAGATCGTCACGGAGCGCACCGCCGAGCACACGCGCGTGCTGCACGCGCTGGCCGACGACAGCGTGCCCGCGCTGATGCACTGCGCGGCCGGCAAGGACCGCGCGGGCATCTCCATGGCAGTCACGCTCCTCGCTCTCGGGGTGGAGCGGGACGCGATCGTCGCCGACTACCTGGAGTCGGGCGCCGCGCACCGCCGCTACAAGGTCCGCCGCAGCGGCAGCGCGGACACCGCGTACACCCCCGAGGTGATGGAGCTCCTCAACCCGCTCTTCGACGCCCGCACCGAGTACCTGGAGGCGGCCTTCGCGAGCATCGAGGAGACCTGGGGCGACATCGACACCTACCTGGTGCGGGGCCTCGGCTTCTCCCCCGACTCGCGCGAGCGCCTGCGCGCCCGCCTGCTGGACTGACGGGACCCGTTCAGGGAGCCCAGGGCAGGCGGACCGCCTCGACCCGGCGTCGCGCGGCAGCGCCTCGACGAGCGGGGCGGAGCCGCCACCTTGGTGGCCCACAGGTCGTGGTCGCCGCACAGCAGGCACGTGCGGTCCTCGGTCCAGAGGTCACCGGGCACCCGTCACCGGCCGGCTCCCGCGACGGGTCGGCCGCGCGGGGCGGGGCGACGGGCCGGTGGGCGGTGACCAGGCCGGATGCCTCGGGCGTCGGCGCGCCCTGTCACGCGCCCCGCGGCGTCAGCCCTTGCCGCCCACCGCGAACAGCAGGTAGAGGAACGCGGCCAGGACGTGCCCGAGGGCGATGTAGATGATCAGCCGGATCCACAGGGATCGGGGGAACTTCTCCTCGAAGTTGCTCATGGCAGCTCTCCGGTCAACGGGCCCAGGCACAGCGTGGCCGTGGGGCTTTGCAGCAGGGTGTGGACGAACAGCAGCTCCACGCCGTCGTGGTCCTCGGCGGCGAGGCGGTGCGGGGTGAGCGAGTCGAAGTGCGCGCTGTCACCGGGCCCCAGCAGGTGCGCGGTGTCGCCCAGACGCAGGCGCAGGCGCCCCTTGAGGACGTAGAGCCACTCCTCGCCGGGGTGGACGCGCACGATGTCGCCCTGCGAGCCGTACGGCACCCGCACCCGCAGGGCCTGCATGCCGCGGCCGGGCGCCCCGGCCTGGACGTACGTCCACCCGCCCGCGTGGGTCGGCTCCATGTCGGCGGCCCGTACGATCGCGTCCCGGTCGGCGACCGTCTCGCCGAGGAGCTCGGAGACGGTCGTACTGTAGATACGGGCGAGCGCGAGCAGCATCGGCAGCGACGGCTGACGCTGCCCGGTCTCCAGCCGGGAGAGGTGGGCCGGGGAGAGCCCGGCCGCGCGGGCCGCGGCCTCCAGCGTGAGGCCGGCGCGCCGGCGCAGGGCGCGGAGCTGCGGCGCGACGGCGGGCAGGCCGTCGTCCGGAGCCGGGCCCGCCGCCGGCGCGGCGTCTGAGGCGTTCATGCCTCCATTTCAGCCCCAGTCTTGCCCCTGAGGCAATTTTCTTGCCTCTGAGGCAAAGGACCGGAGATCAGCCGCGCCGGCCGGCGCCCCGTCAGCGGTTCGCCACCGCCTGCTTGATCAAGGTCTTGCCGAAGTCCCACATCAGGCCGCCACCGCTGTGCGCGTCGTCCATGACCGCGGCGAAGGCGTCCACGAACCGGTCCACGTCGGCCTCGTCGACGACCAGCGGCGGAATGAGCTTGATCACCTCCAGATGGTCACCGGAGACCTGCGTGAGGATGCGGTGCTTCTGGAGCAGCGGTACGACGACCATCTGGGCGAACAGCCCCTTGCGGGCCGCCTGGAGCATGGTCCAGCGGCTGCGCAGCTTCAGTGAGGACGGCTTGCCGAACTCGATGCCGATCATCAGGCCCCGGCCCCGGACGTCGGCCAGCAGCTCGTACGTGTCGATCAGCTTGGTGAGCCGGGACTTCAGCAGCTCGCCCGTCCGGCGCACGCCGGCGACGATCTGCTCGTTCTCCATGACCGACAGCACGGCGAGCCCGCACGCCATCGCCTGCGCGTTGGCGCCGAAGCTCGCCGAGTGCACCAGCACCCGGTCCATGGACGAGTAGACCTTCTTGAAGATCCACTCCTTGCCGAGGGTGGCGCCGACGGGCACGTAGCCGCCGGAGAGGGCCTTGGCGACGCACACCAGGTCGGGTTCGACGCCGTCCTCGTGCTGGTAGGCGTAGAAGTCGCCGGTGCGGCCGAGGCCGGTCTGCACCTCGTCGGCGATGAGCAGCGCCTTGTGCCGGTGCAGCAGCTCCTGGGCGGCCCGCAGATAGCCGGGCGGCGCCTCGTGCACGCCCTTGCCCTGGATCGGCTCCAGGATCAGCGCGGCGACGTCGCCCTTCATCAACTCCCGTGCCAGGGCGTCGAGATCGCCGAGCGGTACGGCGGTGTCGGGCAGCAGCGGGGCGAAGCCGTCGCGGAAGCCCCTCTCGCCGTTGACCGAGAGGGAGCCGGTGGTCAGGCCGTGGAAGGCGTGGTCGCAGTAGAGGACGCGCGGCTTGCCGGTGGCATACCGGGCGAACTTCAAGGCCGTCTCGACGGCCTCGGTGCCGCTGTTGCCGAAGAACACCCGGTCCAGGTGCGGGCTGTGGGCCAGCAGCCGCTCGGCGAGCAGGCCGGGCAGCGGCTGGCAGTCGAAGCGGGTGAGGTCGGCGAGGTCCAGGTCCAGGACGTCGTGCAGCGCCTTGCGGACGACCGGGTGGTGGCGGCCGAGGCCCATCACGCCGAACCCGGCCAGCATGTCCAGGTAGTCGTTGCCCTCCGCGTCGAAGAAGTGCGCCCCCTCGGCACGCTCGTAGACCTTGTCGAAGCCGATGGTGTGCAGCATGCGCGGGAGCTGCGGATTGAGGTGCTTCGCGTGCAGCTCGTAGCGTTCGGCTCCGCGCTCGGCGAGCAGGGCGCCGAGGTCGAACTCGGTGGTCATTCACTCTCCTTGACTGCGCCGCCGGCGTCCTTGACGGCCAGGCTCGCACTGATCCGCCCGGCGATCTCGACGGGCGTGAGACCGATGTCGGCCAGCACCTCTCCGCGTTTGGCGTGCGGGAGGAACTGCTCCGGGATGCCGAACCGCCGTACCGGCACGTCCACGTCCGCGTCGCCGAGGGCCAGCGCCACCGCCGAACCGACGCCCGCGGCCCGGCTGTTGTCCTCGACCACGGCCACCAGCCGGTGCTCGGCCGCCAGACCCGGCAGCGCGGGGTCGACCGGCTTGACCCAGCGCGGGTCCACCACCGTGCAGCCGATGCCGCGGGCCTGGAGCAGCTCGGCGGCCTGGAGGCACACGGAGGCCATCACGCCGACGGCCACCAGCAGCACCTCGGGGCGGTCGGCGCGGTGCAGGACGTCCATGCCGCCGACGTGGTCGAGTGCCGGGACGGACGGACCGACGGACTCCTTCGGGAAGCGGACCAGGGTGGGCGCGTCGTCCACGGCGACCGCCTCGCGCAACTGGGCGCGCAGTTGGCCGGCGTCGCGCGGGGCGGCGATCCTGAGCCCCGGGACGACCTGGAGGACGGACATGTCCCACATGCCGTTGTGGGAGGGTCCGTCGGCGCCGGTGACGCCGGCCCGGTCCAGGACGAAGGTGACCCCGCAGCGGTGCAGGGCGACGTCCATCAACAGCTGGTCGAAGGCCCGGTTGAGGAAGGTGGCGTAGACGGCGACGACCGGGTGCAGCCCGCCGGTCGCGAGGCCGGCCGCGGAGACGGCCGCGTGCTGCTCGGCGATGCCCACGTCCCACACCCGGTCCGGGAAGCGCTCGGCGAACTTCCCGAGGCCGACCGGGTGCAGCATGGCCGCCGTGATCGCCACGACGTCCTCGCGCTCCTCGCCGATCCGCACGATCTCCTCGCCGAACACCGAGGTCCAGGAGGGGCCGCTCGCCGGAGTGAGCGGTGCGCAGGTGAGCGGGTCCATCACGCCGACGGTATGGAAGTGGTCCTCCTCGTGCGCGAGGGCGGGCTCGTAGCCGCGGCCCTTCACGGTGAGGCAGTGGACCAGGACCGGCCCGTGGAAGCGTTTCGCGCGGCGCAGCGCGGACTCGACGGCGTTGATGTCGTGGCCGTCGATCGGGCCGAGGTACTTCAGGCCCAGGTCCTCGAACATGCCCTGCGGGGCGAAGGCGTCCTTGAAGCCCTTCTTCGCGCCGTGCAGGGACTCGTAGAGCGTGGTGCCGACGACCGGGGTGCGCTGGAGCACCTCCTTGCCCCAGGCGAGGACCTTCTCGTAGCCGTCGGTGGTGCGCAGGGTGGCCAGGTGGTTGGCGAGGCCGCCGATGGTGGGGGCGTACGACCGCTCGTTGTCGTTGACGACGATGATCAGCGGCCGGTCCTTGGCCGCGGCGATGTTGTTGAGCGCTTCCCAGGCCATGCCGCCGGTCAGCGCGCCGTCGCCGATGACCGCGACCACATGGCCCTTCTCCCCCAGCACCTGGTTGGCCTTGGCGAGCCCGTCGGCCCAGCCGAGCGCGGTGGAGGCGTGGCTGTTCTCGATGACGTCGTGCTCGGACTCCTCGCGCGAGGGGTAGCCGGACAGTCCGCCCTTGCCGCGCAGCTTGGAGAAGTCCTGGCGGCCGGTCAGGAGCTTGTGCACATAGCTCTGGTGGCCGGTGTCCCACAGGATGCGGTCGACCGGTGACTCGAAGACCCGGTGGAGCGCGACGGTCAGTTCCACCACGCCCAGATTGGGGCCCAGGTGACCGCCCGTCCTCGACACCGCGTGCACCAGGAACTCACGTATCTCTTCGGACAGTTCACCGAGTTCCGCCTCGGACAGCGCCTTCAGGTCGCGTGGTCCCCGGATGTTCTCCAGAATGGTCACGCTCGGGCCCCCTCTCGGTCCGTGCCTTGCCTCAACTCAACTGTCTGCGGGGCTCGTCCGCCCGGCGAGCTTCATGGCCTCCTCGATGAGGGTCTCCACGATCTTCGACTCGGGGACGGTCTTGACGACCTCGCCCTTGACGAAGATCTGGCCCTTGCCGTTGCCCGAGGCAACTCCGAGGTCGGCCTCGCGGGCCTCGCCCGGACCGTTGACCACACACCCCATCACCGCGACCCTGAGCGGCACTTCCATGCCGTCCAGCCCCGCGGTGACCTCCTCGGCGAGCTTGTACACGTCCACCTGGGCCCGGCCGCAGGACGGACAGGAGACGATCTCCAGGCGTCGCTGCCGCAGCCCCAGCGACTGAAGGATCTGGATGCCGACCTTGACCTCTTCGGCGGGCGGCGCGCTCAGCGACACCCGGATGGTGTCCCCGATGCCCCGGGACAGCAACGCCCCGAAGGCGACGGCCGACTTGATCGTGCCCTGGAAGGCGGGGCCGGCCTCCGTGACGCCGAGGTGCAGCGGGTAGTCGCACTGTTCGGCGAGCTGCCGGTAGGCCTCGATCATCACGACCGGGTCGTTGTGCTTGACGGAGATCTTGATGTCGCGGAAGTCGTGCTCCTCGAAGAGGGACGCCTCCCACAACGCCGACTCCACCAGCGCCTCCGGGGTCGCCTTGCCGTACTTCCGGAGCAGGCGCTTGTCCAGCGAACCGGCGTTGACGCCGATCCGGATCGGCGTGCCGTGGTCCTTGGCGGCCCGCGCGATCTCCTTGACCTGGTCGTCGAACTTCTTGATGTTGCCCGGGTTCACGCGCACCGCCGCGCAGCCGGCCTCGATGGCGGCGAACACGTACTTCGGCTGGAAGTGGATGTCCGCGATCACCGGGATCCGCGACTTGCGGGCGATGGTCGCGAGGGCGTCCGCGTCGTCCTGCGTGGGGCAGGCGACGCGGACGATCTGGCAGCCGGACGCGGTGAGTTCCGCTATCTGCTGCAAGGTGGCGCCGATGTCCGAGGTGCGGGTCGTCGTCATGGACTGCACCGACACCGGGGCTCCGCCCCCGACCGCCACCGGCCCGACGTGGATCTGCCGCGACTGCCGCCGCGGCGCGACCGGACGGGCCGGTACCCCGGGAACGCCCAAGGGAACGGCGGTCACCGTGTCACTCCCGGTTTCCGGAGACGGTCTCGCGCATGGCCCGCAGGGACTCCTTCAGGGAGCCCATGGTGGCGAGGACGGCGGTCGGTTCGTAGCCGCAGTGCGCCATGCAGTTGTCGCAGCGCGGGTCCTTGCCGCGGCCGTACTTGTCCCAGTCGGTCTTCTCGATGAGTTCGCGGTACGTCGGCACGTACCCGTCGCTCATCAGGTAGCAGGGGCGCTGCCACCCGAAGAGCGAGTAGTTCGGGATCGCCCACGCGGTGCACGGGAAGTCGACCTTGCCCTCCAGGAAGTCCAGGAAGAGCGGGGAGTGGTTGAGCCGCCACTTCTTGCGGTTGCCGCCCGCGAAGGCCTTCCTGAACAGCTCGCGGGTCTGCTCGACACCGAGGAAGTGGTCCTGGTCGGGGGCCTTCTCGTAGGCATAGGCGGGCGAGATCATCATCTCGTCGACCTTGAGGTCGTCGTTGAGGAAGTTGAGCACCTCGATGATGGTCTGCGGGGTGTCGGTGTTGAAGAAGGTGGAGTTGGTGGTCACCCGGAAGCCGCGCCGCTTGGCCTCCTTGATGGCCTCCACCGCCTCGTCGAAGACGCCTTCCTTGGCGACGGACTCGTCGTGCCGCTCCCGCAGCCCGTCGATGTGCACGGCGAAGGCGAAGTAGGGCGACGGCGTGAACTTGTCCATCTTCTTGCGCAGCAGCATCGCGTTGGTGCACAGGAAGACGTATTTCCGCTTCGCCACCAACTGCCGCACGATCTCGTCGATCTGAGGGTGCATCAACGGTTCGCCGCCGGCGATGGACACCATCGGCGCACCGGACTCCAGCACCGCGCCCACGGCCTGGGCGACCGGCATGCGCTGCTTGAGCACACCGGCCGGGTGCTGGATCTTGCCGCAGCCCTCGCACTTCAGATTGCAGGCGAACAGCGGTTCCAGCTCCACGATGAGCGGGAACTTGTCCCGCTTGCGGAGCTTCTGTTCAGCCAGGTATGTCGCGACCTTGATGGACTGGCGCAACGGCATGGCCATCTGGCTCACCTCCGAGGGAGCAGCAAAGAACGGTGCCATTCAAAAAATGAGGGAAGGATGGAACGAAGAACGCGGAAGGCTGATATTCCGCCGCGCACCGTGCCGATCCGGACGAGTTCGTGTTCCGGGGCGTCCACGACCACCCGGACGGCCGCGACCGGGCGCTTGCCCGTACGGACGGCCGTGCGGAGCGTGGCCGCCGACTCCATGTCGACCGCGATCGCGCCGGTGGCGAGCAGATCGTACCGCTCGGCCCCCCGCACGACGTGGTCGGAGCCGGTGAGCGGGCCGGTGTGGACCGTGCGTCCGGGCAGCAGGCGCACGAGTTCCTTGACCAGCAGGTCGGTGCCCACGCACGGGACGGTCCCGCGCGGGTCCCGGGTCTCCTCGGCGACGACCAGGTCGCCGGGGTGCATGCCGGGGGCGAGCCCGGCACAGAAACCGGTGGCCAGCACGGCGGTGCCGGCCGCCGCCGGGCCGGCGAGGTGCCGGCCGACGGAGCGTTCCGCCGCCTTCGGGCCCATGCCCGTGCGGACGACGGTGTACGGCCCGTCCGCCCCGCTCCTGTCGCCGGTGCGCAGGGCGAGGTGCTCGATGCCGAGCGCGCAGGCGATCAGCAGCGGGGCCGGGGCGGGCTGGCCTCTCAAGTCAGCTCCCCGTCGCCCGTGACGCGGCCGTCTTGGCCTTGGCGAGCAGATTGCGCTCGAAGGGGTCGCCGTGCAGGTAGCGGCCGAGCGCGGTGAGCGGGAACACCTGCCGGTACAGGTGGTAGTTGATGGAGAAGTCCCAGGGGAAGCCGGTGCCGGTGAAGTACGGCTCGTCCCAGGTGCCGTCCTCGCGCTGGGTCCGGGCCAGCCACTGGATGCCGCGCTCGACGGCCTCGGAGTCCTTCTCCCCCGCCGCGAGCAGCGCCATCAGCGCCCACGCGGTCTGCGAGGCGGTGGAGGCGCCCCGGCCGCTCCACTCCTTGACGTACTTGTAGGAGCGCAGGTCCTCGCCCCAGCCGCCGTCGTCGTTCTGGACGCTCTCCAGCCAGGTCACGGCCCGCCGGATCGCCGGGTGCGAGCCGGGCAGTCCGGCCGCGGTCAGGGCGGGCACCACCGAGCCGGTGCCGTAGATGTAGTTGACGCCCCAGCGGCCGAACCACGAGCCGTTCGGCTCCTGTTCGGCGAGCAGCCAGTCGATGCCGCGCCGGGTGCGCGGGTCGTGGGCGAGGCCCTCGGCGGCGAGCATCTCCACGACGTGCGCGGTGACGTCCGCGGACGGCGGGTCGATGACCTCGCCGAAGTCGCAGAACGGCAGCCGGTTGGGGAACGGGCTGGTGTTGTCGACGTCGAAGGCGCCCCAGGCGCCGTTCTTCGACTGCATGCCGAGGTTCCAGCGCACCGCCCGGCCGATCGCCTTGTCGACGCGCTCCGGGTCGTGGTGCCGGACCCGGCGCAGCGCGAGGGCGACCTCGGCGGTGTCGTCGATGTCCGGGTAGTTGTCGTTGTGGAACTCGAACGCCCAGCCGCCCGGCGGCAGTCCGGGACGCTTCACGGCCCAGTCGCCGGGCCGGACGATCTCCTCGCCGAGCATCCAGTCGGCCGCCTTGACCAGTTGGGGGTGGTCGACGGGCAGGCCGGCGTCCACGAGGGCGATCGTGGCCAGGCAGGTGTCCCAGACCGGGGACTGGCAGGCCTCGATCATCCGGGCGCCGTCCTCGCGCCAGACGGCGAAGCGGTCCAGCGAGGCGAGGCCCTCACGCATCACGGGGTGCTGGAGGTCGTAGCCGAGCAGGTGCAGGGCGATGATCGAGTACACGGCCGGGGGCTGGATGCCGCCCCAGCAGCCGTCGTTCTCCTGCCGCTCGATGATCCAGCGGGCCGCCGCGTTCACCGCGGCCTTGCGCAGCCTGCGCGGGGCGACCTTGCGGAACTGGTGCAGCGCCTTGTCGATGCGCTGGAAGGCGCCGTCCCAACTGGCCAGCGGGGCCAGGGGCCGGGGCGGGTTGGGCCGGGCCGGGTCGGTGTGCAGTTCGTCCAGCGGGAAGGGCGCGGGGCGCACCGGCCGCTTGGCCGAGACGATGGTGAGCGGGACGATGGTCTGCCGGGCCCAGCAGCCGAAGTCGTAGATGTTGAGCGGCATCCAGGTGGGGAACCAGATCAGCTCCGGGGGGAGTTCGGGCAGGTCCTCCCACTTCCACCAGCCGAACAGGGCGAGCCAGATCCTGGTGAACACGCGGGAGGCGGCGATGCCGCCGCGCTCGCGGATCCAGGCGGACGCCTTCGCCATGTGCGGCGCGTCGGGCGCGTCACCGGCCAGGCGCAGGGCGACGTACGCCTCGACGGTGGTGGACAGTTCGCCGGGGCCGCCGTAGAAGGTGGCCCAGGTGCCGTCCTCACGCTGCTCGCCGCGGATGAACTTCGCGGCGGCCTGCGTGGTCTTCTCGTCCTGGATGCCCAGGAACTGACGGAGCAGCAGGTCCTCGGCGTCCATGGTGACGTTGGTCTCCAGGTCGCCCTTCCACCAGCCCTCCGAATCCTGCCGGGAGAGCAGGAAGTCGGTGGCGCGTCGTGCGGCGCGCGCGGCGGCTTCTTGTACCCCGGCCGCCTCGGGGGTGGTGAGGGTGGTGTCGCTGGCCGCGGCAGCCCGAGGCGGCAAGGTCGCCCCGGTGCTTCCGTCGGTCGTCGCTGTCATGGCATCCCCTTCGTGCAGTCGTGCAAGTCGTGCTGCTGTGGGTCCGCCGTCGGCCGGTGTCCTTCAACCGTGGGGAGACACCGGCCGGCGACTACGCGAGGCTCATCAGGCCAATGGTGATCATCTCTTCCGTACGACGACGAAGTCCGCGAGCGCCGTGAAGGAGTCCCGCACCCGGTCGGGCATGTCGACGGCGTCGAGGGCCTCGATGGCGATGGTGTGCTGGCGGCGCGCCTCCGCCGCCGTCCACTCACGGCCGCCGGCCTCCTCGATGAGGGCGGCGCGGGCCGCGAACTCCTCCTCGGAGAAGTTCTCGAAGTCGCTGCTCTTGGCGTCGGCGGCGAGGATGTCGCCGAGCTGCTCGGAGGCGGAGCCGCCGGCCGCGAGCGCGGCCACCACGGGCAGGGACTTCTTGCGCTGGCGCAGGTCGCTCCATGCCTGCTTGCCGGTGGCCTCCGGGTCGCCCCAGATGCCGAGCAGGTCGTCCACGGCCTGGAAGGCGAGGCCGAGGTGGTAGCCGTACCGTTCCAGCGCGTCGGCGGTGGCGTCGTCCGCGCCGCCGAGGACCGCGCCGATGGAGCAGGCGCAGGCGAGCAGGGCGCCGGTCTTGTTGCCCTCCATCTCCAGGCACTCCTCGACGCTGACCCGGTCGCGGTGCTCGTAGGAGATGTCCTGAGCCTGACCGTCGATCAGGGCGCGGGTGGCGGTGGTCAGCCGGCGGGTGGCGCGGCCGGCCTCGACCGTGCCGAGTTCCAGCAGGACCTCGTTGGCGAGGGCGAACAGGGCGTCACCGACCAGGATGGCCTGGGCGGGGCCGTGCACCTTCCAGACGGTGTCCCGGTGCCGGCGCTGCTCGTCGCCGTCCATGAGGTCGTCGTGCAGCAGCGAGAAGTTGTGCACGAGTTCGACGGCGACCGCGCCCGGGACGCCCGCCTCGGGTGCGGCGCCGGTGACCTCGGCGGAGAGCACGGCGAGCGCGGGGCGGACGGCCTTGCCGCCGTCGCCGTCGGCGGGGTTGCCGGCGGCGTCGATCCAGCCGAAGTGGTAGGCGGCGACGGTGTCCATGGGAGGCGCCAGGCGGTCGACGGCCGCGCGCAGCACCGGTGTGGCCAGGGTCCGGCCGCGCTCCAGCAGCGCGGTCACGTCCACCGCGGCCCGTGGAGCGGGCGTCGAGGCCGGGGGCACAGTGGGCACAGTCTCTCCTCTTGTTGCGGTACCGGGGGTGCGGGGGCCGGCCGCCTGCCGATGGGACATCAGGCCGCCTCCTCGAATGCGAAGAGGTGGCGGGGGCGGGGCCGGCCCAGGGCACTGAGCGCGGCGTCGGCCGCGCTCACTCCACTGCGGACCGCACTCTCCATGGTCGCGGGCCACCCGGTGGCGGTCCACGCTCCGGCCAGGTACAGGCCGGGGGCCTTGGTGCGGGCGCCGGGCCGCAGCCGCCCGACGCCGGGGGTGGGGGCGAACGTCGCCGTGCGCTCCCGGGTCACGAAGAAGTCCAGCACCTCGGCCGCGCGCGTACCCGGGATCAGCCGTTCCAGCTCGGGCAGGTAGCGCTCGCGGAGTTCGGCGACCGGGGTGTCGATGTCGTCCTGCGCGGCCGACTGGGACAGCGCCAGGTACTGTCCCGTGCGCAGCCCGGAGGCGTGGGTGCGGTCGAACACCCACTGCACGGGCGTGCCGAGGGCGGCGAAGAAGGGCCGGGCGAGCACCTCGCGGTCGTACACCACGTGGACGTTGAGGATCGGCGCGGTGCCGATCTCCAGCAGCCGCTCGGGCGCGTCGAGGGCGCCGGGCGGCAGCAGGTCGTGGGCCTCGCGCTGGGGTACGGCGAGGACGACCGCGTCGGTTTCGAGGTTCTCGCCGGGAACCTGAACGCTCCACGTCCCGTTCTCGTTGTTGGAGACGGAGGTGACGCGTGTACGGACCTCGGTACGCACGCCCGCGGAGTCGAGCGCCTTGCGGGCCAGCCGGTCGTGCAGTTCGCCCAGCGGGACATGGGCCCAGCCGATGTCGGCCGCGCCCGGGTCGGACAGCAGACCGGTCTTGAACACCATCGCGGCGAGTCCCAGCGAGGCGTCGCCCGCGACCGCGTTGAGGGTGGCGACCCCGACCAGGTCCCACAGGGCCTCGACGGCGCGCGCCGACTGACCGTGCGCGGCCAGCCAACTGCCGAAGTCCTGGTCGTCCAAGGCCGGATCGGCGAGGTCGAGCCCCTTCAGCGCGAGCGCGGCCCGCCCGACGGCCGCGCGCTCGGCGAGCGAGAGGTGCGGATAGGCGGCCAGGCTGCGCCCCAGGTGGAGGGGGACGGGCAGCGGGTCGCGCCGCAGTCTGCCGAGCCGCCGCCCCTCGGGCTTGGCGACGTCGACGACGGGCACGTCCAGGCGGTCCTGTAGCGGTGCCAGCGCCGCGCCCTCGATCCGGTCGAGGAACCAGCGGTAGGCGGTGCAGCAGCGCAGGTACACGTGCTGGCCGTTGTCGACGGTCAGTTCGCCGCGCTGGAAGGAGAAGGCGAGGCCGCCGAGCCGGGGCCTGCCTTCGAGCAGGGTGACCCGGACGCCGGCGTCGGCGAGGGCGAGCGCCGCGGTGATCCCGGCGAGGCCGCCACCGACCACGACCGCGCTGCGGCCCGCCGTGCCCGGAGTACCGGACCGCGCCGGTGCGGGGAGTGCGCCGTCGCTCATCGTGCGTCCTTCCGTGCGTGCGCGAGCGCTCCGCGGGCGGGGCCGTTGCGGACCGCCTTTCGTCCGCGGCTACGTCGTGGCTGGTCGTGCCCACGCGGCAGCCGCATGTCGGACACAGCCCCGCGCCCCTTCGGGGTGCGCGCCTGGTGGTCGAACGGTGCACGCCCGGCCGTCGCAGTCAGGGACGCCACGCCGCGGCGGAAGGTTGACTGTCGCATGCCGTCCGGTTCGGCCGGTTCTGGTGCGGTGCGCTGCATCAGGCGCGCCTCCGGACGGAGCGCCGGGAGACGTGGCGGGTCACATGCCGGGTGTCGAGCCCCGAGAGGCCGCGCACGGCGACGTAGGCCTTCTCGTGTCCGGGCAGCGAGACCCGGCCGCGCAGCACGGCCTCCGGGTCGCGCTCGATGCGGTCCAGCAGCCGGCGGTAGATGCCGGCCATCGCGGCCACACAGGCGCCGCTGCGGCGGTCGAGCATGGGCAGCAGCCGGTAGCCCTCGGCGAACAGGGCCCGGGCGCGCCGCACTTCGAAGTGCACGAGGCCCGCGAAGTCCGAGCCCTCCGGCGGGGTCGGCCCGTTGAACCCGGCCGAGCAGCCGAACTTGGCGAGGTCGTCGGCGGGCAGATAGGTACGGCCGCCGGCCGCGTCCTCGCGGACGTCGCGCAGGATGTTGGTGAGCTGGAGGGCGAGGCCCAGCGTGTCGGCGTACTCGGCCGCGCGCTCGGCTCCGCGCGCGGCCGGTTCGGTGCCGAACACGCCGAGCGAGAGGCGGCCGATGGCACCGGCGACACACCGGCAGTAGACCTTCAGGTCGTCCCAGGTCTCGTAGGTCTCGCCGCGCACGTCCATCTGGACGCCGTCGATCAGCTCGTCCAGGCCGCCGAGCGGGATCGGGAAGACGCGCGCGGCGTGGCTGAGGGCGACGGCCACCGGGTCGGTGTCGTCCTCCTCGACCCCGCCCTCGCGGATCCGGGCGAGCAGCGCCCGGGTGTCCTCCAGCCGCGCCAGCTTGACCTCGCCGGCCAGCTCGCCGTCGCCAATGTCGTCCACGCGCCGGGAGAACGCGTACAGCGCCGACATGGCGCGGCGCTTGGCCGTCGGCAGCAGCCGGATGCCGTAGGCGAAGTTACGGGCCTGCTGCCCGGTCACGGCCTCGCAGTAGCTGTAGGCGGCGAGTACCGGTGCGGACACGTGCGGCGGAGAATCCACGGTCCGGATCACCCCTCTCCTCGCAGGATCACGCCCGCCTCGCGCAGCAACTGGACCTTGCCGGGTCTGGGCGGGCCGGGAAGTACGTCGTATTCGGCGGCGGCGATCGCCCGGATCGCCGCCCTTCCTCCCGCCACGAACCCTGCGAGCAGCAGCTTGAGCCTGCCGTGGACGCTACCCACCAGGGGGGCGCCTTCATTCAGCAGATCGCGGGCGCGTTGAGCTTCATATGCAACCAGGGCGCGCACCGATGCGCCCGTGGTTTTCGCGGCGAGGTCCGCTTCCTGGACGTGGAAGCGCTTCATGTCCGCGGCGGGGAGATAGATCCGGTCGCGGCCGAGGTCCTCGGCGACGTCCTGGAGGTGCTCGACGATCTGGAGCGCCGTGCAGATCGCGTCGGACAGCCGGATCCGCTCGGGGGTGGAGGTGCCGGTGACGGCGAGCACGAGGCGGCCGACCGGGTTGGCGGAGAGTTCGCAGTAGGCGAGGAGGTCGTCGTAGGTCTCGTACCGGCTGACGAGCTGGTCCTGGCGGTTGGCGGCGATCAGCCCGAGGAACGGCTCGGGGGTGAGGGCGTGACGGCGGACGGTGGGCCGCAGGCGGCGCAGCAGCGGGTGGCGCGGGGTGCCGTCGAAGACGCGGCGCAGGTCGGCCTCGAAGGCGTCGAGGAGGACCAGGCGGTCGGCGGCCTCGGCGGGCGACACGCCGAGCAGCCGGGCGTCGGCGCCGCCGGGGGCGAGGTCGCCGTCGCCGATGTCGTCCACCAGACGGGCGAACCCGTAGACCGCCATGAGGTCGGCACGCCAGGCCCGGGGCAGGAAGAAGGGGGCCACCGGGAAGTTCTCGCTCGCGGCCTTGTCCAAAGTGGCGCGTTCCAGGTCGGGGGCCTCGGTGGTGGCCGTCATCGGGCGCTGCCCGGGGCGTGAACGGCACATGCTCCGCTGAGCAGGGGAGTTTCCGTAGCCATTGCCGTCACATCTCCCGTTCTACACTGCCGATCCGATACACACTATTTCGGACACGCCGCCCCGCTCCGCGCAGGCGTGCCCACCGCAGGTGGGCGCGCATTATCGCCCCACTTGCCGGTTTCCGACGCCGGTACAGCTTACGTTGTACAACGCGGCGTGGCGCGGCAGGGTGTCCTGCACATCACAACAACACACCGATTGCCTTCAAGATTCCTAACGCCAGATGGAGTTGACGCTTCCTTTGCAGACGGAAGGGCCCCGCCCGGAGGAATTCCGGCGGGGCCCTGGCCGAAAACGGGTCACTTGCCCGTGAACTTCTCGTACTCCTTGAGGACCTCTTCGGTGGGCCCGTCCATGCGCAGCTCACCGCGCTCCAGCCACAGCACCCGGTTGCAGGTGTCCCGGATGGACTTGTTGTTGTGGCTGACCAGGAACACCGTGCCGGCCTCCTTGCGCAGTTCCCGGATGCGCTCCTCCGAGCGCTTCTGGAACTTGCGGTCGCCGGTGGCCAGCGCCTCGTCGATCATGAGGACGTCGTGGTCCTTGGCGGCGGCGATGGAGAAGCGCAGGCGCGCCGCCATGCCGGAGGAGTACGTGCGCATCGGCAGGGTGATGAAGTCGCCCTTCTCGTTGATGCCCGAGAAGTCGACGATGTCCTGGTAGCGCTCCTTGATCTGCTCCCGGGACATGCCCATGGCGAGCCCGCCCAGGATGACGTTCCGCTCGCCGGTCAGGTCGTTCATCAGGGCCGCGTTGACGCCCAGCAGGGACGGCTGGCCGTCGGTGTAGACCTTGCCCTTCTCCGCGGGCAGCAGGCCGGCGATGGCCCGCAGCAGCGTCGACTTGCCGGAGCCGTTGGAGCCGATCAGGCCGATGGCCTCGCCGCGGTAGGCGACGAAGGACACGCCGCGCACGGCGTGCACCTTGCGGACCCCGCGCGCCGCGTCGTCGGAGCGGCGCCTGAGGATCCGGCTCAGGGCCGCCGTGGCGCTGCCCTTGCCGGTCTTGGCGCCGTTGACCCGGTAGACGATGTGCAGGTCGTCCGCGATGACCGTCGGGCGGCGATCCTGGGTGTTCTGCTCAGCCACGGCCGTACCGCTCCTCCGCCTTCCAGAAATACACGAAGCCGCCCACGGCGAAGAGCACGGCCCAGCCGCCGGCCACCGCCCACACATGGTCGGGCAGGTTCGCGGAACCGTAGCCGTCGATCAGGGCGAAGCGCATCAGGTCCATGTAGACGGCGGCCGGGTTCCACTGGAGGACCGTCGCGATCCACTGCGGCTTGTCCTCCAGCATGATCGGGATGGAGAACATCACGCCGGAGGCGTACATCCACGTCCGCATCACGAACGGCATGAGCTGGGCCAGGTCCGGGGTCTTGGCACCCGCACGGGCCATGATCAGCGCGAGCCCGGTGTTGAAGAGGAACTGGAGGGCGAGGACGGGCACGATCAGCAGCCAGGACAGGTCCGGGTAGCTGCCGAAGCCGATCGCCACGAGGAACAGCACGATCATCGAGAACAGCAGCTGCTGGAGCTGCTGGAGCGAGAAGGAGACGGGCAGCGAGGCGCGCGGGAAGTGCAGGGCGCGCACCAGGCCGAGGTTCCCGGAGATCGCGCGGACGCCCGACATCACCGAACTCTGCGTAAAGGTAAACACGAACACGCCGGTGACCAGGAACGGGATGTACACGTCCTGGGACATGCCGCGGCTGGCGTGCAGGATCAGCCCGAAGATGAAGAAGTACACGGCCGCGTTCAGCAGCGGTGTGGCCACCTGCCACAGCTGGCCGAGCTTGGCCTGGCTGTACTGCGCGGTCAGCTTCGCCTGGGAGAAGGCGAGGATGAAGTGGCGGCGCCCCCAGAGCTGACGGACGTACTCCACGAGCGAGGGCCGGGCGCCGCTCACGGCGAGCCCGTACTTGGCGGCGAGCTGGGCCGCCGTCAGCCCCTCGTCGGGCGGCGCGGCCGCGGTCACGGCGACCGTGCCGTCGTGCGTGGTCTCACTCACAGGTGGATACTTTCGTCTTCGGATTCGCGTTCGAGTTCGTCGTCCCGTGCGTCCGTCCACGGGCGCACGGGCACTTCGGGGACGAGCTTGTCAGATGACCGGCGGACGGCCCAGTCGGGTGAGTCGCCACACCGTACGCCAGCGCATCGGGCGGCGGGGACCGCAGGGCGTGGTCCAACCTTCCCGGAAGCCGCCGAACCATGCCTTCAGGGCCGGCCGCGAGGGGCGGCGGAGCAGCGTGAGCAGCAGCCAGACGCCGAGGTAGACCGGGACCAGGAGGGCGGGGAGGTTGCGGCGGGCGAGCCAGACGCGGTTGCGGGCGACCATGCGGTGGTAGACCGCGTGCCGCGAGGGCGCGGTCGTCGGGTGGTACAGCACCATGTCGGACCGGTAGTCGATCATCCAGCCCGCGTCGAGGGCCCGCCAGGCCAGGTCGGTTTCCTCGTGCGCGTAGAAGAACGCGTCCGGGAGCCCGCCGACCTCCGCGAAGACGCGGGTGCGGACGGCGTTGGCGCCACCGAGGAAGGTGGTGACCCGGGAGGAGCGCATCGGGTCGGATGCGCGCAGCCGGGGCACGTGCCGGCGCTGGGTCTCGCCGGTGTCGGGGTCGGCGATGCGGAAGCTGATGATGCCCAGCTCCGGGTCGGCCGCGAAGGCCTCGCGGCACAGCTCGGCGGTGTCGTGCCGGGCGAGCAGGCCGTCGTCGTCGAGGAAGAGCAATATGTCGACATCACGACCGCCGGGCCCGAAGGCCTCTATGCCGACGTTGCGCCCGCCGGGGATGCCCAGGTTCTCGGGCAGCTCGACGGTCCGCACGCCCTCGGGCACGTCCGGGACGGGCGAGCCGTTGCCGACGACGACCACCTGGACCGGGTCGCCGTCCTGCTTGGCGACGGAGTCGAGCAGGGCCCGCAGCTCCTCGGGCCGGTTGCCCATGGTGATGATGACGGCACCCACCTTCATGGGCGCGCTCACTTCAGCCTGCTGGAGGCGAGGATGGACACCAGGTGCAGCAGCGTCTGGAGCAGGGCGATGCCGGCGAGGACGGCCGTACCCAGGCGGGTGAAGAACAGGTCGCCGCGGACCTGGTCCAGGATCGCGAGGACGACGATGAGCAGCGAGGCCTCGATGCCGAGGATGAGCCGGTGGAACTTCAGCGCCGAGGCGGCCCGGCGGGCCAGCGCCATGCCGGAGGAGCGCGGTTCCGAGGCCGCCTCCTTGACCGGCGGCCTGCCGGTCTGGTGCCGGGCCACACCGACCAGGTCGGTCTCGGCCTTGATCAGGATGGCGCCGAGCGCGGCGAGGGTGCCGAGGAAGGCCCACAGCCAGTCGATCCGGCCGCTGCCCCACAGGTCGGCGGCGCGCAGGCCGAGGCCGACCAGCACGGCCGCGTCGGTGAGGTAGGCGCCGACGCGGTCCAGGTAGACCCCGCCGAGCGAGTACTGCTTCCTCCAGCGGGCGATCTCGCCGTCGACGCAGTCCAGCAGCAGGTAGAGCTGGGTGGCGACCACGCCGAGCACGGCGCCCGCGATCCCCGGCACCAGCAGGGCCGGGGCCGCGAGCACACCGCAGACGGTCATCAGGTACGTGAGCTGGTTGGGCGTGACCCTGGTGTTCACCAGGTAGCGGTCGACGCGCAGGGACACCTCACGCATGTAGAGGCGTCCCGCCCAGTGCTCACCGCTGCGCCGGTCCTTCACCCCGGCGGGGTGGACGACCGGACGGAGTTCAGCTACCGATGGCCTTGACATAGTCGGCGTAGATGTCCTTGATCTGGTTCGTCTTGAGGTCGAGGTGTTCGAGGATCGTGTAGCGGCCGGGCCGGGTCTCGGGGGCGAACTCCACGGCGCGGACGAACTCGTCCACCGTGAAACCGATCTCCTCCGGCAGCACCGGAAGCCCGTGCCGGCGCAGCACCTCGGTCATGTACGCCGACTCCTCGTGGGCGCCGCGCAGGTACATCGCGAAGGCGGCTCCGAGGCCGCACTGCTCGCCGTGGGCGGCGGCGCGCTTGGGGTAGAGCAGGTCGAAGGCGTGGTTGATCTCGTGGCAGGCGCCGGAGGACGGGCGGGAGTCGCCCGACACGGACATGGAGATACCGGTGAGGACCAGCGCCTCGGCCAGCACCTGGAGGAAGTCGTCGTCACCGATCCCGCCCGGGTGCCGCAGCACGGCCTCGCCCGCCTGGCGGGCCATGGCCGCGGCCAGGCCGTCCACCTTCTCGCCGTTGACCCGGTTGGCCAGCTCCCAGTCCGCGACCGCGGAGATGTTGGAGATGGCGTCACCGATGCCGGAGCGCACGAACCGGACGGGGGCCTCGCGGATCACGTTGAGGTCGATGACCACCGCGATCGGGTTGGGCACGCCGTACGAGCCGCGGCCCGCGTCGTTGTCCAGCGTGGCGACCGGCGAGCACAGGCCGTCGTGGGCGAGGTTGGTGGCGACCGCGACCAGCGGCAGGCCGACCCGGGCCGCCGCGAACTTGGCGCAGTCGATGATCTTGCCGCCGCCCAGGCCGACGACGGCGTCGTAGTGCCCGCCCTGCATGTCGCTCGCCAGCCGGACCGCGTCGTCGATGGTGCCGCCGCCGACCTCGTACCAGGTCGCGCCGGGCAGCGAGGGGGCGACCCGCTCGCGCAGCCGCGCCCCGGAGCCGCCGCTGACGGCGACGGCGAGCCGGCCGGACGGCGAGATGCGCTCGTCGGCGAGAACACTCGCCAGGTCGTCCAGGGCACCCGGGCGGATGTCGACGACGACCGGCGAGGGGATGAGCCGGGTCAGTACTGGCACGCGATCACCCGTCCGCGGGCGAGGTCGTCGTGGTTGTCGATCTCGACCCAGCTGACGTCGCCGATCGGCGCCACGTCGATGCGGAAGCCGCGGTTGACCAGCTCCTGGTAGCCGTGCTCGTAGAACTGCTGCGGGTCGGTCTCCCAGACCGCCTTCAGCGCGTCGGCGAGTTCCGGAGCGGCGTCGCCCTCGATCAGGGTGACGCCGATGTACTCGCCGGTCGCCTCGGCCGGGTCCATCAGCTTGGTGATCCTCGTCATGCCCTTCTCGGGGTCGACGACGACCTTCATCTCCTCGTCGGCCAGGCTCTTCACCGTGTCCAGGGCGAGGATGATCTTCTTGCCGTCGCCGCGCGCGGCGAGCAGGGTCTTCTCGACGGAGACCGGGTGCACGGTGTCGCCGTTGGCGAGGATCACGCCGTCCTTCAGAGCGTCACGGCCGCACCACAGGGAGTAGGCGTTGTTCCACTCCTCGGCCTTGTCGTTGTCGATGAGGGTGAGCTTCAGGCCGTACTTCCGCTCCAGGGCCGCCTTGCGCTCGTACACGGCCTCCTTGCGGTAGCCGACGATGATCGCGACCTCGGTCAGCCCCACTTCGGCGAAGTTGCCCAGCGTCAGGTCCAGGACCGTCAGCGACTCCTCCGCGCCCTCGGGGCCCACCGGCACCAGGGCCTTGGGCAGGGTGTCGGTGTAGGGGCGCAGACGGCGCCCGGCGCCGGCCGCCAGCACGAGGCCGATCATGCGGTTTCTCCTTCGTCGTGTACGGCGGGTGCCCCGGCGGACACCCAGAAGCGGATGCTCTCGACGAGCACCACCAGGGCGACGGCCACGGCGAGGACGGTGAGCGCGACCTTGAACTGCGCGCCGGTAAGTACCGCGGCCAGAACGGCGACGAGCAGCGTCCGCCCCTCGTGCCCCCCGATGGCGCGCACCAGCCAGGCCGGGGGCGCTCCGGCGCTGCCGCGGATGCGGTACACCGTGTCGTAGTGATGGTAGGCGACGGCCGCCACCAGGCCGAAAGCCGCGGGAAGGGCCCCGTTCACGCCCGCTTTGCCGGCCAGCGCGAGGACAGTGCCGTACTCGGCGGCCCGGAAGAAGGGCGGGACGAGCCAGTCGAGGGCGCCCTTGAGGGGGCGGGCGACGGCGAGGGCCGAGGTCAGGACGTACACGACGGCGCCGGCGACCGGCAGCGGCCCGCCGAAGTCCGTGAGGGCCGAGCAGGCCACGACCGCGGCGCCGCCGAGCAGGGCGACGGCGGGCACGGCGAGTCCGGGCAGTCCCCTGCGGGCCACGCGCCGCACGGCTTCGGAGAGCGGACCCGGGTCGGCGAGGTCGGCGAGGGCCTGCGCGGCCCGGTCGGTGCGCCGCGCCTTGCGGGTCACCGAGCGCAGCACCCGGCCCGCCGTGGTGTACGCCGCCGCGAAGGCGCAGCCGACGAGCAGGACGTAGAAGGTGATCCGGGGGGTGGTGACCGCGGTGAGGACCGCGATCATCGCCCAGCGCTCGCCGATCGGCAGCACGATCATCCGCCGCAGCCAGACGGTCCAGCCGACGCTGTCGAGCTTGTCGGAGAGGGCGGCGGTGGGGCTGGTGTTGGCAGTGGCGTCGTGGTTGGCCTCGGTGAAGGAGAAGTCGACCACGTGCCGGCAGGTCTGGAGGATCATCGCGCCGAGGGCGAGGGCCCACACGTCGTCGCCGCCGCGGGCGGCGCCGAGGGCGAGGCCGGCGTAGTAGGCGTACTCCTTGGCCCGGTCGAAGGTGGCGTCGAGCCAGGCGCCGAGGGTGGAGTACTTCAGGGCGTAGCGGGCGAGCTGGCCGTCGGTGCAGTCCAGGACGAAGGAGGCGATCAGCAGCACTCCGGCCGCGACGAAGCCGCCTCGGGTGCCGGTCGCCGCGCAGCCGGCCGCTATCAGGGCGGTGAGCAGCGAGGCCGTGGTGACCTGGTTCGGGGTCAGGCCGCGACGGGCGCACCAGCGGGCGATGTAGCGCGAGTAGGGGCTGATGAAGAACGTGGTGAAGAAGCCGTCCCGGGACTTCACGGCCGACTTCAGGCGGACGGCCTCGTCGTCGACGGCGGAGACGGCCTGCCGGGCCTCGTTGCGGGCCTGCGGGTCGGCGGGCACGGCGGCGACCAGGCTGCCCAGCTCGGGCCGGTGCACCGCGCCGCCGTCGGCGTCGAGGGCGTCGGCGACGCGGTCGGCGAGGCTGTCCACGGCGAGCGCGGGGGCGCCGCCGCCGGCCGTGGCCGTACCGCCGGGCGCGGCGGTCTCGCGGGCCACGGCCCGGGTGAGCGCCGGCCGGGCGTCCGGCTGGGCGGTGACGGCACCGGGGACGGCGGCGACCGGGAAGCGCGGGTCGGTCAGGCCGAGGCGCAGCGCGTGCAGGTGGCCGACGAAACGGGCGTCGACGAGGGCCACGCGCCGGCCGGCCGGCACGGCCGCGAGCAGGGACTCCGTCTCGGCGGCGTCGGCGGCCACGCGCACGTCGAAGCCGAGGGACCGCAGATCGTTCTCCAGTGACGATCCGGGGACCGGCTGACCGGTGACGATGGCGGTCGACAACCGAACTCACTCCCTGGGTGCCGGCGCGCGGGCGCCGGTCTCTTGCGTGGTGGGGCGCCCTGCCTGCGGCACCCGGGCGGCATGTCGGCAGAGGGTATCGGATGGTCCGGAGCCGGTGTTCACCGGCCGTTCACGGTCCGGCCCACGGGGGCTGCCCCGGCCTTTGCCGCGATCATCATCGGGGATGCGGGGGCCGGCCCACAAACCCGTGGGGCAGACCCGGGCAACCGGGACACCGGGCCGTTCGGCATAGGGTGGAGGACCATGACGTGGCTGATCACCGGCGGAGCCGGATACATCGGGGCGCATGTGGCACGCGCCATGGCGGGCGCCGGGGAGAGCGTCGTGGCGCTGGACGACCTGTCGGCCGCCGTGCCCGCGCGACTCCCGGCCGAGGTGCCGCTGGTCCAGGGCTCGACACTGGACGGGGCGCTGCTGAAGCGGGTCTTCGCGGAGTACGGCGTGACGGGCGTCGTCCATCTCGCGGCGCGCAAACAGGTCGCGGAGTCGGTGGCCCAGCCCACCCGCTACTACCGGGAGAACGTGGGCGGTCTGGCCACGCTCCTGGAGGCGGTGGCCGAAGCGGGCATCGGCCGTCTGCTGTTCTCGTCGTCGGCGGCGGTGTACGGCAACCCGGACGTGGACCTGATCACCGAGGACACCCCGTGCGCCCCGGTGAACCCGTACGGCGAGACCAAGCTGGCCGGTGAGTGGCTGGTGCGGGCGGCGGGGCGGGCGCACGGGATCTCCACCGTGTGCCTGCGCTATTTCAACGTGGCGGGCGCGGCGGCGCCGGAGCTGGCGGACACGGGAGTGTTCAACATCGTGCCGATGGTCTTCGACCGGCTCACCCGGGACGAGGCCCCGCGCATCTTCGGCGACGACTACCCGACGCCGGACGGCACCTGTATCAGGGACTACATCCACGTCGCCGATCTGGCGGAGGCCCACCTGGCGGCGGCCCGCCGGCTGGCCGCCGGCGACCTCACCGGTGACCTGACGCTGAACATCGGCCGGGGCGAGGGGGTCTCGGTGCGCGAGCTGATCACGGTCATCGGGGAGGTCAGCGGGGACCGCCGGGCGCCCGTGGTGGAGGGCCGCCGCCCCGGCGACGCGCCGCGCGCGGTGGCCTCGGCCGAGCGTGCCGCCGAGGCGCTGGGCTGGCGGGCCCGGCGCGGGGTGCGGGAGATGATCGAGTCGGCGTGGGCCGGCTGGCGGCTGCACCACGGCGGCTGACCAGGCCCACCGGCCCTGACCTGCGGAACGTTTCCGCAGGTCACAGCACATGACAACGGTGTTCAGTGCCGCGTTGCCCCATACCCCCGCCCCGTAGTTCACTGGCTTACCTGGCAGCCACTTGGAAGGCGGTAGTCATGGGGGCAGGGCACGACCACGGGCACGCGCACTCCCACGCGCCGGCCACGGGTACGGCCACGGCCGCGTACCGGGGCCGGCTGAGGATCGCGCTGGGCATCACGCTCATGGTGATGGTCGTCGAGATCGTCGGCGGCCTGGTCGCGGACTCGCTCGCGCTGATCGCGGACGCGGCGCACATGGCGACCGACGCGGTGGGCCTCGGCATGGCCCTGCTCGCCGTGCACTTCGCGAACCGCCCGGCGAGCACCAACCGCACCTACGGCTACGCCCGCGCCGAGATCCTCGCGGCCCTGGCCAACTGTCTGCTGCTGCTCGGTGTGGGCGGGTACGTCCTGTACGAGGCGGTCCAGCGGTTCATGGAGCCCGCGCAGACCCGGGGCGGCCTGATGGTCGTGTTCGGTCTGATCGGCCTGGTGGCGAACTCCGTCTCGCTGATGCTGCTGATGCGCGGGCAGAAGGAGAGCCTGAACGTGCGCGGTGCCTTCCTGGAGGTGGCCGCGGACGCGCTGGGCTCGGTGGCGGTGCTGATCTCGGCCGCGGTGATCCTGGGCACCGGCTGGCAGGCGGCGGACCCGGTCGCCTCGCTGGTCATCGGGCTGATGATCGTGCCGCGGACGCTGAAGCTGCTGCGCGAGACGCTGGACGTGCTGCTGGAGGCGGCCCCCAAGGGCGTCGACATGTCGGACGTCCGGACGCACATCCTGGCCCTCGACGGCGTGGAGGACGTCCACGACCTGCACGCCTGGACGATCACCTCGGGCATGCCGGTGCTGTCGGCGCACGTGGTGGTCAGCTCCGAGGTGCTGAACGCCATCGGGCACGAGAAGATCCTGCACGAACTCCAGGGCTGCCTGGGCGACCACTTCGACGTGGAGCACTGCACCTTCCAGCTGGAGCCGGGCGGGCACGCGGAGCACGAAGCGCGGCTGTGCCACTGACCGTGCGCACTGCCGTTCGGCGCACCCCCGGACGGTTCCCCGCGACCTGCTCCGGGCACGATGGTCTACCGGGTCCGGCTCCCGGTTCCGCGCCGCGCGCGGACGTGCGCTCGTGCCGGGAGTGCCGGATTCGTACGGCAGACTTGGGGTGCGAAGACCGAGGCGAAGGATGGGTATGCCGATCACACCTGCCACCGCGACGCACAGTTCGTCGGAGGGCACCGCAGAGGCGATTTTGCTGGAACTGGTCGACGAGAAGGGTGTGACGATCGGTACGGCGGAGAAGCTCGCCGCCCATCAGCCGCCGGGGCAGCTGCACCGGGCGTTCTCGGTGTTCCTCTTCGACGAGCAGGGCCGGCTGCTGCTCCAGCAGCGGGCGCTCGGCAAATACCACTCCCCCGGCGTGTGGTCCAACACCTGCTGCGGTCACCCGTACCCGGGCGAGGCGCCGTTCGCGGCGGCGGCCCGGCGCACGTACGAGGAGCTGGGCGTGTCGCCGTCGCTGCTCGCGGAGGCCGGCACGGTCCGTTACAACCACCCGGACCCCGCCTCCGGCCTGGTGGAGCAGGAGTTCAACCATCTGTTCGTCGGCCTGGTGCAGGCGTCGCCCGGGCCGGACTCGGAGGAGGTCGCCGAGGTCGCCTTCGTGACGGCGGCCGAGCTGGCCGAGCGGCACGCCCGGGACCCGTTCTCGTCCTGGTTCATGACCGTCCTGGACGCGGCCCGCCCGGCGATCAGGGAACTGACGGGCCCGGCCGCCGGCTGGTAGCCGCCACGGCGGTGCGGCGGTCCCGTGGCCGGCAGGGGGCGGCCGGCGGGCGCTACGGCAGGGAGGGGGGCTTGAGCGGGAGCGCGGCCCAGATCACCTTGCCGCCGCTCGCGGTGTGCTCCACGTCGACCACCCCGCCCGCCTCCCGCGCCACCTCGCGGACCAGCAGGAGCCCCCGGCCGCCGGTCCGGCCGTGGTCGGCCTCCAGGGCCGTCGGCCGGTAGGGGTGGTTGTCCTCCACGGACACCCGCACCCACTCGGCTCCGACGGCCACCTCCACGGCCAGCACCGGCGACAGCAGCGCAGCGTGCCGGACCGCGTTGGTGACCAGCTCGGAGACGATCAGCAGCAGCCCGTGCACCAGGTCGTCGGAGACCGGCACCCCCTGGCGCAGCAGCAGGTCCCGCACCGCGTGCCGGGCCTGCGGGACCGAGGCGTCCACCGCGGCCGCGGTGAACCGCCAGACGCCTTCGTACGGCAGTGGAGCCGGCGGCCCGTCGCCGCCCCCCGCTGGGCGCGGGCCGTCCTCGCGCCCGTGGTTGTCCATCGTCCGGTCGCCACCCTCGCGCTCGATTGTCACCACACGTCGAGTGTTGGTAACGATTCGCTCCGGTCCGGATGCCTGAACACAAGTCGGCAGGTATCGAACGGTTTCTGACCGACTCCGCATGACCTGGTCCCGGTCGGGACTGTTCCTGCTCCCCGGGCGCCGGTTCGCGAACTAGTCGGGTTGTCGGAGGCCGGCGCTACGATCCCCGCATGGAGCCCCAGCTGTCCCACCAGGTCACCGACTCCGTCGCCACCGTGGTGATCCGTCATCCCGCCAAGCGCAACGCCATGACGACGGCGATGTGGCGGGCCCTCCCCCCGCTGCTGGACACGCTGGCCCGGGAGCCGGGGGTCCGCGCGCTGGTGCTCACCGGTGAGGGCGGGACCTTCTGCGCGGGTGCCGACATCTCCACGCTCCGGGACGCACCGGAGGAGGCACCGGCCCTCGCGGTGGCCGCCGAGGAGGCCCTGGCCGCGTTCCCCAAGCCGACCGTCGCCGCGGTGCGCGGCCACTGCGTGGGCGGCGGGGCGCAGCTCGCGGCGGCCTGTGACCTGCGACTGGCCGAGGAGGGAGCGCTGTTCGGGGTGACGCCGGCGCGGCTCGGCGTCGTCTATCCGGCCTCCTCGACCCGCCGGCTGGTGTCCCTGGTCGGCCCGGCCACGGCCAAGTACCTGCTCTTCACCGCCGAGTTGATCGACGCGGGGCGGGCCCTGCGCACCGGCCTGGTGGACGAGGTGCTGCCCGAGGGGGAACTGGACAAGCGGGTCGCGGAGCTGACCCGGGTCCTGGTGTCCCGTTCGCAGCTCACCCAGGCCGCCGCCAAGGAGTTCGCCGCCGGCCGCACCGACCGTGACGCCCACTGGGCCGCCCAGGCGCGCGGCAGCGGCGATGTGGCGGAGGGAGTCGCCGCGTTCCTGGAACGCCGGCAGCCGCGCTTCACCTGGAGCGTGTCCGCGTCGGGGTGAAGCGGCCCGCGGCACGCCACCCGGAGTCCACGCCCGCCTTTTCCGCCACCGGGGTGCGGGGTTTCCGCGTGCCGCCCCGGGTTTCCCGCGCCGTCCGGAGGTACCCGGGGTGAGGACAGCCCACGACGAGAGGAGACCGTCCCGTGTTCCGTGCCATCGCAGACGTCCTGCGGCAGATCGGCGGCGCCATCGCCACGGTGGTGACGCTGCCGTTCCGGGCGCTCGCCCGGTTGTTCGGCGGAGCTTCGTCCTCCGCACGGGGGAGCCGGGCCTGACGCCGGGCCCGGCGCCCCGCCGGGAGCCGCCCTGATCCCCGGTCGTCCGTGTCACCTGCCACAATTGCCGCGCAACCTCAGTGGAGAAGGCGGTACGGGATCGTGACGACACCCGGGTCCCTCGGAGCAGGGTCCATCGAAGGCAGGATCGCCGAGGAGCTCGGCGTACGGGAGCGGCAGGTGAAGGCCGCGGTGGAACTGCTCGACGGCGGTTCGACCGTGCCCTTCATCGCTCGCTACCGCAAGGAAGCGACCGAGATGCTCGACGACGCGCAGCTGCGCACGATCGAGGAGCGGCTGCGCTACCTGCGGGAGCTGGAGGAGCGGCGGACCGCGATCCTGGAGTCGGTGCGCGAGCAGGGCAAGCTCACCGAGGAGCTCCAGGCGCGGATCCTCGGCGCCGAGACGAAGGCGCGCCTGGAGGACATCTACCTCCCCTACAAGCCCAAGCGGCGCACCAAGGCGCAGATCGCGCGCGAGGCGGGCCTGGAGCCGCTGGCGGAGGGGCTGCTGGGCGACCCGTCGGTCGAACCGCTGGCGGCCGCCGCCGCGTTCGTGGACGCCGACAAGGGCGTCGCCGATCCGCAGGCCGCGCTGGAGGGCGCGCGGGCGATCCTCACCGAGCGGTTCTCCGAGGACGCCGACCTGATCGGCGAGCTGCGCGAGCGCATGTGGGTGCGCGGGCGGCTGGCCGCGAAGGTGCGGGAGGGCAAGGAGGAGGCGGGCGCCAAGTTCGCCGACTACTTCGACTTCGCCGAGCCGTTCACCGAGCTTCCCTCGCACCGGATCCTGGCGATGCTGCGCGGGGAGAAGGAGGAGGTCCTGGACCTCGTCCTGGAGCCGGAGGAGGCCACCGAGGGCCCGTCGTCGTACGAGGGGATCATCGCGTCGAGGTTCGGGATCGCCGACCGGGGCCGCCCGGCCGACAAGTGGCTGACGGACACGGTCCGCTGGGCCTGGCGCACCCGCGTCCTGGTCCACCTCGGGATCGACCTGCGCCTGCGGCTGCGCACGGCCGCCGAGGACGAGGCGGTCAACGTGTTCGCGGCCAACCTGCGGGACCTGCTGCTGGCCGCCCCGGCCGGCACCCGTGCGACGCTCGGCCTGGACCCCGGTTTCCGCACGGGCGTGAAGGTCGCCGTGGTCGACGCGACCGGCAAGGTCGTCGCCACGGACGTGATCTACCCGCACGTCCCGGCCAACAAGTGGGACGAGGCGCTCGCCAAGCTGGCGCGGCTCGCCAAGGAGCACGCGGTCGAGCTGATCGCCATCGGCAACGGCACGGCGTCCCGCGAGACCGACAAGCTCGCCGGTGACCTCATCGCGAAGCACCCGGAGCTGAAGCTCACCAAGGTGATGGTGTCCGAGGCGGGCGCGTCGGTGTACTCCGCGTCGGCGTACGCCTCGCAGGAGCTGCCGGACATGGACGTGTCGCTGCGCGGCGCGGTCTCCATCGCCCGGCGCTTGCAGGACCCGCTGGCCGAGCTGGTGAAGATCGACCCGAAGTCGATCGGCGTCGGCCAGTACCAGCACGACCTGTCCGAGGTGAAGCTGTCCCGGTCGCTGGACGCGGTCGTGGAGGACTGTGTGAACGGCGTCGGCGTGGACGTCAACACGGCGTCCGTGCCACTCCTCGCGCGGGTGTCGGGCATCTCGTCCGGCCTGGCGGAGAACATCGTCGCGCACCGGGACCAGAACGGCCCCTTCACCTCCCGTGCGGAGCTGAAGAAGGTGGCGCGGCTCGGCCCGAAGGCATACGAGCAGTGCGCGGGCTTCCTGCGCATCCGCGGCGGCGACGACCCGCTGGACGCCTCCAGCGTGCACCCCGAGGCGTACCCGGTGGTGCGCCGCATGGTGAAGACCACGGGCCAGGAGGTGGCGTCCCTCATCGGCAACACGGGTGTGCTGCGCTCGCTGCGGCCGGCCGACTTCGTGGACGACACCTTCGGTCTGCCGACGGTCACCGACATCCTCAAGGAGCTGGAGAAGCCGGGCCGCGACCCGCGTCCCGCGTTCCGGACGGCCACCTTCAAGGAGGGCGTGGAGAAGATCTCCGACCTGTCCGCGGGGATGGTCCTGGAGGGCGTGGTCACCAACGTGGCCGCCTTCGGCGCGTTCGTGGACGTCGGTGTCCACCAGGACGGTCTGGTCCACGTGTCGGCGATGTCGAAGTCGTTCGTCAAGGACCCGCGCGATGTCGTGAAGCCCGGCGACATCGTCAAGGTGAAGGTCCTGGACGTCGACATCCCGCGCAAGCGGATCGCGCTGACGCTGCGTCTGGACGACGAGGCCGCCCCGCAGGGCCAGGGCGGCGGCCGGCAGCAGCGCGGCGGTGCCCGTCCGCCGCAGCAGCGGCAGGGCGGCGGCCAGCGGCAGGGCCGCGGCGGCGGCGACCGCGGCGGCCGGCAGGCCCCGGCACCGGCCAACAGCGCGATGGCGGACGCACTGCGCCGCGCGGGCCTGCTGGACCCGAAGAAGCGCTGACGGGCGGGGCGGGACCGGGCGGGCCGAGCCGCCCGGCCCCGCCCCGCAGACCCCGGCCGGCGTCGCGCGCCACCGGTCCTGAGCCCTGTCGTCCCACTCCCGTCGTCCGCGCTCAGGGCGGACGACGGGAGTCTGACGGCGGGGCCTAGCGCTCCGTCACCTTCCCGTCGGCCACCTCCAGGCGGCGGGTCACCCGGACCGCGTCCAGCATGCGCCGGTCGTGGGTGACCAGCAGGAGGGTGCCCGGGTAGCCGTCGAGGGCCGACTCCAGCTGCTCGATGGCCGGCAGGTCGAGGTGGTTCGTCGGCTCGTCCAGGACGAGGAGGTTGACGCCCCGGCCCTGGAGCAGGGCGAGCGCGGCGCGGGTGCGTTCGCCCGGGGAGAGGGTGGCGGCCGGGCGCAGCACGTGGCCGGCCTTCAGGCCGAACTTGGCCAGGAGGGTGCGGACCTCCGCCGGTTCGGTGTCGGGGACGGCGGCGCAGAACGCGTCGAGCAGGGTCTCGGGGCCGTGGAACAGCCCACGGGCCTGGTCGACCTCGCCGACCAGGACCCCGGAGCCGAGGGCCGCGTGCCCGGAGTCGAGCGGGACGCGGCCCAGCAGCGCGCCGAGCAGCGTGGACTTCCCGGATCCGTTGGCCCCCGTCACCGCGATCCGGTCCCCCCAGTCGATCTGCAACGAGACCGGGCCGAAGGTGAAGCCGCCGCGCCGGACCTCGGCGTCCCGCAGCGTCGCCACCACCGCGCCCGAGCGCGGCGCGGACGCGATCTCCATCCGCAGCTCCCACTCCTTGCGCGGCTCCTCCACCACGTCCAGGCGCTCGATCATGCGCTGGGTCTGCCGGGCCTTGGCGGCCTGCTTCTCGCTGGCCTCGCTGCGGAACTTGCGGCCGATCTTGTCGTTGTCGTTGCCGGCCTTGCGGCGGGCGTTCTTCACGCCCTTGTCCATCCAGGCGCGCTGCATCTGGGCGCGGTCCTGCAACGCCGCCTTCTTGTCGGCGTACTCCTCGTACTCCTCGCGGGCGTGCCGGCGGGCCACCTCCCGCTCCTCCAGGTAGGCCGCGTAACCGCCGCCGTAGAGGTTGATCTGCCGCTGGGCGAGGTCGAGTTCGAGCACCTTGGTGACCGTGCGGGTGAGGAACTCGCGGTCGTGGCTGACGACGACCGTGCCCGCGCGCAGTCCGGTGACGAACCGTTCCAGACGCTCCAGGCCGTCGAGGTCGAGGTCGTTGGTGGGCTCGTCCAGGAGGAAGACGTCGTAGCGGGACAGCAGCAGGGAGGCGAGGCCGGCGCGGGCCGCCTGGCCGCCGGAGAGGGCGGTCATCGGCTGGTCCAGGTCCACGGCGAGGCCGAGGGAGTCGGCGACCTCCTCCGCGCGCTCCTCCAGGTCGGCGCCGCCCAGGCCGAGCCAGCGCTCCAGGGCGGCGGCGTAGGCGTCGTCGGCGCCGGGCGCGCCGTCGACCAGCGCCTGGGTGGCCTCGTCCATGGCGCGCTGGGCCTCGGCGACCGCGGTGCGGCGGGCCAGGAACTCCCGGACGGTCTCGCCCGGCCGGCGCTCCGGTTCCTGCGGCAGGTGGCCGACGGTCGCGGCCGGCGGGGACAGCCGCAGTTCGCCCTGCTCGGGCGGGGTGAGTCCGGCGAGCATCCGCAGCAGGGTCGACTTCCCCGCGCCGTTGGCACCGACCAGCCCGATCACGTCGCCGGGCGCGACGACCAGGTCGAGCCCGGAGAACAGGGAGCGGTCGCCATGTCCGGCGGCGAGGTTCTTGGCAACGAGGGTGGCAGTCATCAGGACGCCGATCCTAGTGGCGGTGCGCGCGCGTCCCCGCCAGGTTTTCCGCCGGTCACCGGGGCGGACCCCGGGCTGACGGGGCCGGCCGCGCAGGACCTATCGTCCTGACGTGGACAGTGAGCCGAGTGACGAAGTGATCGTGGTCGGGAGCGGGATCGCCGGGCTGACGACGGCCGTGCTGCTGGCCGAGTCGGGCCGGCGCGTGCGGGTGTGGGCGCGGGAGCCGGCCGAGCGGACGACCTCGGCGGTCGCCGGCGGTCTGTGGTGGCCGTACCGCATCGAACCTGAGCCGCTGGTGGGCGCGTGGGCGCTGGAATCCCTGACGGTGTACGAGGAACTGGCGGACCGGCCGGAGGAGACGGGGGTGCGTCTGGTCGACGGGGTGCACCACGGGGCCCGGCTGGACGAGCTGGGCCCGTGGGCGGGCCGGGTGCCGGGGCTGCGGGCGGTGGCCGAGGGGCTGGCGGCGCGGCTGCCGGTGATCGACATGCCGGTGCATCTGGCCTGGCTGCGGCAGCGCCTGGCGGAGGCGGGGGGCACGGTGGAGGTCCGCGAGGTGACCGACCTGGCCGCCGTGCCCGCCCCCGTGGTGGTCAACTGCACGGGGCTCGGGGCCCGCTCCCTGGTGCCGGACCCGGCGGTGCGGCCGGTGCGCGGGCAACTGGTGGTGGTGGAGAACCCGGGCGTCACGAGCTGGTTCACCTCGGTCGACCACGCCTCGGCCGCGTCCGCCTACTTCATCCCGCAGCCGGGCCGGCTGCTCCTGGGCGGCACGGCCGAGGAGGACGACTGGTCCCTGGCGCCGGACCCGGCCACGGCCGAGGCGATCGTCGCCCGCTGCGCGGCCGTCCGGCCGGAGCTCGCCGGCGCACGGGTCCTCGCGCACCGGGTGGGACTGCGGCCGGCCCGGGAGTCGGTACGGCTGGAGCGGCAGCCCCTCCCGGACGGCCGCGTCCTGGTGCACAACTACGGCCACGGCGGCGCCGGCGTCACGGTGGCGTGGGGCTGCGCGAGGGAGGCGGCCGGGTTGGCGTACCGGACCGCCTGACCTGTCAGCCCCCGGCCCGCGATGGCCCGCGGCCGGACCCGACGGCCAGGCGCCCCGGACCCGTGCCGCAGTGGCGTGGGACGTCAGCCCACCGGAACGTGCCGCACGGTACCCGGTGCCCCGACGCCGTCCAGCGCCCTCGGCGCGGGCGCCCCGGCGCTGCCGGAGGTGGCCCGGGCGAACGCCCCCGCGCCGCCCACCAACGGCACCGTCGCCGTCGTGCGGGACAGGTCCACGGTGAGCGTCGGCCGGCTGGACGGAGGGTCGATGAGGTCCTTGTCCGTCCCGGCGATGATCAGGGCCAGCCGGTGCCCCGCGGGGACGACGTGGTCGGTGGCCGCGAGGTCCAGGGTGATGGTGTACGCCCTGCCCGGCGTCAGCGGCACGCCCCGGGCCGGCCAGGCGTAGTGGCCGAGGTCGGCCCAGCCCCGGCTGACCACGGTGTAGTCGACGGGGGCCGTCTTCGCCGCGGTCTCCTTGAAGCAGGCGCTGTCCCCGGCCGTGCTCCCGCCCCAGCAACTGCGCTCGGCGAGGGTGGTGATGCCCTCGGCGCGGTCGGCGTAGTCGCGGATGGTGTCCGGGCCGACGTCGACCAGCACGGCGGACAGATGGGCGGAGCCGGTCGTCGGGGTCGCGGTGACCGTGACCGTGGAGGAGCCGGACAGGCGCAGGTCCCGGGTGAGCGGCGCCGTGAGGAAGCCGGCCTTCTCGGGTGTGGCCGTGGTGAGGTGCGCGGCCCAGTCGGTCTCGCTCAGCGCCGGGTCGTCCGTGAAGCTCTCGGTGCCGGTGCCCGGACGCGGGCCGAGGGTGCCGACGCCGGCCTGGTCGCCGGCGGCCGGGTGCAGGACGGCGGCGCGGGTGCCGCGCGGGGGCCAGGCGGCTGAGGTGACCCACTGGTCGGGGTGGCGTTCGATGTCGGCCATCGGCTCGCGGTCGATGCCGTTGTCGTAGCCGAGGAGTTCGTGGTCGAACCAGCGGTGCAGGGTGTCGACCCAGGCGCCGCGCCGGTAGTCGAAGGGGTCGACGTGCCCGGTCTGGGAGAGCCAGATCTTGCGCTCCACACCGTGCCGGGCGAGGGCGTCCCACCACTGGCCGAAGTGCTTGGTGCGGACGTTGAGGTCCTGCATGCCGTGCACCAGGAACACGCTGGCGCGCACCTTCGCCGCGTCCTTGACGTAGTCCCGCTCGGTCCACAGCGGGGTCCAGTCGCCGCTGCGCGGGCTGCCGTCGGCGAGCTTTCGCTGCACGGCCGCGCAGTGGGCCTGCGCGTCGGCGCTCTCGACGTAGCCGGCCAGTTCGTCGGGGCCGCCCTCGTAGAGCGGGGCGCCCTGCGCGAAGTAGTAGTCGTACCAGGAGGAGATCGCGCTGATCGGGACGATCGTCCGCAGGCCCTTGACGCCGGTGGCGGCGACGCCGTTGGCGATGGTGCCGTCCCAGCTCTTGCCGATCATGCCGGTTCTGCCGTTGGTCCAGCCGGCCGTCACCGGGGTGCCGCCCGTACGGCTGGTGTAGGCCCGGGCACGGCCGTTCAGCCAGTCGACCACGGCCTTCGCGGACAGGATGTCGGACCGGCCGCCGACGTCGACGCAGCCGTCGGAGCGGTTGGTGCCGGCGAGGTCGACGCCGACGAAGGCGTAACCGCGGGGCACGAAGTAGTTGTCGTAGAACAGCGGCATCTGCACGACGCGGCCCTGGGCGTCGTACGTCTTGCGCTGGCTCTCGTTGCCGCGCCCGCAGCAGGAGTAGTAGGGGCTGGCGTCCATGACGACGGGCACCTTGCGGCCCTCCCGGGCGGGTTCGGCGGGCCGGACGATGTCGGCGGCGACGCGGTCGGTCCGTCCGTCGCCGTCCTCGTCGAGTCCGGTGTCCACCCACACGGACTCGTGCACGGCGTCGGCGTAGGAGTAGACGGGTCTGCTCTCCTGCGGCCCGGCGGCCCGGGCGGCGGCCGGGGTGAGGAAGGCGGCGGTCAGGGCGGCGACGGCAGCGGTGACGAGCGTTCTCCGGATCGTGGAGCGCGTGCGTTTCGGCATGCGCGGACGGTACCCCCGTCAACGCCCGTACAGAAGAAGGCCTTCCGGTGCGCGTGACGACTGAATGGCGATCGTGTGACAGAAGGGGCCATGGACAGGTCAGGGGCCACAGGGACTGAATAGGCTCCGAGGAGATCTCCGAACAGATCTCCGAACGGACGCACCGTCCCTACGACTTGGAGCTGACGTGCACCGCAGAATCATCGCACCGGGCGCGCTCGCGGCGGCCTCCCTCCTGCTGGCGATCCCGGCATCGGCCGCGAGTTACTCCCCCGGCGCACCGGGCATCGGCGACCCCTACTACCCGTACTACGGCAACGGCGGCTACGACGTCTCGCACTACGACCTGAGGCTCCAGTACCAGCCGAAGACGGACGAGTTGCAGGGCACGGCGACGATCCTGGCGAAGACCACCCAGGACCTGTCCAGCTTCGACCTGGACTTCCTGCTGGACGTGAGCGAGGTGCGGGTCAACGGCGCCAAGGCGTCCTTCGCTACGTCCGGCCAGCACGAACTGGTCGTCACCCCCAGGACCCCGCTGGCCAAGGGCACCGCGATCACGGTCGTGGTCCGCTACAGCGGGGTGCCGTCGACGAAGAGCGCCTACGGCTTCTCCACCTGGCACCGCACGCCGGACGGCGCGGTGGCCGCCGACGAGCCCGAGGCCGCCTGGTGGTGGTTCCCGAGCAACGACCACCCGAGCGACAAGGCCACCTACGACGTGTCGGTGGCCGTGCCGGACGGCACCCAGGCCATCTCCAACGGCACGCTCCAGTCGACCAGTTCGAAGCTGGGCTGGACCCGCTACAACTGGCGGCAGAACAAGCCGCAGGCGACCTATCTGACCACGCTCGCGCTCGGCCGGTTCGACATCACCACCAGCACCTCCGACGGCGGCGTGCCCGTCGTCAACGCCTACAGCAAGGACCTCGGCGACAACGACGGGGCCGCTCGGGCCAGCGTGGAGCGCACCGGTGAGATCGTGGACTGGCTGAGCGGCTACTTCGGGCCGTATCCGTTCGGTTCGGCGGGCGGCTACGTGCCGAACACCACCACCGGCTACGCGCTGGAGACCCAGACCCGCGTCTACTACAGCCCGCGTCAGTTCGCGAACGGCTCCAACACCTCGGTGGTCGTGCACGAGCTGGCCCACCAGTGGTACGGCGACGACGTGTCGGTCAAGGGCTGGAAGGACATCTGGATCAACGAGGGCTTCGCCCGGTACGCGCAGTGGCTGTGGTCCGAGCACGAGGGCGAGGGCACCGCGCAGGAACTCGCCGACTACGTCTACGCCTCGCACCCGGCCGACGACGCCTTCTGGACGGTGAAGCCCGGCGACCCGGGTCCGGACGAGCAGTTCGGCGCCGCCGTCTACGACCGGGGCGCCCTCGCCATCCAGGCGCTGCGCAACGAGATCGGTGACGACGCGTTCTTCGCGATCCTGAAGGGCTGGCCGAAGGAGCACGCCTACGGCAACGCCTCGGTCGCCGACTTCCAGAAGTACGCCGAGCGGGTGTCCGGCAAGCCGCTGGCCGCGCTGTTCGACACCTGGCTGTTCCAGCCGGAGAAGCCGGCGTCGCCGGCGGTGCGGGGCCTGGCGAAGACGGGTACGGCGGTGGAGCGGCCGAAGTCCTGGAAGAAGATCGAGGCGACGAACTCCGTCCACGGGCACTGAGCCGGGCCCGCGCCCCGGCACCCCGGTGCCTCAGCGGCCCGGTTCCGACGCCTCTCGCAGCAGCTCGTCCCGGCCTATCGCGTCCGCGCGGGTGGCCGGGACGGTGCACGCGTAGGCGCCCGCGACCGCGCCGTACCGGGCGCATCGCCGAGGTGGCTCGCCGCTCAGCCGGCCGTAGAGGAACGCGGCGGCGAAGGCGTCGCCCGCGCCGTTGGAGTCCACCACCGGCGCGGGCGGGGTCACCGCCGGTATCCGGGTCAGCTCGCCGTCGGCCAGCAGCAGGGCGCCCTCCGCTCCGGCGGTGGCGACGACGGTCCCGGCCCGCCCGCGCTCGGCGATGCGCCGCATGGTCCGCTCGGGGTGGGACAGGTTCGCGGCCGACAGGAAGACGACGTCGGCCGCGAGCGCGAAGGGCTCGTGGTACGGGTTCTCGCCGTCCCAGTCGTGCAGGTCGGTGGAGAGCGGCAGGCCCGTCTCGCGCAGGACCGGCAGGGCGTGGGCGCAGGGCTGGGTGATGGTCACGTGCACATGCCGGCTCGCGGCGGCCAGCGCGCGCAGACGGGCCTCGGGGAAGCGGTCGTCGGGGTGGGCGCGGCTGGTGTCGTACAGGGACAGCCGGCGGCCGTCCGGGCCGACGAGATTGACCGCGCGCTTGGTGCCGGCCGGCTGGGGCAGGGCGGTGAGGGCGATGCCGTGCTCGCGGTGCAGGGCGCGCACGAGGTCGCCCTCGGGGTCGTCGCCGAGCAGGTCGAGGTGGTGGGTGCGCAGTCCGAGCCTGGCCAGTCCCAGGGCGACGAAGTCGCCGGTGTGGCCCGCGCGGGTGCGGATCCCCGAGTCGATCATGTAGCTGTCGGCGTACGGCAGGGGGAGCTCGGGGACCGGGATGATCGTGTCCACACCGGCCCCGCCCAGCACCAGCACGTCCGTCGTGTCCGTTCGCCCGGTCATCCCGCGTCCTCCCCCTCCGCGCGCCCCCTCCGGGAGGGCCCCGGGACGCCCCCGACGGTTCGGTGGCGCCGCACCGGAGCCGCGTGATCTCCGGTACGACGCCACCGTACGCGACGCCACTGACAGTGGCGCCGGACCGCTACTTCGACAGCTCGGTCAGCTCCTGGCCGGTGCTGTCCGCCACCCGGCGGCGGACGCCGAACCAGCCGGCGACCAGCATGACGGCGATCACCGGGAGGAGGAGCAGGGTCTTGCGGCCGACCTCGGCGTCGTTCCACATCATGCCGAGGCAGACCAGCAGGAACACCACGGTGGCGATCTCCGTGACCGGGCTGAACCTCAGCTGGAAGTGCGGACGGGTCACCAGGCCCGCGCGGGCGCGGCGGACGAAGACCAGGTGGCAGATCATGATGATCACCCAGGTGCTGATGATGCCGAGCGAGGCGACGTTGAGCACGATCTCGAAGGCCTGGCTGGGCACCAGGTAGTTCAGGCCGACACCGAGCACGCAGACCGCACAGGTCAGCAGGATGCCGCCGTAGGGCACCTGGCTGCGGTTCATGCGGGCCGTGAACTTCGGCGCCGAGCCGGCCGTGGCCATCGAGCGCAGGATGCGGCCGGTGGAGTACAGGCCGGAGTTGAGCGAGGACATGGCGGCGGTCAGCACGACCAGGTTCATCACGTCGCCGGCCGCCGGGACGCCGATCTTGGACAGCACGGTCACGAACGGGCTCTGGTCGGCGGAGTACACCGAGCCGGGCAGCAGCAGGGCGAGGAGCACGACCGAGCCGACGTAGAACAGACCCACACGCCACATGATCGAGTTCACCGCGCGCGGGACCACCTTCTCCGGCTCGGCGGTCTCGCCGGCGGCCACGCCGACCAGTTCCAGGGCGGCGTACGCGAAGATCACGCCCTGCATGACCAGGACCACCGGCATCAGGCCGTGCGGGAGGACACCGCCGTGGTCGGTGATGACCCCGAGGCCCGGCTTGCTGCCGCCGACGTCGTGCTGGGTCGCCAGCAGGAAGACGCCGATCAGCATGAAGCCCACGAGGGTGGCGACCTTGATGATCGCGAACCAGAACTCCATCTCGCCGAAGATCTTCACCGAGATCAGGTTCACGGCGAGGACGACCGCGAGGGCGATCAGCGCCAGCACCCACTGCGGGATGGACGTGAACATGCTCCAGTAGTGCGTGTAGAGCGCGATCGCGGTGATGTCGGCGATGCCGGTGGTCGACCAGTTCAGGAAGTACATCCAGCCGGCGACATAGGCGCCCTTCTCGCCGAGGAACTCGCGCGCGTACGACACGAAGGAGCCGGAGGAGGGCCGGTACAGGACCAGCTCGCCCAGGGCCCGGACGACGAAGAACGCGAAGACGCCGCAGACCAGGTAGGCCAGGGCGAGTGCCGGGCCCGCGTTGTGCAGGCGTCCGCCGGCGCCCAGGAAGAGGCCGGTGCCGATGGCGCCGCCGATGGCGATCATGTTGATGTGGCGGGCCTTGAGGTCCTTGCTGTAACCGGCGTCGCCCGCGTCCGCGGGCGTCCGGGCCACCTGGGGGTGGGTGGTGACCTGTGCCGGTTCCACGGCTTCCTTGCTCACGGGTGGGATCCACTTCCTGGTGCGCCCGGACCTCATGGGCCGGGGTTCGTGCAGGTCTCGGCCCGCACCACCCTCGTGCCGCGGTACAGACCAAGGCAGCAGTTTCCCAGGAGGACCGTCCGGCATGCGATGGTCCAGGTCACACAGCGGTTCTTCTCACACGGTCCTCACGGCCTCGCCCCGGGTTTCACACCATTGGTGAGACAGCGATACTGCTGCACATGACGACCGACGCCGGCGAGCCCACCCTGACGATCGACGAGCTGGCCGCGCGGGCGGGCGTCACGGTGCGCACGGTCCGCTTCTACGGCACCAAGGGGCTGCTGCCGCCGCCGGTCATCGGCCCGCGCCGGGTGGGCCACTACGGCCGGGAGCACCTGGCCCGGCTGGAGCTGATCGAGGAGATGCAGCACCAGGGCATGACCCTCGCGGCGATCGAACGGCATCTGCGGCAGCTGCCGGCCGACCTCGGTCCGCACGATCTGGCGATCCAGCGGGCGGTGGTCGCCTCCTGGGCGCCGGACACCGTCGAGACCGTGTCCCGCGCGGAGCTGGAGCGGCGGGCGGGGCGCCGGCTGGCCGGCGAGGACGTGGACCGGCTGGCCGCGATGAACGTCGTGACGCAGGACGGGGAGTCCTTCCGCGTGGACTGCGGTCTGCTGCGGCTCGCGGTGCGGCTCCTCGACGTACCGCTGTCGCAGGAGACCATCCTGGCCGCCCGGACCGTTCTGACCGACCACGCGCGTGCGGCGGCCCACGAGCTGTCGGACCTGCTGCGGGAGGCCGTCGCCGAACGCGACACACGGGACGTGAAGTCGCTGTCGGCCCATATGCACCCGCTCGTGGTGCAGGCGCTGCTCACCACCTTCCAGCGGTCGCTGAAGGAGGAGCTGCGCCAGTGGCTGGACGGCGCGGCGGACCGGGAGACCCCGTCCGGGGGCACGGCGGCCCCGGAAGCGGGGTCCCGGGGCACGCCGTCCGGCTGAGGCGCGTCAGCGGGCGTCGGTGAACGTCTCCCCGTTCCCGGCCTTCGCCACGAGCAGCGCGGGCGGGGCGAACCGCTCGCCGTACCGCTCGGCCAGCTCCCGCGCGCGGGCCACGAATCCGGGCAGGCCCCCTTCGTAACCGTTGATGTACTGGAGCACACCGCCGGTCCAGCCGGGGAAGCCGATGCCGAGGATCGAGCCGATGTTGGCGTCGGCGACGGAGGTCAGGACGCCCTCTTCGAGGAGGCGTACGGTGTCGAGCGCCTCGGCGAAGAGCATGCGCTCCTGCATGTCCCGGAACGGGATCTCGTACCCGGGCCTGGTGAAGTGCTCGCGCAGGCCCGGCCAGAGCCCGGCCCGCTTGCCGTCCTCGGTGTAGTCGTAGAAGCCGGCGCCGCCGCTGCGGCCGGTGCGGCCGAACTCGTCGACCATGCGGTCGATGACCGCCTCCGCCGGGTGCGCCGTCCAGGTGCCGCCGGCCTCCTCCACGGCCCGCTTGGTCTCGCCCCGGATCTTGCGCGGGAGGGTGAGGGTCAGCTCGTCCATGAGGGACAGCACCTTGGCCGGGTAGCCGGCCTGGGCGGCGGCCTGCTCCACGGAGGCGGGCTCGATGCCCTCGCCCACCATGGCGACGCCCTCGTTGATGAAGTGGCCGATCACCCGGGAGGTGAAGAAGCCGCGGGAGTCGTTGACGACGATCGGCGTCTTGTTGATCTGCCGGACCAGGTCGAAGGCGCGGGCGAGGGTCTCCTCACCGGTGCGCTCGCCCTTGATGATCTCGACCAGCGGCATCTTGTCGACCGGCGAGAAGAAGTGCAGTCCGATGAAGTCGCTCTGGCGCTGCACGCCCTCGGCGAGGGTGGTGATGGGCAGCGTGGAGGTGTTGGAGCACAGCAGCGCGTCGGGGGCGACGACGGCCTCGATCTCCTGGAACACCTTGTGCTTGAGGGCGGTGTCCTCGAACACGGCCTCGATGACCGCGTCACAGCCGGCGAGGTCGGCCACCTCGGCGGTGGGGGTGATCCGGGCGAGCAGCGCGTCCGCCTTCTCCTGGCTGGTGCGACCCTTGGCGACGGCCTTGGCGCACAGCTGCTCGGAGTAGCCCTTGCCCTTGACGGCCGCTTCCAGGGAGACGTCCTTGAGGACGACGTCGATGCCCGCGCGGGCGCATGCGTAGGCGATGCCGGCGCCCATCATGCCGGCGCCCAGGACGGCCACCCTGCGGACCTGGCGGGGCTCGACGCCCTGGGGGCGGTTGGCGCCGGAGTTGACCGCCTGGAGGTCGAAGAAGAACGCCTGGATCATGTTCTTCGAGGTCTGCCCGGCGGCCAGTTCCACGAAGTAGCGGGCCTCGATGACCTGGGCGGTCTCGAAGTCGACCTGGGAGCCCTCGACGGCGGCGGCGAGGATGTTGCGCGGTGCCGGGTAGGGGGCGCCGCCCGTCTGCTTGCGCAGGTTGGCCGGGAAGGCGGGCAGGTTGGCGGCGAACTTCGGGTTGGCCGGGGTGCCGCCGGGGATCCGGTAGCCCGGCGTGTCCCAGGGCTGCCGGGACTCGGGGTTCGCGTCGATGAAGGCCCGGGCCTTGGCGAGCAGTTCCTCGGGGGTGGCGGCGACCTCGTGGACGAGGCCGTTCTCCTGGGCGCGCCGCGCGTTGTACTGCCGGCCCTGGAGGAGCACCTTCAGCAGGGCGTCCGCGATGCCCAGCAGCCGGACGGTACGCACGACTCCGCCGCCGCCGGGGAGCAGGCCGAGGGTGACCTCGGGACAGCCGATCCTGGTGCCGGGGGTGTCCAGGGCGACCCGGTGGTGGCAGGCCAGGGCCAGTTCGTACCCGCCGCCGAGGGCCGCGCCGTTGATGGCGGCGACGACCGGCTTGCCGAGGGTCTCGATGCGGCGCAGGTCGCGCTTGATGGCGAGGCCGCCGTCGAACAGTTCCTGTGCGGTCTCGGGCGTGACCCGGATCAGGTCGCGCAGGTCGCCGCCCGCGAAGAAGGTCTTCTTCGCGGAGGTGAGGATGATGCCGCGGATGTTGTCCCGCTCCGCCTCCAGCCGGTCGGTGATCACGGCGAGGGAGTCGCGGAACGCCTGGTTCATGGTGTTCGCGGACTGGTTCGGGTCGTCCAGGACGAGGGTGACGACACCGGTGTCGTCCTGCTCCCAGCGGATGGTGGTGCTCTCGGTCATGACAGTCGTCTCCGTAGAAGTCTTCAGGGCGCTTGGTTCCGCGGGGAGTTCAGACGCGTTCGACGATGGTGGCGATGCCCATGCCGCCGCCGACGCAGAGGGTGGCGAGGCCGTAGCGCTTGTCCTGGCGCTCCAGTTCGTCGACGAGCGAGCCGAGGATCATGGCGCCGGTGGCGCCGAGCGGGTGGCCGAGGGCGATGGCTCCGCCGTTGACGTTGACCTTGTCCAGGGACAGGCCCATGTCCTTCACGAAGCGCAGCACGACCGCGGCGAACGCCTCGTTGATCTCGACCAGGTCGATGTCGTCGATGGTGAGGCCGGCCTTCGCCAGGGCCTTGCGGGTGGCGGGGGCGGGGCCGGTGAGCATGATGGTCGGCTCGGAACCGGAGACGGCCGCGGCGACGATCCGCGCGCGGGGGGTGAGGCCGTAGCGCTCGCCGACCTCCTGGGAGCCGATCGCGACGAGCGCGGCGCCGTCCACGATCCCGGAGGAGTTGCCGGCGTGGTGGACGTGGTCGATCTTCTCCACCCAGTGGTACTTCTGGAGGGCCACGGCGTCGAAGCCGCCCAGGTCGCCGATGTCCGCGAAGGAGGGCTTCAGCTTGGCCAGGGAGTCGGCGGTGGTGCCGGGGCGCATGTGCTCGTCGTGGTCGAGGACGACCAGGCCGGTGCGGTCCTTGACGGGGACCACGGACTTCTCGAAGCGGCCCTCCTTCCAGGCCGTGGCGGCGCGCTCCTGGGACAGGGCCGCGTACTCGTCGACGTCCCGGCGGGAGAATCCCTCGATGGTGGCGATGAGGTCGGCGCCGATGCCCTGCGGCACGAAGTTGACGGCGAGGTTGGTCATCGGGTCGTTGAACCAGGCGCCGCCGTCCGAGGCCATCGGGACCCGGGACATGGACTCGACACCACCGGCGAGGACCAAGTCCTCCCAGCCCGCGCGGACCTTCGCGGCGGCCAGGTTGACGGCCTCCAGGCCGGAGGCACAGAAGCGGTTCTCCTGGACGCCCGCGACCGTGTCGGGCAGCCCGGCGGCGAGGGCGGCGATCCGGGCGATGTCCGAGCCCTGGTCGCCGACGGGGCCGACGACACCGAGCACGATGTCGTCGATGGCGGCCGGGTCGAGGCCGGGGAAGCGGGCGCGGATCTCGTGGATGAGGCCGACGACCAGGTCGATGGGCTTCGTGCCGTGCAGGGCGCCGTTCGCCTTGCCGCGGCCGCGCGGGGTGCGGATCGCGTCGTACACGTACGCTTCGGTGCTCACTGGTGTGCCTTTCGGGAGGGTGGGCCGAGCGGGGTGGGCGGGGTCAGCCGCCGTCGGTGACCAGGTCGTCGGGGTCGCCGAGGTCGTCGGGGTCGTCGGGGTCGTCGGTCGGGGGCGCCGGCAGGCCCCAGTCCCGGGCGACCTCGGCGGTGTCCGCGCCGGGCCGGGCGGGGCCGGTGCGGACGGCGGTGGGGGTCGCGGAGAAGCGGGGGGCGGGGGCGGGCTGGGTGATGCCGCCGTGGTCGGTGAAGGTGCCGCGCGCGGCCAGGTGCGGGTGGGCCGGCGCCTCGCGCAGGCTGAGCACGGGCGCCACACAGGCGTCGGTGTCCGCGAAGACGGCCGTCCACTCCGCCCGGCTGCGGGACTTGAAGGCGGCGGCGATCCGTTCGCGCAGCTCGTCCCAGCAGGTCCAGTCCTTGCGGGCGGGCGCCAGGTCGTCCAGGCCGAGCAGGCGCAGGAACTCCGCGTAGAACTTGCCCTCCAGGGCGCCCACCGCCATGTACCCGCCGTCGGCGGTCTCGTAGGTGCCGTAGTAGGGACAGCCGCCGTCCAGGAGGTTGGCGGCGCGGCGGTCCTGCCAGCCGCCGGCGGCGAGCATGCCGTGGATCATCGCGGACAGATGGGCCGTGCCGTCCACGATGGCCGCGTCGACCACCTGGCCGGTGCCGGTCGCGCGCGCGTGGTGCAGGGCGGCGAGGACGCCGACGACCAGGTAGAGGGAGCCGCCCGCGTAGTCCCCGAGGAGGTTGGCGGGCACCGCCGGGGGTTCGTCCGGGCGGCCGATCATGCCGAGGGTGCCGGTGAGCGCGATGTAGGCGATGTCGTGGCCGGCGCGCTGGGCGAGCGGGCCGGCCTGGCCCCAGCCGGTCATGCGGCCGTACACCAGGCGGGGGTTGCGGGCGTGGCAGTCCTCGGGGCCGATGCCGAGCCGCTCGGCGACGCCGGGGCGGTAGCCCTCGATGAGGATGTCGGCCCGCTCGGCGAGGTCCAGGACGCGCGCGGGGCCGTCCGGTGCCTTCAGGTCGACCACGATCGAGCGCTTGTTGCGGTTGGTGACGTCGAACGCCGGGTCGATCGCGAGGCCCGGACCGCCCGGACGGTCCACCCGGACCACGTCGGCGCCCAGGTCGGCCAGCAGCATGGCGGCGAACGGGCCCGGGCCGATGCCGGCCAGCTCGACCACGCGCACGCCGTGGAGCGGGCCGTCGCCCGGCGTCGGCGTCCCTGCCGTTGTCATCCGTCCAGCCCCCAGGCGTGTATGACACCAATGATGTAACACCGGTGATGCTAAGAACGCGTTCCACCGGGCACAAGACCTGAACGAGCAAGCGCTTAGCCAAGTGCCCGTCGCGCCGACGTTCACCCGGGAGAGTGACCGGCGCTGCGCCGGGCCCTCCGCAGCGGCGGGCGTGCGGGACCGTCACGCGGTCCGCGCGCCCGGTCCCCGCACCCGGGCCCGGGGCGGTTTCTCCCGCTTCTTCACGGCATTCCTGGCTACGGCCACCGCTGCCTCCGGGCTGGTCGTCGGGCTCCCCACTGCTCACGCTAGCCTCGGCCACCGACAGCGGCGCGGGCTGCGCGACGGGCCGCACGGACCAAGGGGTGTCATGAGCAGGATGAGCAGGACGGACCGGCCGTACGACCTCGTGCTCTTCGGAGCCACGGGCTTCGTCGGCACGCTCACCGCCCACTATCTCGCCGCGCACGCCCCGCGGGACCTGCGCTGGGCGGTCGCCGGCCGCGACGAGGGGCGGCTGGAGCGGCTGCGCGAGGACCTGCCCGGCGGCGCGGACGTCGGTGTGCTGCGGGCCGACGTCACCGAACCGGCCACCCTGCGCGCCCTCGCCGAGCACGCGCGCGTGGTCGCCACGACCGTGGGCCCGTACGTCCTGTACGGCGAGGAACTCGTCGCCGCCTGCGCCGACACCGGCGCCGACTACCTGGACCTCACCGGCGAGCCCGAGTTCGTCGACCTGATGTACATCCGGCACGACGCACGCGCGCGGGAGACGGGCGCGCGCCTGGTGCACGCCTGCGGTTTCGACTCGGTGCCGCACGACCTGGGCGCGTACTTCACGGTCCGGCAGCTCCCCGAGGGCGTGCCGCTGACCGTGGACGGCTATGTGACCGCCGACGCGGCCTTCTCCGGCGGCACCCTCGCCTCGGCGCTGAACCAGATGGCCCGCGGGCGGCGGATGCTGGCCGCCGCGCGCGAGCGGGCCCGGCACGAGCCGCGGCTGCCGGGCCGCCGGGTGACCGCGCCGGCGGGCGCGCCGAGGTACGCGGCGGAGGTCGGCGCGTGGGCGCTGCCGCTGCCCACCATCGACCCGCGGATCGTGCGCCGTTCGGCACGGGCGCTGGAGCGGTACGGCCCGGACTTCCGCTACCGGCACTACGCGGCCGTGCGGCGCCTGCCGGTCGCCCTCGGCGGGGTCGCGGCCGTCGGCGCGGTGGCGGCAGCCGCCCAGCTGCCGCCCGCCCGGCGCTGGCTGTCGGACCGGCTCAAGCCGGGTGACGGACCGAGCGCTGGGAAGCGGGCGAAGAGCTGGTTCTCGGTGCGGTTCGTCGGCGAGGGCGGCGGCCGGCGCGTGTTCACCGAGGTCGCGGGCGGCGACCCCGGGTACGACGAGACGGCCAAGATGTTCGCCGAGGCGGCCCTGTGCCTGGCGTTCGACGACCTGCCGCCGACAGCGGGCCAGGTCACCACGGCCCAGGCGATGGGCGACGCCCTGACCGAGCGGCTGCGCGCGGCGGGGATCACCTTCCGGGTGGCGGCCCAACGCTAGCGGCAGCCGCCCGTCACCGCCGCCGTCGTGAACGGGTGCGACGGGGGCTCGTACCGGACGAGGGCAAGGAGGCGGAACGGTCGTGGAGTTCGGGCGCGACGCGGAGTGTCAGGAGGACGGCGCCCGGCGCGTCGCCGGGTCCTGATCCCCGCCGCCGGTCACGCCCTGTGCCGCCTCGCGCAGCGCGCGCCGGCACAGGGCGTCCGCCCGGCGGGTGGTCTCCGGCAGCCGGTACCGCGGGGTCAGCGCCAGGGTGTGCGCCACGGCGTTGTCCAGGCTCACCCGGTGGCCGACCGAGACGAACACCGGCTTGACGCCGTCCCGGGTGCGCAGCGCGCGCCCGACCTCCTCCGTCCCGGCGAGCAGCGGTGCCCAGCCGCCCCGGGCCGGTTCCGGATCGTCGTACGCGAAGGTGAACGGGTTCTTGGCGACCCCGACGGTCGGCAGGTCCGTGAGCACGCCCAGGTGGCTCGCCAGGCCGAAGCGGCGCGGGTGGGCCAGGCCGTAGCCGTCGCACACGACCAGTCCGGGCGGGCACGGCAGCCGGTCCAGGGCGGCGCGGACGGTGGGGATCTCACGGAAGGCGAGGAGGCCGGGCACGTACGGGAAGGAGACCCGGCCGACGGCCGTCGCCTCCGCCACGACGTCCAGGGTGGCGGCGTCCAGCACCACGGCCGCCGCCGCAACCAGGTCCAGGCCGTCGTCGTAGGCGACGTCGACCCCTGTGACCAGGCCCGTCCCGGGCCGTGGTCCGGGCTCGTCCAGCACCACCCGCCCGCGCAGCTCGTCCTGTACGGCGCGGGCCTCGTCCTCGGTCGCGGGCCAGTTCGCGGGTACGCCAACGATCGTCATGCCGGGTGACTGTACGGTCCCGCCGCGGGCCGCCGGCCGGGCGGGGTAGGCTCGTGATCATGTTCGTCCTGGAGCTGACCTACACCGCGCCGCTCGATGCCGTGGACGCCGTCCTGCCGGACCATGTGGCCTGGCTGGAGGAGCAGTACGAGAAGGGTCACTTCCTGGCCTCGGGACGCAAGAACCCCCGCGACGGCGGGGTGATCCTCGCTGTCGCGGGGGACCGCGCCCGCATCGACGAGATCGTCGCGGGCGACCCGTTCACCGTCGCCGGTGTGTGCGCCTACCGCGTCACGGAGTTCATCGCCACGAAGACGGCCCCGGAGCTGGCGCACCACCGGCAGACACTGGACTGACGTCGGTCTGTCGACCTCCTCGGGCGTCGGGCCTGGCGGGCCGTCAGCCCTTCTTGGCGTTCAGCGCGCGCTGGAGTTCGTCCTTGTTCATGTGCGAACGGCCTTCGATGCCGCGCTGCCTCGCCTCGTTGTACAGCTGGTCGCGGGTCGGGCCGTGCGAGCCGACCCGGTTGCCCGACCGCTGACCGCCACGCTTGCTCGACGACATGTCCTGCGTCGAGCTGCGGCTGGCGGTCTTGGACTCGCCGGAGCGGGCGCGTTCCTTGTTCACCGTCCGCGCGGCGATCTCCTTGGCACGCCCGGTGCTCTCGCCCCGGTCCTGCGCGCTCTTCTTGATGTGCTCGTACTGACGCTCACGCTTGGGGCTGGAACCGGCTGGCATGATCGCTCCCTTCCTTTGCGACGGGGAACGAGTACCCGCGTTCCGCCGCGCTTACCTCACCGGTCCGGCCGTGCCTCACCGTTCGAGCCGTGCCACCCGTCCCTGCTCGCCCGCCGCCCAGCAGCTCAGGTCGGGGGTGCAGGTGACGGTGTCGTAGGAGCCGGTGTCGATCGTCCGCCAGCTACGGCCGCCGTCGGTGGTCAGGTCGGTGCCGGTCGGGCCGACGGCCAGCGCGGCGGTGCGGCTGTGCGGGAGCCAGGCGGCGCCGGAGCGGTACGCGGGTGGCGGGGTGGTGGCGGGGCGCCAGGTGCGTCCGCCGTCGGCGGTGACCGCGGCGGCCTGCGGCGAGGGCCGGCCGGGGCGGTAGTCGCCGCCGACCGCGATGCCGTGGGTGCGGTCGCGGAAGGCCAGCGCGAAGACGCCCTTGGCCGGATCGCCCGCGGGGACCGGCGTGTCGGCGGCCGTCCAGGTGAGCCCGCGGTCGGCGGAGTGCAGCACGCGCGCGTGGGCGCCGCCGCCGGTGGCGAGCCAGACGTCCTTCGGGCCGGCGGTGACGAGGCACTGGCCGCTCGCGGCGAAGCCCGCCTCGCCGTCCAGCGCGGGCGGCATGCCGTCCGCGGGCAGCACGCGCCAGGAACGTCCGCCGTCGGCGGTGGACAGGACGCGGAACTTCCCGTCCACGGGGTCGCCCAGGGCGAGGCCGTGGCGGCGGTCGAAGAAGGCGAGGCAGTCGTAGAAGGCCCTCGGGTCGGTGTTGCGGAAGGACTCCGTCCAGGTCGCACCGCCGTCGTCGGTGCGGTAGACGCGGGAGGCCTCGCCCTCGCCGATGGCGAGCACCACCGCGCGCCGGGCGTCGAACGCCGTCACGTCCCGGAACTGGAGGCCGGACGCCCCGGGCGGCGAGACGTTCCGCCAGCTCGTGCCGCCGTCCGTGGTGCGCAGCACCGTGCCTTCGGTGCCGGCCAGCCAGGCGGTGCGCCGGTCGACGGCCGCGAGGCCCCGGAAGCGGACGCTCGGCGTCCCGGAGTCCTTCACCGCCCAGTGCACGCTTGCCGTGCCGGACTCCCTGGCCGCTCCGTGCACGCTTGCCGTACCGGAGTCCTCGGCCGCCCGGTTCGCGCGTTGCGTGTCCGGGACCGGCTGCCCCGCGCTCACCCGGCCGGCGGTGCCGTGGGCGAGCGGACGGGCCTCGGCCGCCGGGACCGTCAGGGCGGCCAGCGCCGCCCCGCAGGCCACTCCCGCCGCCACCAGCCGGCTCGTCCGTCCCCTGCGTCGCGTGCTCCCCAAGCGCCTCATGGCGGGCGAAGCTAGCCGCACTCCCCCGGCCCCGTCCAGTGGGCCGCCGTGTCCCGCGCGGCCGACGGGCGGGAACGGCCGTGCGTTCCCCGTGCATGAACGCGGTGACCGAGGTCACTCGTTTCCCGTGTGCACGCATCGGCCGTTTCCGTCGTCTCTTCCAGTGCCGGGTGCCGCACATCCGGGCGCAGTCCATCCGTCACGAGGGAGCAAGGCGTTGTCCACCGTCATCGAGCAGCCCGTAGAGGCCCGTCTCGTCGCCGCCGCACCGCGCATGCCGAGCATTCCCGCCACGCTGCGCTACGACCGGCGCGACCCGTTCGCCGTCCGTATGACGTTCCCGGCCCCGGCCACGCTGGAGGGCGTCGAGGTGTGCTGGACCTTCTCCCGCGAACTGCTCACGGCCGGTCTCAAGGGCCCCGAGGGCCACGGTGACGTCCGGGTGCGGCCGTACGGGTACGACCGCACGGTGCTGGAGTTCCACGCCCCGGAGGGCACCGCGATCGTGCACGTGCGCTCGGGTGAGATCCGGCGGTTCCTGGAGGCGACCAGCGACCTGGTCCCCGTCGGCCTGGAACACCTCCAGTTCGACCTCGACCACGGTCTGGCCGAGCTGATGCGGGACGCCTGCTGAGTGCCGGTCGGTGAACGCCACGCGCGCGTGGGGCGGCGCGGCGAATAATCACGTTGACAGCTCTTCCGGCTCTTCCTACAGTGTACAGCGGTTCTGTTGCCGTCGATTGGAGAAGGACGTTGTTCGTCTGAGGTCCTGGGACACCGCGTCGCACCGGTGAGGTGTGCGTGGCGTACGACCTCGGCGTCCGAGCCGTCCTTGGCACAGGCCGTTTTCCATGGCCCCTTCCGTGCCCCAGACCTTCGGTTTCCGCCTCGCGGTGTCTCGACACGCGTCCACCCGAACGCACCCGTCCCTCGCGAGGCGCCCATGTCTGCTTCCCTCATCTGCACGTCCCTCTCCTTCACCTGGCCCGACGGCACCGCCGTCTTCGACGGCCTGGACATCGCCTTCGGCCCGGGCCGGACCGGGCTCGTCGGCGTCAACGGCTCGGGCAAGTCCACCCTGCTCAAACTGATGGCCGGGGAACTGGCTCCGGCCGACGGCACCGTCAAGGCGGCCGGCGAGATCGGCTACCTCCCGCAGAACGTCACGCTCGACACCGCGCTCCGCGTCGACCAGGCCCTCGGCATCGCCGGCCGGCGGGCCGCCCTGCACGCCATCGAGGCGGGCGACGTCGCCGAGGAGCACTTCGAGACCGTCGGCGACGACTGGGACGTCGAGGAGCGCGCCCTGGTCACCCTCGGCGAACTCGGTCTCGGCCACATCGGCCTGGACCGGACCGTCGGCGAGGTGTCCGGGGGCGAGTCGGTGCTGCTGCGGCTCGCCGCGCTGCTGCTGCGCCGCCCCGACGTCCTGCTGCTGGACGAGCCCACCAACAACCTCGACCTGTACGCGCGCCGGCGGCTGTACCAGACGGTGGCCTCCTGGCCGGGCGTGCTGGTCGTGGTCAGCCACGACCGGGAACTGCTCGACCTGGTCGACCAGATCGCGGAGCTGCGCTCCGGCGAGGTCGCCTGGTTCGGCGGCAACTTCTCGGCCTACGAGGAGGCGCTGGCCGTCGAGCAGGAGGCGGCCGAGCGGATGCTGCGCGTCGCCGAGGCCGATGTCCGCAAGCAGAAGCGCGAACTGGTCGACGCCCAGGTCAAGCTGGCCCGCCGCAAGCGGTACGGGCAGAAGATGTACGAACAGAAGCGCGAGCCGAAGATCGTCATGGGGGCGCGCAAGCGCGCCGCCCAGGAGTCGGCGGGCAAGCACCGCATCATGCACGAGGAGCGGCTCGCCGAGGCCAGGGACCGGCTGGACGAGGCGGCGGAGGCCGTACGGGACGACGACGAGATCCGTGTCGACCTGCCGTACACGGCCGTACCGCCCGGCCGGCAGGTGCTCACCCTGGAGAAGCTGGAAACGGCCTACCAGGCGCGCGTGCCGGGCATCCTCGACCTGCGCGGACCGGAGCGGATCGCGCTCGTCGGCCGCAACGGCGCCGGCAAGACGACGCTGCTGCGGACCGTCGCCGGGGAGCTGGCGCCGGTGTCGGGCACGGCGACGGCCCATGTCCCGCTGCGGTTCCTGCCCCAGCGGCTGGACGTGCTGGACGACGGCCTGTCGGTGGCCGAGAACGTCGCCCGGTTCGCGCCGGGCGCCACCAACAACCGGGTCCGGGCCCGGCTCGCCCGCTTCCTGTTCCGGGGCGCGCGGGCCGACCAGAAGGCGGCCACCCTGTCGGGCGGTGAGCGTTTCCGGGCGGCCCTGGCCGCGCTGATGCTCGCCGAGCCCGCGCCCCAACTGCTGCTGCTGGACGAGCCCACCAACAACCTCGACATGGCCAGCGTCCGGCAGCTGACCACGGCTCTGGAGTCGTACGAGGGCGCGCTGATCGTCGCCAGCCACGATCTGCCGTTCCTGGAGTCGATCGGGATCACACGGTGGCTGCTGATGGAGGGAGGGGAGCTGACGGAGACGACGCCCGAGACGCTGTGGGACCCGGCGTGACCGGCCGGTGAGGCCCGCCCCGGCCGGCCGGCGCCGGTCTCGGGAGAGACGCGCCGGGTACCGGGGGGTTTGGCCGTGGCGGGAGCGCCCTGCATGATGACGGACCGGCGCCGTGTGAGCGGCGCCGGACCGCACCATCGCACCGACCGATACGAAAGGCCCCTCGTGCCCAGCAAGAAGGCCCTCGTCCGTCGCCCCAGTCCCCTCCTGGCCGACGGCCTGGTGACGCACATCCAGCGGGAGAAGGTCGATACCGGGCTCGCCGGCGAGCAGTGGGAGGCGTACGTCGAGGCCCTGCGCGCGCACGGCTGGGAGGTCATCGAGGTCGAACCGGCCGACGACTGCCCGGACTCGGTGTTCGTCGAGGACACCGTCGTCATGTACAGGAACGTCGCGTTGATCACCCGGCCCGGCGCCGAGTCGCGGCGGGCGGAGACCGCCGGCGTCGAGGAGGCGGTGGCCCGCCTCGGCTGCTCGGTGAACTGGATATGGGAACCGGGCACGCTGGACGGCGGTGACGTCCTCAAGGTCGGCGACACGGTGTACGTCGGCCGTGGCGGGCGGACCAACGCGGCCGGTGTGCAGCAGCTCCGGGCGGCCTTCGAGCCGCTGGGCGCCCGGGTGGTGGCCGTACCCGTGAGCAAGGTGCTGCACCTGAAGTCGGCGGTGACGGCGCTGCCCGACGGCACGGTGATCGGGCACATCCCGAAGATCGACCGGCCGTCGCTGTTCCCGGGCTTCCTGTCGGTGCCGGAGGAGTCCGGCGCGCACGTGGTGCTGCTCGGCGGCGGCAAGCTGCTGATGGCGGCGAGCGCCCCGAAGACCGCGGAGCTGCTGACCGATCTGGGCCATGACGTGGTGACGGTCGACATCAGCGAGTTCGAGAAGCTGGAGGGCTGTGTGACCTGCCTCTCGGTGCGCCTGCGGGAGCTGTACGCCTGACCGGGTGATCCCCTCGCCCCGGCAGCTCCGGGACCTGCGGGTCGGGGGCTGCCGGGCGCGCCCGGGCACGGCCGTCGGGGCGGGCTGATCAGCGAGTTCTTTACAGCCCTCTTAACCTACGGCTTCGTAACCTACGGGTTCGTAGCCTACGATCACGTAGGTTTCCCGGCACCGCTCGCCGGACCGTCCCCTTCCTCCCCCCGTTGTTCGGCGTCCCCCTGGAGTTCCTGTGACGATCACCTCCCCCCACCTCGGCAGCCCGACCGCCTGGACCGACGCGCGGCTGCTGTACGCACTGGAGGAAGTGGTCGAGAAGGAGTTGAACCGGCACCTGAAGGTCGCCAAGGACTGGATGCCGCACGAGTACGTGCCGTGGAGCGACGGCCGCAACTTCCCGGGCCTGTTCGAGGACGGGGAGGCCTGGGACAAGGACCAGTCCCAGGTGACGGAGATCGGCCGGATCGCCCTCGTGGTGAACCTGCTGACCGAGGACAACCTGCCGAGCTACCACCACGAGATCGCCTCGCTGTTCGGCCGCGACGGCGCCTGGGGCACCTGGGTGCACCGCTGGACGGCCGAGGAGGGCCGGCACGGCATCGTGATGCGGGACTACCTGCTGACCTCGCGCGCGGTGGACCCGGACAAGCTGGAACGTTTCCGTATGTCGCACATGAGCGAGGGCTTCGAGTCCGACAACCGGCACTCGATGCTGCACTCGGTGGCCTACGTCGCCTTCCAGGAGCTGGCCACGCGGATCTCGCACCGCAACACCGGCCACCAGTCCGGGGACCCGGTCTGCGACCGCATGCTGGCCCGCATCGCGACCGACGAGAACCTGCACATGGTGTTCTACCGCAACCTGCTGAAGGCCGCGTTCGAGCTGGCGCCCGACCTGACCATGCAGGCGGTCCGGGACGTCGTCGTGAACTTCCGGATGCCCGGTCACGGCATCCCCGGCTTCGAGCGGGCCGCCGCGCAGATGGCGATCGGCGAGGTGTACAACCTGCGCATCCACCACGACGACGTGTTGCAGCCGGTGCTGCGCTTCCTGAAGGTCCTGGAGATCGACGGCCTCGGCCCCGAGGGGCGTCAGGCGCAGGAGGAACTCGGCCTGTACATGGGCGGGCTGGATGCGGAGGCCGCGAAGTTCGACGAGAAGCTGGCCGCGCGGAAGGCCCGGATGGCGGCGCGCGCCGGGGGCTGACGCCCCGCGCGCGAGGCCTTGCCCGGCGCCCGGGCCGACGGTCGGCCCACGGCTTCACAGGGTGTCAGCGGGCGGCACGGCGCAGGGCGAGGCGCTCCTTCTCCGACAGGCCGCCCCAGACGCCGAACCGCTCGTCGTTGGCCAGCGCGTAGTCCAGACAGGCCGGGCGCAGCTCGCACATGGAGCAGATGCGCTTCGCCTCGCGCACCGAGCTGCCCGGCTCGGGGAAGAAGAAGTCCGGCCCGGTCTGCGCGCACAGCGCCTGCGCCTGCCAGGTGTCGTCGGCCGGGGTGAGGGTTTCGTAGTGCATGGCCAGAAGCCTGCCGCACGGCGAAAAACGTTCGATCAACGCCGGCGAAACGGCGTTGATCGGGGCCTCCGGCCGCCCCGATGATGCTCCCCGCGGCCCGGCGCGCGCACGGCGGCGCGCCCAGCCGGGTGAAACCCGGGAGGACGCGTGCCGTCACGCTGGGTGAGGGCGGGGCGGTCCGGCGGGTCCCGTACTCCGGCAGCGATTGTCAGTGGGCGGTGAAAGACTCGGCAGTGCACAGGACGGACCCCCTTGCGAGGAGGGCGAATGCTCACCACCCGTTTCGTCGACGGCGCGCCCAACTGGATCGACGTCGGCAGTCCCGACATCGACGGCGCCGCCTCTTTCTACGGCGCTCTGTTCGGCTGGCGGTTCCGGTCGGCGGGGCCGGACGCCGGCGGTTACGGCTTCTTCCAGCTGGAGGGGAAGACCGTCGCGGGCGGCGTGCAGACCGGTCCCGGCCAGGGGCCCGCGGCCTGGACGGTGTACTTCCAGAGCGAGGACGCCCGGGCCACCGCGAAGGCGGCCGAAGAGGCCCACGGCAGAGTGCTGTTCCAGCCCACGGACGTGATGGGCCAGGGCCACATGGCGGTCCTCGCCGACCGGGCGGGCGTGCCGTTCGGGATCTGGCAGCCGGGCCGGACCAAGGGCGTGGAGCTCGCGAGCGAGCCGGGCTCGCTGCGCTGGGTGGAGCTGTACACGCCGGACATCGCGGCAGCCGCCGCGTTCTACCGCCGGGTGCTGGGCCTGGAGACCTCCGCGCCGTTCCCGGGCGGGACGTACACCTGTTTCAACCCGGACGGCGCCGGTGACGACGCGATGTTCGGCGGAATGGTGCCGCTGGCCGACGACCCCACCGAGGCGGAGGCGGGGCCGTACTGGCTGCCGTACTTCGAGGTGGAGGACACCGACGCCGTGGTGGAACAGGCGCGGCGCCTGGGCGGGACGGTGCGGGTGCCCGCGACGACCGTGGAGGGCGTGGGCCGCACGGCCAGGCTCGCCGACCCCTACGGGGCCCGCTTCGCGGTGATCAGGAGCGAGCCGCCACGGGGCTGAGCCCGCGGCGCGCGCCCGGCAGCCGACGGCTTCGGGGGTGGTGCGGCGCTCAGGCCGAGGCGCGGCGTATCAGGGTGGTCGGCAGGATCACCTCCGACGGAGGTGCCTCCTGGGCGCCGGCCGTCGTGTCCGTCCCCTCCCGGGCGCCGGACAGGCCGCGCAGCAGCAGACGGGCCATCAGCCGGCCCATTTCCTCGATGTCCTGACGGACCGTCGTCAGCGGGGGGTCGGCCTGTTCGGTGACCGGCACCATGTCGTCGAAGCCGACCACGGCCACGTCCTCGGGCACACGCCGGCCCCTCGCGCGCAGCACCCTGAGGGCGCCGAGCGCGGTGAGGTCGTTGGCGGCGAACACGGCGTCGACGTCCGGGCAGCGGTCGAGGAGTTCCCGCATGGCGCGTTCGCCGCCGGACGGGGTGAAGTCGCTCTCCTCGACCAGCCGGGGATCGTACTCGCCCAGGACGTCGGTCATGACGTCCCGGTAGCCGTCGAGCCGGTCCACCGCCGAGGTCTGGTCCAGCGCTCCGGTGATGTGGGCGACGCGGCGGCGGCCGAGGTCCAGCAGGTGCCGGACGGCAGCGCGGGCCCCGCCCCGGTTGTCGCAGTCGACGTACACCACGCCCGGGTCCGCCGCCCGGGTGTCCGCGCCCCAGTCGGGGCGCCCGCCGAACACGGTGGGCACGCCGGCGTCGTGGATGAGGCCGGGCAGCGGGTCGTCCAGGTGCAGGGAGAAGACGAGCGCCCCGTCGACATGGCCGCCGGCCAGATAGCGGGCCACGCGCGCGTGGTCGGCGCGGCCCTCGGTGAGCAGCAGCACCAGCTGGTTGTCGTGCGCGGTCAGTTCCTTGCTGATGCCGCGCAGCTGGAGGGCGAAGAAGGGGTCGGTGAAGACCCGGGTCTCGGGCTCGGCGATGACGACCGCGACGGCGTCGTGCCGCCGGGTGACGAGGCTGCGCGCCGCCTGGTTGGGGACGTAGCCCAGCTCCTCCACGGCCCGCCGGACCCGCTCGGCCAGGGGTTCGCGGACCCCGTCGCCGCCGTTGACCACGCGGGACACGGTGGCCCGGGACACCCCGGCCCGCGCGGCCACGGCCTCCAGCGTGGGACGCGACACTGCCTCGGTCACTTCGGGACTCCTCATCGGCGGCTGCCGATCAGGATAGCCGCGGGACACGGGACCGGCCGGTGCCGGACGGACACGCGCAGCCGAGCGGTTCTCAGGGCGACGGCTCGCGGCGGGCGCGGCTCGGCTGCACCCGTTTCGGTTCGCCGGGCATCTTCGGGTACTCCGGCGGGTACGGCAGGTCGCCCAGGCCGTGGTCGTGTTCGTCCTGGCGGGCCAGTTCCAGCAGCGCGTCCAGGGAGAAGGCGTGGTCGTCCATGTCGGCGTGCACGTCACCGAGTTCGGCGAACCGGGCCGGCATGGTGGCGAGGTCGAAGTCGCGGGGTTCGGCGACCCCGACCTCCTCCCAGCGCAGCGGCGCCGAGACGGGGGCGTGCGGGCGGGGGCGTACCGAATAGGCGGAGGCGATGGTGCGGTCCCTGGCCGTCTGGTTGTAGTCGAGGAAGATGCGGCTCCCACGCTCCTCCTTCCACCACTTGATGGTCACCCGGTCCGGCATCCGGCGCTCCATCTCCCGGCCGACCGCGATCGCCGCGCGGCGCACCTGGGTGAAGGTCCAGCGCGGTTCGATGGGGACGAAGACGTGCAGGCCCCGGCCGCCGGAGGTCTTCGGCCAGCCGCGCAGCCCGCCGAACTCGTCCAGGACGGCCCGCAGTTCCCGGGCGGCGCGGGCCGCGTCGGCGTAGTCGGTGCCGGGCTGCGGGTCGAGGTCGATGCGGAGTTCGTCGGGATGGTCGACGTCGGTGGCGCGGACCGGCCAGGGGTGGAAGGTGAGGGTGCCGTACTGGGCGGCCCACACCACGGCGGCCTCCTCGGTGGGGCACATCTCGTCGGCGCTGCGCCCGCTGGGGAAGGTGATGTGGGCGGTCGGGATCCAGCCGGGCATGCCCTTCGGCGCTCGCTTCTGGTAGAACCACTCGCCGCCGACGCCGTCCGGGTAGCGCTCCAGGGTGGTGGGGCGGTTGCGCAGGGCGCGCAGGATGCCGGGGCCGACGGCGGCGTAGTACCGGGCGAGGTCCAGCTTGGTGAAGCCCCGCTCCGGGAAGAACACCTTGTCCGGGCTGGACAGTCGTACGGTCCGGCCCGCCACCTCCAGTTCCACCGCATCGCCCATGCGGCCACGGTAGGCGCAGCCCGCATCGCTCGCATACTGGGCGAAGCCGTATGTATGTGAGCGGAAACGGATGTATGCGAGCAGAATCGGAGTCATGGATCTGCCCGTCATGCCGCCCGTGAAGCCGATGCTCGCCAAGTCGGTGGCGAAGATCCCGCCGGGGATGCACTACGAGGCCAAGTGGGACGGCTTCCGGTCGATCGTGTTCCGGGACGGGGCCGAGGTCGAACTGGGCAGCCGCACCGGAAAGCCGCTGACCAGGTACTTCCCCGAGCTGGTCGAGGCGCTGAAGGAGCGGCTGCCCGAGCGGTGCGTGCTGGACGGGGAGATCGTCATCGCGCGGGGCGGCCGGCTGGACTTCGACGCGCTGACCGAGCGGATCCACCCGGCGGCCTCCCGGGTACGGATGCTGGCGGAGAAGACCCCGGCCTCCTTCGTCGCCTTCGACGTGCTCGCCCTGGACGACCACGCCCTGCTCGACGTGCCGCTCACCGACCGCCGCGCCCTGCTGGACCGGGCCCTGGCCGGGGCGACCCCGCCGGTACACGTGGCGCCGTCGACGACCGACATCGAGGTGGCCCGGCAGTGGTTCGAGCAGTTCGAGGGCGCCGGTCTCGACGGGGTCGTCGCCAAGCCGCTCACCTTGCGCTACCTCCAGGACGAGCGGGCCATGTTCAAGATCAAGCACGAGCGCACGGCGGACGTCGTCGTCGCCGGGTACCGCTTCCACAAGAGCGGCCCGGTGGTGGGCTCGCTGCTGCTGGGGCTGTACGACGAGCAGGGCCGGCTCCAGCACGTGGGCGTGTCGGCCGCGTTCTCCATGAAGAAGCGCGCCGAGCTGGTCGAGGAGCTGGAGCCGCTGCGCATGGACGACGTCTCCGGGCACCCGTGGGCCGCCTGGACGGACGAGACCGCGCACGAGACGGCCCGGCTGCCGGGCGCGCCGAGCCGCTGGTCGGGCAAGAAGGACCTGTCCTGGGTGCCGCTGCGGCCGGACCGGGTGGCCGAGGTGGCGTACGACCACATGGAGAACGGCCAGCGGTTCCGGCACACGGCCCGCTTCCGCCGCTGGCGCCCGGACCGCACCCCGGAGAGCTGCACGTACGCCCAGCTCCAGGAGCCGGTCCGGTACGACCTCGCGGAGATCCTCGGCGAGAAGGACGGCGGCTGAGCGGGGCGGAGCACGGGTACCGGCGCCTGCCCCCAGCCGGCCACAGCCACAGCTACCGCCACAGCCACAGCCACAGCCACAGCTACGGCTGCATGAGGATCTTCACCGCGCCGTCCTGCTTGCGCTGGAACATCTCGTACGCGTGCGGCGCCTCCGTCAGCGGCAGCCGGTGCGTGGCGAAGTCCTGGACGCCGAGCGGGTCCTCGTCCGTCAGGTAGGGCAGGATCTGGTCGGTCCACCGGCGGACGTTGGCCTGGCCCATGCGGAGCTGGATCTGCTTGTCGAAGAGGGTCAGCATCGGCATCGGGTCGGCCATCCCGCCGTAGACACCGCTGAGCGAGATGGTGCCGCCCCGGCGGACCAGGTCGATCGCCATGTAGAGGGCGCCCAGCCGGTCGATGCTGAAACGCTCGGCGAGCGGGGCGCTGAGCTTGCGGGGCATGAGCGCGGTGGCCTGCTGGGCGAGCTTGGCGGCGGCGCCGCCGTGGGCCTCGGTGCCGACGGCGTCGATCACGGCGTCCGGGCCCCGCCCGCCGGTCTCCTCCTGGATCGCGTGGACCAGCGACTTCTCGTTGTCGAAGGCCCTGAGGTCGTACGTCTCCACCCCGCGCCGCTGCGCGCGGGCGAGCCGTTCCGGCACCAGGTCCACGCCGAAGACCCGCTCCGCGCCCCGGGCCCTGGCGATCCGGCAGGCCATGTCGCCGATCGGGCCGAGGCCGAGGACCGCGAGGGTGCCGCCGGGCGGGACGGCCGCGTACTCGACGGCCTGCCAGGCGGTCGGCAGCACGTCGGAGAGGTAGACGAACCGGTCGTCCGGCGGCCCCTCGGGCACCTTGATCGGGCCGAACTGCGCCTGCGGGACGCGCAGGTACTCGGCCTGGCCGCCGGGGACGGAGCCGTACAGGCGGCTGTAGCCGAAGATGGCGGCGCCCATGCCCTCGCCGGTGACCTGGGTGGTCTCGCACTGGGTGGGCAGCCCGGTGCCGCACATGAAGCAGTGGCCGCAGGCGATCTGGAACGGCACCACCACCCGGTCGCCGGGCCGCAGGCCGGACACCTCGGAGCCGACCTCCTCCACGATGCCCATGGGTTCGTGGCCGAGGACGTCGCCCGGGCTCATGAACGGGGTGAGCACTTCGTACAGGTGCAGGTCGGAGCCGCACAGTCCGGTGGAGGTGACGCGGATGACGGCGTCCGTGGGTTCCTCGATCCTCGGGTCGGGCACGTCCTCGACCCGGACGTCCCGCTTGCCCTGCCAGGTGACTGCCTTCATGGGGTCGTGCTCCCTTGGTCGCGTACGGCTGGTGTCGCGTGCAGCCGCGTACCGTGTGTGCGCCCCCGGGTACCCCCCGCTCACCGCCGCCGAACCCGAAGCGACCGGGTACGGCCAGTGATGAGCGAATGAGCGGATGAGCGGATGAGCGCGCCATCGGACCACACGAACGGGATGGCGACGGTGGGCATGAGACGAAGGGCGCGCACGCGGCGCGCCGCGCTGACGGCGGTATGGCCGGCCGGCCCCCTGACGGCCGCCCTCACGGCGGACTGCTCCGGCCACGGCGGGGGCGGCGAAGGCCGCGCCCGCCGTGGCACACCCCGACACCGGCGTCGCGCGGCACACCCCGGCACCGGCGCCGAGCCGCTCGGCCCCGGCCGGCTCACCGCTCGCCGGGAAGATCGGCCATGTGCGCGCGGCCCGCAGACCGGGCTCGGCGCGGCGGACGTGGTGGACGTGGAGCAGGTGGAGGGCGGCCTGAGCCGGTCGTCGGCGGTGTACGCGACACGGCTGCCGAGACCGTGGGACCGGTGCGCAGCGTCCGGGAGTCCGACCTGGAACTGCTGCGACCACGGGTTTCCGCCGCGGCCCCGCCCCCTCCGGCGGCACCCCCGTCTCCGCGCGGACCGTGCGCTACCCGGCCGCCCGCCTCACCTTCACCTGGTCCGCCGGGCGCGGCGGCTGGCTGGTGGCGATGGACGGCACCCCGGTGCACACCACCGACAGCGGCCGGCCGGCACCGCCGACGGTGGTCGTGCAGACCGTGAAGGTCCGTACCTCGCGCTGCCACGACGTGCTCGGCAGTCCCACGCCGTACACCGAGACGACCGGCTCCGGGCGGGCTGAGGTGCTGCCGGGACGCACGGTCCTTCGACGGCTTCCGGTCACGGCCGACGGCGACGGACGGAACGGCGTTCACCGCGGCGGACGGCGGCGGGCTGGACTTCGCCGCCGGGCAGGTGTGGGTGGTGTTCGTACCGGCGCCGTGAGGGGGCCGGTGCCCCGAAGGCCGGTACCGGTGCCGTCAGCTCTGCGCGGCCAGGGGGCCGGCCGGGTGGCGCAGTTCCTCGGCCGCGTCCGCGACCCGGCGGATCAGGTCGAAGAACACGGCCTGTTCCCCGGCGGACAACGGGGCGAGGAACACCTGGTTCATCCGGGCGGTCCGCACGGTCAGTCTGCGGTGGGTGCGCAGGCCGTCGTCGGTGAGGCGGAGCAGGAAGCGCCGGCCGTCCTCGGGGTCGCGCACCTTGTGCAGCAGTCCCCGGCGGTCGAGCCGGCTGATGACCTCGGCGATGGTGGAGCGGTCGAGGCCCACCCGCTCCCCCACCGTGCGCTGGTCGAGCCCGGGCTCGGCGACGAGGGCGTTCATGACCGCGAACTGCGGCGAGGTGATCTCCTCCGAGACCATCGTGTTCCACAGCAGGTAGTGCGCCTGCTGGAGCCGCCGGGCCAGGTGCCCGGGATGGGTGGCGAGGTCCACCGCGGCCATGTGCGCTCCCCTGGTCGATTCGTTGGTGCACTGAACAATACTCGGCGCCCGACCCCCTGTCTCCTTCCGTCGGCCGTACAGGGGCCAGCTCTTGACGGTGACCGTCTCCGGTGGCAGCGTGAGCAGCGCCTCGCCGAAATAGTCAGTGCCCTGACTGTCTGCCCTTGATGAACCGGAGAGACCTCCTCCTCGAACGCCTAGGAAGCGTCAGGTATCCCATGCCTCTCACCCAAGCCGACATCGACCGGGAAATCGCCGCCGCGCACGCCGCCTACGAGAAGCGCGTGGCCGACGGCGCTCCCGTCGAACACCACCCGCGCCGCGACTACGCGCCGTACCGCTCCTCCGTGCTGCGCCACCCGAAGCAGCCCCTGGTGGCGATCGACACCAGCCAGGACCCCGAACTGGTGGAGCTGCACTCGCCCGCCTTCGGGGAGCGCGACCTCACCGAGGTCGACAACGACCTCACCCGGCAGCACACCGGGGAGCCCATCGGCGAGCGGATCACCGTCTCCGGGCGGCTGCTGGACCGGCACGGGCGCCCGGTCCGCGGCCAGCTGATCGAGATCTGGCAGGCCAACTCGGCCGGCCGCTACGCCCACCGGCGCGAGCAGCACGACGCCCCGCTGGACCCGAACTTCACCGGCGTCGGCCGCGCCCTCACCGATGCCGAGGGCCGCTACCACTTCACCACCATCCAGCCGGGCCCCTACCCGTGGCGCAACCACGTCAACGCCTGGCGCCCGGCGCACATCCACTTCTCGGTGTTCGGCCCGGCGTTCACCCAGCGGCTGGTGACGCAGATGTACTTCCCGAACGACCCGCTCTTCCGGTACGACCCGATCCTCCAGTCCGTGACCGACGACGCGGCCCGGCAGCGACTGGTCGCCACCTACGACCACAGCCTGTCGGTGCCGGAGTTCTCGCTCGGCTACCACTGGGACATCGTGCTGGACGGCCCGGCCGCCACCTGGACGGAAGAAGGACGCTGACCGCCATGACGATCACCGACCCGAGCGGCCCGGACCAGGTGCTGCCCACCCCCTCCCACACCGTCGGCCCGTTCTACGGCTACGCACTGCCGTTCCGCGGCGGCGAGGAGATCGCGCCGCTCGGCCACCCGGACACGATCACCGTGCACGGGTACGTCCTCGACGGTGCCGGCGATCCGCTGCCCGACGCGCTGATCGAGGTATGGGGTCCGCGTCCCGACGGCACCGTCCCCCACGTGGACGGCTCCCAGCGGCGCGACCCGGCCAGTGGCGGTCACCTGGGCCGCAACGGCGTGGAGTTCACCGGCTGGGGCCGTGTCCAGACCGACGCCGACGGCCACTGGTACGCCCGTACCCTGCGGCCCGGCGCACGCGGGCGGAACGCGCCGTACCTCAGCGTCTGCGTCTTCGCGCGGGGCCTGCTCGTACACCTGTTCACCCGGATCTACCTGCCGGGCGACGAGGCGGCGCTGGCCGCCGACCCGCTGCTGACCCGGGTGGGCGACCGGCGCGACACGCTGATCGCGAGCGAGGAGGCGGGCGGCGCCTACCGTTTCGACATCCGCCTTCAGGGCGAAGGCGAGACGGTCTTCCTGGAGTTCGAGTGACATCCGCTTCCCCTCCCTACGCCGACACCGGCCTGCTCGCCCCGGAGTGGGCGCTGTCGGGCGCCGCGTCCGAGACGAGCGACCACGCGTATCTGCGCGCCCTGCTCGACGCGGAGGCCGCGCTGACCCGGGCGCAGGCCGCGCTGGGCCTCGCCCCGGCCGGGGCCGCGGCGGCGGTGACCGAGGCGGCCGTCCCGGAACGGTTCGGCATCCGCTCCCTGGCGGCACGGACCGCGGACGGCGGCAACCCGGTGATCCCGCTGGTCGCCGACCTGACCGCAGCGGTCGGCGCGGAGTACGGCCCCTACGTCCACCGCGGCGCCACCAGCCAGGACATCATGGACACCGCGACCATGCTGGTCGCCGCGCGCGCCCTCGCCGTGGTCCTGGCCGACCTCGGCCGCACCGAACAGGCGCTGGCCCGCCTCGCCGCCGCCCACCGGGACACGGTGCTGCCGGGGCGGACGCTCACCCAGCACGCCGTACCGACGACGTTCGGGCTGAAGGCAGCCGGCTGGCGCTCGCTGGTCCTGGACGCGCGCGACCGCGTCGCCCTCGTCCGGGACGCGCTCCCTGCCCAACTCGGCGGCGCCGCCGGGACCCTGGCGGCCTTCCGGGCGTACGGCACCGAGGACGAGGCCGCTCTGACGCGGGCGTACGCCCGCGAAGCCGGCCTCGCCGCCCCGGCGTTGCCCTGGCACACCCTGCGCACCCCCGTCGCCGACCTGGCCGGGTGCCTGGCGTTCACGGCGGGGGCGCTGGGCAAGTTCGCCGTGGACGTCCTGACGCTGTCGCGCACCGAGACCGGCGAGGTGAGCGAGGGCAGCGGCGGCGGCTCGTCGGCCATGCCGCACAAGGCGAACCCGGTGCGCGCCACACTCCTGGCAGCCGCCGCCCGGCGCGCCCCGCAGCTCGCGGCCACGCTGTACGGCTGCCTCGCCGCCGAGGACGAACGGCCGGCCGGCGCCTGGCACGCCGAGTGGGAGCCGCTGCGCGACCTGCTCCGGCTGGTGGGCGGCGCGGCCGGCCACGCGGCGGAGCTGGCCGGGGGGCTGCGGGTGCACCCGGCCGCGATGCGCCGGAACCTCGGCATCACCCGGGGCCTGATCGTCTCCGAGCGGCTGTCGGCCGCCCTCGCGCCCGTCCTCGGCCGGGCGCGCGCCAAGGAGCTGCTGACCGAACTGGCCCGCCGCGCCCACGCCGAGGACCGTCCGCTGTCCGGACTGCTGTCGGAGGTCGACGAGTTGAAGGACGTCGATCTCGACGACCTGCTCGACCCCGCCCACTACACCGGCTTCGCCGGTTCCCTCACCGACCGCGCCCTGGAGCGACCTTGACCGCGAAACTCCTCAACCACCTGGCAGAAGGCCCGGCCTCCGCTCCCCCGCTGCTGCTCGGTCCCTCGCTCGGCACCTCGCTGGCCCTGTGGGACCAGGTCGCGCCCGAACTGTCCGCCGCCCACCGGGTCGTCCGCTGGGACCTGCCCGGGCACGGGGGCTCGGCGGCGGGCCTGATCGGGCCGGGCGCGAGCGTCGGCGACCTGGCCGCACTGGTGCTGGAGCTGGCCGACACCCTCGGCATCGACCGGTTCGCGTACGCGGGCGTGTCCCTGGGCGGTGCCGTCGGCCTGCACCTGGCCGTCCACCACCCCGAGCGGCTGTCCTCGCTGGCGGTGCTGTGCTCCTCCGCCCACTTCGGCGGGGAGGCGCCCTGGCGGGAGCGGGCCGAGCGGGTGCGCCGCGAGGGCCTGGCCGGGCTGGCGGACACTGCCGAGGCGCGCTGGTTCACGCCCGGGTTCAGTGTGCCGGGGCTGGTCCGCGACCACCGGGAGGCGGATCCGGAGGCGTACGCCGCCTGCTGCGACGCGCTCGCCGCGTTCGACCTGCGCGACCGGCTCGGCGAGATCACCGTACCGACGCTGCTGGTGGCGGGCCGGCAGGATCCCGCGACCCCGCCCGCCCATCTGCGGGAGATCGCCGACGCGGTGCCGACGGCGACGCTGGTGGAGCTGCCCGGGGCCTCCCACCTGGCGCCGGCGCAGTGCCCGCGGGCCGTGCTGAGCGCGCTGCGCACCCACCTCGACGGACCGGCGGCGAGCGGCATGGCGGTGCGCCGGGAGGTGCTGGGCGACGCCCATGTGGATCGCGCGCAGGCCCGGCAGACCCCGTTCACGGCCCGCTTCCAGGACTTCATCTCCCGCTACGCCTGGGGGGAGATCTGGACCGACCCGACGCTGTCCCGCCGCGAGCGCAGCATGATCACGCTGACCGCGCTGGTGGCGCACGGCCACCACGACGAGCTGGCGATGCACGTCCGGGCGGCGCGGCGCAACGGGCTGACGCCGCAGGAGATCGGCGCGGTGCTGTTGCAGACCGCCGTGTACTGCGGGGTGCCGGCCGCCAACTCGGCGTTCGCGACGGCCCAGCGGGTCCTCGCCGAGGAGGAGACGGGCTGAGGGGCGAGGGTGATCCTGCTGGTCGTACTCCCGGCAGCGGCTCCCTCCCGGCGCGCGGGCGTGCCTAGGCTGGCGGTATGTCCACTGTTCTGATCACCGGCGCCACCTCGGGTCTCGGCCGGTACGTCGCCTTCGAACTGGTCCGCTCCGGTCACCTCGTCCTGGCCCACGGCCGCGACCGGGCGCGCACCGAGCGGCTGGTCGAGGAGCTGCGCACGGAGGGCGCGGCCGAGGGGTTCGTCGCCGATCTGGCCCGGCTGGCCGAGGTGCGGGAGCTGGGCGCGCGGGTGGCCGAGGCGCATCCCGGCCTCGACGTGCTGGTCAACAACGCGGGCGTGGGCGGCGGAACACCCGGCTCCGGGCGCGAGCTGAGCGCGGACGGGCATGAGCTGCGGCTCGCCGTGAACTACCTCGCGCCCGTGGTGCTGACCCGCGCCCTGCTGCCGGTGCTGCGGGCGAATCCGCCGGCCCGGATCGTCAACGTCGGCTCGGGCGGCCAGGAGCCCGTCGACGTCGCCGATCCCGAACTCACCCGCGGCTACAGCGGGATCTCGGCCTACTGCCGCAGCAAGTTCGCGCTCGCCGCGTACACGTTCACCCTGGCCGAGGAGCTGGCGGGCAGCGGGGTGTCGGTGAACGTGCTGCACCCCGCCACCTACATGGACACGGCGATGGTCCGCGAGGGCGGCATCACCCCATGGAGCTCCGTCGCCGACGGGGCACCGGGCGTACTGGCGCTGGCCACCCGGGAGACGGGCAGTGGCGGGTACTACGACGGGACCCGGCCGGCGCGGGCGCACGAGGCGGCGTACGACGCCGACGTGCGCAAGCGGCTGGCGGCGGTGACGGAGCAGTTGCTGGGCATGTGACCCCGGAGGGCGCCGGGGGGGGCGCCGGGTCGGTGCAGGCCCCGCCTGTCCCAGCAGGGCTCAGCGCAGCCCCCGCCCCGTCTCCAGCGCCTCCCGTGCCCGGGCCACCAGGTGCTCGGCGCCGCACGACCGGGCCAGGTCCAGGCCCCGGCCCAGTTCCGCGGCCGAGCGGGCGGCGATGCCGTACTCGACGCGGGCCGCCGCGTGCTCGTACTGGCAGGGTGAGGCCTCCAGGTGGGCGACGGCCCGGGCGGCGAGCCGGACCGCCCGCTGTCCCGTCGCCAGGGCGGCGGCGCAGCGCAGGGACTCGCCGATGGCGGTGTCCGTGCCGAACCGCTCGGCCTGCCGGCGGGCGTCGGCCGCGAGCTGGGCGGCGCGGTCCGGGTCCTGCCCGGCGAGCGCCTTGGCGAGGTCGACGGACCAGGGCGCGAGGACCGGGTTGTGGCCGCCGCGGGAGGCGGCGGTCTTCTCGGCGTCCTCCAGTTCGTTGATGCCCTCCTCGGTGCGGCCGACGGCGAGCAGCAGCCGTCCGCGCACGGAGCGGATGTCGGGCAGCACGATGGTGGACGGGTACGGCGGCGCGAAACCGTACCGTTCGGCGACCGACCAGGCATCCTTGACCCGGCCCCGGGCCAGCAGGGTGTCGACCAGACCGCAGACGGCCGACCAGTACAGCGGCAGGCGGCGGCCGACGCGTTCGGCGAGGACCAGGGCCTCGCGCAGGGTGGACTCGGCGTCGCGCAGGCGGCCCTGTCTGCGGTAGGCGAGCCCGAGGAAGGCGTTGGCCAGGGAGAGGTGGCCGCCGTGCCAGCCGGCCGTGGTGTAGACGCGCCGGGCTTCGGCGAACAGGCTCTCGGCGCGGTCGAGCCGGTCGGCGTAGGTGTAGGCGCTGCCGAGCATCATCAGCAGTTCCATGTCCCACTCGGTGTCGGTCCAGCCGAGGCCGGGCGCGAGGCGGCCGTTGACCAGGGCGCGGTCGCACAGGGCGATGACCTCGTCGGCGCTCTCGCCGTGGGTCATCGCGTCGAAGGCGCGCAGGACCAGTAAGACGCGTTCGGCGTTGTCGCGGCCCGCGCAGGTGCTCGCCAGCTCGGCCAGGCGCCGGGAGCGGGCCGGGGAGACGGTCTCGCCGTGGATGCCCTCCCACATGAACTGGAAGGCCTGCAACCGCATCCGGACGGGGCCCGCCTCGTGCCGGGCGGCCTCGGCCTCGACCGTGCGGACGGCCTCCTCCAGCTGGTCGTTGTGGAGCAGCGCCTGGGAGAGGCGGACGACGGCGTCGACCCGGTCGTCGTCGAGGCCGGGCATGGCGAGGGCGCTCTGGAGGTGGTCGATGGTGACCGCGGGGTTGGTCAGCAGGGTGGCGCAGCCGAGTTCGTAGAGGACGTGCGCGTGCACCTCGGGGAGGGGCGGCTCCGCCAGGGCGCGTTCCAGGCAGCGGCGGGCCGCGTCGGGCGCGCCGACGGCGAGGTGTTCGCGGGCGGCCTCGCGCAGTTGCTCGACCAGTTCCTCGTCGTCGTCCGGGTGCACCTTCAGCAGGTGGCGGGCGGCCTCGGCGGCGCCGCGGCCCCGCTCGGTGATCATCTGCGCGGCGACGCCGTGCATGGCGGTGCACACGCCGGCCGGGATGGAGTTGTAGACGGCGGTGGCGATGAGGGGGTGGACGAACTCCAGCTCGCCGTCCATGCGGTGGGTGCCGGCGGGCGGTTCGGGTGCGGTGAGGATGCGGGCGTCGCAGAGGAGTTCGGCGCACGTGCGGGCCAGCTCGTCGTTCATGGTGGCGAGTTGGGCGACCATGTCGACGGTGATGCCGGTGCCGAGGATGGCGGCGGCCCAGGCGAACCGGGTGGCCTCCAGGCCGAGGCCCTTGAGCCGGTCGACCAGTCCGCCGTCGCGGGCGGCGCGGTTGAGGGCGCGCAGCTCTCCCGCCTGTGCCTCGACGGGCGGGAGTTCGCTGTCCCGGACCTTGGCGAGGAGTTCTACGGTGTCGTAGGGGTTGCCGCCGGTGACGGCCCAGACCTCGCGGCAGAACGCGTCGTCGGCGTGCCGGCCGACGGTGGCGCGGGTGAGTCCGGCGGTGGCGTCCGGGGTGAGGGCGCTGAGGTTGTGGACGGGGCGGCCCGCGGCGGCCACCGCGTCGAGCAGGCGGGCGCTGTCCCCGCTGACCTCCCCGGGCCGGCGGGCGACCACGACGAGGACGGACAGGTCCTCCAGGCGCTCGGCGAAGGCGGCGAGCCAGCGCAGGGTCTCCTGGTCGGCCCAGTGCGCGTCGTCGACGAGCAGGACCAGCGGCCACTGGCGGCTGGAGAGCCGGCGCACCGCGGCGACGAGTCCGTCGCAGACGTACTGCGGGTCGGCCTTGCCGGCCCGCGGTTCCGCTATGCCGAGGGCGGGACCGGCGATGTCGTACCAGTCGCCGAGGTACTCGCGGGCCTCCTCGGGCAGTAAGGACAGCAGCGCGGGCTGGAGCAGCTGCCGTACGACGTGGAACGGGACGGATCTCAGCGTCTCGGCGCCGCGTGCGGACCAGACGGCGCAGCCACGGCGTTCGGCGATGCGCCGTATCTCGGCCAGCAGCGCGGTCTTGCCGAGTCCCGCTTCACCCCGGATGACCAGCAGGCTGCCCGCGGACGACTGGTCCGCGCACAGGACGTCGAGCGCCTGTGCGACGGTGGCGAGCTCGGCGTCCCGCTCCCACAGGGGAGCCGAGCCGGCCGCCGACGGCCGTCCCTGCGTCATCCCGTTACCTCCCCGGGTCGCCCGAATGACGTACGGAACCCGAGCGTAGTCGTCGGGCGGGGCCTTCGGTGGCCGCTCGCGGCAGCTGTTGCCCGGCCGGGTGAAACAGGGTGCGGGCGGGCGACGCGACCACCCGCACGACCAGCGGACGGGGTGTCAACGACGCCTGGCGGAGGGCGGCGCCGAAAAATCCGGGGAAAAATATGCCGCTTCGCCCCCTTGGCGGCGGATCCTCTCATCCCGCTTTCACGGTCGCCTCATACGGTGGGGGCATGACGCAGGTGACTCCTCCCGGGTGGTACCCCGACCCCGGGCAGACGAACGACGGTCCGCCCACCGAGCGCTGGTGGGACGGCAAGGCCTGGACGGACCAGACCCGCCCCGCCGGCACGGCCGCCGCGTGGGGTCCCCCGGCCGGGCCGGTGCCGGACGGCGGACCGCGGCCGGCCCAGCCGGCGGGCCCGGCGCCCTCGGCTCCCGCCGGGTTCGGCGCCCCTCCGGGGTATCCGGAACAGCAGGGGTACCCGCAGCAGCAGGGGTATCCGGCGCAGCCGGGCTATCCGGCGTATCCCGCCCCGCCGCCCGCCCCCTCCCGGCGCCGGCTGCGCACGGGGATAGCCGTCGCGGTGACGGCCGCGGTACTGGCGAGCATCGGGGTCGGCGTGTACGCCCTCACCAAGGACGGCGGGGGCGGCGACGACCGCGCCGGGTCGCAGCAGGGGCCGGGCGGCGGGCAGGACGGCGGCCGGGGCGGGCCGTTCGGCGGGCCCGGCGGCGGCTCGGGCGAGAGCGGCGGCTCGGGCGGGAGCGGCGGCTCCGGCGGGGCCTCGCCGTCCCCGGGTCAGTCGGAGGCGCCGAAGGTCAAGGGCGGCGGCTCGGTCCCGGACCCGGTCAACGGCATCAGCCTGCCGGTGCCGAAGGGCTGGACCGGACAGACGATCAGCGTCGGGGCGCAGGTGACCTCCGACGACGCCTACAAGTGCCCGGGCAACTCGGCCCAGACGTGCACCGCGGGCGGCGCCTACACGGCCCCGGCGGTGGCGCTCGGCATCGAGGACGACACGGCCGAGGAGGTCGCGAAGGCGGACATCGCCGCCAACGCCAAGCAGTCGTACGGCGGCACCACCTACGGCAGCATCACCTCGCACGAGGTGCTGGCCTCCGAGGCGGTGACGGTGGCCGGGCAGAAGGGCTACCTGGTGCGCTGGAAGGCGGTCACCAGCAAGGGGTCCGACGGCTATGTCGAGTCGGTCGCCTTCCCCTCCCCCGACGACGCCCGGCGGATCGTGGTGGTCCGCTTCGGCGTGGACGTCGGGCAGAAGCTGTCGGTCATCGACGAGATCCTCAAGGGGATCAAGGTCTCGTCCGGCGGCGGGAGCGGCCAGGACGTCTGAGAGACGGATCGGCCGGGCGGGGCTCCCCTCCGCTCAAGGGGAACCCCACCCGGCCGGGGGGTGCGCGCCGCCCCCGTCCCCACGGTGCGGCGCGGGCAGGTCACCGTCCAGTCATCCCGTGAACGGCGGCCTGGGTCTCATGTCAGTCCGAGCGAGGGCAGCACGGCGGCCTCCACGAAGCGGACGAGGTAGTCGGAGTCGGCGTACTGGCCGTCGAGCACCGGCCGCACGCGCAGGACGCCGAACATCATGGCCGGGATGTACTCCAGCGCCGGGTGGCCCGCCCGGACCTCGCCCCGGGCCACGCCCCGGGCCAGGATCTCCTCCAGCGCGGCGATCTCCGGGTGCACCAGCGCCTCGCGCAGCGCCTGGGCCAGTTCCTGGTCCGCCGTCACCGCGTGTCCCAGCGCCTGGAGCAGCCGGGTGTCCTTGCCGGACCAGTCGCCGGCGGCCCGCGCGGCCTGGCGCAGGTCCTCGGCGAGCGATCCGGTGTCGATGCCGGCGAACTTCACCCGGCGGTTGGCGCGCAGTGCCGCCGCGACGAACTGCGGCTTGGTCTTCCACTGCCGGTAGAGCGTGGACTTGCTGCACCGGGTGCTGGCGGCGATGCCCTCCATGGTGACGGAGTCGTAGCCGCACTCCCGGATCTGTTCCAGCACGGCGTCGAAGAACTCCCGCTCACGCTCCGGCGTGATCTTGGAGCGGCGCGAGGCGACGACCGTGTCCGGTGCGTCCGCGGCCTGCGACGTCATGCGGTGCTTCCCCTCACTCGTGCTTGTTTCCCGTGGCTGCGCGGTGCCTGGTGCCCGTGCGTGTTTCCAGTGTGGCGCACATCAATCGATACGCAAGTGTACCGGTACCGAACCGTATCGGTACACTGGCGTATCGGTACGGCAACGTATCGATGAGTTCCGGTACGGACCGGGGCTCGTCCGCACCACGACACGCACCACCGTCAGCGAGGGGGCCGGGGGATGAACGCCCGAACCGAGCCTGCGGAGACGGAGGCGGAACCGGGGACTCCGGCCCGTCCGTCTCTGATACGTGAGTTCCTGCTGGTCGCCGGGCTCTTCCTGGTCTACAAACTGGGCCGCCAACTGGCCACCGGCCACACCGCGGACGCCTTCCGCAACGCCCGGCACGTCTGGCACCTGGAGCGGAGCGTCCACCTCCCCCACGAGACCGCCGTGCAGTCCGCACTGCTGCACGGCGACACCCTGGTCCACCTGGCGAACACCTACTACGCGACCGTCCACTTCCCGGCCACGCTCGCCTTCCTGGTCTGGCTGTACCTGCGGCGGCCCGCGCACTACGTGTGGGCCCGCCGGGTCCTCGCGGTCCTCACCACGGCCGCCCTCGTGCTGCCGTTCACGTTCCCGCTGGCCCCTCCGCGCATGCTGACCGGGACGGGCCTGGTCGACACCGCCCGCATCTACGGCCCCTCCGTGTACGGCCCGCCGTCCAGCGACCACCTCTCCAACCAGTTCGCGGCGATGCCCTCGCTGCACTTCGGCTGGGCGCTGATGGTGGCGATCGGCCTGATGGCCGCCACCCGGTCCCGCCGGCGCGGGCTGTGGCTGCTGCACCCGCTGGTCACCCTGCTGGTGATCGTGGGCACGGCGAACCACTACTGGCTCGACGCGATCGTCGCCACGGCCATGCTCGGCCTCGCCCTCGCGGTCGTCCCTGCGCCGCGGCGCACGGCCACCACGGCCGGACGCGGCACCGGCCTGCTGAAGCCGCGCGAGACCGTCCTGGCGGGAGCGGGCCGATGAGCGCCGCCGCCCTGGCCGCCCTCGGCCTGTCGCTGGTGTCGGCCGTCGCCTACGCGCTCGCCGCCGTCGCCCAGGAACGGCTCGCCGCGCGCAGCGCCGGCACCGGCCTGCTGCGGCTGCTGGGCACCGGCGCCTGGTGGTCGGCGGTCGGGCTGAACGCCGCCGCCGCGCTGCTGCACGTCGTCGCCCTGAAGTACGGCCCGCTCACCGTCGTACAGCCGCTGGGCGCGCTCACCCTGGTCGCCGCCGTGCCCCTCGGTGCGCGCGCGGCCGGCCGGCGGGTCAGCGCGGTGGAGTGGCGCGGTACGGCGCTCACGCTGCTCGGGCTCGCCGCGCTGCTGGTCACCGCCTCCGGCCCGGCGCCCGCCCGGGTGCTGTCGCTGACCGAGGCCCTGGTGGTCGCGGGGACGACCGCCGCCGCGATCGGCCTGCTGTCGCGGCCCGGCGCCCGGCCGGGCCTCAGGCACGCCACCGCGTCCGGCTTCGCCTCCGGGGTCGCCTCCGCGCTCACCCAGACGGTGACCGTGGCGGCGACGGACCGCTCGGGCCCGGTGCTGAGCGCCGAGGTGATCGTGGTCGCCGTGCTCGTCGCCGCGTTCGCCGTCGGCGGACTGCTGCTGTCCCAGACCGCCTACCGCGGCGGCCTCGGCGCCCCGCTGGCCGTGGTCACCCTCACCAACCCGGTGGCCGCCGCGGTGATCGGCCTGACGCTGCTGGGGCAGGGCCTGAAGGGCGGTGCCGCCGGGGTGCTGCTGGCCCTGGCCGGCGCGGGGCTGGCCTCCTGGGGCGTGGTGCTGCTGACCCGGGCGGCCCCCGCGCCCGCCGGCCATGAGGAGGCCGGAGACGACGACGAGCACCCGGTGGCGGCCGTGCTGGCGCTGGAGCCGGGTACGGCGACCGCGGAGCCGGTCCTGCTGCCCCGGCAGCCGGAACAGCCGGGGCACCTCACGGCACTGTGACCACCCGGGCACACGGCGGCGGCCGGTGCGCGCGTTCCGCGGGCACCGGCCGCCGTCGCCGTGCTGCTCCCTGCTGTCCCGCGTGCCGGTCAGCCCCAGCCGCGCGCGTCCTGCTTGAGCGCGGTGTCCACCGTCAGCGCGGTGGCCACCACGAGGCTCAGCAGCGGTTCGGGCAGCTGGTAGTGGATCTGCAGGACGTAGTTGTCCGCCGTCGTGAACAGCGTCTTGGCGAGTCCTTCCCAGGTCTTGGTGATCCGGGCGACCTCGTTGTCGGCGTGGTCGACGATCGCGAAGTTCCAGGCCCGCCAGTTCTCGGCCTTGATCGCGCCGACCTGCTGGCCGTTCGCCGTCATCGCGAAGTTGATCTTCCCGATCATATTCTTCTGGACGATCTCGCCGACCGGCGAGCCGTCCGGGCGGGTCACGACCACCCGCGACTTGAAGATCTTCGCGGGCCGGGTCAGCAGCAGCTGCGGCTGACCGTAGGCGTCCCGGATCTCCAGCTTGTGGGTGAGGAACTGGTCCAGGCTGGAGACGAAGCGCAGGATCTTGCGCAGCACGCCCTGGCCGACCTGGGTGACCGAGCCGATCTCCCGGCCGTTCTGATCCATGACCTTGTACTCGTTGGTCAGCTCGATCAGCTTGGCCTTCTGGTTCACGACCAGGACGGGCTCGGTGAAGAGGGTGCCCCCGCCGGGGCCGCCGGCCGCGACGCCGGCCTGCTGCTGCACCTGACGCTGCACCCTGGCGTCACCGGCCTGCTGCTGCGGGAAGGCTGCCTGCTGCGGCGGAACCTGCCCGGCCTGCTGCTGGGCCGGGTTGGTGTGCTCGGTCCACTGCGTGCCGTCCCAGTAGCGGAGCGTCTGCGCCGCTCCGTGCGGATCCGGGTACCAGCCAGCAGGAGTGTTCGATTGCGTGGTCACCGGGGCACACTACCCTGATGTGACCGGTACCCGACCAGTCCGCACGGAGCGGTGTTCATCGCCCGTTCACCCCGTGACGATCGCCGGGTCGCTGACGCCGGGGCGCCCGTTCTCCACGTGCCCGGAGAAGCCGCGCAGGAAGGCCGGGTCGGCGTCGCAGGTCACGGTCAGGTCGTACCAGCGCTTGCTGGATCCGAGCGCGACGGTGTGCCGCACGGTCGCGCCGGGCCGGACCGTCACCGTCACCGGCTTGCCTCCGTAGCCGTTGACCAGCTTCAGCTTCGCCGTGCCGGAGCCCTTGTTGGTGAAGGTGAGCTCGACGTCGTCGCCCTTGTGCCGGGCGGTGACCTCGGGGCCGGCGGCCTTGTTGCGGCCCTTGAAGACGCGCAGGAAGCCGTTGGGGCCGTGCACGGCGAGGTCGTAGTCGCCGCCGGAGTACGCCGAGTTCCAGGTGTCCGAGAGGGTCTTGCCGGCCTCCGTGGTGTACGTCCAGGGGCCGTCGGCACGGTTGTTGGACGTGACGAGGAAGACCGCCCCCGCGTGCGCCCCCGAGGCGAACGTGAGCGTGAACTTGCCGGCCGCGGTGTCCGCCGAGCCGTCGACCACGGGGGCGTACTTCAGCGGGCGGGTGGGCCGGCTGCCCGGCTCCTGCCGGGGAAGGGTGCCGCCGGCGGGAGGCTTGGGCACGTAGTCGGGGTGGCGGTCGTGGTCCTTGGGCTGGTAGCCGGCCGTGGAGGGCAGCACGACCCGCGCGGTGTCCTTGCGGGAGAAGTCGAAGGCGCTCGTCAGGTCGCCGCACACGGCCCGCCGCCAGGGCGAGATGTTCGGCTCCTGGACACCGAAACGTCGCTCGATGAACCGGATGATCGAGGTGTGGTCGAGGGTCTCCGAGCAGACGTACCCGCCCTTGCTCCAGGGGGAGACCACCAGCATCGGCACCCGCTGGCCGAGCCCGTAGGGGCCGGCGGCATGGCCGGCGTCGCCCTTGAAGAGGTCCGGCGCGGGGTCGACCGTCGACTTGCCCTGGGCGGCCGAGGCCGGCGGGTAGGGCGGGATGACGTGGTCGAAGAAGCCGTCGTTCTCGTCGTAGGTGATGAACAGCGCGGTCTTCCCCCACACCTCGGGGTCGGAGGTGAGCGCGTCCAGGACCTGGGAGACGTACCAGGCGCCGTAGTTGGCGGGCCAGTTCGGGTGCTCGGTGAAGGCCTCGGGGGCGACGATCCAGGAGACCTGGGGCAGCTTGCCGGCCCGGACGTCCGCCTTCATCTGGTCGAAGAAGCCCTCGCCCTTGCGGGCGTCGGTGCCGGTGCGGGCCTTGTCGTACAGCGGGTCGCCGGGCTTGGCGTCGCGGTACTGGTTGAAGTACAGCAGCGAGTTGTCGCCGTAGTTGCCGCGGTAGGCGTCGTTGATCCAGCCCCAGCCGCCGGTCGCGTCGAGGCCGTCGCCGACGTCCTGGTAGATCTTCCAGGAGACCCCTGCCCGCTCCAGGCGCTCGGGGTACGTGGTCCAGCCGTAGCCCGCCTCGTCGTTGCCGAGGACCGGGCCGCCGCCCTTGCCGTCGTTGCCGGTGTACCCGGTCCACATGTAGTAGCGGTTCGGGTCCGTGGAGCCGATGAACGAGCAGTGGTAGGCGTCACAGATGGTGAAGGCGTCCGCGAGCGCGTAGTGGAAGGGGATGTCGTCGCGGGTGAGGTACGCCATCGTCGTGGCGGACTTGGCGGGTACCCACTTGTCGTACTTGCCGCCGTTGAAGGCGGTGTGTCCGTCGTTCCAGCCGTGCGGGAGGTCCTGGATGAAGGCCAGGCCCAGGTCGTCGGCGTCCGGGTGGAAGGGCAGGATGTCCTTCGTGCCGTCGGACTGCTTCCAGACGGACCTGCCGTTCTGGGTGACCGGACGGGGGTCGCCGAAGCCGCGGACTCCTCGCAGCGAACCGAAGTAGTGGTCGAAGGAACGGTTCTCCTGCATGAGGACGACGATGTGCTCCACATCGTCCACCGATCCCGTGCGGTGGTGGGCGGGCAGGGCCGCCGCGCGCTGGATGCTGCTGGACAGCGCCGTGAACGCCGTGGTGGCGCCCGCGATCTGGAGGAAGCGCCGCCGGTTGACTTCGGACATGGGTGAGGATCCTCTCATCCTGACGTACGCGATGCCGCCAGGTGACGGAATCCGCGCGGAGCGAGTGTTCCAAGAGCAGCAAACGTCAGGGAAGGGTGCGGTGGCGCCCACATGAAGTCGTGGATACGGAAGGAGACCGGGTGCCGCCCGGCCTCTCATCTGCCCGGCTCCCCGTTCCGCGGGGGTGCGCGGGCGCCCCGGCCCCTCGTGCTGCCGGGGCGCCCCGTCCGGTCGGCGGGACGGGCGGTCAGGACGTCTGGTACGCCTCCACCTCGCTGAACTGGCCCGCCGGCCAGCCCGTGTTGGCGGTGACGGTCAGGCGCAGGTAGCGCAGGCTGGTGCCGCTCGGCAGGGTCACGGTCGCGGTGTTGCCGGTGGCCGGGTCGAAGCGGTAGCCCTGCGCGCCCAGCACGGTCGAGTACCCGGAGCCGTCGGCGCTGCCGAGCACCGTGACGGTCTGGGTGCGGGCGCCCCAGGCCGAGGACGGCGGCAGCTTCAGCACCAGGCGGCGCACGGCGTAGGACGAGCCGAGGTCGACCGTGAGGGACTGCGGGAAGGCGTTGTTGGTGGACTCCCAGTACGAGTTCGCGTCGCCGTCGACCGCCTTGCCGGGGGTGTAGACGTCCTGGGAGCCGGTCGCGGTGGCCGGGCGGCCCTTGGCGAGGTTGCGGTTCGGGTCGGGCTCCGGGTTGCCCTGGCCGGGCTGCGGCCAGGTGGAGCAGTCCGACCAGGTGCTCGACCAGCCGGAGTTGCCGCCGCCGTCGGTGAGGGCGAAGGAGCCGGAGTTCGCCGGGTAGGGGCAGTTGTAGACGCCGGCCGCGCCGACCTGGGTGGCGGTGACGTTCTTGAAGGTCGCCGCGCCCTGCGCCTCGGCCTGGACCACGACCGTGCCGGTGTTCCGCACGGTCGCGCCGGTGACGTTGACGTTCCGCACCGGGTAGCCCTGCCCGCCGCCGGAGACGAACTCGAAGGCGCTGTAGGGGCTGTCGGTGATCGTCGTGTTGGTGATGTTGACGGTCGCGTTGATGGCGCTGTCGTAGGAGTCGACGCGCAACGCGCCCATGGGGTGGTTCCAGTTGGGGTTCATCGCGCCGGTGCGCACCAGGGTGTTGCCGTCGACCGTGATGGTGCCGGCGAGGGGGTGGAACGGGTCGAGGAACTTCTGGTTGGAGATGGCGATGCCGCTGCCGAGGGCGTTGGTGTCGGAGACCAGGTTGTTGCGTACGGCGATGTCGGTGCCGCCGTAGATGGCGATGCCGTTGGCGAGGTTGGGCTGCGAGATGGTGTTGTTCTCGAAGCTGGAGTCGGTGTCCGGGGAGTACAGCGACCACATGGCGAGGGAGTCGTCGCCCTGGTTGCGCAGGAAGTTGTTGCGGACGCGGACGCCCTTCGCCGTGCCGTTGAGGTTGAGTCCGTCGGCGGTGGTGTCGAGGATGCGGTTGTTCTCCACCACCAGGTTGTCGTTGTTGCCCGTGAGCCACAGGCCGACCTTCAGGTGCTGGATCCACATGCCGGAGACCGAACTGTTCGGTCCCAGCGAGCCGTTGACGAAGTTGTCCGGGCTGGAGTCGACGCGTTCGGTGACCTCGCCGATGACCGCGAAGTCCTTGATGCGGACGTTGCCCGCCGAGCCGGACTGGTCGATGAAGCGGGAGGTGTGCACGACCGAGTACCAGCTACCCGCGCCCTGGAGGGTCACGTTCTGTACGCCGTTGAGCGAGGACGTGATGCGGTAGTCGCCCGGCGGTATCCACACCGTGCCGCCCTGGGCGGCGGCGATGGCGTCCCGGAAGGCCTGGGTGGAGTCGCCGTTGCCGCTGGGGTCGGCGCCCTTGGAGACGACGGACACCGAACCGGCGGGCTGGCCGGCGGCCGGGGCGACCTGTTCGAAGTCGGCGACGTCGACGGTGACCTGGACGCCGGCCGCCTCCACGGCAACCTTGTCGCCGGCCTGGACGTTCTGCCCGAGCAGCAGCCGGGTGTTGTCGAAGAAGTGGTGCGTCCTGGCGCCGGGGATCCAGCCGGTGTCGATGTAGGAGTACTTGGAGGTCACCGGAAGGGTCTTGGCGAGCTTCGTGCCGTTGACGTACACGTTCAAGGCGCCGGACTGGCCGTCCGGCACGCTGTAGGCGATGTTCACCGCGTTGGCGGCGCGTGGCACGGTGAACTCCACCCGCTGCCCGGGGGACAGCCGGACGGCCTGCCGGCCGGAGGCCTCCGAGGCGAGGCTGCCCTGCGTGTAGTCCGGGCCGATCTTCGTGCCGTTGCCGGTCGCCGACTCAGCCTCCACGGAGGTGAAGGGGAGGGTGGCGCCCGCGGCGGCGTGGGCGGCCGGGGCGATGCTGACGAGCATGCCCGCGGCGAGGGCGACGACCGCCCCGATGGCGGGCATGCGCCGGAGGTGTCCGACGGTGCTGCTGTGCATGTGCTGATCCCTTCGTGGTGGGGGTGCGTGGGATAGCAAGGTGCGTACGGGCGCGGCTCAGGCGCGCAGCCAGGCCGCCGTGTCCCGCGGCAGCCGGCCCGCGTCCAGCGGGCCGCTGCTGAGCAGGAGCCGGGAGTGCGCGGGCAGGTCGGCGGGCGTGGCCGCGAGGTTGACCACGCACAGCGCGTCCGCGCGGGAGAAGGCGAGCACGCCGTCGGGGGCGGGCAGCCAGGTCAGGGGGCCGTCGCCGAACTCCGGGCGCAGCGCGATGGCCTCGCGGTAGAGGGTGAGCGCGGAGTGGGGGTCGCGCTGCTGCCGGTCGACCGCGTACGAGGGCCAGTCGGCCGGCTGCGGCAGCCAGGGCTCGTCGCGGGAACCGAAGCCCGCGTGCGGCAGGCCGGCGGCCCAGGGCAGCGGCACCCGGCAGCCGTCGCGGCCGGGGTCGGCGCCCCCCGAGCGGAAGTACATCGGGTCCTGGATGCGGTCGGCCGGGATGTCGGCCTCCGGCAGGCCCAGTTCCTCGCCCTGGTAGAGGTACACCGACCCGGGCAGCGCGAGGGACAGCAGGGCGGCGGCCCGCGCCCGCCGGGTGCCGAGCGCCAGGTCGGTGGGGGTGCCGAAGGCCTTGGTGGCGAAGTCGAAGGCGGTGTCCTCGCGGCCGTACCGGGTGACCGTGCGGGTGACGTCGTGGTTGCACAGCACCCAGGTGGCCGGGGCGCCGACGGGGGCGTGCTCGGCGAGGGTGGTGTCGATGGAGGCGCGCAGCCGGCCGGCGTCCCAGGGGCAGGACAGGAAGGAGAAGTTGAAGGCCGTGTGGAGTTCGTCGGGGCGCAGGTAGCGGGCGAAGCGCTCGGGGTCGGGGAGCCAGACCTCGCCGACGAACACACCGCCGTACTCGTCGGCGACCCGGCGCCAGGAGCGGTAGATGTCGTGGAGTTCGTCGCGGTCGACGAACGGGTGCGGCTGCGGGTGCGTGGCGAGGTCGGGGAGGTCCGGGTCCTTGGCGAGGAGGGCCGCCGAGTCGATGCGGACGCCGGCGACGCCCCGCTCGAACCAGAAGCGCAGGATGTCCTCGTGCTCCTGGCGGACCGCCGGGTGCGCCCAGTTGAGGTCGGGCTGTTCGGGGGTGAACAGGTGCAGGTACCAGTCGCCGTCGGGCAGCCGGGTCCACACCGGGTCGGTGGAGCCGACGAACTGGGACGGCCAGTCGTTCGGCGGGAGTTCGCCGTGCGCGCCGCGTCCGGGCCGGAAGTGGAACAGCTCGCGCTCGGGGCTGCCCGGCCCGGCGGCGACCGCGGCCCGGAACCAGGGGTGCTGGTCGGAGACGTGGTTGGGCACGATGTCGACGATGGTCCGGATCCCCAGCTCACGGGCCTCGGCGATGAGTTTCTCGGCCTCGGCGAGGGTGCCGAAGGCCGGGTCGATGGCCCGGTAGTCGGCGACGTCGTAGCCGCCGTCCTTCAGCGGAGACACGTACCACGGCGTGAACCACAGGGCGTCCACGCCGAGTTCCGCGAGGTACGGCAGCCGGGCGCGGACGCCCGCGAGGTCGCCGGTGCCGTCGCCGTCGCCGTCCGCGAAGCTGCGGACGTACACCTGGTAGATGACGGCCGAGCGCCACCAGTCAGGGTCCTTCCGGGCATGGCTGGGCTGTCCCACTGGGCTTGCCTTTCTGTAGACGGGGGCGGCGGCGTCAGCCCTTGGTGCTGCCCGCGCTGATCCCGGCGATGATGTGCCGCTGGAAGACGAGGAACAGGGCCACCATCGGGATGCTGGCGATCACCATCGCGGCGATGAGCACGGTGAGCTGGATGTTCTGCGACAGCTGGACCAGGGCGACGCTGATCGGCTGCTTGCCGGTGTCGGAGAAGACCATCAGCGGCCACAGGAAGTCCTGCCAGACGGCGACCAGCGCGAAGATCGACACCACGCCGAGCACCGGCCGGGACATGGGCAGGACGACGGACCACAGGATGCGGAGCTTGCCGGCGCCGTCGATCTCGGCGGCCTCAAGTACATCGCGCGGCAGCTGATCGAAGAACCGTTTGAGCAGGTAGAGGTTGAAGGCGTTGGCGACGGCCGGCAGCCAGATGGCGAGGGGGTCGTTGAGCAGGCTGGTGTGGATCAGCGGCAGGTCGGCGACGGTCAGGTACTTCGGGACGACCAGCGCCTGTGCCGGGACCATGAGCGTGGCGAGGATGCCGCCGAGGACCACCTTGCCGAAGGCGGGCTTCAGCTTGGACAGGGAGTAGGCGGCGGCCGTGCAGAACACCAGCTGGAAGGCCCAGGCGCCGGCCGCCTGGACGAGCGTGTTCCCCAAGTGCCGGGGCAGCTCCATGAGGTCCCAGGCATCGGTGTAGCCGCTGAGGTGCCAGTGTTCGGGAAGCAGGGTCGGCGGGGTCCGGGCCACTTCGTCCGGGGACTTCAGGGCGCCGGTCGCCATCCAGTACACGGGGAAGAGGAAGGCGAGCGCGAAGAGGACGACGACGGCCGTGAACACCGTCCAGTAGAGGGCCTTGCCGCGCGGGCGGGCGAGGGTGGCCGGGGAGATCAGGGTGCGGGTGCCGGTGGTCATGCGTCCCCCTCGGAGCGGGTGAGCCGCAGATAGACCGCGGAGAAGGCGCCGAGCAGCAGCAGGAGCATCACGCTGAGGGCGCAGGCGCCGCCGAAGTCGTTGTAGAGGAAGGCGTACTTGTAGATGAGGTACAGCACGGTGACGGTGGCGTTCTCGGGGCCGCCGCCGGTGATGACGAACGGTTCGGTGAACACCTGCATGGTGGCGATGATCTGGAGGAGCATCAGCATCAGGATCACGAACCGGGTCTGCGGGACCGTGACGTGCCGGACGCGCTGGAGGAGGTTCGCGCCGTCCAGTTCGGCCGCCTCGTACAGCTCGCCGGGGATGGACTGGAGGGCGGCCAGGTAGATGAGGACGGTGCCGCCCATGTTGGCCCACGTGGCGACGATGACCAGGGAGACCAGCGCGGTGTCGGTGCCGTTGGACCAGTTCGAGGTGGGCAGGTGCAGAAACCGCAGCGTCTCGTTGGCGAGGCCGGCTCCGGGATCGTAGAACCACTTCCACAGCAGGGCGCTGACCACCGGCGGGATCATCACCGGCAGGTAGACCACGACCCGGAAGAAGGCCTTGGCGTGCCGCAGCTCGTTGAGCACGAGGGCGAGGACGAAGGGGATCGCGAAGCCGATCAGGAGGGCCAGCAGGGTGAAGGTGAGGGTGTTGCGCCAGGCGGCCGTGAACTCGGGGTCGTGCAGGACCCGGGTGAAGTTGGCGGTGCCGACCCACTCGGGCGGGGAGCCAGGGGTGTACTTCTGGAAGGCGATGACGACCGCGCGGATCGCCGGGTACCAGGAGAACAGGGCGAAGCAGAGCAGTCCGCCGAGGAGGAAGCCGTAGGCGCGGAGCTGGTCGGCAAGGCGGCGCCGCCTCCGGTCCCCTGCCGGGGGCGGCGCCGGGACCGGGGGGACGGCGGTGTGCGCCGGGAGCCGCCGCTCGGCCGTCTTCGTCATGGCGGTCAGCTCCGGGCCAGAATGCTGTCGATCTTGCCGGACGCCTCCTTGAGGAGCTGGTCGATGTCGGCGTCCTTCTTGGTCAGGACGGCGGATACGGTGCCGTCGAGGACGGAGTAGATCTGCTGGGCGTGCGGCGGCTCGATCTTCAGCTGGAGCTTGTGGTTGCCGTCGAGGAACGCCTGGTAGTTCTCCACCGGGACGTTGGCGTTGGCCTTCTTCACCCGCTGGTCGGTGGCGTCGGCGGCGCCGGTGAACAGGCGCGGCTCGGGCAGGCCGACGGGGGCGTCGTGCTTCTTGGCGCGCGCGTAGTCGCCGAGGAAGCCCTTGCCGGGGGTGAGGAACATGTGGTCGAGCCACTTCAGGCCGGCGCGGATCTGGGCGGGCGTGGCCTTCTTGTTGAACATGTAGCCGTCGCCGCCGATGAGGGTGCCCTTGCCGCCCGGCATGGGGGCCAGGGCGAGGTCCTTGTAGTTGCCGCCCTTCTCCTTGACGAGGATCGGGATGTTGTCGGGGGCGGCGAGGTACATGCCGAGCTTGCCCGAACCCATCATCTGCTGCGCGTCGTTGATGACGAGGAGCTGCTTGCTGCCCATGGAGTCGTCGGTCCACCGCATGTCGTGCAGGTTCCGCAGGACGGCGCGGCCCTCGGGGGTGTCGATGGTGGCCTTCTTGCCGTCCGCGCTGACGACGTCGCCGCCCTGGGAGTACAGCTCGGCCGTGAAGTGCCAGCCGCCCTGGTTCTGCGCGCTGTAGTCGGCGTAGCCGACGGTGCCGTCGCCGAGGGCGGCGATCCTCTTGGCGGCGGCGCGGACCTCGTCCCAGGTCGCCGGGGGCTTGTCGGGATCCAGGCCGGCCTTCCGGAAGAGCGCGCGGTTGTAGACCAGCCCCATGGAGTACCCGGTGCGCGGGATGCCGTAGACCTTCCCGTCGACGGTGTAGATGTCCCGCAGCTGCTTCTGGATGCTGTCGTAGTTCTTGAGTTCCTTCAGGTACGGGGTGAGGTCGGCGGCCTGGCGGATGTCGACGACGTGCCGGGCGTCCGTGAAGTACGTGTAGAAGACGTCCTCCATCTGGCCGCCGGCCAGCTTGGCGTCGAAGGTCTTCGGGTCCTGGCAGGGGAAGGCGTCGTGCGCGACGACGTCGATGTCCGGGTTGGCCTCCTCGAAGGCCGCGATGTCCGCCTCGAAGAAGGAGCGGTCGAGCTTGGCGCTCCGGGGCGGTTCGCAGTTGACGGTGATGCGGGTCTTGCCGCTCGCCGAACCGTCGTCACCGGACCCGCAGGCGGTGGCGGCGAGGGCGAGGGAGGAACAGACGCCGATCGCGAGGATGGTACGGCGGAACCCGGTGTGTCTCATCGGTGGACCCCTCATGGCACTCATGGCAGGAGCGGTGGGCGTCGCACACTCAAGCACCGCCGACATCGGTCCGCAAGATGTCGCGCAGAATCTGCAATTGTTCGACAGCAGGCTGGATCTTCCGGAGCTCAGTCGCGTGGGGCTTGCGCGGTGGAGCCGCGCACCACCAGCTCCGGCTCGAACAGCAGCTCCTCGGCGGGTACGGCGGTGCCCCCGATCTGCGCGTTCAGCAGCTCCACGGCCGCGCGTCCCATGGCCTCGATGGGCTGGCGGACGGTGGTCAGCGGGGGCTCGGTGCAGTTCATGAACGCCGAGTCGTCGTAGCCGACGACCGAGATCCGGCCCGGGACGCCGTACCCCTTGCGGCGCGCCGCCCGGACGGCGCCGAGCGCCAGCGGGTCCGAGGCGCAGATGATGCCGGTGACGCCCCGGTCGATCAGGCGCGCGGCGGCGGCGTGGCCGCCCTCGATGGAGAAGATGGCCCGCGCGACGAACTCGTCCGGCAGCGCGCCGGCGATCGCCCGGGCGGCGGCCAGCTTGCGCGCCGACGGCACGTGGTCGCCGGGGCCGAGCACCAGCCCGATGCGCTCGTGGCCGAGGGAGGCCAGGTGGCGCCAGGCCTGCTCGACGGCGACGGCGTCGTCGCAGGACACGCCGGGGAAGCCGAGGTGTTCGATGGCCGCGTTGACCAGCACGACCGGGATGTTGCGCTCGGCGAGCAGCCGGTAGTGGTCGTGCGGCGCGTCCGCCTGGGCGTACAGGCCGCCGGCGAACACGACGCCGGAGACCTGCTGCTGGAGCAGCAGCTCGACGTAGTCCGCCTCCGACACGCCGCCCTTGGTCTGCGTGCACAGCACCGGGGTCAGCCCGAGCTGGGCCAGGGCACCGCCGATGACCTCCGCGAACGCCGGGAAGATGGGGTTCTGCAACTCGGGCAGGACCAGACCGACGAGCCGGGCGCGCTCACCGCGCAGCTGGGTGGGGCGCTCGTACCCGAGGACGTCCAGAGCGGTCAGCACCGCCTGCCGGGTGGCTTCGGAGACTCCGGGCTTGCCGTTGAGGACCCGGCTGACCGTGGCCTCGCTGACCCCGACCTTCTTCGCCACTTCCGCAAGTCGTCGCGTCATGAGCGCAAGAGTAGCGCAAATGACGCAAGCGGCTTGCGTTGGCCGCACAGGGGGCGGAGACGCGCCGTACGAGTCGGGGGTCACGCAGGGAGCGGTGGGGTTCGCAAGGGGTCGGGGTTCGCGCAAGGAACTGTGAGGTGCGCGCGGAGTCGGTGTCGGTACGAGGAACCGGGGATCGGTACGAGGAACCGGTGGCTGCCCGCGAGGAATCGGCGGCGTGCGCGCGGAGTCGGCGGCACGAGGAACCCGCGGTGTGCGCGAGTGGGCGACGGCCGTGCCGCTCGGCCCCCGCGGGGAGCCCGTGTGCCGGCCCGGCGCCGTCGGCGACCTGAACGCCGGCGGTGCCGGGTCAGTCCTCCGTGGACGGCACGACCGTCAGGTGCGAGGCGGCGTCCCGCGGGCGGCGCGGGCGGCGCACCGGCACGGCGGGCCGGCGGGGATCGCGCAGGACCATCGTCAGACGCCGGTAGCCCAGCTCCCGCAGCGGCTGCGGGATCTCCTCGACGATGCGGCACTCGGTGCGCCCGCGCCGCGGGTCCGGGTGGTGCAGGAGGCGTACGGCGCCGTCGAGGCGGGTCGCGGCCTCGCCGACGGCCCGTATCCAGTGCGGCAGGCCCTGCCGGTAGGCGGCCTCCATGATCGGGTCCTGGGCGATCTCCCGGCGGACCGCCTGGAGGTCGTGGTCGTGCCCGTGGGTCTCCAGGGCGGTGCGGAGCTGGGCCAGCATCGGCAGGCACCAGCCGGGCTCGTGCTCGCCGAGGACCTCGCCGGCGTCGGGGTGGAAGAGCACGAACCGGAGGAAGTTCTCCCCCGGCATGGCCGTGGGGTGGGGGCGCACCCCGTGGAAAAGTGTCTCGAACGCGCTGTTGGCCATGACCACGTTCCAGTGGTGGTCGACGACCAGGGACGGGCAGGACTGCGACTCCAGCAGCGCTCCGTAGTCCTGGAGGTACGCCTGGATCTCGCAGGTGTCGGGGACGGGCCGCGGTGCCGGCCGCTGCCCTCCTGCCTGATATGCCATCGGGAGGTCACCCCTCTTGCCTCTGCGGCCTTTCTCGCGGCGATGCGATCCTGCTGCCCAGGCAAGAGCCATGTCAACTATCGTGGCATTTCGTGCCGGTCGGCGGCTGAAATTCGCCACAGTTGTGGCGACACCTGGATGTGAGTTCGAGACACCCGATACTCTCCGGGAGTTCACGCCGATCGCTCGTGAGAAGCACGGACGCATCTGAAGCCCTCTAGAGACGTAGGAGTTCTGTCGGTGACGGATGGCTACGAGGATCCGGGCGCCTCGGCGACCGCCCAGCTGCCGGCCGTCGTCGCCCGCGTCACCGCGCTCGCCGACCGCCTCGGCGTCCCGCACGCCGAGGTCTTCGACGTGGGGCGGCTCTCGACCGCCTGCGGCGTGCCGGAGCCGGTGGTCAAGGCTCTGCTCAGCGGTCGGCCCGCGGGCGAGCCGGACGTCCAGGCCCGCTTCCTGCAACGCCTGGACCTGCTGCGCCGTACCCGGCTGAAGCCGGGCGGACGCCGGTACACCCAGCAGGAGATCGCCGACGGCGCGGGCATGTCACGGCAGCAGGCCGGCGCCCTCATCAACGGCGACCGGCGGCCCACCATGGAGCACTGCGACGCCCTCCAGCGCTTCTTCCGGGTGCACGCCGGCTTCCTCACCGCGGAGGACCCCGAGGCGCTGGCGGGGGCGCTGCAACGCACCGAGCAGGAGCTGTTGCAGAAGCTCGCGGACCGGGAGCGGGCCGCCGCCGAGGACCCGGAGGATCCGCTGGAGCGGCTGTTGCAGGACCACGGCGTGCGCGGAATCGCCTGGCGCGCCGCGCAGTTGCCCACCGACCAGCACCGGGACAAGGTCGCTGAGTGGCTCGACATGCTCCTGGAGAGCGTCAAGCGACCCGAGTCGTGAGCCGGGGGAGAACTGTGGGCATCGGCAGGGACATGCGCCGGCTGTGCAACGAACTGGTGGGCGGGCTCACGCTGTCCGTGCCCGCGCCTCCGGACGAGCTGTACCGCGCGCTGTGCGGGGCGATGAGCCACCGGCGCGGCCGTCCGGTGCACTTCCGCACGGTCGCCTTCCCGCCCGGCACGGCCAGCGGGCTGTGGCTGGACCTGACCGACCGGGACGTCGTCGTGGTGGAAGAACGCACCGCGCCCGAGCACCAGTTGGTGATCCTGGGCCACGAGCTGTGGCACATGCAGGCCGACCACTGCGGGCTCCACATGGACGGCGTCGGCACCGCGACCCGGCTGCTGAGCGACCACACCGACCAGGAAGCGCTCCAGGCGGCGGTGCAACGCGTCGCGGCCCGCAGCCGCTTCGACGTCGCCGAGGAGCGGGACGCCGAGACGTTCGGGCTGCTGCTGGCCAGCAAGTGCCGTACGTGGCTGACCGGTTCGGGGTCGCGCGGGCCGGTGCAGCGGGACGGCGTGGCCGGCCGCATCGAGGCGTCGCTGGGGTACCCGGGTCCGCAGGGCTGAACCGGACCGGGGTCGCCGGGCGGGCGGTCCTGCGGCGCGCGGGGTCGAGTCGGCGCCGGGGCCGCGGGGAGCGGCACCTCGCCGCACCGGAGCGGAGTGTGACGCGCGGAAGTTGAGAAACGTTTCGTCGGGTCGGGCGGCAGGTCGTACGGGGTGATCGGGGGCGGTTCCGCCTCGGCTAAGCGGGCTAACCGGCGCGGGGCCGGGCGGCGTTGTCAGTGGTGGGCGGCAAGCTGGGAGTGTGCGCCGTACGACGCGGTGCACGGCGCCGCAGGGCGCGTGACCGTGACGCCTACTCGGGGAGAGCCGACCGATGCCCACCGCCGTACTGACCGACCGCGAGCGTACCGCCGTACAGGCCTACCTGCGTCTGCTGCACACGGTGCGCGCCGCCTTCGACGGGCCGCCGGAGCAGGACCGGCCCGCCGTCGTCCCGCCCGTCGTGCTCGCGGAGGCGGAACAGGCGCTGGCCCGGGCGGGGCTCGCGGGCAACGAGGCGGAGTTCTTCCGGCTCCTGCGCGACTGGTGCCGGCCCGTGTGAGCGTCGTGACGGCCCGGCGCCGCCGCCGTCACCCGGACGACGGGGCGACGGTGGCGGTGCGGGCCGGGTGGCACCGGCTGTCAGGGGCGTGGGGCGGGGTGCGGTATGACCACCGACGTGGCCACCACGCCGTGCCGTACGGTCCACCGGCCCTCGAAGGACTGGAGCCGGTGCCCGCCGATCACGGGGCCGGGGACGAGGAGCTCGGCGCGCAGGGAGCCGGACGGTTCGCCCTCGGCGTCCGGCCGCACGGTGATGTCGGCCTCGGAGAAGTCCAGCCACATGCGGGTGAGCGGGAACCACGCCTTGTAGACGGACTCCTTGGCGCTGAACAGCAGCCGGTCCCAGTGCACGGCGGGCCACCGCGCGGCCAGCCGGTCGAGGCGCTCGGCCTCGGCGGGCAGGAAGACGGAGGAGCCCACCCCTTCCGGCAGCGGCCCGTGCGGTTCGGCGTCTATGCCCAGGGAGGCGAGGTCGGTGGCGCGGACCAGCGCGGCGGCGCAGTAGCCGTCGCAGTGGGTCATGCTGCCGAGCAGCCCGTCCGGCCAGCGCGGGGCCCCCCGCTCACCGGTGAGCACGGGCTGCGGCGGCACGCCGAGCTTCTCCATGGCGCGCCGGGCGCAGCCCCGGACGGCCGCGAACTCACGGCGCCGCTTGGCCACCGCGCGCACGACGAGCGCCTCCTCCGCCGGGTAGAGCGGGGAGTCCCACAGCGGGTCGTCAGCGCGCGCCTCCACGGCCACGACCGACTCCGGGAGCAGCTCCTCGATCACCTGCTTCGACCTCCATCGGCAGGACGCGGCGCAGCCTTCCCGGCGGATCCGGACGCTTGCGCCACTCGCGGGGGTATCCCACGGAGACCTCCATGAAGCGGACTCCGTCGTGCCAGGTGGTGCGGGGGATGTGCAGATGGCCGTAGACCGCGGTGGCGACCCGGAACCGGCGGTGCCAGTCGGCGGTCAGCGTGGTGCCGCACCACATGGCGAACTCGGGGTGCCACAGGACCTCGGTGGGGTGCCGGTCCAGCGGCCAGTGCCCGGCCAGCACGGTCGGCAGGTCCGCGGGCAGCTCGGACAGCCTGCGCTCGGTCTCGGCGACCCGCGCCCGGCACCACGCCTCACGGGTCGGGTAGGGGTCGGGGTGCAGCAGGAACTCGTCGTTGCAGACGATGCCCGTGCTCTCCGCGTAGGCCAGGCCCTCCGCCTTGGTGGCGGAGCCGGCCGGCAGGTACGAGTAGTCGTAGAGCAGGAAGAGCGGGGCCACGACGGCCGGGCCGCCCGCGCCGCGCCACACGGGGTAGGGGTCCTCGGGGGTGACGACGCCGAGCTCGCGGCACACCTCGACCAGGTGCTCGTAGCGGGCGACGCCACGCAGGGTGACCGGATCGCTCGGATGGGTCCACAGTTCGTGGTTCCCGGGCGCCCACAGCACCTTGCCGAAGCGGCTCGCGAGCGTGCCGAGGGCCCAGCGGATGTCGGCGACGGTCTCCGCGACGTCACCGGCCACGATCAGCCAGTCGTCGTCGCTCTCGGGGTGCATGCCGTCGATCAGGGCGCGGTTGTCCGGATACCCGATGTGGAGATCACTGATGGCCAGAAGCTGTCCGGCCCCGGCCGTCGACTCCACCCCGCACACCCCTTCCGATCATCCGATGACACAACGAGAACACATGCCCCGGGCACCGGACAAGAGGTTCCCCCCCGCCGCGTGTCGCGATCCGGGCCCGGTCCGCCCCGCGCGCGACCGGGGCGAGACGGCCGCGCGTCCGGCCCGGGACGGCCCGGGAATGCGTGACTGGACGACCCGCGAATGCCTGACCGGGCGGCCCGCGAATCCGTAACACCCGCGTTGCACGGGGGACCCTTGGAAAGCCGTATGATCGCCCCAACACCAGCGCCCTCAACCCCCCTTGTTCCGGGGCTGTTTGGTGACCCTTCCTCCCTCTGCCCGGGCACGGGCCGCTCCGCCCTGCCCGCACACCCGAAAGGCGGCCTGCATGCCCTCTCGCGTACGCGTCTGGCTCAACCGCACGTACTCGGAGAACGTGTTCTTCATGGATCAGCTGCGGAGAAATCCCAGCGACCGCGCGGTCGAGATCCACGCCACGCACGGCGACCCGGACTCCCCCGTGCTGGCCGCCGCCGACACCGCCGAGCTGGAGCCGGAGGGCCTGTCCCCGGCCGCGTACGTCGAGTACGCCCTCGACCAGTGCGCCCGGCGCGGCATCGACGTGTTCGTGCCCCGGCTGCACCAGGCCGCGATCGTGGCGCACCGGGCCGAGTTCGCGGCGGCCGGTACGGCGCTGCTGGCACCGACGCCCGAGGCGGTCGCCGTGTTCGAGGACAAGGCGGTCGCGTACGCGGCGGTCCGCTCGGTGGGCGTCCCGGTGCCGCCGTGGCGCCGGGTCCGCACGGCGGACCAACTCGTCTCCGCGGTCGAGGAGTTGGAGGCGGACGGGCACCGGGCGTGCTTCAAGCCGACTGCCGGCGCGGGCGGGGTCGGCTTCCGGATGATCACCCGGGCCCCCTTCTCGCTCACGCACCTGACCGGCTTCCCGGGCCCGTACGTCCAGCTGGACCTGGTCGTGGAGGCGCTGCGGCGGGCCGAGGAGCCCGTGGACTGGCTGGTGATGCCGCGCCTGGAGCAGCCCGAGGTGTCCGTCGACTGCCTGACCGGGCCGGACAACCGGGTCCGGCTCGCGGTGGGCCGCACCAAGAACGGCCGCCGCCGGGGCTTCACCCTGGACGAGCGGTGGCTGGCGCCGGCCCGGCTGATCGCGGAGGGCTTCGGACTGCACCACCTGTCCAACATCCAGTTCCGGATGCTCGGCGACCGGCCGGTGCTGCTGGACGTCAACACGAGGCCCGCCGGCGGCCTGCACCAGCTGTCGCTCTGCGGGGTGAACGCGCCGTGGGCCGCGGTGCAGCTGGCGCTGGGCGAGGACCCCGGAGTCATCGAGCCGCCGTTCCTGGGGCAGGACTACACGGTGGTCTCGGGGCCGCGTCCGCTGGCGCCCGCGACGCTTCCGCGGCAACGGGTGGAGTCCGAGGTCCTGCTGCCCGTGGTGCCGGCGCCCGTGCAGGCGGCTTCGGCGGGCGAGGTACTGCCGCTCTAGTCACCGGCCGGCCGCGGGCCCGTCGTGGCTCGTCGCGCGGTTCCCGGCGCCCCGTCCGGAACGCCGGCGCCCACCGGTATGGACCAATTCCGCTCTTCTCCTTGACAGGGCGGATTGGTCCATACCAAATTCGTTGACGCAACGCTTCCGCACTCCCCAGCACTCCCGAACACCCCACCCCTGACAGGGAGATCGCGTGCGCGACACACTCGGGCGTTCCAGACGCCGGCTCCTCGCCCTGCTCGGCTCCGCCGCCCTCGCGGTCGGCGGGGCCATCGCCCTCCCCGGTACGGCCCACGCGGCCAACATCCTCACCAACCCCGGCTTCGAGTCCGGCGGCCTCTCCCCCTGGACCTGCACCGGCAACCTCGGTTCGGTCGTCTCCTCCCCCGTGCACGGCGGCGCCAAGGCGCTCCAGGGCGCGGTGACGTCCAGCGACAACGCGCAGTGCAGCCAGACGGTCGCCGTGCAGCCGAACACGACGTACAGCCTCAGCGGCTGGGTGCGCGGCAGTTACGTGTACCTGGGCGTCAACGGCGGCGCGTCCACCTGGACGTCGTCCCCGTCGGCGTACAGCCAGCTCAGCGTCTCCTTCACCACCGGCGCCTCGCAGACGAGCGCCACCATCTATGTGCACGGCTGGTACGGCCAGGGCACCTACTACGCCGACGACATCGGCCTGGACGGCCCGGGCGGCGGGGGCGGCGGTGACACCCAGGCGCCGACCGCGCCGAGCGGGCTCACCTCCACCGGCAAGACGTCGTCGAGCGTGTCGCTGAAGTGGAACGCGGCCACGGACAACACGGGCGTGACGGCGTACGACATCTACAGCGGGGCCAACCAGCTCCTGAGCGTCTCCGGTACGTCGGCCACGGTCAGCGGGCTGTCGCCGAGCACCAGTTACACCTTCACCGTGAAGGCGCGGGACGCGGCCGGGAACGCCTCGCCGGCCTCCAACTCCGTCACCGTGACGACCGACGCGGGCACCGGCGGCGGCACCGGCTTCAAGCAGGCAGCGCCGTACCTGTACCAGGGCTGGGGCGATCCGCCGAACCCGACCACGGTGATGAACGCGACCGGGGCCAAGTGGTTCACGATGGCGTTCGTGCTGGACTCCGGCGGCTGCACCCCGGCCTGGGACGGCAGCCGGCCGCTGACCGGCGGCGTGGACCAGTCGGCGATCAACCAGATCCGGTCCGCCGGCGGTGACATCGTGCCGTCGTTCGGCGGCTGGTCGGGCAGCAAGCTCGGCGCCAACTGCTCCTCCGCGAGCGCGCTCGCCGGGGCGATCCAGAAGGTGGTCGACGCCTACGGCCTGAAGGCCATCGACTTCGACATCGAGAACACCGACGAGTTCGAGAACGAGGCCGTCCAGGCGAGGATCCTCACCGCGCTGAAGACGGTCAAGGCCAACAACCCCGGCCTGAAGACCATCGTCACGTTCGGCACGTCCACCACCGGGCCGACGTACTACGGCAACCGGCTCATCGAGCAGGCGCAGGCGCTGGGCGCGAACATCGACGTGTTCACCATCATGCCGTTCGACTTCGGCGGCGGCTCGGACATGTACGGCAACACGGTGAACGCGGCGGAGGGGCTGAAGAACAAGCTGAAGTCCACCTTCGGCTGGGACGACGCCACCGCCTACGCGCACATCGGCATCTCCGGCATGAACGGCCTGTCCGACCAGCAGGAGTCGACGACTCCCGCGATCTGGACGCAGATCCGGGACTGGGCGAACTCGCACCACATCGCGCGGCTGGCCTTCTGGTCGGTCAACCGCGACCGGCCCTGCCCGGGCGGCGGTGTCGCCGAGAACTGCTCCGGGATCAGCCAGAACAACTGGCAGTTCACCTCGATCACGGCCGGCTTCACCGGCTGACGCGCCCCTGAGGTGACGCGGAGGGCCGCTCGGCGGAGCGGCCCTCCGTTCTCATGCGAGGTACGCCAGACCGGGGTGGACCTCGGTGTAGCGCTCGACCAGTCTGCGGGCGACGGTGACCGAGTCGACCAGCGGATGCAGCGCGAAGGCCGTCACGGCAGACGCCCGGGAACCCGACGCGGCGGCGGCGAGCACCTCCCGCTCGACGGCCTTGACCGCGCACACCAGGCCGGTGGCGTGGCCGGGCAGCGGATCGGCGGCGAACGGGTGGGCCCCGCTCGCGTCCACCAGGCACGGGACCTCGACGACCGCGTCGGCGTCCAGGGCGGAGAGGGTGGAGCGGTTGCGGACGTTGAGGATCAGGGTGGCGCGTTCGTCGCGGGCGATGGCCCGCATCAGGGCGAGGGCGACCTTCTCGTACCCGCCGGACAGGTCCTCGGCCTCGCGTTCGCCCGCGCCGGCGCTCTCCCGGTTCTCGGCCATGTAGGTCGCCTCGCGCTCGGCGCGGGTGCGGTCCCAGGCGCGCAGGGCGGAGACGGCGGGGTCGGCCGCCTCCTCGTAGAACCGGGCCTGCTGGTCGCGGAGGAAGGCGCCGCGGGTCTTGCCGGCCTCCTGGTAGGCGCGGACGGTCTCCCGGTTGAAGTAGTAGTAGTGCAGGTACTCGTTGGGGATCGCGCCGAGCGAGCGCAGCCAGTCGGCGCCGAACAGCCTGCCCTCCTCGAAGGACCCGAGCAGCGCGGGATCGCCGAGCAGGCGCGGCAGTTCGTCGCGTCCGGCGACGCGCAGGCCGCGCACCCAGCCGAGGTGGTTGAGCCCGACGTAGTCGACGAAGGCCTGTTCCTGGCGGGTGCCGAGGACCCGGGCGATACGGCGGCCGAGGCCGACCGGCGAGTCGCAGATGCCGATGACGCGGTCGCCCAGGTGGCGGGACATGGCCTCGGTGACCAGCCCGGCCGGGTTGGTGAAGTTGATGACCCAGGCGTCCGGGGCGAGCCGGGCCACGCGCCGGGCGATGTCGACGGCGACGGGCACGGTGCGCAGGCCGTAGGCGATCCCGCCCGCGCCGACGGTCTCCTGGCCCAGCACCCCTTCGGCGAGCGCGACCCGTTCGTCGTCCGCCCTGCCCTCCAGGCCGCCGACTCGGATGGCGGAGAAGACGAAGTCGGCGCCGCGCAGGGCCGCGTCCAGGTCGGTGGTGGCGGTCACCGCGGGCGCGTCGGGGACCCCGGCGGCCTGTTCCGCGAGGACGCGGGTCACCGCGTGCAGTCGGCGGTCGTCCAGATCGTGCAGGACGACCTCGGTGACCCGCCCCTCGGCGTGGTCGGTCAGCAGCGCGCCGTACACCAGGGGGACCCGGAATCCGCCGCCGCCCAGAATCGTCAGCCTCACGCCCGCACCTTTCCTCACACCCGCACTCTCGCAGACCTCCGCGCTGAGGGACGACCCCGTACCCACACCGGCGCTCACCGACCACGGGCGGCCATCGGGTCAACGCCGGGTCCTCGGGGCGGCTTCACCCCGGCGTCCCGGGGCCACGGAATCACGCGGCGCGTGGACGACGCACGACCGGCCGGGTCCGTGGGCGCGGGGCCGGACGACAGCGGTACGGCCGCGCCCGGCCGCCGCGGGGCGTACGGCGGTGACGCCGACGCGGGGGGGAGAGGAGGAGGGCGCGGCACCGGTCGGTGTCCGGTGTCACCGGCACGAGGGGATCGTGGTCACCGACCGGCAGCGCGTCCGGGGCCTCGGATGGCCGGCGGCCACCTGGGAGCCTGCCCTGGCCGACGGCCGCCGGCTGACCGCCCCCGCCGGGCTGCCGGATCTGCGGCCGGGCGAGACCGGGGCCGTACCCCTGCCGTGGCGGCGGTCAGCGGAGGGCGGTCCGGCCTGGCTGACGCTGCGCGTGGTGACGGCCGAGGACCGGCCGGGGGCACCGCGCGGTACCGAGGTGTGCGCACCGTGCGTCCCGCTGCGGGGGACGGGGGGGCGACAGCTCGGTGGACGGCTACCGGTTCCACGACAGTGCGGTGCCGGGAGGCGTGGTGATCGTCCGGAACGGCAGCGCGGTCTGCGCCGGTACGGGCGGCTTCACCCCGTGAACTGCCGTACCGGGCAAGGACTTTCCTTGCTTCAACTCTTGACGGCCCCAGGGGCGGGGAGCACATTGGCGGCACCGTGAGAGCGCTCTCAAGCAGGCGTGCCCAGCACGCTTGGGAGCGCTCTCAGCAAACCCCCGCACACACCCGTACCGAGAGGCTCCCCATGAGCGCATCCTCCGGTATCCCCAGATCCCGCCCGCTGCGGCGCGCGTTCACCGCCGCCGTCGCCACGCTCGGCTTGGCCGCGGCCCTCGCCACGGCCGCCACCGTGCCCGCCGACGCCTCCGCGCCCGCTCCGCCCTCGGGCTGGACGCAGGTCTTCGCGGACGACTTCAACGGCGCGGCCGGCTCGGGCGTCAACACGGCCGACTGGCAGTACGACACCGGGACGTCCTACCCCGGCGGGGCCGCCAACTGGGGCACCGGCGAGGTCGAGACGATGACGTCGAGCACCAGCAACGTCGCGCTCGACGGGAACGGCAACCTGCTCATCACCCCGCGCCGCGACGCCTCCGGCAACTGGACCTCCGGCCGGATCGAGACCACCCGCACCGACTTCCAGCCCCCGGCCGGCGGGAAACTGCGCGTCCAGGCGCGCATCCAGATGCCGAACGTCACCGGCGCCGCCGCGAGGGGCTACTGGCCGGCGTTCTGGATGCTCGGCGCGCCCTTCCGCGGCAACTACTGGAACTGGCCGGGCGTCGGCGAGCTGGACATCATGGAGAACGTCCAGGGCCTGAACACCGACTGGGCCACGATGCACTGCGGCACCAACCCGGGCGGCCCCTGCAACGAGACCTCCGGCATCGGCAACTCCACCTCCTGCACCGGCGGCACCTGCCAGGCCGGCTTCCACACCTACGCGATGGAGTGGGACCGCTCGACCAGCCCCGAGGAGATCCGCTTCTACCTCGACGGCGTCAACTTCCACACGGTGCGGGCGAACCAGGTCGACGCGACGACTTGGGCGAACGCCACGAACCACGGCTACTTCCTCATCCTCAACGTCGCGATGGGCGGCGGCTTCCCGGCCGCGTTCGGCGGCGGACCGGACAGCGGGACCGAGCCGGGCCACCCGATGGTCGTCGACTACGTACAGGTCCTGCGGTCTTCGGGCGGCGGCACCACTCCCCCGCCGACCGGCAACCGGGACGCCTACAGCCCCGTCCAGGCCGAGTCCTACGACAGCCAGTCCGGCGTCGTCACGGAGACCACCACGGACAGCGGCGGCGGCCAGGACATCGGGTCCCTCGCGAACGGCGACTGGGCGCTGTACAAGGGCGTCGACTTCGGCTCCACGGCGGCGAGGCAGTTCTACGCCCGGGTCGCGAGCGGTGCGGCCGGCGAGGTCAGCGGTCTGGTCGAGGTGCGCCTGGACAGTCGCGGCAACGCGCCCGTCGGCAGTTTCGCCGTGGCGAACACGGGCGGCTGGCAGTCCTGGCGGACGGTCCCGGCCAACATCGGCGCGGTGACCGGCACGCACGACGTCTACCTCACCTTCACCAGCGGCCAGCCGGCCGACTTCGTGAACGTGAACTGGTTCGACTTCGGTCACTGACCGGGGAAGCCCGCGACGCCGGGGGCCGACGCGCACGGACACGTCGGCCTCTGGCGTCGCGCCATGGACCCGTCGCCCCCGCGGGTCCGACGGAGGTGGCCGCCCTCCAGGGGGCCGGGGGCGGTGACCCGGGTCCGCGGTATGCGCGAGCTGCCTCCACCACGACCCGCCGGAGGCGTTCACCGGCCCCCGTGGCCGGCGGGCCCGGGTCCGGTGGCGTCGCGAGCGCTCAGCGCAGCTCCGCCCGGAAGGCCACCGGCGTCTGGCCGGTGTGCAGGTGGAAGAACTTGGAGAAGTTCGCCGCGTCGGGGAAGCCCACGGCCACCCCGACGCGGCCGATCGGCAGGTCCGTGTGGGCGAGGAGGCGCTTGGCCTCCAGGACGACGCGCTTGTCGATGAAGCCCTTGGGTGTCTCGCCGGTGGCCGCGCGGACGGCGCGGACCAGGGTGCGGCGGGAGTAACCGAGGGCGTCGGCGTAGGCGCTGACGCTGTGGTTGGTGGGGAAGCCCCGCTCGACGGCGTCCCGGAAGCGGGTGAAGGTGCTGTCGGCGTGCTGCCGGGAGGTCTCGGCCGAACTGGCGGCGAGATGGGCGAGGCGCAGCAGGCACGCGGTCAGCGTGTGCCTCAGGACGGCCGTGTGCAGGCTGAGCGGGAGCGTCTCGGTGTCCTCGTACTCGCGGCGCAGCTGGTCGAAGGCCGCGTGGAGCGCGGCCAGCTGCGCCGGGTCGGGGTGCAGCAGCGGCGGCAGGTCGTAGCGGTACAGGCCGGCGGCCTCGACGGTGGCGCGGGGCAGGAAGCCGGGCTGCATGGTCAGGACGGTTCCGCGGTACTCGGATTCGCGGGAGAACCGGTGGACCTGTCCGGGGCGGATCCACAGCAGGTCGCCGGCCGCGGCCTCGTACTCGGCGAAGTCGATCATGTGCCGTACCGGGCCGTCGATGAAGAGCATGACAACGTGGAAGTCGATACGGTGGACGCGGTGCAGGGGGGCGTCGACGTGCCAGCGGTGGTCGGTGCCCATCGGGCCGATCTGCATGCCGACACCGCCGACGGCCAGGTCGGCCGGGAAGGGGAACGTTCTGATCGCGTCACCCTCAGCTTGCTGTCTTATGCCCGTCATGCCCGGTTCGCCCTATCTCTGTCGGGTGATCACTGTCCCAGATTCACCACAGGCTGACACACCCCGACCTTTCCTTAAAAAAGTCAGACTTTTAAGTTTGAACGCGTCCGGCCAGCCATCCCGTACTGAACGAGGACTTCTTGAAGATGACTACGCAGACTTCCGACAGCTTCGAGTGGACCGACCTCGACCGGCGTGCCGTGGACACCGCCCGACTTCTGGCGGCCGACGCGGTGCAGAAGGTGGGCAACGGACACCCGGGCACCGCGATGAGCCTGGCGCCTGCCGCGTACACGATCTTTCAGAAGGTGATGCGACACGACCCGGCCGACCCGGAGTGGACCGGCCGTGACCGGTTCGTCCTCTCCCCCGGCCACACCTCGCTGACCCTCTACACGCAGCTGTTCCTCGCCGGCTACGAGCTGGAGCTGGACGACCTCAAGGCCTTCCGCACGCACGGCTCGAAGACGCCGGGCCATCCCGAGTACGGGCACACCGCGGGCGTGGAGACCACCACCGGCCCGCTCGGCCAGGGCGTCGCCAACGCCGTCGGCATGGCGATGGCCGCCCGCTACGAGCGCGGCCTGTTCGACCCGGAGGCCCCCGCCGGCACCTCCCCCTTCGACCACACCGTCTGGGCCATCGTCTCCGACGGCGACCTGGAGGAGGGCGTCTCCGCCGAGGCCTCCTCGCTCGCCGGCCACCAGAAGCTGGGCAACCTGGTCTTCGTCTACGACGACAACCACATCTCCATCGAGGGCGACACCGCGACCGCCTTCTCCGAGGACGTGCTGAAGCGGTACGAGGCCTACGGCTGGCACACCCAGCGCGTCGAGCCCACCGCGGAGGGTGACATCGACGCCCCCGCCCTGCACGCCGCGCTGGAGGCCGCCCGGGCCGAGACCGAGCGGCCCTCGATCATCGCCATGCGCACGATCATCGCCTGGCCGGCCCCGAACGCCCGGAACACCGAGGCCTCGCACGGCTCCGCGCTGGGCGAAGAGGAGATCGCCGCCACCAAGCGCCTCCTCGGTTTCGACCCGGAGCAGACCTTCGAGGTGGCCGACGAGGTCCTGAAGCACACCCGGCGGGCCCTGGACCGGGGTGCCGAGGCGCACGCGGCCTGGGACAAGCGGATCGCCGAGTGGCGCGCCGCCAACCCCGAGCGGGCCGAGCTGTTCGACCGCGTCAGCAAGGGCGAGCTGCCCGAGGGCTGGGAGGAGAGCATCCCGGTCTTCGAGGAGGGCAAGTCGGTCGCCACCCGCGCCGCCTCCGGGAAGGTGCTCCAGGCGCTCGGCCCGGTGCTCCCCGAGCTGTGGGGCGGCTCCGCCGACCTGGCCGGCTCGAACAACACCACCATCGACAAGGCCAGCTCCTTCCTGCCGAAGGGCAACCCGCTGCCCGGCGCCGACCCGTACGGCCGTACCGTGCACTTCGGCATCCGCGAGTTCTCCATGGCCGCGGAGATGAACGGCATCGCCCTGCACGGCAACACCCGGATCTACGGCGGCACCTTCCTGGTGTTCTCCGACTACATGCGCAACGCCGTCCGGATGTCGGCGCTCATGCAGCTGCCGGTGACGTACGTGTGGACGCACGACTCCATCGGCCTCGGCGAGGACGGCCCCACCCACCAGCCGGTCGAGCACCTGGCCTCCCTGCGCGCGATCCCGGGCCTGAACGTCGTCCGCCCGGCGGACGCCAACGAGACCGCGATCGTCTGGGCCGAGATCCTGAAGAGGCACGCCACGCACCCCGCCCCGCACGGGCTCGCGCTCACCCGCCAGGGCGTGCCGGTGTACGCGCCCAACGCGGACGCGGCCAAGGGCGGCTACGTGCTGCGCGAGTCCTCGACGGAGGTCCCGGAGGTGATCATCATCGCGACGGGCTCCGAGGTGCAGCTCGCCGTGGCCGCGCGGGAGCGGCTGGAGGCCGAGGGGATCGGCACGCGGGTGGTGTCCATGCCGTCCGTGGAGTGGTTCGAGGAGCAGCCGCGCGAGTACCGCGAGCGGGTGCTGCCGCCGGCCGTGAAGGCCCGGGTCGCGGTCGAGGCCGGCATCGGCCTGACCTGGTACCGGTTCGTCGGTGACGCCGGACGCATCGTCTCGCTCGAACACTTCGGTGCCTCCGCCGACGCCAAGACCCTGTTCGCCGAGTTCGGCTTCACCCCCGAGAACGTCGCCGCGGCGGCCCGCGAGTCGCTCGCCGCCACGCGCGCCTGACACCGCGCACACCGACGGATACCAAGCACACCGACGCACAGAAGACGCACAAAAAGAGAGATGAGCACAGTGACCGAAGCAATCCCGACCCCGGGAGCCCTCAAGCGCCTCGCCGACGAGGGCGTGTCGATCTGGCTGGACGACCTGTCCCGCAAGCGGATCACCTCGGGCAGCCTCGCCGAGCTGGTGGCGAGCGGAAGCGCCGTCGGTGTGACCACCAACCCGTCCATCTTCCAGGCCGCCATCGGTTCCGGTGAGGGCTACGAGGAGCAGCTGACCGACCTCGCCGTGCGCGGCGTGACGGTCGACGAGGCCGTACGGATGATGACGACCGCCGACGTGCGGGACGCCGCCGACATCCTGCGTCCCGTGTACGACGCCTCGGGCGGCCGTGACGGACGGGTCTCCATCGAGGTCGACCCCCGCCTCGCGCACGAGACCGAGGCCACGATCGCCGAGGCCAAGCAGCTCGCCTGGCTGGTGGACCGGCCCAACGTGATGATCAAGATACCGGCGACCAAGGCCGGCCTGCCGGCGATCACCGAGGTCATCGGCCTCGGCATCAGCGTCAACGTGACCCTGATCTTCTCCCTGGAGCGCTACCGCGAGGTCATGGCCGCCTACCTGGCCGGCCTGGAGAAGGCCCGCGAGCGGGGCGTCGACCTCTCCACGATCCACTCGGTGGCGTCCTTCTTCGTCTCCCGCGTGGACAGCGAGATCGACAAGCGGCTGACCGCCCTCGGCACCGACGAGGCCCTCGCCCTCAAGGGCCGCGCGGCCCTCGCCAACGCCCGCCTCGCCTACGAGGCGTACGAGGAGGTCTTCGCCTCCGACCGCTGGCTGGCGCTCGCCGGGGACAAGGCGAACAAGCAGCGCCCGCTGTGGGCGTCCACCGGTGTGAAGGACCCCGCGTACAAGGACACTCTGTACGTGGACGAGCTGGTCGCGCCGGGCACCGTCAACACCATGCCGGAGGCCACGCTGAACGCGGTCGCCGACCACGGCGAGATCACCGGTGACACGGTGACCGGCGGCTACGCGCAGGCCCGCGCCGACCTGGCCGCCGTCGAGCGGCTCGGCATCGCCTACGACGAGGTCGTCCGGCAACTGGAGAACGAGGGTGTCGCCAAGTTCGAGGTGGCCTGGCAGGACCTTCTGGACGCCGTAGCGAAGTCCCTGAAGAGCAAGGGAGTTGACGCCCGATGACCGAGAACGCACCCGCCCAGGCGCCCGCACCCGAGGAGGTGCGCGTGCCGGTGGCCCCGGCCGCCGACTGGGTGAACCCGCTGCGGGACGCCCGGGACCGCCGGCTCCCCCGCATCGCCGGGCCGTCGGGCCTGGTCATCTTCGGGGTGACCGGTGACCTGTCCCGCAAGAAGCTGATGCCGGCCGTGTACGACCTGGCCAACCGCGGTCTGCTGCCGCCGGGCTTCTCCCTGGTCGGGTTCGCCCGCCGGGACTGGGCCGACCAGGACTTCGCGCAGGTCGTGCACGACGCCGTGAAGGAGCACGCCCGCACCCCGTTCCGCGAGGAGGTGTGGCAGCAGCTCGCCGAGGGCATGCGGTTCATCCCCGGCGACTTCGACGACGACACCGCGTTCAAGCAGCTGAAGGACGCCGTCGACGAGCTGGACTCCTCCCGGGGCACCGGCGGCAACTTCGCCTTCTACCTCTCGGTGCCGCCGAAGTTCTTCCCGAAGGTCGTGCAGCAGCTGAAGAAGCACGGCCTGGCCAGCCCGCCGGAGGGCTCCTGGCGGCGCGCGGTCATCGAGAAGCCGTTCGGCCACGACCTGGACAGCGCGCGCGAGCTGAACAAGATCGTGCACGAGGTGTTCGAGCCGGACCAGGTGTTCCGCATCGACCACTACCTCGGCAAGGAGACCGTCCAGAACATCCTGGCGCTGCGCTTCGCCAACCAGATGTACGAGCCGATCTGGAACCGCTCGTACGTCGACCACGTGCAGATCACCATGGCGGAGGACATCGGCATCGGCGGCCGGGCCGGCTACTACGACGGCATCGGCGCCGCCCGGGACGTCATCCAGAACCACCTGCTCCAGCTCATGGCGCTGACCGCCATGGAGGAGCCGATCGCGTTCGACGCGGAGGCGCTGCTCACCGAGAAGCTGAAGGTGCTGAAGTCGGTGCGGCTGCCGGAGGACCTGGGCGAGCACACCGTGCGCGGTCAGTACGCGGCTGGCTGGCAGGGCGGCGAGAAGGTCGTCGGCTACCTCCAGGAGGACGGCATCGACCCCAAGTCGAAGACCGACACCTTCGCCGCGATCAAGCTGGGCATCGACAACCGCCGCTGGGCGGGCGTCCCGTTCTACCTGCGCACCGGCAAGCGGCTCGGCCGCCGGGTCACCGAGATCGCGGTGGTCTTCAAGCGGGCCCCGCACTCCCCGTTCGACTCCACCGCCACCGAGGAGCTGGGGCAGAACGCGATCGTCATCCGCGTCCAGCCGGACGAGGGCATGACCGTGCGGTTCGGCTCGAAGGTGCCGGGCACGTCGATGGAGATCCGGGACGTGTCGATGGACTTCGCCTACGGCGAGTCGTTCACCGAGTCGAGCCCGGAGGCGTACGAGCGGCTCATCCTGGACGTACTGCTCGGCGACGCCAACCTGTTCCCCCGTCACCAGGAAGTGGAAGAGTCCTGGAAGATCCTCGACCCGATCGAGGAGTACTGGGCGGCGCACGGCAGGCCGGCGCAGTACGCGTCGGGCAGCTGGGGACCGAGTGAAGCCGACGAGATGCTCGCACGAGACGGACGGAGCTGGCGCAGGCCATGAAGATCGACCTGACCGACACCACGGCAAGCAAGATCAACAAGGCGTTGGTGCAGGGCCGCCGCGCCATCGGGACGCCCGCCGTGGGCATGGTCCTGACGATGGTCATCGTCACGGACGAGGAGAACGCCTACGACTCGATCAAGGCGGCCGAGGAGGCCTCGCACGAGCACCCCTCGCGCACCCTGGTCGTCATCCGGAGGCAGGCCCGCACCCTGCGCGACCGCACCCACTCGCGGCTCGACGCCGAGGTCCGGGTCGGCTCCGAGGCCGGCACCGGCGAGACGGTGGTGCTGCGCACCTACGGCGAGGTGTCCGACCACGCCGACTCGGTGGTGCTGCCGCTGCTGCTGCCGGACGCCCCGGTGGTCGTGTGGTGGCCGGTGGACGCGCCCGACGCACCGTCCAAGGACGCGCTGGGCGCGCTCGCCCAGCGCCGGATCACCGACCTGTACGCCGTCGAGCGCCCGCTGGACGTCCTGAACACCCGGGCCCGCACCTACGCCCCCGGTGACACCGACCTCGCCTGGACCCGGCTGACCCTGTGGCGGTCCATGCTGGCCGCGGCCATGGACCAGGCCCGCGTGAAGGTGACGTCGGCGGCCGTCGAGGCCGAGGCCGACAACCCCAGCGCCGAGCTGCTCGCCCGCTGGCTCCAGGTCCGCCTGGGCGTGCCGGTGGACCGGGTGCACAGCGCCGGCCCGTTCGTGACGACGGTACGCCTCGGCACCGCGAACGGCGAGATCGTCGTCGACCGCCCCGAGGGCCCGCTGGCCACGCTGACCCTGCCGGGCCAGCCGCCGCGCACCCTCGCCCTGAAGGTCCGCCCCACCTCCGAACTCATCGCCGAGGAACTGCGCCGCCTCGACGCGGACGAGATGTACGCCATCGCCCTCCAGGGCGATGGCACCAAGGAGAACGCCTGAGATGGCCGAGTACCCGAAGCTCACCCACCGGCCCGAGTGGACGGCCCTCGCCGACCACCGCGCCCAGGGCCAGCCGCACCTGCGCGAGCTGTTCGCGGCGGACCCCGGCCGCGCCGAGCGGTACGTCGTGCGGGTCGGTGACCTGCACATCGACTACAGCAAGCAGCTGATCACCGACGAGACCCTGGCGCTGCTCCAGGAACTCGCCACCGCCACCGGCGTGTTCGCGCTGCGGGACGCCATGTTCCGCGGCGAGAAGATCAACCTCACCGAGAACCGGGCCGTGCTGCACACCGCGCTGCGCGCCCCGCGGGACGCCGTGGTCGAGGTCGACGGCGAGAACGTCGTGCCGAAGGTGCACGCCGTGCTCGACAAGATGGCCGGCTTCGCCGAGCGGGTCCGCTCCGGCGAGTGGACCGGCCACACCGGCCGGCGCATCAGGAACGTCGTCAACATCGGCATCGGCGGTTCCGACCTCGGCCCCGCGATGGCCTACGAGGCGCTGCGCCCGTACACCGCGCGGGAGCTCACGTTCCGGTTCGTGTCGAACGTGGACGGCTCCGACCTGCACGAGGCCACCCGCGACCTGGACCCGGCCGAGACGCTGTTCATCGTGGCGTCCAAGACGTTCACCACGATCGAGACGATCACCAACGCCACCTCCGCCCGCTCCTGGCTGCTGAGGGCCTTCGACGGCGACGAGAAGGCCGTGGCCAAGCACTTCGTGGCGCTGTCCACGAACGCGGAGAAGGTCACCGAGTTCGGCATCGACCCGGACAACATGTTCGAGTTCTGGGACTGGGTCGGCGGCCGGTACTCCTACGACTCCGCCATCGGCCTCTCCCTGATGATCGCCATCGGCCCGGACCGCTTCCGCGAGATGCTGGACGGCTTCCGGATCGTCGATGACCACTTCCGCACCGCGCCCGCCGAGGCCAACGCGCCGCTGCTGCTGGGCCTGCTGGGCATCTGGTACGACAACTTCTACGACGCCCAGACCCACGCGGTGCTGCCGTACTCGCACTACCTGTCGAAGTTCACCGCGTACCTCCAGCAGCTGGACATGGAGTCCAACGGCAAGTCGGTGCAGCGCGACGGCAACCCGGTGGAGTGGCAGACCGGCCCGGTCGTCTGGGGCACGCCCGGCACCAACGGGCAGCACGCCTACTACCAGTTGATCCACCAGGGCACCAAGCTCATCCCGGCCGACTTCATCGGCTTCGCCCGCCCCATCGGCGAACTGAGCGAGGAACTCAAGGCCCAGCACGACCTGTTGATGGCCAACTTCTTCGCCCAGACCCAGGCGCTCGCCTTCGGCAAGACCGCCGAGGAAGTCCGCGCGGAGGGCGTGGCCGAGGAGCAGGTCGCGCACCGCACCTTCCGCGGCGACCACCCGACCACCACCATCCTCGCCACCGAGCTGACCCCGTCGGTGCTCGGCCAGCTGATCGCCCTCTACGAGCACAAGGTGTTCGTCCAGGGCGCGGTGTGGAACATCGACTCCTTCGACCAGTGGGGCGTGGAGCTGGGCAAGGTCCTCGCCAAGCGCGTCGAACCGGCCCTCACCGAAGGCGCGGACGTGCCGGGTCTCGACCCGTCCACCACGGCCCTCGTCGCCGCCTACCGCACTCTCAAGAACGCATCGGAGAACTGATCATGCAGCTCGGTCTCATCGGTCTCGGCAAGATGGGCGGCAACATGCGCGAGCGGATCCGCCGCGCCGGCCACACCGTCATCGGCTACGACCGCAACCCTGAGGTCTCCGACGTCAAGAGCCTCGCCGAACTGGTCGAGAAGCTCGACGCGCCGCGCAACGTGTGGGTGATGGTCCCGGCCGGCACGGCCACCCAGACCGTCATCGACGAACTCGGCGACCTGCTGTCCCCCGGCGACACGGTGATCGACGGCGGCAACTCCCGCTGGACGGACGACGAGAAGCACGCCGCCGCGCTCGGCATCAAGGGCATCGGCTTCGTCGACGCCGGTGTCTCCGGCGGTGTGTGGGGCCTGGAGAACGGCTACGCGCTCATGGTCGGCGGCGACAAGGAGAACGTGGACCGGCTCCAGCCGATCTTCGAGGCGCTCAAGCCGGAGGGCCCGTACGGCTACGTCCACGCGGGCCGGGTCGGCGCCGGGCACTTCTCCAAGATGGTCCACAACGGCATCGAGTACGCCATGATGCAGGCCTACGCCGAGGGCTGGGAGCTGCTGGAGAAGGTGCACTCCGTGGAGAACGTCCGCGAGGTGTTCCGCTCCTGGCAGGAGGGCACGGTCATCCGTTCCTGGCTGCTGGACCTCGCGGTCAACGCCCTGGACGAGGACGAGCACCTGGAGAAGCTGCGCGGCTACGCGGAGGACTCCGGCGAGGGCCGCTGGACCGTCGAGGCGGCCATCGACAACGCCGTACCGCTCCCCGCGATCACGGCGTCGCTGTTCGCCCGGTTCGCCTCGCGGCAGGACGACTCCCCGCAGATGAAGATGATCGCCGCGCTGCGCAACCAGTTCGGCGGCCACGCGGTCGAGAAGAAGGACTGAACTGCCGTGGGGGACCTCCTGCTGGTCCGCCACGGTGAGACGGAGTGGAGCCTGTCGGGACAGCACACCAGCTGGACCGACCTGCCCCTCACGGAGCACGGCGAGGAACAGGCCAAGTCCCTCGCCCCGCTCCTCACCGGACGGTCCTACGCCCTGGCGCTCGCCAGCCCGCTGAGCCGCGCCCTGCGCACCGCCGACCTGGCGGGCATACCCGGGGTCGTGCCCGACCCCGACCTGCACGAGTGGGACTACGGTGGCTACGAGGGCATCACCACCGTCGAGATCCACCGTTCCCGGCCCGACTGGGACCTGTGGACCGACGGCGTGCCGCCCGGTCCCGAGGGACACCCGGGCGAGTCGCCGGAGGAGATCGGCGCCCGCGCCGACCGGGTCCTGGCCCGCCTGTCCCCGGCCCTGGCCGAGGGGGACGTGATCCTCGTCGCCCACGCCCACTTCCTGCGCGTCCTCACCGCCCGCCGCCTGGGCCTGCCGCCCGCCGAGGGACGGCTGTTCCAGCTCGCCACGGGCACGGTCAGCCGTCTGTCGACGGAACACGACCGCCCGGTGATCACGGAGTGGAACGTCCGGCCGTAGCCGCACCGCACAGCCGTGTGCCCCCGGTCCGCCGACAGCGGCGCACCGGGGGCACACGCGTGCAACGCCCCGGCAGCGGAAGCGGATTGACAGGTGCCTGCCCGTCGGGTGAGAGTCCCGCTGGTGGAGATCAACGATCTGACGGCGGCCGAGGAACGGGTGTGGCGGGCGTTCCCGCGCGGGGAGGCCGTGGACTTCCGTCAGTCGCCCGGCGACGACCCCGCCGACGGGGCCGGCTGGGGCGCCGAACGGACCGTGCGGGCCCGGGTGCTGCGGGCACTGCTCCTCGGCGGCCCGCGGCAGGACGGGGAGACGGCCGCGCTCAGTCTCGCGGGCGCCCGGATCACGGGCCGGCTCGACGTGCAGTACGCGACCATCGACCATCCGGTGCGGCTGCGGCACTGCCACTTCGACGAGGCCCCGCGGTGCCACGCCGCCCGGCTGCGCGAGCTCAACCTCAGCGAGTCCGTCCTGCCCGGACTGGTCGCCCACGCCGTACAGGTCGACGGTGTCGTGCGGCTGACCCGCGCCCGGTGCACGGGGATCGTGCGGCTGGGCGGCGCCCGGATCGCCGGCAGCCTGTACCTGGAGGGCGCCGAGGTGGCCGTGCCGGACGCCGAGGAGCCGGTGCTCCAGCTCAACCAGGCCGCGGTCGGCGCCGACCTGTGGGCGCCGGGGCTGCGCGCCCGCGGGCAGACACGGCTGAGCGGTGCGACCGTCGCCGGGTCGGTCAACCTCGGCGAGGCGCGGCTCGACAACCCCGGGCACGCCGCGCTGGAGGCGGAGACCTTCACCGTCGGCGGCGACCTGCTGGTGCGGTACGCGCAGGTGCGCGGCTCGATGGGCCTGCGCGGCGCGCGCATCGCCGGGCGGCTCGATCTGTCGTACACCTCCCTGTCCCATCCGGAGGGTTCGGCGCTGCGGGCCAGCAGCACGACCATCGGCGAGCTGTGGCTGCGCAAGGGGCCGCCCATGGACGGCGCTCTCAACCTGCGCCGCGCGCAGATCGACGTCCTGTTCCTGGAACCGGAGTCGGCGCCCGGCGAGGTGCTCCTCAACCACCTGTCGTACACCTCCCTCGTCCCGCACGAGCCCGCCGAGCGCCGCCTGCCCATGCTGGAACGGGACCGCGACGGCTACATCCCGCACGCGTACGAGCAGTTGACGACCGCCTACCGGCGCGTCGGCGACGACCACGCGGCCCGGCTGGTGCAGCTCGCCAAGCAGCGCCGGCACCGCCACACGCTCCCCTGGTACGGCCGGCTGTGGGGCCTGGTCCAGGACGTCACCGTCGGCTACGGCTTCCGGCCGCTGCGCGCCGCCGGCTGGCTGCTGTCACTGCTCGCGGTCGGTTCCGTCACCTTCGCGCTGCACCATCCGCTGCCGCTGAAGGCGGGCGAGGCACCGCCGTTCCAACCGGTGTTCTACACGCTCGACCTGCTGCTGCCGGTGATCTCCTTCGGGCAGGACTCCGCGTTCGCACCGCGCGGCGGCTACCAGGTGCTGGCCTACGTCCTCGTCCTCACCGGCTGGATCCTGGCGACGACGGTGATCGCCGGCGTCACCCGCGCGGTCAGCCGCCAGTGAAGCCGCGCACCGCGTGCTGGGCCGCCAGCCGCACCGGCGCGTTCACGGCGCCGTACCCCTGGTAGCCCGGATCACGCTGGACCAGCTCGAAGAAGACCCGGCCGACGGTCTCGGTGTAGCAGTGCCGGAAGGCGCCGCCCGCCTCGCGGTCGTAGAGGATGCCGAGGTCGCGGTACGTCTCCAGCTCCCCGTCGGCGAACTCGTAGCGGGCGGCGAGGTCGTCGTGGTAGTTGGCCGGTACCGGCAGCAGCCGTCCGCCCGCCGCGCGGAAGGCGCGGGCGGCGGCCACCACGTCGTCCACGGCGAGCGCGATGTGCGCCGCGTGCACGGTGTCGTCACCGGGGGCCGCGCCGACCGCGAGGGCGATCCGGACGCTGCCGTCGGCGTTGGTGACGGCACGGCTGCGCAGGAGCCCGTAGGGGTCGGCGAGGTCGACGCTCTCCTGTGCGTGCAGGCCGAGGACGCTGCGGTGGAAGAGCGTCGCCTCGTCGAAGTGGTGCCAGGGCTGGGCGAGCGCGAGGTGGTCGATGCGGCAGACCGGGTCCGCTGCCTCCGCCAGGTCCTCGAAGTCGGCGCGCCAGTCGGGGAGTCCGGGGTGTCCGGTGGCGCAGAAGAAGAGTTCCGTGCCGTCGGGTGCGGCCACCGCGTCGAGCGGGACGTCCTCGGGGGCGCGGCGCCGGGGCAGCACCGGGGCCAGCAGGTCCTCCGCTCGGCGGGCCGCGCCGGCCGGGTCCGGCGACTCCAGGCCGATCGCGGTGAGCCGGGTGCCCGCCCGGCGCGCGGCGGGGCCGGTGTTGACCAGCACCCGGGCGGTGCCGCGCTGCCACAGGTCGACGGGTTTGCCGCGGTGCCGGGCGGCCCGGGTGAAGCCGAGGGCGCCGAGCAGGGCGGTGACGGGTTCGGCGTCCGGGGTGAGGAGTTCGGCGAAGGCGACGCCGGTCGGGACGACGGGCGCGGGCAACTCGGCCACGCCGACGGCCTCCTGGAGGAGCAGCAGGGAGCGGTGGGCGTCGACGGCGGTGGGACCGGCGTCGGCCTGCCGGAAGACGTCGTTGAAGACCTCCAGGGAGAGCGGGCCCGAGTAGCCGGTGCGCAGCACGTGGGTGAGCAGGCCCGGCAGGTCGAAGCCGCCCTGGCCGGGGAAGCAGCGGTAGTGGCGGCTCCACTGGAGGACGTCCATGGCGAGCAGCGGGGCGTCCGCCAGCTGGAGGAAGAAGATCTTCTCACCGGGGATGTCCTCGATGCCCTTGGGGTCGCTGCCCCGGGACAGGATGTGGAAGCTGTCCAGGCAGGTGCCGAGAGCCGGGTGCCCGGCGGCCTCGACGACGCGCCAGGCGTGGTCGTACGTACTGATGTGCCGCCCCCAGGCGAGCGCCTCGTACGCCACCCGGATGCCGAACTCGGCCGCGAGGTCGGCGAGCCGGCTCAGCTGCTCGGCGGCGAGGGCGTCGTCGTCCAGGGCGTCCGGGGAGACGCTGGAGCAGACGAGGACGGTGTCGGCGCCGAGCCGCCGCATCAGCTCGAACTTGTGCCGGGCACGGCGCAGGTTGCGCGCGAAGACCTCGTCCGGCACGGCCTCGATGTCCCGCATCGGCTGGTAGAGGTCGACGGCCAGACCGAGGTCGGCGCAGCGGGCCCGGACCTCCTCGGGCGAGAGGGGACTGGCGAGGAGGTCGTTCTCGAAGATCTCCACCCCGTCGAACCCGGCACGGGAGGCGGCGGTGAGCTTCTCGGTGAGGGGGCCGCTGAGGGAGACGGTGGCGATGGAGGTGTGCACGGGGGGACTCCTTGGGATTCACGGTGCCAGTGCCGCGCCCGGGGGGTGCGGGGCTGTGTTCACGCGGGCGGACCGGCGACGGGCGCGGCCCCTCACAGCCGGCCCCGCCGCGTGGGCGCGACCGCCACGACGGGCCCGCTGCGTCAGCCGGCAGCGCTCCCCGAGCGCTCCACCCCGGCCAGTTCCTCGATGTCGGCCAGCATCCGCGCACTGTCCGGCTCCCGCCCGGTGAACAGCCGAAACGCGTCAGCGGCCTGGAAGACGGCCATCCCGCCGCCGCCCAGCACGGCGCAGCCGGCCGCCCGGGCCGCCCGCACCAGCTCCGTCTCCAGCGGCCGGTACACCACTTCGGCGACCCACAGCCCGGGCCTCAGCGACTCCGCCGGCAACGGCAGACCGGGGTGGGCGGCCATCCCGGTGGGCGTGGCGTGCACGAGGCCGTCGGCATCGCGCAGCGACGCCCCCAGCCGGTCCGCCGTCGCCGTCCCCGCCCGGTCGGGGCCGAAGTGCCGCTGGAGGGAGGCCGCCAGGGCGGCGGCCCGGTCGGGCAGGGCGTCCACGACGGTGACCCGGCCGGCGCCGAGGGTGAGGACGGCGTGCGCGACGGCCGCGCCGGCGCCGCCCGCGCCGAGCTGGACGACCCGTTCCATGCGGGCGTCCGGCAGACCGCGGGCGAAGGAGGCGGCGAAGCCGGTGACGTCGGTGTTGTGCCCGACGGCCCGGCCGCCGTCGAAGACGACGGTGTTGACCGCGCCGAGCGCCTCGGCCCGCGGGTCGAGCGCGTCCAGGTGCGGCAGGACGAGCTGCTTGCAGGGGTGGGTGATGTTGAGCCCGTCGAAGCCGAGGTCGCGGGCGGCGCGGACCAGGTCGCCGACCGCCTCCGGCGGCACGCCGAGGACGTCGGTGTCGAGGAGCCGGTACAGGTACCGCAGGCCCTGCCGGTCCGCCTCCCGGTGGTGCAGGGCCGGGCTGAGCGAGGGGCCGATCCCGGCCCCGATCAGCCCGACGAGATACGAGTCCTTGGCCACGCGGGACCTCCCGAGGCGGAGCTAATGTACGAACCAGTACGTTAGCTATATCAGCCGCACGGGTGGCGCGGAAGACCCCCGCCGCGCGCCCGAGCCCTGCTTCTACAATCACCGGCACGCGAACGAGCGCGCCACCCCGGCGCCTCACGGCCCGAAGGACAGCGATGACCAGCGTCGACGAACCGGTACGACCCGGCGGACGGGTGCGCGACGCCGCCCGCACCAAGGCCGAGATCCTCGACGTGGCCACGCAGGAGTTCGCCCGGGCCGGCTACGACGGCGCCCGCGTGGACGAGATCGCCGCCCGCACCCGCACCACGAAGCGGATGATCTACTACTACTTCGGCGGCAAGGAGCAGCTGTTCACGGCCGTGCTGGAGCGGGCGTACGGGGTGATCCGCCAGGCCGAGCAGCAGTTGGACGTGGACCACCTGGACCCGGTGGCCGCGATCCGGCGGCTGGCCGAGCTGACCTTCGACCACCACGAGCGGCACCCGGACTTCATCCGGCTGGTCAGCATCGAGAACATCCACGGCGCCGAGCACATCGCGGCCTCCGAGGAGCTCGGCCGGATCGGCTCCCCGGCACTGGACGTGATCCGCCGCATCCTCGCCGCCGGGCAGGAGTCCGGGCTGTTCACGGCCGACGTGGACGCGGTCGACCTGCACGCGATGATCAGCTCGTTCTGCTTCTTCCGGGTCGCCAACCGGCACACGTTCGGCGCCCTGTTCGGCCGGGACCTGGTGGACCCGGCGCAGCGCGAGCACTACCGGACCATGCTCGGCGACATGGTGATCGCCTACCTCACGGCGGAGCGGACGGCCGGCTGACGGTTCCGCGGGCGGCCGACGGTTTCGCGCGCGGGCTCCCGGGACCGGGGACGCGCGAACTCTTGACAGCGGGGAAACGCGGGCGCAACATCCCACCCACCACGACTAACTACCCAGTGGGTTAATTAGCCGCCGCGATCCGGCCCTCGCCCCCCGCTCACTCCCACCCTCCCCCGCGCAGGGTGGAGTCCTCCCCGAAGGAGCACCGCCGTGTCCGTCCCCGCCCCCGCTCCCGGCCCCGCGGCCCCGCCCGGCCAACCGTGGAAGGCGGCCGCGGCCGCCTGGATCGGCAGCGCGCTGGAGTACTACGACTTCTTCCTCTACGGCAGCGCCGCCGCCCTGGTCTTCCCGAAGGTGTTCTTCGACGCCTCCGACCCGGCCACCGCGACCCTGCTCTCGCTCGCCACCTTCGGCGTCGCCTACGCGGCCCGGCCGCTCGGCGCGCTGGTCCTCGGGCACGTCGGCGACCGGCTCGGCCGCAAGAAGATCATGGTGTTCACGCTCATGCTGATGGGCCTGTCGACGTTCCTGATCGGCTGTCTGCCCACCCGCGCCCAGGTCGGCACGCTCGCGCCCGTCCTGCTGGTGCTGTGCCGCGTCCTGCAAGGCGTCTCGGCGGCCGGCGAACAGGCGAGCGCCGGCTCGATGAGTCTGGAGCACGCGCCGCCGCACCGGCGCGGCTTCTTCACCAGCTTCACGCTCAGCGGCACCCAGGGCGGCCAGCTCATCGCCACCCTCGTCTTCATCCCGGTCGCCCAACTGCCCGAGGAGCAACTGCTGTCGTGGGGCTGGCGGGTGCCGTTCTGGCTGAGCGTGGCCGTCGCCGTCGTCGGCTGGGTCATCCGGCGCCGGCTGCACGAGACCCCGGCCTTCGCCCGGCAGGCGGCGGACGGGGGCGTGGCCCGGCTGCCGCTCGCGGTGCTGCTGCGCGAGCACTGGGCGGATGTGCTGCGGGTGATCGCGGGCGCGCTCATCGCCTCGGTCAGCACGGTCTTCACGGTGTGGGCGCTGGCGTACGCCACGAGCGACGCGGTCGGCATGTCCCGTACCGCGATGCTGTGGGTGGGCGCGCTGGCCAACCTGGTGGCGCTCGGCGCGATCCCGCTGTGGGCGACGCTGTCGGACCGGATCGGACGCCGGCCGGTGTACCTGATCGGCGCGGTCGGCAGCGCGGTGGCGATGACGGGCTATCTGTGGGCGATCTCCACCGGCTCCTATCCGCTGACGCTGCTGCTCGGCGTCGTGGCCTTCGGCATCGTCTACAGCGCGGCGAACGGTGTGTGGCCCGCCTTCTACGGCGAGATGTTCGCGACCCGGGTCCGGCTGTCCGGCCTCGCGATCGGCACGCAGACCGGTTTCGCGGTGGCCGGGTTCGCGGTCACCTTCGCCGCCGAGATCGCCGGTCCGGGCGGCGACGACTGGGCGGCGGTGGCTCTGTTCACGGCGGCACTGTGCGTCCCGCCGGCGCTCGCCGCGCTCACCGCCCGCGAGACGCACCGGGTACCGACGGAACTGCTCGGCGAGCACGCGACACGAGGGGCGTCCCGCCGGGAGCGGGTTCCGGCCTGACACCGGGACTGCGGGGCGAGGGGCCGCGGGGGGGGGTACGCCGGGGCGGCCAGGGGTCTACGGCCAGAGGCCAGGCGAGGGAGCCGGGGGGAGGTACGCCAGGATGACGAGGGGCCTGCGGCCAGAGGCCAGGCGTAGGGCCGCCGCGGGGAGGTACGCCGGGGTGGCCAGGTGCCCGTGGCCACAGATCGGGCGAAGCGGCTGCGCTGGAGGCATGCCAGGGCGGCCAGACGCCCACCGCCACAGGCCAGGCGAAGGGACCGCGCGGAAGGTGCACCGGGGCAGCCAGGTGCCCATGGCCACAGGCCGGACGAAAGGACCGCGCGGAAGGCACGCCGGGGCAGCCAGGTGCCCACAGCCACAGGCCAGGCGAAACGGCCACACCGGAAGCACGCCAAGGCGGCCAGACGCCCACCGCCACACGCCAGATGCTCAGCGGACCGTGGCGGCGTCGAGCAGGGGGCCCAGTTCCTTCACGACCGTGGTGAGGGGCCGCACGTCCCGCTCCGCGCGTGCCATCAGGATCGCCCCCTCCAACGCGCTGATCATGAGGGTGGCCAGGGACTCGGCGCGGGACGGGGGGACGCCCATGCCGGTCAGCGCCTCGGCGACCGGGCCCCGCCAGGTCGCGAACGCGGTGGCCGCCGCCTCCCGGGTCGAGTCGCCGGACGCGGCGCAGTCGACGGTGGCGGCGGCGACCGGGCATCCCGCCGCGAAGCCGTCCGCCGCGTACTCGTCGGCCCACTGCGCGGCCATCGCCGCGAACAGGCCGCTCGGCGTCGGCCGGTCGAGTCCCGCGAGGAAGCGGTCGACCCGCTTGCCCGCGTACCGGCCGGCCCATGCGACCGCCTCGTTGACCAGCTGTTCCTTGCCCCCGGGGAAGTAGTGCTGGAGGGAGCCGCGCGGTGCGTCCGCGTGCGCGGCGACCTCGCGCATGCCGGTCGCGGTGACCCCCTGCCGCCGGATGAGCTGGGCCGCGCTGAACACCATCCGCTCCCGCGGTCCGCGCCGCGCCTGCGTCATCGTCGACCTCCGTTCCTCCGCCGCCACTCTATGACCGGCGTCATAGCGGCGGCTACTATGACCGCTGTCATAGTCGACCCGCGGCGCGGAGGGCGGCCAGCCATGCACGTCGGATTCATCGGTCTTGGAGTGATGGGGCGGCCCATGGCCCTGCGCCTGGCGTCGGCCGGCACCCCCCTGGTGGTCTGGAACCGGACCCCGGAGCGTGCGGAGCCGCTGCGCGCGGCCGGCGCCGAGGTCGCCGCGGACGCCGGCGAGGTGTTCGCGCGGGCCGAGGTGGTGCTGCTGATGCTCGCCGACGAGGCGGCGACGGACGCGGTCCTCGGCCGGGGCACGCCCGGACTGGCCGCGCGGGTCGCCGGCCGGACCGTCGTCCACATGGGCACGACCTCCCCGGAGTACTCCCACGCCCTGGAGACGGAGATCCGCGCCGCCGGCGGCCGGTACGTCGAGGCGCCCGTCTCCGGGTCCCGGGTGCCGGCGGAGCAGGGGCAGCTCGTGGCCATGCTCGCCGGGGAGGAGGCCGCCGTGGCCGCCGTACGGCCGCTGCTCGCGCCGGTGTGCCGGGAGGCGTTCGGGTGCGGGGCGGTGCCGGGTGCCTTGCTGATGAAGCTGGCGGTGAACATCTTCCTGATCACCCAGGTGACCGGGCTGACCGAGGCGTTCCACTTCGCCGAGCGGCAGGGCCTGGACCGCCGGCTGTTCCTGGACGTCCTGGACGCTGGCCCGATGGCCAGCGCGGTGTCCCGGATGAAGGCGCCCAAGCTGCGCGAGCGGGACTTCGCGGTGCAGGCGGCGGCGCTGGACGTGCTCAAGAACAACCGGCTGATCGCCGAGGCGGCCCGCAAGGCCGGTCTCGCCTCGCCGCTGCTCGACGTCTGCCACACCCTGTTCGAGGAGACGGTGGCGCAGGGGTACGGCGGCGAGGACATGGTCGCCGTCCTGCGGGCGATCGAGGCGCGGACCGCCGGCGCTCCGTGAGCCCGGGTCAGCCCTTCGGGATCCCGTACGCCCGCTCGACGCGCAGTCGCACCACCAGGCGGCGGTCGCGGACCATCGCGGCCCGGTAGTCGTCCCAGTCCGGGTGCTCGCCGAGGACGTCCCGGTAGAGCCGGATCAGCTCCTCGACGGTCTCGTCGTGCGGGTCGGCGGCGACCGGCGTCAGCTCGGCGGTGCCCTCGGCGACGGTGTACGCCCAGCGGTCGTCGCTGGTGACGTGGTACGAGGCGCGGGGGTCCCGGCGGAGGTTGCGCGTCTTGGCGCGGTCGTCGGTGACCGAGATCCGGATGATCCCCTCCTCGGGGTAGTAGGCGTGACTGACGTTGGACAGCTGGGGGCGGCCGTCGCGCCTGAGGGTGACCAGTACGCCGGCGTGTCCCGCGGAGAGGAGACCGAGCAGCGCGTCCTGCGAGGAGTCCTGAGTCATACCAGGGACAACTCGCGGCGGCTCCCCGCGCATTCCCCCGCCGGAGAGCGAGTAGTAGACAGTGTCTACGCGCGCCTGGTAGACACTGTCCATGACCGACTCCGACGCGGGCCTGCGGGCCCGGCTGGTGGACGTGGGCGTGGAGCTGCTGGCCGCCGAGGGCCCGCAGGCGCTGACCCTGCGGGAGATCGCCCGGCGCGCGGGCGTGTCGCACGGGGCGCCGCGCCGCTACTTCCCCACCCACCTGGAACTGCTCTCCGCCATCGCCCGGCGGGGCTTCACCGAGCTGAGCGAGCGGGCACAGGCGACGCTGGCACAGGAGCCCGGAGGGCCACGCGCCCAGGTGGCGGCGCTGGCGCGGACGTACCTGGAGTTCGCGCTGGAGCGCCCGGGCATGTACGAGCTGATGTTCCGTCACGATCTGCTGGAGAGCGGTCACCTGGGGCTGCGGGACACGAGCCTTCCGCTGTTCACGCTGCTGGCGCGGCTGATCGGCGACGCGGACCCCGAGGCCGACGCCCGGCGGGTGGCGGGCGCCCTGTGGGCGAACCTGCACGGGACGGCGCAGCTGTGGCACTGGCGCAGTCTGCAACTGGCGCTCGGCGAGGAGGACTTCGGTCCGCTGCTCGACACCGTCCTCACCGCGCACCTGGGCGCTCCCGAGGACGGCCGGTGAACCGGCCCTGGACGCTGGCGAGCAGCGTGGCGGGCGCGGTGGTCGTCGCGCTGGACGGTACGGTCCTCACCGTCGCACAGCCCAGTCTGCAACGGGAGTTGCACGCGTCGTTCGCCCAGGTGCAGTGGACCAGCACCGCGTACCTCGTCGCGGTCGCGAGCCTGCTGGTGTTCGCGGGGCGGCTCGGTGACCGGTACGGGCAGCGGCGGGTGTTCGGGCTCGGCATGCTGGGCTTCGCCGCCGCCTCGGCCGGCATCGGCCTCGCGCCCGGCGTGGGGTGGGTGATCGGACTGCGGGCGGTGCAGGGCGTGTTCGGGGCGTTGTCGCAGCCGGCCACCCTGGGCATGCTGCGGGCCGCCTACCCGCCGGACCGGCTCGCGTCGCCGCTGGCCGTGCGGACCGCCGCGATCGGGCTGGCGGCGGCAGCGGGACCGCTGGTGGGCGGGGCGCTGGTGTCCGGCCTCGGCTGGCGGGCGGTGTTCTTCGTCAACGTGCCGCCCGCGCTCGCCTTCGGTCTGCCCGCCCTGCTCCGCCCGGAGCGGCGCCCGGCACCCGCCCGGACCCCGCTGGACCTGCCCGGGGCCGTCCTGCTCGCGGTGACCCTGGCCGGCTTGGTGTACGCGGTCACGGCCCGGCCGGTCTCCGGGGCGGGCCTCGCCCTGTCCGGGGTGACGGCGGCCGTGCTCGTCCGGCACGAGCGGCGTACGGCGAGCCCGCTGCTGCCGCCCGAGGTGATCGGCTCGCGTGCGGTGGGGGCGGCGCTCGGCATCCTGGTCGCCGTCTCCGCGTCGCTGTTCGGCACGCTGTTCGTCGCCACGTACGTCCTCCAGCGCCACCTCGGCCTCGACCCGTTCGACAGCGCCCTGCGCAGCCTGCCGCTGGCCGTGTTCATGGTGGTCTCGGCCTCGCTGTGCCCCGCGCTGCTGCGCCGGTGCGGTGCGCGGGCGACGACGGCGGGGGCGACGGCGGTGCTCGCGCTCGGCGTCCTCGTGCTGTCCGGGGCCACCGGCACGCCCGCGCTCGGGTGCGGGTTCGCGCTGCTGGGGGCCGGGTTCGGCACGGTGATGGTGGCGGCCACGCAGGTGATCGTGCGGCGGGCGGAGGTGACGGTGGCCGGGGTCGCGGGCGGGTTGCAGCAGACCGCGCTGAACGTCGGTCCCGCCGTGGGCGTGGCCGGCGCGACCGCGCTGCTGGGTGCGGGCACCGGTCCCACTCTGCTCGCCCTGGCGGCCCTGGCCGCCCTCGCCCTGCCGGCGGCCCGCGCCCTGCCGGCAGCGACCACGCCCCCGATCACCCCGGAGACACCGGTCCCGGCCGCTGCTCCTCCGCATCCCTGAGGAGGGCCCCGCGCCCCGCCCCCGACGCGCGCCCCGCCCGCCGGCCGGCTCCCCCCGACTCCCCCGGCTCCCCACCCCCCACGGCGTCGAATCGATCACACACACCCCGGATGGACCCCTCCCGACCAGGGGTCCTGCGCGACGATGAGAGGTGGGTGCGGGCCCGCGCGGGAGTCGGGACGCACCGGGGACGACGCGACCGGAGGAGAGCGATGGGACTGCTGCGACAGGACGTGGAGCCGGCGGAGGCGGGGCTGGACGCCGAGGCGCTGGACCGTCTGGACCGGCACTTCGCCCAGCACGTCGACGCGGGACGCCTGCCCGGCTGTCTGGTGGCCGTGGCCCGCGGCGGCCGGGTCGCGCATCTGACCACGTACGGCCTGCGGGACGTGGCCGCCGGGCGGCCGGTCGAGCCGGACACGCTGTGGCGGATCTACTCGATGACCAAGCCGGTCACCGCGGTCGCGGTGCTGCTGCTGGTGCAAGAGGGCCGGCTGTCCCTGGACGACCCGCTGGACCGTCACCTGCCCGCCTTCGCCAATCCCCAGGTGTACGTGGGGGGTTCGGGCGCCGACGTGCGCACGCGCCCGGCCGCCGGTCCGATCCTGATCCGGCATCTGCTCACCCACACCGCGGGCCTGACCTTCGGCTTCTACCACCGCCACCCGGTGGACGCGCTCTACCGCGAGGCGGGCCTGGAGTACTCGGTGCCGCCGGGCAAGGACCTCGCGGAGACCGTCGAGGTCTACGCGCGCATGCCGTTGCAGTTCGATCCGGGCACCCAGTGGAACTACTCGGTCGCCTCCAACGTGCTGGGCCGGGTGATCGAGGTGGTCTCGGGGCAGCCGCTGGACGCGTTCTTCGCCGAGCGGATCCTCGGCCCGCTCGGCATGACCGACACCGGCTTCCACATCACCCCCGAACAGGCCGACAGGCTGGCCGAGTTGTACGGCGAGACCGACGAGGGCGGGATCGAACCGGTGCCGGGCCTGCCGGTGCGCGGCCGGCCGCGGTTCCTGTCCGGCAGCGGCGGGCTGGTCTCCTCCGCGTACGACTTCCACCGGTTCATGGAGCTGCTGCGCCGGGGCGGTGAGCTGGACGGCGTACGGCTGCTGGCCCCGCAGACGCTCGCCCTGATGACCCGCAACCAGCTGCCGGACGGAGCCACCATCCGCTCCTTCGGCGCCCCGGTCCACCAGGAACCGGGCATGGACGGCCTCGGCTTCGGCTTCAACGTCTCCGTCGTCACGGACCCGGCCCGCACCCTGGCCCCGTCCCACCCGGGCACGTACGGCTGGACGGGCGTGGCCACCACCGCGTTCTGGGTCGACCCGGCCCACGACCTGACCGTGCAGTTCATGAGCCAGGTGCGCCCGAAGAAGCTGAAGGTCTTCCCCGAGCTGCGACGGCTGGTGCACGCGGCGGTGACCGACTGACCCGGCGGCCGGCTACTGGCCCAGGGTCAGGGTGAACTCCAGCCCGTCGTCGGCGAGTTCGGCCAGCCACCGGTCCGCGCGCTGGGCGGTCCCCGCCGCCCGGTGCAGTCCGGCCCGCAGGCTGCCGTCCAGGATGTGCCGGACGCCGAGGGCGAGCGGGCGGGAGACGCACCGGGCCATCGCGGACTCCTCGGCGTCACCGGTCAGGTCGAGCAGGTAGGCGCCGGTCCAGGGCCGGCCCTCGCCCGGGTCGACCGTGAGGGAGACGGAGAGCACCACCCGGTCGCGGTCGGCGTCCGTGGTCGGGTGGGCCGCCGCCAACCGCCGTGCCAGCGCGGCGATCCGCTCGTCGTCGCCCGTCGTCAGCTCCTCGAAGACCGGCTCCCACGCCTTCAGCCAGCCGTCCAGCCGAAGGGTGCCCCGGACGAAGGTGCGCGGGGTCCATGCGGCGGGCAGGCCGTACTGGGCGACGAAGGGGACGCTGTCGCGGTTGGGGTAGGCCTCGAAGGTCTCGCCGTCCAGGACGAGCGGGCGGGTCGCCTCCCAGGGCCGGTCGGCCGTGACCTCGGCGCCGTCCTCCAGGTACCGCGCGGGCGAGCGCAGGGCGCCCAGCACGCCGAGCGGCGCCCAGCTGAAGCGGTAGCGGAAGTCGTTCGGCACGGCCGGGACGCCGCCGCAGTACGAGGTGAGCCGGTAGGAGGCCGGGGTGTGCTCGCCGACGCGCGCCCGGGCCCGGCCGATGAGACTGTGCGCGAAGAGGTGGTCGACGCCCGGGTCCAGGCCGGTCTCGGTGAGCACGACCAGGCCCGCCGCCCGCGCCGCCTCCGCGTGCGCCGACAGCTCCGGCGACACGTAGCTGGAGCAGGCGAAGTGCGCCCGCGCCCGCACGCAGACGGCCAGCAGCCCGGCGTGCTCCGGTGCCGGCAGCATCGACACCACGACGTCGCCGGGCTCCAGCGCGGCGGCGAGGACGGCCGGGTCGGTGAGGGCGCGGGGCTCGGCCCGTCCGGTCAGGCCGAGGCCGGCCAGCGCCTCGGCCGCGCGGTCCTCGGTGCGGTGCCACAGCAGGACCCGGCCGGCCGTACGGCACAGGCCGGCGAGCCCGCTGCCGGTGGACAGTCCGGCGCCGATCCAGTGGACGGTTCCGCTCGCCGGGACGCGGTCGGTCATGAGCGTGACTCCCCCTCCTCGATGCCGAGTTCACGGCAGGCCTGGTGGAACCGGTCGAGACAGCGGCCCCAGGCGCCGCCGGGGCCGAAGGCGAGCAACTGTGGCAGCAGGGCCGCCGAGAAGTCGGTGCTGGACTCCCGGGGCAGCAGCGACGGCAGGTTGTCGATGGCGATCAGGTCCAGCGGCGGCTCCGCGCGCAGGTGGCGCACGGGCTCGGCCCAGTCGGTCGTACGGTCGTACACCGGCAGGACGTTGAAAGGGCCGCCGACGTCGCAGGTGACGTCGCACAGGGTGCGCAGCCTGCGGGCCGGGGAGTCCAGGTCCTCCTCGCGCAGGAACGGCGGGACCAGGCTGGTGGCGAGGACCGCGTTCACCATCACGTCGTGCCCGAGCAGGGCCCGCCGGTCCAGGTCGCGGGTCTCCGCCAGGTCCCAGCGGGTCGCCTCGACGCCCGCCGTGCGGAAGGCCGTCGAGGCGCCCCGCCCGCTGCGCCCGAGGGCGCCGATCACCAGCGCCGTGAACTCGGTGTCCCCGGGCGCCGGGCGCAGTACGGCGTCCAGGTCGTCCTTCGTCGTCGGGGTCAGCGGTGCCGTCAGCCGGCCCCGGTGCTGGAGCACGGCGAGCGCGGCGCCCAGGTATCCCGCCCAGTAACCGAAGGCGGCGAGCCGGCGGCCCGCGTCGTCCACCAGGTACTCCAGGTCCAGCAGCGCCCCGCCGCCGGCCGCGAACCGGCGCAGCAGCCCGGCGGCGCCCGGCTGCCGTTTGTAGGCGTGCCCGAAGAAGATGTGCCGGTGGATCAACTCGTCGGGTTCGTCGGGCAGTTCCTTGAGGCCAAGGATCACGGTGTCGCGGGGTGCCGCCACCCAGGAGCCCGCCGGGGCGCGGCGGCAGCCGGCCGCCTCGTACTCCTCGGTGGGGAAGATCCGCTGCGGGGACTCCTCGACGGTCAGCGCGACCCCGCTGTCGACCAGCCGGCGGGCGTCGGCGGGTACGACGGGCGTGCGCCGTTCGGTCGTACGGGGCTCGTGGCGCAGCCACAGGTGGAGCTCGGTCATACCAGGTTGGCCTCCGGGCGCGGGGCGTCGGCCGCGAACCGGCCGGCGCTCAGGGGGCTGATGTCCAGGAAGGGTACGCGGCCGAGGTACAGGTCGCGGATCACCTCGCCGACGGCCGGGCCCTGGAGGAAGCCGTGCCCGGAGAAGCCGGTCGCGTACAGGAACCGGGACACGTCCGGCGCCTCGCCGATCAGGGCGTTGTGGTCGGGGGTGTTCTCGTACAGGCCCGCCCAGCCGCCCGTGCGGGGTGCGTCGAGCAGGGCGGGGGCGCGCTGCCGCATCGCCTCGGCGAGTCGCGGGATCCACCGGTCGTGGGTGTCGGTGGCGAAGCCGGGCCGCTCGTCCGGGTCGGACATGCCGAGCAGCAGGCCGGGGCCCTCGCGGTGGAAGTACAGGCTGGTGGTGAAGTCGATGGTCATGGGCAGTGTGGGCGGCAGGCCCGGCACCGGTCCGGTGACGGCGATCTGCCGGCGCAGCGGCCGTACCGGCAGCTCCACGCCCACCATGGCGCCGACCGCGCGGGACCAGGCGCCGGCCGCGCAGATCACCGTGCCGGTCTCGATCCGGCCGAGGGTCGTGCCGACCGCGGTGACGGTGTCGCCGCGCAGTTCGATGCCGGTGACCTCGGTGTGGCGCAGGATGCGGGCGCCGTGGGCGCGGGCGGCGGTCGCGTAGCCGTGGACGACGGCCTCCGGGGTGCAGTGGCCGTCGTCCGGGGAGTACGCGGCGGCCAGCAGGCCGTCGGTGCGGATCAGCGGGGAGAGGCGGCGGGCCTCCTCGGGGGTGAGCAGGCGGCTGGGCACCCCGAGGGAGTTCTGCAGCCGCACGCCCGCCTCGAAGGCGGCCACCTGCTCGGGCGTGGAGAGGAGGAACAGATAGCCGACCCGGTGCAGCCCGATGTCCTGCCCGACCTCCTCCTCGAACCGGCCGAACGCCTCCAGGCTGCGCGCCCCCAGCCGGATGTTCAGCTCGTCGGAGAACTGCGCCCGCACTCCGCCCGCGGCCTTCGAGGTGGAGCCGGCGGCGAGTTCGTCCCGTTCGACGAGGACGACGTCCCGTACTCCGGCCCGCGCCAGGTGCCAGGCGATGCTCGTGCCCACCACCCCGCCGCCGACGATGACCACCTCGGCCCGAAGGTCCACGCCGCCGCCTCCTTCACCGCGCCGCACGCCCGTCGCCTGATCCTTTCCGGAACCCGGCCCGCCGAACCCGCGACCGGGCGTTCAGGAGCCGTGGGCGACGGCGTCCAGATGGGGCAGGTGGTGGTCCATCCGCTCCCGCTTGGTCCGCAGGTACGTGATGTTGCTCTCGCACGGCTCGATCAGCAGCGGCACCTGCTCGGCGACCTGGACGCCGTGCCGGACCAGCGCCTCCCGCTTGCGCGGGTTGTTGGACATCAGCCGGACCGAGCGCACCCCGAGGTCGCGCAGGATCTCGGCGGCCACGCCGTAGTCACGGGCGTCGACCGGCAGGCCCAGCGCGAGGTTCGCCTCCACCGTGTCCAGGCCCTCCGCTTGGAGCGCCATCGCGCGCAGCTTGGCGAGCAGACCGATGCCGCGGCCCTCGTGCCCCCTCAAGTAGACGACGATGCCGCTGCCTTCGGCGACCACCGCGCGCATCGCGGCCTCCAGCTGGTCCCCGCACTCGCAGTGCCGGGAGCCGAACGCGTCCCCGGTCAGGCACTCCGAGTGCAGCCGGGTCAGCACGTTCTCGGCGCCGATCTCGCCGTACACCAGGGCCACTTGCTCGTCACCGCGGTCGTGGTCCAGGTAGCCGATCGCCTGGAATTTCCCGTACACGGTGGGCAGCGGTGCATTCACGACGCGTTCCGCGCCGGAACGCAGCGGGGACTTCTTGCCGAGTACGCCGATGTTGACGCCGGTGTTTTCTGTCATGATCTGATTCCTAAGCAGAGACGAAAGGCCGTGGAAGGATGAGTGGTTCGGGCGCGCGGACGGCGGCGTACGGGGTGGCGAGCGGCGTGGTGCCGACGGACACCACCGAGGACGTACGGACCCGGGGGGCGGGCGTGTCAGCACAGGTCGCCGTCCTTCCCGTCGGGAGCTTCGAACAGCACGGTCCGTTCCTTCCGCTGGCGACGGACACGCTGGTCGCCTGCGCGGTGGCGCGGGAGATCGCCGCCGCGTACCCGGTGCACCTCCTCCCTCCGGTGACGGTCTCCTGCTCGCACGAGCACGCGGCCTGGCCGGGGACCGTCAGCATCTCCGCCGTGACCCTCCACGCGGTGGTCTCGGACATCGCGGCGTCGCTGCGCCGTTCGGGCGTCGGCGCGCTGGTCGTCGTCAACGGGCACGGCGGCAACTACGTGCTGGGCAACGTCGTCCAGGAGGCCTCCGCGCGCGGTGAGCGGATGGCGCTGTTCCCGGCCGCCGAGGACTGGGAGGCGGCGCGGGAGCGGGCCGGGGTGGTCACCTCGCTGCTCACCGACATGCACGCGGGAGAAATCGAGACCTCGATTCTGCTGCACGCTCACCCCGAATTCGTCCGCCCTGGTCACGAGTCCGCCGATTTCGTCGCCGACGACCGTCGCCATCTGCTCACCGTGGGAATGTCCGCCTATACCGAATCGGGCGTCATCGGCCGTCCTTCCCTGGGTTCGGCGGAAAAGGGAAAGGAACTGCTGGCGAGCCTGGCGGAATCCTTCGACCCGTATTTCCGACTGCTCACCTCGACGCCGGACCGGGACTGACCCCGGCCGGCGGCCCCCTGCCGACCGGGACCCGTGGGGGCGGCCCCGGTCGGCGGGGGGTCGTCGGGGGCGGGGGCGCAGAGCGGTCCGGCGGGCTCGGTGCGCAGGGTCTCGTACCAGCGCCGGAGCAGGACCACGACGCCGGGCAGGCTCGCCACGAAGCTCAGCACGCCGTAGACGACGGCGACCGCGACACCGGTGTCCGCCCCGAGCCCCGCCGCGCCGAACGCCCACGCGGTGACGCCCTCGCGGGGGCCGAAGCCGCCGACGTTCAGCGGCAGCCCCATTACCAGCAGCGCCAGTACCGCGAGCGGCAGCAGCACCGTGACCGGTGCGGCCGAGCCGGCCACCCGGGCCGCCACGACGAACATCACCAGGTGCCCGGCCAGGACGACCGCGGAGGACAGGGCGACACCCGGTCCGCTCCGCCGGGACGCCAGTCCCCGGCGGGCCTCGCCGAGCGTCCGGCGCAGCGCGCCGGGCCGGCGGGCCGGCGGACGGTTCATCCGCAGGGCGAGGACGACGGCCAGCGCGCCGACCGCGGCCGGCACCGCGAGCGGGGCGGAGTCACGGATGCCGGCGCGCACCGGCGACGGCAGGGTCAGCAGCACCGCCGCGCCCACCACGGCCAGCGCGATCTGCCCCGCGACCCGCTCCAGTACGACCGCCTTCACCCCGCGCCGGACATCACCCGCGCTCTGCCCGTGCCGGACCGCCCGGTGCACATCGCCCAGGATTCCGCCGGGCAGGGCCGCGTTCAGGAAGAGCGCCCGGTAGTAGTCGGCCACGGCCGCTCCCAGCGGCAGCCGCAGCCCGAGACCCCGGGCCACCAGCTGCCAACGCCACGCGCTGCACACGGTGGTGACCACGCCGATGCCCAGCGTCGCCAGCACCGTCACGGCGTCGATCCGCCGCAGCCCGTCCAGCAGGGCGCCGGTACCGAGCCGCCACAGGAGCGCGGCGAGGATGCCGGCCCCGACGAGGGTGCCGATGCGGGTGCGCAGGGCCCGGGAGGTGCGGCGCCGGGAAGTGGGGGCCGTCTGCGAGTGCGTCACGTCCGCGCGGAGCGCCTGCGTCACGCGCGTGCGCGCGGGAGCCGCGTCGGGTGCCGCGCACGCCGGTTCCGCCGGTGCCGTAGGCGCGTACGTGCCCGTGTCCTCCCCCGCCGGCACCCTCGTGCCCGCTGCCGTCGTCCTCCCGCTCACGCCGCCGCGCCCCTCGGCCGGGGCAGCGCCAGCAGGTCGGTGTGGTGGACGGTGACCCGCAGCGCGCCGGCCGCGCAGGCGGCGAGCCGGGCGCTCAGGTACGCCGCGGCCCGGTCGCCCAGTTCCGGCCGCTGTTCGACGGCGGCGCCCACCCAGCCGCGCAGCCACTGCTCGGTCAGCGCGGCCTCCTCGGCGCCGAGCCGCCACGGGCTCGCGTGCACCCGGACCGTCGCCCCGCGCTCGGCGAACGCCTCGCAGGCCACGGTGACCGCGTCCGGGCCGAGCAGCCCGGCGCGCCGCTGGTGGGCGTTGAACGCCTCGGCGATCTCGGCGTCCAGCGGGTCCTGCGGGGCGAGTTCGACGCGTCCCGCGACGGAGAGGGTGAGCAGCGCCGGGCAGCCGGCGCCCGCGCAGGCGTCCGCCAGGGCCTCGATCTCCTCCCGGGTGAGCACGTCGAGCAACGCGGACGCGGTCACCAGCGAGGCCCCGGCCAGCGCGTCCGGGGTGAGCCGGGCGACGTCACCGCGCCGGGTCTCGACCGTGACCGGGCTGCCGTCGGCGGCGGAGCGCGGGGAGGCCGCGGCGGCGAAGTGCAGCAGGTAGGGATCGCGGTCGTGCAGGATCCAGTGCTGGGCGCCGTCGAGGCGGGGTGCGAGCCAGCGGCCCATCGAGCCGGTGCCGCAGCCCAGGTCGTGCACGACCAGTCCGCCGGAGCGGCCCGGCGGGTCGGCCAGCCGGATCCGCAGCGGGTCGAGCAGTTCCCGCGCGCGGGCCGCCGCGTCGGCGCCCTCGCGCAGCCGCAGCCACTCGGGCGCGTAGCGCGGGGGTTCCTCCGGGTCGCCGTCCCGCAGCCGTACGGTGGCCCGCTCGGCGGGACCGGCCACGGGCCCGGCACCGGCGATGACCGGACCGGCGCCGCGGTCGCCGGCGCTCGGCTCCCCCGCCCCGGACGAGCCCCCGGCACGCGCGTCCGCGTCCGTCTTCTCCGCGCCTACGGTCTCCACGTCCGGTACCTCCTCGCTCCGCGCACGCGCGGCACCCCGTACGGACTCGCCCGCCCGGGGACCGGGCTGTGCCGGGATCAGTCCGTTCGAACCCGGTCGGACGGCCGCTTCAGCGTCCCCCGGCCCGCCTGTCTCCGCCGGGACCGGCACCGTCTCCCCACCCCTGTCCCGGTGCCCGCTCACGCCGTCCTCCGCGGTGGTTCCGGGAGGCGGCCGAGGACCGCCGCCAGGCTGCGGGCGGTGGTCGCCCAGCCGTCGAGGGCGGCGCGGCGGCCACGGGCCGCGGCCTTGAGGCGGCGGCGCACGTCGGGTTCGCCGAACCAGCCGCGCAGTTCGGCGGCGAGCGCGGCGGGGTCCTCCGGCGGGACGAGGATGCCGGGCACCCCGCCGTCCGGGGCGCGGCCGACCGCCTCGGGCAGTCCGCCGACGTCGGTCGCGAGGACGGGGATGCCCCGGGCGAGGGCCTCGGTGACCGCCATGCCGTAGGTCTCGGCGTAGGAGGTGAGGACCATCAGGTCGGCGGCGGCGTAGGAGGCGTCGAGGCCGGCGCCGGAACGGGGGCCGGTGAGGTGCAGGCGGTCGGTGAGACCGTACCGGGCGATCAGCTCCCGCAGGTGGGCCACGTACCCGGGGTCGTGGCCGAGGCCGCCGACGCACTCGCAGGTCCACGGCAGGTCCCGGACCGCCGCGAGCGCCTCCACCAGCCGGTGCTGGCCCTTGCGCGGGGTCACGGCGGCCACGCACAGCAGCCGGGAGACGCCGTCGGTGCCGGGGGCGAGGGGCGCGATGTCGGCGCCGGGCGCGGCCACGTGCACCCGGTCGGGGGCGAGTCCGTGGTGGGAGACGAGCCGGCGGACCGCCCAGTCGCTGGTGGCGATCACCGCGGGCACCGCCCGCAGCACCGTCCGCTCGCGCGCGTCCAGGTCGGCGGCGACGTCCGGGTCCAGGCCGGTCTCGTCACCGAGGGGGAGGTGGACGAGGACCGCGAGGCGCAGGCGCCCCGCCTCGGGGACGACGGTCTCCGGGGCCCCGCAGGCGACCAGGCCGTCCAAGAGGACGACGGAGTCGGCCGGGAGGCTCCGCAGCGTGCGGGCGAGCGCTTCGCGGGCGGCGGCGTCCGGGCGCGGCCAGGTGCCGGGTACGGCGTGCCGGGTGACCTGCCAGCCGAAGCCGGGCAGGTCCAGGCAGACCCTGCGGTCGTAGGCGTTGCCGCCGCTGGGCGCGGCCGGGTCGTCGACGCCGCCCGGCATCACGAAGTGCACACTGCGCAGGGACATGGGGACGATTCCGGCGTTCGGGGCGGCGCTGGGCTGCGCGGGCACGTACGCGAGGCGGGCCCGCTCCACGGTCAGGTCGGTCACAGGCCACGCTCGTAACTCGCCCAGGCGATGTGCGACTCGTGGAGCGTGACGGTGATCCCGGCGAGACCCTTGGCGCCCTCGCCGAGCGCGCCCTTCGCGATCCGCTCGGCGAGTCGGTCGGCGACGACCTTGGCCAGGAACTCCGTGGAGGTGTTGACGCCGGCGAACTCGGGCTCGTCGTCCAGGTTCCGGTAGTTCAGCTCCGCGGTGATGGTGCGCAGTTCCCGCGTGGCCAGGCCGATGTCGACCACGATGTTGTCCTCGTCCAGCTGCTCGCGGCGGAACGTCGCGTCCACGAGGAACGTGGCGCCGTGCAGGCGCTGCGCGGGGCCGAAGACCTCGCCGTGGAAGCTGTGGGCGATCATGATGTGATCGCGGACGGTGATGCTGAACAACGGACGACCCTCCAGGTGCGGCGCGTCTGGTCCCCCGCCTTGCCCGCCGGGGGATGCCGTGTAGTACGGCTCTTCGCTTCCCCGTGTTCAGCCGCCCCTCACTCTTTTCTCAGGTCAGGCCGGTCTCCGTGTAGCGGATCCGGTGGCACAGGGCGGGGATCTCACCGGACGCCAGCCGGGGCATGACGTGCGGGAGTTCCTCGAAAGCGCTCTCCCCGGTGATGAGCGCGTCCAGCGCCGGGTCGGCGAGCAGGTCCAGGGCGAGCGCCATCCGGTCGGCGTACGTGCGGCCGGGCCGGGCGGCCGGGGAGACGGTGCCGACCTGGCTGCCGCGCACGGTGAGCCGGCGGGAGTGGAAGGCCTCGCCGAGCGGCAGGGTCACGTGCCGGTCGCCGTACCAGCTCAGTTCCACGACCGTGCCCTCGGGGGCGAGGAGTTGCAGGGCCCGGGTGAGGCCGGCCTCGGTGGCGCTGGCGTGGACGACGAGGTCGCAGTCGCCGAGGGCGTCGGCCGGCGTGGCGAAGTCGACGCCGAGCGCCTCGGCGGTCCTGGCGCGGGCCGGGTCGGCGTCGACCAACTGGAGGCGGACGCCCGGGAAGCGGGCGAGCAGCGCGGCGACCGAGCAGCCGACCATGCCGCCGCCGACGACCGCGATCCGGTCGCCGAGCAGCGGTGTCGCGTCCCACACGGCGTTGACGGCGGTCTCGACGGTCCCGGCGAGCACGGCCCGCCCGGCCGGCACCCGCTCGGGCACGACGGTGACGGCGCTTACCGGAACGACGTAGCGGCTCTGGTGCGGGTAGAGGCAGAAGACGGTACGGCCGACCAGCGCGGCCGGGCCCTCCTCGACCACGCCGACGCTGAGGTAGCCGTACTTCACCGGTGCCGGGAAGTCGCCCTCCTGGAACGGTGCCCGCATCACGGTGTGCTGGCTGTCCGGCACGCCGCCGCGGAAGACGAGGGTCTCGGTGCCCCGGCTGACCCCGGAGTACAGGGCCCGTACCAGGACCTCGTCCTCGGCGGGGGCCGCGAGGGTGACGTCGCGCAGCTCCCCGTGGCCGGGCGAGCGGAGCCAGAACGCGCGGGCCGAGTGGTTCATCGGCATCCTCCTGAACGATCGGGAAGTTGTTCACGTACCGAGTTGTGCACAGGCCGCGCACGGTACGCGGCGTTGATCGACTCTGTCACTCGGCCGGAGGGTGTGCGGTGGCCCTGAACAACACGTATGACGCGAGGCTCCAGCAGGAGACCGCTGTGGGAGCGGGCGCGCAGATCCTGCTGCTGGCCCTGCTCGGCCCGGCGATCGGCATGGGGCCGGCCGGCTGGCTGACGGGGCTCGCCTTCGCGTTCGCCACCTGGGCGGTCCTCTCCCGCGCCGTGCACCGCTCCCGGCTGCGCTCCTTCGGCCCCGCGAACCGGGTCACGCTGGGCCGGACCACCCTGGTCGGCGCGGTGACCGCGCTGGTCGCCGACTCCTTCGAGAGCGCGCCGCCGGTGACGGTGCTGGTCGCGCTGACCGCCGTGGCGCTGCTGCTGGACGGCGTGGACGGCAAGGTCGCCCGCCGCACCGGCACCTCCTCCGCGCTCGGCGCGCGCTTCGACATGGAGGTCGACGCGTTCCTGATCCTGGTGCTGAGCGTGTACGTGTCGACGCGGTTGGGGCCGTGGGTCCTCCTGATCGGCGGCATGCGCTACGCGTTCGTCGCCGCGGCCCGGTTCGCCCCCTGGCTGTCGGCCCCGCTGCCGCCGTCGTTCGCCCGCAAGACCGTGGCGGCGATCCAGGGCATCTGCCTGCTCCTCGCGGGCTCGGAGCTGCTGCCGGCCCCGGCCGGCCTCGCCGTCGTCCTGCTGGCGCTGGGTTCGCTGGTGTGGTCCTTCGGACGGGACGTGCTGTGGCTGTGGCGGAACGCGCGGGCGGTGCGCCCGGCGCCGGCGCGGCCGGTACGGGAACTGGTGCCGTCGGGCCGCTGACGGCACCCGCACCGCCTGCCGGGTGCCGTCAGCGGGGACCGCCGGTCTCCGCGGGTTCCCCCGGCTCCCCCTCACCCCCGGCGCCCGCGTTCGGACCGTGGCTCCCGCTCCCCCGTCAGGGAGCGCACGTCTTCCACCGGTGAAGAGGCACAGCCCCCCCCACCGTGCCACCGCCCGCGCGGCGTTGCGCCCGGAGCGGTTGTCACTGGTGAGCGATATGCTCGAAGGCGCTTGTGACACATGTGTCTTCAGACCACGGGGGGTGTCCATGCACGGTCGTGACCACGGCTTCCTTCAGGACTGCCCGGGTGATCACCCGGGCATGTCGACCGAGGCCGGAATCGACGTCCAGCGGCAGCTGGAGTCCCTGATCCAGGACTTCCGGACCGGCGACCGCCCGATGCCGGTCATCGTGCTGCACGCCGAGGACGCGGCGGACGACGACCGCGTCATCGAACTCGTCGACGAACTGCGCGAAGGACAGCAGCGGCACGGGACCCGCCTGGCCGTCGCCCCGACCGAGCCGCAGCCGGGGGACGTCGACCCCCTGGCCAGGGCCACCCGGCTGCTGTGGGACCTCGGCGACTGGCGGAAGTGGGGCGGCCGGTCCGCCGCCTACCGGCCCTACACCTTTCCGCGCCTCAACCTCGTCCGCGCCCTCCAGGAGGCCACCGACGCCCCGGAGATGCGCGAGCACTGGCCGACCGCACCCGCCGGCACACCGGACGGCAACGCGCAGCGGGAGCAGGCCCAGACGCATCTGCTGCGCATCCTGGCCCGGCAGCGCTGGCGGCCCCGCAGGCCCTCGCGCTGGCACCGGCAGTTACTCCTCAACGACGTGCAGCAGTTCCTGCCCATGGGCATCCTGGGCGCGTTCACCGCGCTGCTCACCCGCCCCGAGTGGTACGTCGCCGCCCTGGCGGGCCTCGGACTGATGATCCTGCTCGCCGGCCTCAACCACGTCCCCGGACGCGCTCCCCTCTTCCTGTGGCTGCGCACGGAGAGCCGGTGGTTCCTGACCACGACGTTCCTCCAGTCCGCCGCCCGCCGCCGGTCGACCAGCGTGCGGCTGCTGCGGCCCGTCCACTCCTGGAGGGCCATAGCGGCCCGCGCCTACGACGTGGCCGAGGCGATGCGGGAGGGCGGCCCGTTCCCACTCCAGCTGTACGTGCTGGCGCTGTTCGAGGACCTGCGGGACAACCACCGGCGCGGCAGCTGGGACCTGCGGGGCCTGAAGCGGACGCGTCCCCCCGTGCTGTTCCTGCGCCGGATCAGCCGGGAGAACGGCGGCGTCGAACTGATCAGGGCGGTGAGCGACGTCCGCAGCCGGCGCAGTGAGCTCGATCCGCTGCTCATCGTGGCGGGCGTGGCGGCGGGCGACGCGGCGCTGCTCGACCGCGGCACGGACGCGGAGCCACCGGCCGGCCGGCCGCAGCCCGCGCCCTGGCGCCTCCAGCAGCGGTTGCGGCACTGGTACGACGAGTGGGCGGGGAACCTCCGGGCCGACCAGTCGCCGAGCCGGACGAACGCCCTGCCCTGGGTGCTCAGGGCGGCGCTGCCCCGCGACGAGCTGGTGCAGTTGCGGCAGACGGACTGGCGGTGCGTGCGGGCCAGGCACCGGCCGCCCCTCGCCCGCGTGGTGTGGTCGGCGTACAGCCTCGTCCTGGTCCTCGTCCTCGCCGGCACCGCGGGTGTCGTCCACTCCCTCGAACTGCACCGCGCGTACTGCTCGGCGGGCCTGGTGAGCGCCGACCGCGACACCGTACGGCGTCCCGCGCCCGGCGGCGGCACGGAGTGCGTCGGCATAGCCACCGGAGACGTCCGGTTCGGCGCGTACCTCGCGGGCGGTGCCCACGGGGAGGGCCGGCGGATGCGTGAGCTGGAGGACCTGGTGCGCGCCGAGAACGCCGACGTGCTGCACCAGCACCCCGGCACGTACGTCACCGTGGTGTACGCGGGCCCGCTGAGCTCCTCCGCGACGGACTCCTCCCTCGTCAAGGGTGCCGAGGAGCTGGCCGGCGTGTACCTCGCCCAGCGCGTGGTCAACGAGAACTACACGGTCAAACTCCGGGTGCTGCTCGCCAACGCGGGTGTGGACATGGGGCAGCAGCGCGTGGCGGCGGACGCGATCGCCCGGTACGCCGACCGCGACCCGACCGTCGTCGGCGTGGTCGGCTTCGGACGTGACCTGCAAAGCAGCACCTACGTCACGCGCCGGCTCCACGAGGTGGGACTGCCCATCGTCTCCGGCACCAACTCGGCGACCTACCTGCCGAAGCGGTTCTCCAACTGGTTCAGCCTCGCGGCTCCCGACGAGCACCAGGCGAAGGCGCTCGGCTTCGTCGCCCGGCAGCTGCGCGCCCGGGAGAAGGACCCGTACGCGCTGGTGCTGGCCCGCGACACCAAGGATTCGCAGGACCGCTACACCAGCGAACAGGCCGCCTACGGCGGGAAGATGCTGTCCGATGAAGAGTTCCGGCTGCTGCCCGAGGAGCGCTACCGGGTGGCGAACGGCAAGCCCGAACTGCGGCTGCTCGCCGGGAGCATCTGCCGGGCGGAGCACGTCCCCTCGGTGATCTACTTCGCCGGACGGGTCGAGGACATCGGTCCGCTGATGACCCAGCTGAGCACCGAACCGGGCTGCGCGAACCGGGAGATATCCATCCTCACCGGGGACGACCTGAGCAAGGCCAGGTTCTCCGGCACGGGCGGCCGTGACGGCGTGGCCCCGCGGATCACGCTCTACCACGCCGCCCTGGCCGAGCTGAGGGAGGCCGCGTCCACGACCGCCTTCTACCAGGACGCCGTCAAGTACCTCCCCTGGCTGGAGGGCAAGGAGGTCACGTACGACTCCCCCGACCTCGCCAGCGGCCAGACGGCCCTCGCCCACGACGCCACGCGTGCGCTGTACTGGGCGGCCAGCCTCGGCGATGTCCGCCAGAGCCGCGCGGCGACCTGGGTGAACCTCAGGGGCGTGAAGCTGGACGGGATGGCCACCGGGACGATCGACTTCACCGACGCGCCGCTGTACGGCGAACGGCGCGGCCACAGCATCGTGATCAAGCGGGTGCGCAGGACGCCCCGGGGCACCTCGGAGACGGAAGTGCTGTGCAGCAGAACGGCCGGCAGCACCAAGCCGCTCAGTACGAAGGAGTGCTCGATCGGATGACCGGACGGGGTCCGGGCCGAGACCGCACCGGCCCGGACCCGGCGGGAGGGCCGTACGGACCGCTCCACGGCGGTTGTTAGGCTCCCCGGATGAGCATTCCGGGACCCGACGAGATCCGTGCGCTGCACGAGAAGTACGCGCCCACCGCCGAGGCGTTCGCCCTCGTCCACACGCACTGCGAGATCGTCTGGAGCATCGCCCGGCGGCTCCTGTCCGCCCCACGCCTGCGCCACCTCGACGCCGACCTGGTCCGCGCCGGCTGCCTCCTCCACGACATCGGCGTCTACCGCCTCTACGACGCCGACGGACGGCTGGACCACGCGCGGTACATCCGGCACGGACTGCTCGGCCACGAGATCCTGGAGCAGGAGGGCTTCCCCGAGCCGCTGCGCCGGTTCTGCTCCCACCACACCGGAGTCGGTCTCACCCGGCACGACGTCCTGAGCCAGGGCCTCCCGCTGCCTCCCGCCGACTACCTGGCGGTGACGGAGGAGGAGCGGCTGGTGATGTACGCGGACAAGTTCCACACCAAGTCCCGCCCGTCGGCGTTCCTCACCGCCGACGACTACGCCGCCCACGTCCGCCGCTTCGGCGAGGACAAGGTCACCGCGTTCCAGGCTCTGCGTGCGGAGTTCGGCGACCCGGAACTGTCCGGGGCGGTGCCGTGCGGGGACACCGGACGCGCCGCCGGCGTCCTCGGCCGCTCCGAGTAGCAGCCACCCCAGGGAGCTTGAAAGCATCGTCAAATACGTCGACGGATTTGACGAGTGCTGTAGGTTGTGGACCGTCCGCAACCGAGAGGCCGCCATGCCACCGTCGTCCGCCCAGGTCACCGCCGCCGAGATCTCCCGCATCGCCGGAGTCACCCGCGCGACGGTGAGCAACTGGCGCCGTCGGTACGAGGACTTCCCCGATCCGTCCGGCGGCACGGAGAGCAGCCCGCTGTACGACCTGGAGGCCGTGCGTGCCTGGCTGGCCTCGCGCGGGCACGCCTCGGCGGCGACCCCGTCGGAGGAGCTGCGCACCGCCCTGCGGCTGCGCGCGCAGAGCGGCGGCGGCACGCCCGAGGGTCTGCTGCTCCTGGTCCTCGCCGCGGCGGGCCGCTCGGCCCAGGAGCTGACGGCGGCCACGCGGTCGCCGGACGCGGAGCTCGCCGCCCGCGCACAGCGGGACGCGGCGTCCGCTTCCGGCGCCGTGCCGGCCGCGGAGGCGGTCCGCTTCCAGGCGGACGACGCCGCGGTGCTGCGCGCCCTGTACACGTGTGTACGCGACGAGGGCGGACAGGCCGCGCTCGGCGTGCTCGCGGAACGGGAGCTGGAGGACAGTGCCGCGTCCGGCACGTACCGGACCCCCGCGCCGCTGGCGGACCTGCTCGTCCGTCTGGTTCCCGGCTCCCCGGCCCGCGTCCTGGACCCGGCCTGCGGCAGCGGCACGCTGCTGGCGGCCGCCGCCCGCCGGGGGGCGCGCGAACTGTACGGACAGGACGCGCTCGACGTGCAGGCCCGGCGCAGCGCCGTGAGTCTGATGCTGACGGCTCCGGACGCCGCGGTCACCGTGCGCGCCGCCGACAGCCTCCGCGCGGACGCCTTCCCCGGCCTGGCCGTCGACGCGGTGCTGTGCAACCCGCCGTACGGCGTCCGCGACTGGGGCCACGACGAGCTGGCGTACGACCCGCGCTGGGCGTACGGCGTCCCGGCCCGCGCGGAGTCGGAGCTGGCGTGGGTCCAGCACGCGCTCGCCCACCTGGCGCCAGGCGGTCACGCGGTCCTGCTCCTGCCGCCCGCCACGGCCGGCCGCGCGTCGGGGCGCCGCGTCCGGGCCGAGCTGGTCCGCAGCGGGGCCCTGCGCGCGGTCGTCGCGCTGCCGGTGGGCGCGTCGGCGCCGCTGCACATCGGTCTCCAGGTCTGGGTGCTCCGGCGGCCCGAACCGGGCGGCCCCGAGCGCAGGTCGGTGCTGTTCGTGGACACCGCGGCGGACCCGGCGACGGCCGCCGGACGCGGCGGAACGGCGGTGACCGCGCGGACGCGGGGCGGGAGCCGGTCCGCCTCCCTGGACTGGGAGAGGATCACGGCGCGCGCCCTGGACGCCTGGCGGGCGTTCACCGAGAGCCCCGACACGTTCGAGGGCGAACCCGGCGTGGCGCGCGCGGTCGGCGTGGTGGACCTGCTGGACGACGTGGTGGACCTGACCCCGGCGCGGCTGGTGCGGGCGTCACGGGCCGAGGTGGACCCGGCGGAACTGTCGGCCGAGGTCGACGCCGCACGGCGCGATCTCGTGCGGGCCTCGAAGGCCCTCGCGCGGACGGCGGGCGACGAGAGCTGGAGCGCGGCGGGCGCCACGGCCCGCGAGTGGCGGACGGCGACGGCCTCCGACCTCGCGCGCGGTGGGGCGCTCACCCTGCTGCGGACCCAGCCCGACAGTGCGCGCACCCGGGCGCGGACCGCGGACTGCGGGAGCGGCGGGGGCGCGGGGACCGCGGCACGGGCGGTGCTGACCAGCTCGGACATCGCGACCGGTTCGGGACCGACGGGGGACCCGGTGGGGCCGTACGACGACACGGCACCCGTGGTCGCCGTCGGGGACGTCCTCGTCCGGGCGGTCGCGAGCGCGGACGGCCCGATGGTCCGGGTCGCGGGCGGGGACGACGCCGGCGCACTGCTCGGCCACCACGTCCACCTCTTCCGGCCGGACCCGGCCCGTCTGGACGCCTGGTTCCTCGCGGGGTTCCTGGGCGCGGAGGAGAACATCGCGGGCGCGTCGACGGGCAGCACGATCCTGACGGTCAGCCCCGGCCGGCTGCGCGTGCCCCTGCTGCCGCTGGAGGAGCAGCGGCGGTACGGGGAGGCGTTCCGGCACGTGCACGAGCTGCGGGCACAGGCGCGGCGGGCGACGCGGCTGGCGGAGGACACCGCACGGCTACTCGCGGGCGGGCTCACCGGCGGGCAGTTGCTGCCGTCGCGGGAGGGAGCGGAGACGGGCGGCCGGGGTGGCGATCCGCCCGGTCGGGCACGCCCTGACACAGGGACCACACTTGTCGGACCGTCCCGGCAGGCCGATCGACTCGGCCCGCCCGCGGACGGTGGGGTCGGGACATCGCGGAAGGAATCCGGGGATCCAGTTGAACATCGGTAAGCACACGGAGTTGGCGAACCACGCGTGGTCCGTCGCCGATCTCCTGCGGGGGGACTACAGGCAGTCGGACTACGGCAAGGTCATCCTGCCGTTCACGGTGCTGCGGCGCCTTGAGTGCGTGCTGGACCCGACCCGTGAGCAGGTCGCGGAGCTGGCGGAGCAGCACAGGGACAGCGGGATCGACCCCGACCGCTTCCTGCGCCGTGCCTCGGGCCACTCCTTCTACAACACCTCCCGCCTGACGCTGCGGAAGATCGCGGCGGACCCGCAGAACGCGACGGCGAACCTCCAGGTGTACGTGGGGGCCTTCTCGGACAACGCGCGGGGCGTGCTGGACCGCTTCGAGTTCGCCCAGCAGATCAAGCGGCTGGACGGCGCCGGGCTGCTCTACCAGGTCATCGGCAAGTTCACGGACCTGGACCTGCGGCCCGAGGTCGTGCCCAACCACAACATGGGCTACATCTTCGAGGAGCTGATCCGCCGCTTCGCCGAGCAGTCCAACGAGACGGCCGGTGAGCACTTCACCCCGCGTGAGGTCATCCAGCTCATGGTGCGGCTGCTGGTCGCCCCGGACGGCGACGCGTTGCAGTTGCCGGGTGCGGTGCGCACGGTGCTCGACCCGGCCTGCGGTACGGGCGGCATGCTCTCCGCGATGGACGACCTCATCAAGGAGCTCAACCCGGACGCCACGGTGGAGGTGTACGGGCAGGAGCTCAACCCGGAGTCCTGGGCCATCTGCCGGTCCGACCTCATGATCAAGGGCCAGGACCCGGAGAACATCGCCTTCGGCAACTCCTTCTCCGACGACGGTCACGCGCGCAGGACCTTCGACTACATGCTGGCGAACCCGCCGTTCGGCGTGGAGTGGAAGAAGGTCAAGGAGGAGGTGGAGCACGAGCACAAGGCGCTGGGCGAGGCCGGGCGCTTCGGCGCGGGGCTGCCGCGCATCAACGACGGCTCGCTGCTGTTCCTCCAGCACATGGTCTCCAAGATGAAGCCGGTGGACGTGAACGGCGGGGGCGGCTCGCGCCTGGCGATCGTCTTCAACGGCTCGCCGCTCTTCACGGGCGCGGCGGGATCGGGTGAGTCGGAGATCCGCCGCTGGATCCTGGAGAACGACTGGCTGGAGGGCATCGTCGCCCTGCCGGACCAGCTCTTCTACAACACGGGCATCGCGACGTACTTCTGGATCCTGACCAACCGCAAGAACCCGGACCACAAGGGGAGGGTCGTGCTGCTGGACGCCCGCGACCAGTGGCAGAAGATGCGCAAGTCCCTGGGCGACAAGCGCAAGGAGCTGGGCAGGGACCACATCGCCACGGTGGTCAGGCTGTACGGCGAGGCCCTGGCCGTGGCGGACGACCCGGAGCACCCGCTGCACGGCAAGGTGCGGGTCTTCTCCAACGAGGACTTCGGCTACCGGCGGATCACCGTGGAGCGCCCGCTCAGGCTGCGGTTCGAGGTGACGGAGGAGACGGCGGCGGCGCTGGAGACGTCCAAGGTGATCCAGCGGCTGCCGCAGGCTCCGGCGCTGGCCGACGCCGTCAAGTCCCTGGCGGGCACGGGCTGGGGCACGAAGCAGGAGGCCTGGCTCGCGCTGAAGGACGCGGTGGTGCGGGCCGGCGGGACGTGGCCGACCGGGGCGCCGTTCAACAAGGCGCTGCGGGACCTGATCGGGGTGCGGGACCCGGAGGGCGAGGTACAGCTCGTCAAGGGCGCCCCGGAGCCGGACCCGGAACTGCGGGACTACGAGAACGTACCGCTGGGCGAGGACGTCGAGGAGTACCTGGCCCGCGAGGTGCACCCGCACGTGCCGGACGCGTGGATCGACCACGACAAGACGAAGGTCGGGTACGAGATCCCGTTCACGCGGCACTTCTACGTGTACGAGCCGCCGCGATCGCTGGCCGAGATCGACGCGGATCTCAAGGCGCTGGAGGCCGAGATCCAGGAACTGCTGGGGGAGGTCACGGAATGACGCACGCCCGGCTTCCGTACGGTGGTGGCGCCACGCCGGACACCTGGGACATCGTCCCGCTGAGGTACCTGGCCACGCTCACGAACGGCTACGTGTTCAACTCAGCGGACCGCTCCGACGAGGGCACCCCCATCGTCCGGATCGAGAACCTGAACGGGTCGCCCCACTTCAACCGCTCCGCCCTGTCCCTGCCCGACAAGTACCGCGTGGAGGCGGGGGACCTGCTGTTCTCCTGGTCCGGGAACCCCGGGACCTCGTTCGGCCCGTACCTGTGGGCCGCACCCGGCAAGCACTACCTGAACCAGCACATCTTCAAGGTCGGGGTCCACGGCTGTGACCCGCGATGGCTCTACTGGGCCCTCAAGGCGGCCACGCACTGGATCGAGCGCCGGCTCACCAGCGGCATGATCGGCATGGTGCACGTCACGAAGGAGGACCTCGCCGGGGTTCCGATCCCGGTCCCGCCCAGGGAAGCGCAGATCCGCATCGCCGATTACCTCGACGCCGAGACCGGTCGCATCGACACGCTCGAACGCGTCCTGCGGCGCGAACTGGAGCTTCTCGCGGAGCGCCGTTCGGCGGGTGTGGTGGCGGCCGTGTCCGGCAGTGCGCACGCTCACCGCCGGACGTCGACGCTGCCCTGGCTCGACACCGTCCCCGCGGCCTGGCAGGAGGTGCGCCTGGGGCTGCTGGCCCGTATGGGCAGCGGCCACACCCCCAGCCGCTCCCATCCGGAGTGGTGGACCGACTGCACCATCCCGTGGATCACCACGGGCGAGGTCAAGCAGGTACGGGACGACCGCGTCGAGGAGGTCCACGAGACCCGGGAGAAGATCAGTGAACTCGGACTCGCCCATTCGGCGGCCGAGTTGCACCCGAAGGGGACCGTGTTCCTGTGCCGCACGGCCTCGGCCGGCTATTCGGGGATCATGGGCCTCGACATGGCCACGAGTCAGGACTTCGTGACGTGGACCTGTGGACCCCGCCTGGTCCCGCACTACCTGTTGTGGTGCCTGCGGGCCATGCGGCCTGATCTCCTGGGGCGCCTGGCCATGGGGTCCACCCACAAGACGATCTACGTTCCCGACCTCCAGATGCTGCGCGTCCCGTTGCCGCCCGTCGAGGAACAGGAGCGGATCGTCCGGGAGATCCGCCGGCAGAACGCCCGGTTCGACGCGCTCACCGACCGGGTGCGACGCCAGCAGGAGCTCCTCAGGGAGCGCCGCCAGTCCCTCGTCACCGCCGCCGTGACCGGCCAGTTCGACGTGTCCGCCGCCGGCCCCACCGCAACCGCGGGAGTGGCCGCATGAGCCCCGTGCACGACGAGTCCTCCTTCGGGTCGGCCATCGTCGCCGCCCTGTGCGAGCGCGGCTGGCGGGAGGCGGAACCCGAGGGCTACCGGGCCGATCTCGGGCTCGACACCGACGAGTTGTTCGCCTTCATCGACGAGACGCAACCCGACGAGTGGAGCGAGCTGCTCACCGTCTACGGGGGTGACTCACGCGAGGCCCGGCGCGGCTTCGCGCAGCGCCTGGACCGGGCCATCGCCGACGACGGTCTCCTCCATGTCCTCCGCAACGGCGTCAAGGACCGCGGGGTGCGGTTCCGCGTCGCCCACTTCAAGCCCAACCTCGTCTCCGCCGACTCCGTCCTCGACGGCTACCGCGCCAACCGCCTCACCGTCGTCCGGGAACTCCCCTACGCCACCAAGCAGGCCGACCGGGGCCGCCGTCTCGACCTGGCCCTGTTCCTCAACGGCATCCCGGTGGCCACGGCCGAGCTGAAGAACCCGCTCACCGGTCAGGGCGTCGAGCAGGCCAAGGAGCAGTACCGGACCGACCGCGACCCGACCGAGCCGATCTTCACGCGGCGGGTCGTCGCCAACTTCGCCGTCGACCCGGACCTGGTCTTCGTCACCACCCGGCTGCGTGGCAGGGCCACCCGGTTCCTGCCCTTCAACACCGGCTCGAACGGTCCTGGCCGGCCCGGCGGGGCCGGCAATCCGGCGCCCACGGCCCACGGCACGTACGCCACCTCCTACCTGTGGGAACAGGTCTGGCAGCGGGACAACTGGCTCGACCTCCTCCAGCGCTTCGTGCACCAGCAGAAGCACAGGACGCCCGGCGGCGGCACCACCAGGACGACGGTCTTCCCCCGCTTCCACCAGTGGGACGTCGTCCGGAGGCTCACCGCGCACGCGGCCACCCACGGCGCCGGCCAGAACTACCTGATCATGGCCTCCGCCGGCTCCGGCAAGTCGAACACCATCGGCTGGCTGTCCCACCGGCTCAGCGACCTGCACGCCGGCACCGACCCGGCCGCCCTCGACCCCGAGGCCGTCGCCGACCAGCGCATCACGCCGGGCGAGCCCGTCTTCGACAAGGTCATCGTCATCACCGACCGCCGCAACCTGGACGCCCAGCTCCGGGAGACCGTCGGCGGCTTCTCGCAGACCGACGGCCTGGTCGTGAAGGTCGACGAGAAGCACGGGGCGAAGAGCGAACAGCTCGCCCGCGCCCTGTCCCGGGACACCGGCAAGATCGTCACCGTCACCCTGCACTCGTTCCCGGCGCTGCTGGACTACGTCAAGCGCAACCCCACCGAGATCAAGGGCACCCGCTTCGCGATCGTCGTGGACGAGGCGCACTCCTCCCAGTCGGGCGACGCGGCCACCGCCGTGAAGTCCGCCCTGCGCGACCTCGGCCTGGACGCCGACTCGGACGACGAGGGCGCGACCACGCTCACCGTGGACGACAAGCTGAGGGCGAAGGCGGTCGCACGCTCCCGCGCCGCCAACCTCTCCTACTTCGCCTTCACCGCCACGCCCAAGGCGAAGACGCTCGAACTCTTCGGCACGCGGGACGTGGAGGACGGCAAGGCGGTCTACCGCCCCTTCCACACCTACTCCATGCGCCAGGCCGTCGAGGAGGGCTTCATCCTCGACCCGCTGCGCAACTACGTCACGTACACCACCTACTGGAAGCTCGCGAACCTCAACCGCGACGAGAAGGAGGTCGACCCCTCCCGGGCGAACAGCCTGCTCGCCCGGTTCGCGCTCATGCACGAGCACACGGTGTCCCAGCACGCCCAGGTGATCGTCGAGCACTTCGTCGCCCACACCCGCGGCCGGCTCGGCGGGCGCGCCAAGGCCATGGTGGTCACGGCGTCCCGCCACTCCGCCGTACGGACGGCCCGCGCCATCCGCAGCTACATCGCCGACCGCGGGTACGACGCCGCCTACCCGGACCTGGGTGTCCTGGTCGCCTTCTCCGGGTCCCTCACCATCGACGGCGAGGAGACCACCGAGAGCAAGGAGAACGGCGGTCTCCCCGAGAGCGCGCTGCCGAAGGCGTTCGGCTACACCCGCGCCGACGACAAGGCCGCGAAGGCCGGCGGCAAGGGGCAGCAGGAGTACCGGATCCTCGTCGTCGCCGAGAAGTACCAGACCGGCTTCGACCAGCCGCTGCTGACGACCATGTACGTCAACAAGACGCTGACCGGCATCGCCGCCGTGCAGACCCTCTCCCGCCTCAACCGCACCGCCGAGCGCAAGTCGCAGGCCGACCTCGCCGTCCTGGACTTCGTCAACGAGGCCGAGGACATCCGGGACGCCTTCCGCCCGTACTTCGAGCAGGCGCACACCCTGCCCTCCGATCCGAACCTGCTCTACACGGCCCAGAGCCGCGTCATGTCCGCCCCGGTCGTCTCCGAGCAGGACATGGACGCGTTCGTCGCCGCGTACTTCGAGGCGCAGGAGAGGGCCGGCGGCTCCCCGTCCACGTGGGAGAAGCTGCACGCCGAGCTGTACCGGCTGCTCTCCCCCGCGGTCACCCGGTTCACCGCGCTGCTGGACAGCCAGGAGGAGGACGACGTCGAGACGGCCGAGGAGTTCCGGACCCATCTCCACGACTACGTCCGCAAGTACGGCTTCCTCGCGCAGATCGTCCCGTACCACGACCCCGAGCTGGAGCGGCTGTACCTGTACGGACGGCACCTGCTCAACCGCCTGCCGCGCCGGGCGGACGGCGGGGTCGACATAGGCGAGGTGGACCTCAGTCACCTGCGGGTCGAGAAGACCGGCGAGGTCGACGTGTCGCTCTCCGCCGACGGGCCCGCCGAGCTCAAGGGCTTCGGCGACGGGGCGGGCGGCGCCAGAGACCCGGAGACGTCCCTGCTGTCCGAGCTGATCGAGAGGTTCAACGCGAAGTTCGGTACGGAGTTCACCGAGCAGGACGTCCTCCCGGCGTTCAACGCCACCAAGGAGGACCCGAAGGTCCGGGCCGCCGCCCTCGTCAACGACGAGGAGAACTTCGGCATCGTCTTCGACAAGAAGTTCGAGGAGAACATGATGGACCACGTCTCCACGATCGACACGCTCGGCAAGCGGTACTTCGGTACGGACCGGGACTTCAAGTCCGGCCTCGACCGCAGCGCCCGCCGGGCGGCCTGGCGGATGATCCGCCGGGAAGCGGGCCTGGAGGACATCTGACGGCGCTGGACGGACGGATCCCCCGCCCGCGAAACTGATCACCAACCACATCGAAGGATCACTTCGGACACGCGACGGGGGCGGGGGCCAGGTGCCGGACGTACGGCGGATCGCGGAACGGTACGAGCTGCTGGAGCGGTTCGGCCATGGCGGGATGGGGGACGTCTGGCGCGGCTACGACGCCGTGCTGGACCGGCCGGTCGCCGTGAAGCTGATCCGCCCGCAGGCCGTGACGTCGCCGCAGGCGGCGCAGGAGTTCGAGAAGCGGTTCCGGCGCGAGGCGCGGATCACCGCGCGGATCCGGCACCCGGGCGTGCCGCAGGTGTACGACGCGGTGCTCGGGGCGTCGTACGAGCGGCTGTTCCTGGTGATGGAACTGGTCGACGGCGTGCCGCTGACCGCGTACGTGCGCCCGGACCGGCCGCTCCCGGTTAGCTGGGCGGTGGCCGTGGCGGCGCAGGTGGCGACCGTTTTGTCGTACGCGCACGACGTGCCGGTGGTGCACCGCGACCTCAAGCCGGGCAACGTCCTCATCGCGCGGGACGGCACGGTGAAGGTGCTGGACTTCGGCATCGCGGCGATCCTCCGGACGGACGTCACCAAGCTGACCTCGACGGGCAGCCCCATCGGCACGCACCAGTACATGGCGCCGGAACAGGTGCGCGGCGGCCGGGTCACGCCGCGCACCGACCTGTACGCGCTGGGCTGTGTGCTGCACGAACTGCTCTGCGGGCGCCCGCTGTTCGCCGGGGACAGCGAGTTCCAGCTGATGACGCAGCACGTCAACGCGGCACCGACGCCCCTGCGGCAGCTCCGTGCCGACGTACCGGAGGCCCTGGAGGAGCTGGTCCTGGACCTGCTCCGCAAGGCCCCCGAGGCGCGTCCGGCGGACGTGCAGGAGGTGTACGAGCGGCTGCGGCCGTTCCTGCCCGCGCCGGGAGAGGAGCCGGCGCCCGAGGAGGCGGGGCCCGCGGGGACGCCCGACCCGACCGGGATCTTCCGCCGCCCCTACGCCCCCCGTTCCCGCGTCGGCGCCGGGAGCGTGCGGCCCGCCGCCGCCGCGCCCGACGCGCCGCCGGTCGTACCCGCGGCCGAGCGGGAGGCGCTGCGGGAGCAGATCCGCGAGGTCCATGAGCACTACCTCGCCCTGATGGAGGAGGAGCGGTACGCACAGGCCGCCGAGGTGGTGGACGAGCTGATCGGGCCGGCCGCGCGCGCCCTCGGCTCGGACAACAAGGCGGTGCTGCGGCTGCGCACGTGGCGGGCGGTCAGCCGTCAGCTGGCGGGAGACCACCGGGCCGCGCTGCCCGAGTTCGAGGCGCTCGCCGACGCCTTCGCGCGGGTCGGCGGGCCGGGCAGCGAGGACGCGCTGAACAGCCGGGCCCAGGCGGCCCGCTGCCGCGGCGAACTCGGCCAGGTGACCGAGGCGCTGGCCGGACTGAACGACGTCCTCGACGCCGTCCGCGCCGTCGACGGCGACGCGAGCGAGAACGCGGTGGAACTGCGCCGCGACATCGGCATGCTGCTGCTCGCGCAGGGGCGGACGACGGACGCCTTCGACGTCCTGGACCCGCTGCACGCGGACCTGTGCCTGGTGTTCGGCCCGGACGACGAACTGACCGCCGAAGTGGCCGAGACATTGGCCGTGATCCGTCTGGACCTCGGCGGCGACGGGTCCGGCTGTCCCGCGTGAAGCGAGGCACCGCTGTCGCGGCTGCCGCGGCCGGCGCAGGCCCCGTTGCCGGGAACTGCCCGCGTTCGTCCCGACGACGGCAGGTACTCCCGTCGCTGTCCGGATCGGTTACAGTCTGCTCACTTCACGGCAAGGGGTACGGGGGGAAGCGGTGGGACTCGGCACATGCTCGGTCTGTCGGCTACAACTGCCCATGGGCAAGGGAGTCATCGTCTCCCACAAGGTGGGAGGGCAGGCCTGTCCAGGATCCGGCCGGGCGGCTGCGGCCCCGCAGTCCCCGGATGACGACGCCCCGGCCACCGGCACCCCTGCCGGCGACGCCCCGGCCACCGACGGCGGCAGGAACACGGTGCGGCGCCCACCGGTGGATGCCCGGGTGGAGACGGCTCAGCTCCTGCTCGCGGCCCTGGGCGTCGTCGCGTTCCTCGTCGCGCTCATCGGGCTGTTCTTCTCCGATGTCGTCCCGCTGATCGCGCTGGCGGTTGCCGCTGTCGCGGCAACCGCCGTGCGGGTCCTCAACGCCACCCCGGCGGGCCGGCGCAACACCGCCCGGAACGAGGCCGAAGCGGCCCGACAGGCCGAGATCCGCGAGAGGAAGGCCGCACGTGCCGAGCAGAAGCGCGAGCAGGAGCGGCAGGACGCTCTCGCACGCGAGGCGGCCGAGGCGGCCCGGGCACTGCGGCGCGCGGTACGTCAGCTGCTCGACGGCCTGCCGGAGCGTGGGGCGCCGCAGGAGGAGGCGATCGCGTACTGCCTGTCGAGGACCAGCGCGGCACGCGACCCACGCGTCCAGGCCGAGGCGGAACGGCTCGCGCGAAGGCATCTCGCCGTCGACGAGCGCATCCTGTGCATCGCCCTGGCGGTGACCACTGGGACCGGGAAGCGCCGGGCGCTGCTGATCCTCACCGACCGCTCGGCGGCCGTGTCGGACAAGGGCACGTCCTACCGGTACGACCCCGATCCCGGTGATGTGACCGAGGGCTGGGGACTGCGGGTCGGAGAGTTGCTCTTCTCCTTCCTCGACAACCCCCAGTTGCCGATCGCCCTTGCGGCCCGGGATGAGGCCGCGGCCCTCCCCGCACCGGCCTCGCCCCCGGCCGGCCGGCCCGAGCCACGGCTGATCCGCACCGCGCGAGAATCCGAACTCGTCGCCGTCGACTGGATGCGGTACCTGGGCTTCACCGATGCCGTGGCCACGCCCGTCGGCGCCGACGAGGGAATCGACGTCATCTCCGAACGGGGCCTGGCACAGGTGAAGATGGAGGGCAGCCCCACCACCCGCCCGACCGTCCAGCAACTCCACGGCGTCGCCACCGCCAAGGAGAAGGAGGCCTTGTTCTTCTCCATGGCCGGCTACACCCCGCCGGCCATCGCCTGGGCCTCGAAGCACGGCATCTCCCTCTTCCGGTACGACCGCCAGGGGACGCCCCAAGCCATCAACACACCCGCGCTGCGTCTGCTGGAGACAGCCGACGCACGGGCGTCCCAGCCGGCCGGGGAACACGGCAGCGACGCGTAACCCGCGCGTCCTACGCCCACTTCCGCCGCACATGCCGTGATGCAGACGCCACTGGGCCGGAACCACCGGCTCACCGGTCCGGGATGCGGGCCGTGGTACGGACCGGCCGACCCAGCCCCTCGTGGGAGCGCGAGCACGGATCCGCACCGTTCGTCATGGAGCGTCGCGCCTCTCTGATCGCCGGGGGCCGCCTGGGCTGTTGCCGGGACCCCGCCCGCGCGGCCTCTAAGATTCCCGCATGCCCCAGCTCGCCTTCGACATCGGCTTCTTCGCCGAGCTCCCCAAGCTCCAGCCCCCGGTGAGGAAGGGCGTGCTGGACGCCTGGGAGAAGTTCGGCCGGCTCACCCTCGACCAGCTCTTCAAGGACCAGGGGCTGAAGCTGGAGAGCCTGACGAACGCGCGGGACAGGCAGATCCGGACCATCCGCATCGACCAGTTCTGGCGCGGTGTGGTCCTCGCCCCGGCCTCCGGGGACACCTTCGTGCTGCTGCGGGTCATGCAGCACGACAAGGCCATCGCCTGGGCGAAGAAGCAGAGGTCCAGCATCAACGAGGTGACGCGGGCCGTCGAGATCCGGGACGCGGCGACCCTGGACGAGCTCACGCCGGCGTACGAGCGGGTGGCGGAGGACTCGTCGAAGGAGCGGCTGTTCGGGAAGTTCTCCGACGGGGACCTGAAGGCGCTCGGCATCGACGACGAGACGTTGCGGCAGGCCCGGTCGCTCGTCGACCAGGAACAGCTTGAGGTCTTCGCGCCGCTGCTGCCGCAGGACCAACGCGAGGTGCTCCAGTACCTCGCCGCGGGCTGCACGGTGGAGGAGGTCTGGCAGGACATCGTGGCGCCCGCGCTCCAGGCGTCGGCACAGCCGGTGGACACCCGGGACTTCGAGACGGCGATCCGGCACAGCCGGGCCCGCATCGCACTGGTCACGGCGTCCGAGGAACTGCGGGACATCCTGGAGAAGCCGTTCGCGGCCTGGCGGGTCTTCCTGCACCCCTCCCAGCGGAAGGTGGCCTACCGGGCGTCCTACGCGGGGCCCGCCCAGGTCACCGGCGGGCCGGGCACCGGCAAGACCGTCGTCGCCCTGCACCGGGTCAAGCACCTGCTGGGGTACCTGCGCGACGGCGACCGCGTCCTGCTCACCACCTACACCAACGCCCTCGTCAGCGCGCTCCGTTCGGGCCTGGACTCCCTGGTGGACGACCCGGCGCTGCGGGAGCGGGTGGACATCTCGACGGTGGACGGCTTCGCCGCCCGCGTCGTCGCCGAGGCCCCGGGCGCGGTGACGCTGCGGCCACTGCCGGACAACGAGGAGGAGAGCCGCTGGGGCAGGGCCGCCGAGGCGACGGGCTTCACCGGCAGCGCGCAGTTCCTCGCCCAGGAGTACCGGCACGTCATCCTGGCCCAGGACATCAGGACCCTGGCCGAGTACGAGGCGGCGGACCGGCGGGGACGCGGGAGCCGGCTCGCGGCGGCCGAGCGGCCGTTGGTCTGGCGGACGGTCGAGCGGTTCACGGCCGGCCTCGCGGCGGACGGGTGCCGCACCTGGCTCCAGACGTGCGCGGAGGCGGCACGGCTGCTGGCGGAGAGCGGGCCGCGGTACCGGCACGTCGTGGTGGACGAGGCGCAGGACCTGCACCCGGTGCAGTGGCGGCTGCTGCGCGCCGCCGTCCCCGCCCGCCCGGACGACCTGTTCATCGCGGGCGACCCGCACCAGCGCATCTACGACTCCAAGGTGTCCCTCAAGTCGCTCGGGATCAAGGTGACCGGGCGGTCGGTGAAGCTGCGCAAGAACTACCGCAGCACGCAGGAGATCCTGCGCTGGTCCACGGCGCTGCTGATCGGCCGCCCGATCGCCCAGCTGGAGGACGAGAACCGCAACGAGACCCTGCTCGGCTACCGTTCCGCCCTCCACGGCGACGGGCCCACCGTTCACGCGGCGGAGACGGAGGAGGCCGAACTGGACGCACTGGTCGCCCGGGTGCGGGCGTGGCTGGACGCGGGCGTCGGCGCCGGGGAGATCGGCGTCAGCGCCCGCTTCAACAAGACGTGCGCGAAGGCGGTGGCGCGCCTGAAGGACGCCGGTGTCCCGGCCGCCACCCTGCGCACCGCCGACGCCGCGACCGGGGACGCGCCGACGGTGCGGGTCGGGACCATGCACTCGTTCAAGGGCCTTGAGTTCCGCTGTGTGGCGGTCATCGGCGCCCATGAGGACGCGTTGCCGTTCCCGAAGGCGGTCACCCCGCCGGAGGTGGACGCCCAGCAGCACGAGACGGACCTGATGTCCGAACGCTGCCTGCTCTTCGTCGCCTGCACCCGGGCCCGCGACAGCCTGTACGTGTCCTGGTACGGCAAGCCCAGCCCGTTCCTGGCGGAGGCGGGCGTGTGAGGTCAACGCTGTGAGGTCTGCCGGGTGAAGCCGAGCGACACACCGGCGAGCACCGGGTGCTCCGGCTGCGACGTGTCGCACGTCCCGCACGCAGGACCGGCGCCACTCCGCGCGGCGGGTCGAGTACCAGATCCATCGCCGACCCCTCGGTCCTGCACGGCCCGTCATCCAAGCGTGCCGCAGTCCTGGATGCGTCCGGTCACCCCTTCTGCTCCACCCGCACCCAGTCGATCTCCGCCTGCACTCCCCCGCCCGCGATCCGGTCCACGCTGGACTGCGGCAGGCCCCAGTAGGGGGTGGTGACCTTGTTCCAGCCGGCCGGGTAGGCGCCGCCGAGGGCGAGGTTCAGGATGACGTACTGGTTGTGGTCGTAGACCCACTGGCCCCGGGTGGACTCGACCTTGTTGCGGGTCGTCTCCTGGACCAGGCGGTCGTCGACGAAGAACCGCAGCGCCGTCGGGGTCCACTCGACCGCGTAGGTGTGCCACTGGTCGGCCGTGCCGCCGCCCGGGTAGGTCTGGCGGGCGCCGATGTTGCCGTCGGCCGAGTAGCCGGGGCCGTGCAGGGCCGTGCTGGTCCAGTCGGGGTAGCCGATGTTCTCCATGATGTCGGTCTCGCCGGAGGCCGGCCAGGAGACGGAGGGGTCGTCCACGTTGCTGCCGAGCAGCCAGAACGCCGGCCAGAACCCGTCGCCGACGGGCAGTTTCATCCGGGCGCTGACCCTGCCGTAGGTGAAGTCGAAACGAGTGTTGGTGTCGACTCGGCCGGAGGTGAAGTCGTAGGTGCCGCCGCCCGCCCGGGTGCAGCCCTTGCAGTACTTCGCCCGCAGGATCAGCTCGCCGTTCTCGGTGCGGATGGTGTCCGGGGAGTCGACGTACGCCTGGGATTCTCCGTTGACCGGGCCCATCTCGGTGCCGGTGCGCACCACTCGCCACTTCGAGCGGTCGAGCGAGGCGGTCGTGAAGTCGTCGAAGAAGGTGGTGCGGTAGGTGCCGGGCTGGTCGGCGGGCAGGGCCGGGTAGGCGGCGGAGGCGCTGCCGCCGGTGCCCCAGACCTGGAACTCGTACAGGGAGTAGCCGAACTGGGCCGTGGCGGGGGCCGGGTTGTAGAAGGAGCGGCGCTCCTTGCCGAGCATGCGGACGTAGCGGCCGGTGACCGGTGCGGGGAGGGTGATGGTGTCGTGCAGGCCCACGGCCTCGGCCGGGGACTTCACGTTGGCGCGGCGGGCGGCCACGTCGGCGGCCGAGGGCTGGTAGACCGTGCGCCAGGTGCGGTTGTCGTCGGAGATCTGGAGCTGGTAGTCGACGGCGTAGGCCGCCTCCCAGTAGAGGTCGACGGAGGAGACGACCGACGGGGCGCCCAGGTCCACCGAGACCCAGCGGTCCGCGTTCCAGTCGCTGGACCAGCGCGTCGCGTCGTCCTTGAGGTTGGCGGGCCAGCCGCCGTCGGTGACGAACGCGGGCGAGTTCCCGGCGTGCTGGTAGTAGTTCGAGTACGCCGGGTGGTTCAGGGCGAGGTTGGTGCGGGTGGTCGACGCGGGTGCGGGCTCGCCGCCGTAGACCTTGAAGTTCCACAGGGAGTAGCCGTACGGCGTGGCGCGTTCGAGGCCGCGCAGGCGGACGTAGCGGCCGGTGACCTCCTGGGGGTAGGTGTGCGCGGTGACCGAGCCGCCGGTGCCCGCGGTCTCGGTGTAGAAGGGTGTCCAGTCGGTGCCGTTGCGGGACGCCTCCAGCACGTAGCGCTTGCCGTAGGCGGCCTCCCAGTCGAGGACGACGCGGTCGACGCGGATCACCGAGCCGAGGTCGACGCGGATCCAGGCGTCGTCGGCGAAGTCGCTGGACCAGCGGGTGGCGCCGTCGCCGTCGAAGGCGAGGCCGGGCGCGGTGCCGGCGTTCTCGCTGCCGGAGGCGGTGACGGCCGCGGGGTTCACCGCGTAGGCGGTGGCCGCGCGGTCGGTGTCCCAGCCGACGGCGGCGGGGGCCGCGGCGGCGGGTCCGGCCAGGACCGGACCGGAGCAGAGCAGGGCCGTGGTGGCCAGGGCGGCGAGCAGGGTGCGGGGGATGCGGCTGGGCATGCGGCTCTCCTTGTGGGGGTGGAGGTGCGCTTGCTGATCTTTGTCACGTACATGACAGGCATGGGGAGGGTGTGCGGGGCGGGCCGGTGGACACGAACTCCCCGGTCGTGTCCACCGGCCGTCCGGGCCGGGCTCAGGCGGCCCGGCGTGTCTGGCCGCGGTGGACGCGGACAATGTCCGCGTACCGGCGACCGCTGCCCTTGATCGTGCGGACCTGGGTGCGGTAGTCGACGTGGACCAGGCCGAACCGCTTGTCGTAGCCGTACGCCCACTCGAAGTTGTCCAGCAGCGACCAGGCGAAGTAGCCGGCCAGCGGGGCGCCCTTGCGGACGGCGGAGGCGCAGGCGGCGAGGTGGCGCTCCAGGTACTCCTGGCGCTCGGGGTCGTCGATGCTGCCGTCGGGGCGGACCACGTCCGGGTAGGCGGAGCCGTTCTCGGTGACGTAGATCTTCCGGGCGCCGTACTCCTCGGTGAGCCGCAGCAGCAGCGTCTCGATGCCGGACGCGTCGATCTCCCAGTCCATGCCGGTGCGCGGGACGCCCTCGCGGCGGACGGAACGGACGTACGGAGCGGGCCCCTCGGGGTCGTCGGCGACGTACGCCGGGAAGTAGTAGTTCAGGCCGAGCCAGTCGAGCGGGGCGGCGATGGTGGCCAGGTCGGCGTCGTCCACCGGCAGTTCGACGCCGTAGGTCTCCACCATGTCGGCGGGGAAGCCGCGGCCGTGCACCGGGTCGAGCCACCAGCGGTTGACGTGGCCGTCGTGCCGGCGGGCCGCCGCCAGGTCCTCGGGGCGGTCGGTGACCGGGTGCACGGTGGAGAGGTTGTTGACGATGCCGACCTGCGCGCCGGGGGCGGCGGCGCGGACCGCCTGGGTGGCGAGGCCATGGCCGAGGAGCAGGTGGCAGGAGGCGCGGACGGCGGCGGTGAGGTCGGTCCAGCCCGGCGCCATGAGGCCTTCGAGGTGGCCGATCCAGGCCGAGCAGGACGGCTCGTTGAGGGTGGCCCAGAGCTTGACGCGGTCGCCGAGGCGTTCGGCGACGACGGAGGCGTACTCGGCGAACGCCAGGGCGGTGTCCCGCTCCGGCCAGCCGCCGCGGTCCTGGAGCACCTGCGGCAGGTCCCAGTGGTAGAGCGTGACGGACGGGGTGATGCCCGCCTCCAGCAGCGCGTCCACCAACTCGTCGTAGAAGGCCAGTCCCTTGGGGTTCACCGGGCCGGTGCCCCCCGGGACCACCCGCGGCCAGGCCACGGACAACCGGTAGGCGTCGACCCCGAGTTGCCGCATCAGGCCGATGTCCTCGCGCCAGCGGTGGTAGTGGTCGCAGGCGACGTCGCCGTTGTCACCGTTCGCGATCTTCCCCGGGGTGTGGGAGAAGGTGTCCCAGATCGAGGGCGAGCGGCCGTCCTCGGCGACGGCCCCCTCGATCTGGTACGCCGCTGTGGCCGTGCCCCACAGGAAGTCGTGCGGGAGGGCGGCGAGGTCGATGGGTTCGGACACGGAAGTCCCTTCGGGATCAGGGGTGTGGGTCACTTGACGGCTCCCGCCGTCAGACCCGCGACGAGATAGCGCTGCAACAGCAGGAAGCCGGCCACCACGGGCACGCTGACGACCAGCGAGGCGGCCATGATCTGGTTCCAGTAGACGTCGTAGAGCGTGGAGTAGCCCTGGAGGCCGACGGCGAGGGTGCGGGTGGTGTCGTTGGTCATGACCGAGGCGAAGAGCACCTCTCCCCAGGCGGTCATGAAGGCGTAGACGGCGACCGCGACGATGCCCGGGATCGCGGCCGGTACGACGATCCGGAACAGCGCGCCGAACGGGCCGCAGCCGTCCACGAGCGCCGCCTCGTCCAGGTCGCGCGGCACCGAGTCGAAGTAGCCGATCAGCATCCAGATGGAGAACGGCAGCGAGAAGGTGAGGTAGGTCAGGATCAGCCCGCCGCGGGAGCCGAACAGGGCGATGCCCGTGGCGTTGCCGATGTTGACGTAGATCAGGAAGAGCGGGAGCAGGAAGAGGATGCCCGGGAGCATCTGCGTGGACAGCACGGTGACCGTGAAGACGCGCTTGCCGCGGAAGTCGTAGCGGCTGACGGCGTAGGCCGCGAACACGGCGATGACCACCGAGCAGACGGTCGCCGCGCCCGCCACGATCAGCGAGTTCATGAAGTACTTCGCGAGCGGCACGGTCGACCAGATGTCGATGTACGGCCGGATGGTCAGCTCACTGGGCAGCCAGCGGAACTTGCCGGTGACGTCGGAGAGCGGCTTCAGCGAGCTGGAGATCATCACGTACACCGGGAGCAGCACGAACCCGGCGAGCAGGGTGAGGAACACCCGGCGCGACCACAGGAACGAACGCGGGGGCGCCATCGGCGAGTTGCGCTGCGCCGTGAGCGACGTGTCATGCATCGGAAGCCCTCCGTCCGCGCGAGGTCAGCAGCAGGTACCCGCCCGTCACGACGAGCAGGAACAGCAGCAGCAGGACGGACATGGCCGAGCCGGTGCCGAAGTTCCAGGAGACGAAGGAGGATTGGTAGATGTGCACCGAGATGAGGTCGGCGGCCTCGGGGGCGGCCTTGCCGAACAGCACGTACGGCGTGTTGAAGTCGTTGAACGTCCACAGGAACAGCACCAGGACCAGCACCTGGTTGACCGGGCGCAGCGACGGCAGGGTGATGCGGCGGATCTGCTGCCACATCCCGGCGCCGTCCAGCGCCGCGGCCTCGTACAGCTCCCGGGGGATGTTCTGGAGTCCGGCCGTCACGATGAGGAACGCGAACGGCCAGCCCTTCCAGACGGACACGGTGAGTAGGGCGTAGAAGCTGTTGTCGCCGATGAGCCAGAAGGACGGCTTGTCGGTGAGGTGCAGCTGGTCGTGCAGCACGTGGTTCACCAGGCCGTTGTCATGCTGGAACATGAACACCCAGGTGATGACGGCCGCGTAGACGGGCAGCGCGTACGGCACCAGGAACAGGGCGCGCAGCAGGCCGCGCCCCCGGAAGGTGTCCTGCATGTACACGGCGGCGGCCGTGCCGATCAGCCAGCACAGGCCGACCGACAGCAGGGTGAAGCCGACGGTGATGCCGAAGGACTGGAGCAGCGCCTTGCCGACGGGGGCGTCGAAGTCCACCGACACCTTGTAGTTGTCGAAGCCGTTCCAGGGGGCGGTGCCCCAGTCGCGGATGTAGAACTGGGTGAGCTGCTTGAAGCTCATCACGATGCCGATCGCCATCGGCACCAGGTGGACCAGGAGTTCGAGGAGCAGGGCGGGCAGCAGGAGCAGGTACGGCAGGGTGACGCGTCTGATCCGCCCGGTGCGGCGGCGGGGTTCGCGCGCCGCACCGGGGGACGTCTCGCGCACCGGTTGCTTCAGTGCGGTGGTCGTCATGGTCGTCAGGCCGCCGGCATCTGCTGCTGGGCCTTCTCCAGCTTGGCCTTGACCGAGCCGGTGGTCACGGCGCGGCCGGCGGCGGCGTCGGCGAACAGCTCCTTGACGGCCGTACCGACCGCCGTCTCGAACTGCGACTCGGCCGGCACCTGCGGCAGCGCGGCGGCGCTCTTGGCGAGGGTGTCCCTCAGCACGGCGGTGTCCGGCGCGTTGAACGCCTGGTCGCCCTGGGCGGCCTTGACCGGCGGGATGGAGGTGTAGGCCGTGTTCAGGATCTTCTGCTCGGCGTCGGAGGTCATGAACTTCACGAACTTCGTGGCGCCGTCGAGGTTGTGCGTGTTCTTGAAGACGGCGATGTTGATGCCCATGACCGCCGAGTTGACCTGGGTGCCGGCGCCGGGCGCCCCGGAGATCACCGGCACCGGCGCGACGCCGTAGGCATCCTGGTTCATGCCCTGGGACTTGAGGTTGGAGGCGGCGGACTGCCACAGCAGCATCGCCTGCTTGCCCTTGGCGAAGTCGCTGACGGACTGGTTCTGCGCGTACTCGGCGTCGCCGGCCGGGATGACCCCGTCCTTGGCCATCAGGTCGACGTAGCTCTTCACCGCCTCGACGACCTTGGGGTTGGTGAAGTCGGGCTTGCCGTCGGCGGTGAAGAAGTCGGCGCCGTGCTGCTTGGCGAAGACGAAGACGTGGTGGATGTTCTCCGACAGGTTCGCGCCCTCGGCGCCGAGCACGGACTTGCCCTTGGCCTTGATCTTCTTGCCGTCGGCGATGAGCTCGTCCCAGGTGGCCGGGGGCTTGCTGATCCCGGCGTCGGCGAAGATCTTCTTGTTGTAGTAGAGGGCGTACGCCATCGAGTACAGGGGCACGGCGGCCGGGTCCTTGCCCTGGACGCCGGTCGAGCCGAGAGCCGTGTCGGAGAACCGCTCCTTGCCGCCTATCTTGGCGAAGTTCTTCTCGTCCCACGACAGCAGCCCGCCGGTGGCCTGGAGGGAGGCGCTCCAGGTGTTGCCGATGTTCAGCACGTCCGGGCCCTGGCCGGAGGTGGTCGCGGTCAGGATCCGGTTGAGCAGATCCGACCAGGGCACGACCTCCAGCTTCACCTTGATGCCGGTCTGCTTCTCGAACTTGTCGAGCTCGGGCTGGAGCACCTGCTTGTCCACGGCGACACTGGCACCCTGGTTGGAGGCCCAATACGTCAGCGTCTTGGGCGAGTCGTTCGACCCACCGCCGGTGGACGATCCGCCTCCGCAGGCCGTGGCCGCGAGGGCGAGAGACAGGGTGACGGCGCCTACGGCCGCGGCTCGGATCCTGCGCATGGCTCCCGGGTCCCTTCGGGGATTGCACTCATGACTTAATTTAGGACGTGAGTTAACCGGCCGGAGAGGCGATCGTCAAGGGATTGGGCAGAACAGCCGAGCCGCGCGCAAGGCCGCGCGCACGGTCCTTCATCGCGGCGGACGCACCGGGCGTGCGGTGCACGGCGCGGGGCGCAGTCCGCGTACGGACTGTTGCCACGGACAGGAGTGAACGGGCAGTCTGTCGCAGGCTCCTGACATACGCTCAGACCCGGCCCGTCACCCGAAGGGATCGTTGTGCGTCGACCGACGAAGATGTGGAGGGCGGCCCTGACGGCCGCCCTGCTCCCCGCGACCGTCCTGATTGCCTCCAGCCCGGCCCACGCCGCCGTCACGGTGACCACCTCGGCCGTCTTCAACGACCCGTCGGGCACCACCGCCGACCAGAACCGGATCCGCGACTACATCGTCAGCCTGATCGACGCCACCCCCGCCGGGGAGTCGATCACGGCCGCGGCCTACACGTTCACCGACGACACGGCCGCCCAGGCGCTGGTGAACGCGAAGGCGCGAGGCGTCAAGGTCCGCATCATCGTGGACGACACCACCACCACCATGAGCGGGGGCGAGTACGCCACCCTGAGAGACGGCCTGGGCACCGACCGCACCCAGTCGTCGTGGGTGATGGCCTGCCCCAGCGCCCGCGGCTGCATCGGGACCCGGGAGCTCACCTCCGGCGATCCGGCGATCAACCACAACAAGTTCTGGCTGTTCTCCAACGTGGGCGGCGCCAGCAACGTGGTGGTGCAGACCTCGCACAACATGACCACGTCGCAGCGCACCACCTACTTCAACAACGCCGTGACGATCCCGGACTCCGGCCTGTACGGCATCTACCAGTCGTACTTCTCGGACCTGCTGTCCTACGGCTCCTCCTCGTCGGGCAACAGCGACTACTACAAGACGCTGGCCAGCTCCACCGGCCCGTACAAGGCGTACTTCTTCCCGCGCCACGAGGCGTCCGGCACCTCGTGGAACAACGACGCGAGCACCGACACCGTCAAGCTGATCCTGGACAACGTCAGCTGCTCCGGAGGCACCCAGATCCGCGTCGGCATGAACCTCTTCAGCCGTGACGAGGTCGCCCAGAAGCTGGTCAGCCTGGTGAACTCGGGGTGCTCCGTCTACCTGGCGGCCGACGGCGCGCCGGGTTCCATGAGCCAGACCGTGACGGACACCCTCTACGGCAAGCTGACCAAGCGGGTGGAGTGCTACGAGAACAGCCCCGACGGCACCTACAAGATCGGGGTGCACTCCAAGTACCTGCTGATCCAAGGAACGTACGACGGGGTCGCCAACCGCAAGCTGGTGTGGACCGGAAGCCACAACTACACCTACTCCGCGCTGCGGGCCAACGACGAGACGCTGCTGAAGATCGACAACCCGGCGATCTACGACCAGTTCAAGGCGAACCACGACACGCTGATGAACTACTGCGCGGGGAGCTGAGCCCGTCCAGTCGGCCTCCGCCGGAAACAGAGCGAGGACCGCGACCGTCAGGTCGAGGTCCTCGCTTCCGTATCGCTACGGTGAGTGTCCGAGGGGGGACTTGAACCCCCACGCCCGATAAAGGGCACTAGCACCTCAAGCTAGCGCGTCTGCCATTCCGCCACCCGGACCAGGTGTCTGCCGCCTTGCGGGGTGTGTTCCGCGCGGCGACATGGACAACAATACCAAGGTTTCGGAGTGCGTTTCACCTGCGTATCCGTCCGCGGGGACGAGGCAGGGCGCCGGATTGCCGACGGTATACAGTCCGCGAGATCCCGTGTGCCGAGCGTGAGAGTCAGGGCATGAGCTGGTACTCCGGGAAGTTCCCGGGCAGCCGCTCCCCCGCCGCGCCCCGCGTCACCGCCCGGACCAGGAGCTCACCGCCGACGAACGCACCGCGCCAGGACGCGCCGAACCCGCCGAACAGCTCGTCCCGGTCGCCGCGGGAGCGCGGGACGCCGTGCCCGGTCTTGAAGGCGCGGATCTGGGGGGCGAGCCGGTCGTAGGCGGCCCGGTCGTCCGTGGCGAGCGTGGCCACCAGCGCGCCGTTGGACGCGTTCATCGCGGCCAGCAGCTCGGCCTCGGTGTCGACGAGGACGATCGTGTCGACGGGCCCGAAGGGCTCGGCGTGGTGCAGCGGGGAGGACGGCGGCGGAGCGAGCAGGGTGACCGGGTGGACATAGGCGGAGGTGTCCTGGCCCGGCAGGAAGCGCGCCTCGTCCGGCCGGCCCCGGTGCAGCGGTACGGCACCCCGGTCGACGGCCTCGGCCACCTGGTCGGTCAGCTCCTTGGCCTTGGCCGCGTTGATCAGGGGCCCGAAGTCCAGCTCGGGGAGCGGATCGGCCGGGTTCGCCACGGCGAGCGGGTGGCCCACGCGGACGGCCCGGACCGCCGGCAGGTAGGCGGCGAGGAACGCGTCGAAGAGGGAGCGCTGGACGACGAAGCGCGGGTAGGCGGTGCAGCGCTGTTTGCCGTAGTCGAAGAGCCGGGGGACGACGGCGGTGAGCGCCGCCCAGTCGGAGAAGTCCCAGATGCCCCAGGTGTTCAGGCCCTCCTGTTCCAGGACGTGCCGTTTGCCCAGGTCAGCGACGGCCGTGGCGACGGCCGCGCCGGTGTCGCGGCCCCCGACGAAGGACACGCAGCCGATCTCCGGCGCCCGCACCAGCGCCTGGTTCAGCTCGCGGCCGCTGCCGCCGACCAGGGTCAGGGGCACCCCCTCGCGGGCGGCCAGCGCCGCGGCGAGGGTGAGGCACGCCACACCGCCGTCGGTCGGGGTCTTGGCGATGACCGCGTTGCCGGCCAGCGCCTGCACGAGCGCGGCGTGCACGAGCACGCTCATCGGGTAGTTCCAGCTGGCGATGTTCGACACGGGCCCGTCCAGCGGGGCCCGGCCCGCGAGCATCGGTTCGATCCCGTCGACGTACCAGCGCACGCCGTCGATCGCCCGGTCCACGTCCGCGAGCGCGAGCCGCCAGGGCTTGCCGATCTCCCAGACGAGCAGCAGGGCGAGCAGTTCGCGGTGCTCGGCGAGCGCGCCCAGGGTGGCGGCGACGCGGGCCCGCCGTTCGGGCAGCGGGACGTGGCGCCAGGCGCGGTGCTGATCGAGGGCGGCGCGTACGGCCTGGTGGGCGGTGTCGCCGTCCAGGCGGGGCGCGCCGGCGATGGGGGTGCCGTCGACCGGGGTGGTCGCGGGCAGGGTCCGGCCGTCGGGGTGCCAGACACCGGCCCACAGATTGCCGGCGCCCTGCTCCCGGAAGGCTTCGGGGGCGACCGTGAGACAGCGCTGCCAGGCGTCGGCGTAGGAGGTGCCGGGTTTGAGGAGTGCGACCGGAGGAGGGGTCGGGGGCTGCGGGGTGAGGGTGGGTGACATGCGTGGTCTCCGCTCTCGCTGCGCGGGGATGGAGGGGGCGGGGAGGTACCTGTTCGGGGGGGGTGGCCGCGTGGGTGGGGCGCGCCTCGGCTCAGCCCTTCCGCAGCGTCTCCAGCACCGCCCGGGCCGTCTCCGTGGGGGTGCGGCCCACCCGCACCCCGGCCGCCTCCAGGGCCTCCTGCTTGGCGCGGGCGGTGCCGGTGGAGCCGGAGACGATGGCGCCGGCGTGGCCCATGGTCCGGCCCTCGGGCGCGGTGAACCCGGCGATGTAGCCGACGACGGGCTTGGTGACGTGGTCGCGGACGTAGGCGGCGGCCCGTTCCTCCGCGTCGCCGCCGATCTCCCCGATCAGGACGATCAGTTCGGTGTCGGGGTCGTCCTGGAACGCGGCCAGGCAGTCGATGTGGCTGGTGCCGACGACGGGGTCGCCGCCGATGCCGACACAGGTGGAGAAGCCGGTGTCGCGCAGCTCGTACATGAGCTGGTAGGTGAGGGTGCCCGATTTGGAGACCAGGCCGATACGGCCGGGCTTGGCGATGTCGGCGGGGATGATGCCCGCGTTCGACTGGCCCGGGGAGATCAGGCCGGGGCAGTTGGGTCCGATGATCCGCGTGCCCCGCTGCCGCGCGTACGCGGTGAAGGCGACGGTGTCGTGGACCGGGATGCCCTCGGTGATGACGACGGCCAGCGGGATCCGGGCGTCGGCGGCCTCGGTGACGGCCGCCTTGGCGAAGGCCGGCGGGACGAAGACGACGCTGACGTCGGCGCCGGTCGCGCGCATGCCGTCGGCGACCGAGCCGAAGACGGGCAGCGGGTGCCCGTCGACGTCGACGGTACGGCCGGCCTTGCGCGGGTTGACCCCGCCGACGACGTTCGTGCCGGCCGCGAGCATCCGCCGGGTGTGCTTCATGCCCTCGGCGCCGGTCATGCCCTGGACGAGGATCCTGCTCTCCGTGGTGAGGTGGATGGCCATGTCCCGGCTCCTCAGGCGGTGTGGGCGAGTTCGGCGGCGCGGCGGGCGGCGCCGTCCATGGTGGCGGCCTGTTCGACCAGCGGATGCGCCCGTGCGTCGAGGATCGCCCGGCCGCGCGCGGCGTTGTTGCCGTCGAGGCGCACGACGAGCGGCTTGGTGGGCCGGACCCGGTCGACCGCCGCCAGGATGCCGTCGGCGACGGTGTCGCACGCGGTGATCCCGCCGAAGACGTTGACGAGGACGCTGCGCACGGCGGGGTCGGCGAGCACAACGGAGAGGGCGTCGGCCATGACCTCCGCCGAGGCCCCGCCGCCGATGTCGAGGAAGTCGGCGGGGCGGGCGCCGCAGCCGGCGACCACGTCCAGGGTCGACATGACGAGGCCGGCACCGTTGCCGATGATCCCGACCTCGCCGTCGAGCTTGACGTAGTGGAGCCCGCGGGCGGCGGCCTCGGTCTCCAGCGGATCGCGCTGCTCCGTGTCCTCGTCGCCCCAACGTGCCTGCCGGAAGCGGGCGTTGTCGTCCAGGGTGACCTTGCCGTCGAGGGCGAGGACGTGCCCCTGGGCGGTGCGCACCAGCGGGTTGACCTCGACCAGCAGGGCGTCCTCGGCGACCAGCACCTGCCACAGCCGGACGAGGACGTCGGCGGTCCGCGGCGGCAGCCCGGCGGCGCTCGCGATTTCGCCGGCCTTGGTGGAGGTGACGCCCTCGGCCCGGTCGACCGGGATGCGCGCCACGGCCTGCGGGTGGTGCGCGGCCACCTCCTCGATGTCCACCCCGCCCTGTGCGCAGGCGATGGCGAGGAAGCCGCCGGACGCGCGGTCCAGGACGTAGGAGACGTAGAACTCCTCGGCGATGTCGACTGGTTCGGCCAACATCAGGGTGCGGACGCGGTGGCCGTTGATGGCCGTGCCGAGCATCTGGCGGGCCGTCAGTTCGGCGGCGGCCGGGTCGGCGACGAGCCGGACCCCGCCCGCCTTGCCGCGCCCTCCCGTCTTCACCTGTGCCTTGACCACGGCCCGGCCGCCGAGCCGCCGGGCGATCTCCCGCGCCTCCTTGGGCGACCGGGTGACCTCGGCCCGCGGCACCGGGATGCCGTGGTCCTGGAAGAGCTGTCGTGCCTGGTGTTCGTACAGGTCCATGCCGGCTCCTGTCTGCGGGGATCATCGCGCGCTCCGGTGACTGGAACCGCCCGGACACCGATGACCGAAAACTGTGTACGCCCCCTGGACACCACCCACGGGATGCGGGATAACAAGTTTCATACAGTATTCGTCGACTGTATGCAATCTACTGCATACAGCCCTCCCGCTGTACGCATCCCCCGCACCGCCATGCCCCGCGAACCGCCCAAACTCCTATGAAAGGGACGGGACTTCGCCATGCCCGACGACACCCAGGACGTGATCTCCGGTGGCCATCTCGTTGCCAAGGCGCTGAAGGCCGAAGGCGTCGACCGCGTCTACACCCTGTGCGGCGGCCACATCATCGACATCTACGACGGCTGCGTGGACGAGGGCATAGAAGTCGTCGACGTCCGCCACGAGCAGGTCGCCGCGCACGCCGCCGACGGCTACGCCCGCATCACCGGCAAGCCGGGCTGCGCGGTGGTCACCGCGGGGCCCGGGACGACCGACGCCGTCACCGGGGTCGCCAACGCCTTCCGCGCCGAGTCCCCGATGCTGCTGATCGGCGGCCAGGGCGCGCTCACCCAGCACAAGATGGGCTCCCTCCAGGACCTGCCGCACGTCGACATGATGACGCCGATCACCAAGTTCGCGGCGGCGGTGCCGGACACGGCGCGCGCGGCGGACATGGTGTCGATGGCCTTCCGCGAGTGCTACCACGGCGCACCCGGCCCCTCCTTCCTGGAGATCCCCCGGGACGTCCTCGACGCGAAGGTGCCGGTCGCCAAGGCCCGTGTCCCGCGGGCCGGCGCCTACCGGGCCTCGACCCGCTCGGCCGGCGACCCGGAGGCCGTCGAGAAGCTGGCCGACCTGCTCGTCCACGCCGAGAAGCCGGCGATCCTGCTGGGCAGCCAGGTGTGGACGACCCGGGGCACCGAGGCCGCCGTCGAGCTGGTGCGCACCCTGAACGTCCCGGCGTACATGAACGGCGCCGGACGCGGCACGCTCCCGCCCGGCGACCCCCACCACTTCCAGCTCTCCCGCCGGTACGCCTTCTCCCACGCCGACGTCATCGTCATCGTCGGCACCCCGTTCGACTTCCGCATGGGGTACGGCAAGCGCCTCTCCCCCGACGCCACGGTCGTGCAGATCGACCTCGACTACCGCACCGTCGGCAAGAACCGCGACATCGGCCTCGGCATCGTCGGCGACGCGGGCCTGGTCCTGAAGTCGGTGACGGAGGCCGCCGCCGGGCGGCCGGGCGGCGGTGCGGCCAGGCGCAAGGAGTGGCTGGACGAACTGCGCGCGGCCGAGCAGGCGGCCATCGAGAAGCGGCTGCCGCAGCTGCGGTCCGACGCCTCCCCGATCCACCCGTACCGGCTGGTCAGCGAGATCAACGAGTTCCTGACCGAGGACTCGGTCTTCATCGGCGACGGCGGCGACATCGTCACCTTCTCCGGGCAGGTCGTCCAGCCCAAGTCGCCCGGCCACTGGATGGATCCGGGCCCCCTCGGCACCCTCGGCGTCGGCATCCCCTTCGTGCTCGCCGCCAAGCAGGCCCGCCCCGACAAGGAGGTGGTCGCCCTCTTCGGGGACGGCGCCTTCTCCCTCACCGGCTGGGACTTCGAGACCCTGGTCCGCTACGACCTCCCGTTCGTCGGGATCGTCGGCAACAACTCCTCGATGAACCAGATCCGTTACGGCCAGGCCGCCAAGTACGGCAAGGAGCGCGAACGGGTCGGCAACACCCTCGGCGACGTCCCGTACGACAAGTTCGCGCAGATCCTCGGCGGCTACGGCGAGGAGGTCCGCGACCCCGCCGACATCGGCCCCGCCCTGCGCCGGGCCCGCGAGTCCGGCAAGCCGTCGCTGATCAACGTCTGGGTCGACCCGGACGCGTACGCCCCCGGAACCATGAACCAGACCATGTACAAGTGAGGTGGCCCGCATGACTGGAACGCCCACCAAGGCCCTGGCCGGCATCCGCGTCCTGGACATGACCCACGTCCAGTCGGGGCCGTCCGCCACCCAGTTGCTCGCCTGGCTCGGCGCCGACGTCGTCAAGCTGGAGGCGCCGACCGGCGACATCACCCGCAAGCAGCTGCGGGACCTGCCGGACGTCGACTCCCTGTACTTCACGATGCTCAACTGCAACAAGCGGAGCATCACGCTGAACACCAAGACCGAGCGCGGCAAGGAGATCCTCACCGAGCTGATCCGGCGCTCGGACGTCATGGTGGAGAACTTCGGGCCGGGCGCGGTCGACCGGATGGGGTTCACCTGGGACCGCGTCAAGGAGATCAACCCCCGGATCGTCTACGCCTCCATCAAGGGGTTCGGGGACGGCCCGTACACGAACTTCAAGGCGTACGAGGTCGTCGCGCAGGCCATGGGCGGGTCGATGTCGACCACCGGCTTCGAGGACGGGCCGCCGCTAGCGACGGGAGCCCAGATCGGGGACTCGGGGACGGGTGTGCACGCCGTGGCGGGCATTCTCGCGGCGCTCTTCCAGCGCGAGCGGACCGGGCGCGGGCAGCGGGTCAACGTGGCCATGCAGCACGCGGTCCTCAACCTGTGCCGGGTGAAGCTGCGGGACCAGCAGCGCCTGGCCCACGGGCCGCTCGCCGAATATCCCAACGAGGACTTCGGCGAGGAGGTCCCCCGCTCGGGGAACGCGTCCGGCGGCGGTCAGCCGGGCTGGGCGGTGCGGTGCGCGCCGGGCGGCCCGAACGACTACGTGTACGTCATCGTCCAGCCCGTCGGCTGGAAGCCGATCACCGAGCTCATCGGCCGGCCCGAACTCGCCGAGGACCCCGAGTGGGCGACCCCGGAGGCCCGGCTGCCGAAGCTGAACAAGATGTTCCAGCTGATCGAGGAGTGGTCGGCGACGCTCCCCAAGTGGGAGGTGCTGGAGCGGCTGAACGCGCACAACATCCCGTGCGGCCCGATCCTGTCCACGAAGGAGATCATCGAGGACGCCTCGCTCGCCGCCAACGAGATGGTGGTCCGCGTCCCGCACCCCGAGCGCGGCGAGTTCGTCACCGTCGGCAGCCCGCTCAAGCTCTCCGACTCCCCCGTCGAGGTGACCGGCTCACCCCTGCTCGGCGAGCACAACGAAGAGGTCTACGTCGGCGAACTGGGCCTCGGCGACGAGGAACTGCGCCTGCTGAAGTCGAACGGGGTGATCTGAGGTGATGGCCGAGGACCGGGTACTGCGGGTGCGGTCCCTGCTGGAGTCGGTGCGGGCCCAGGGCCGTACGGCGCTGACCGCGCCCGAGGGCCGCGTGGTCGCCGACGCGTACGGGATCGCCGTACCGGGCGAGGAACTGGCGGCGGACGTGGACGAGGCGGTGGCCGCGGCGGCGCGTCTGGGCGGGCCGGTGGTGCTGAAGATCGTCTCGCCGGACATCCTGCACAAGACCGAGGCCGGCGGGGTCGTCGTGGGGGTGGAGGGCGCGGCCGGCGTACGTGCCGCGTTCCACCGGATCGTGGACAACGCGCGCGCCTACGACGCCGGGGCCCGCATCGAGGGTGTGCTGGTGCAGGAGTTGCTGCCGGCGGGCCAGGAGGTCATCGTCGGCGCGGTCACCGATCCGACCTTCGGGAAGGTGGTGGCGTTCGGGCTCGGCGGGGTGCTGGTCGAGGTGCTGAAGGACGTGACGTTCCGCCTCGCGCCGGTCTCCGCCGACGAGGCGCTGTCGATGCTCGACTCCATCCGGTCGGCACAGGTCCTGCGCGGCGTCCGCGGCCAGGCCGGTGTGGACCGGTGGGCGGTGGCCGAGCAGATCCGGCGGGTGTCCCGACTCGTCGCGGACTTCCCCGAGATCGCCGAGGTGGACCTCAACCCGGTGATCGCGACGGCGACGGGAGCGGTCGCCGCCGACATCCGGATCCTGCTCGCCGAGCGGCAGCCGGTACCGCGCAGGAGGTACGCGCGCGAGGAGATCCTCGCGTCCATGCGGCGGCTGATGCAGCCCTCCTCCGTCGCCGTGATCGGCGCCTCCAACGAACCCGGCAAGATCGGGAACTCGGTGATGCGCAACCTGGTCGACGGCGGTTTCGCCGGGGACATCCACCCGGTCAACCCCAAGGCCGACGACATCCTGGGCCGCAAGGCGTACAAGAGCGTCACGGACGTGCCCGGCGAGGTGGACGTGGCCGTCTTCGCCATTCCGGCCCGCCTCGTGGCCGCGGCCCTGGAGGAGGTGGGGCGCAAGGGCGTCCCCAACGCCGTCCTGATCCCCTCCGGCTTCGCGGAGACCGGCGAGCACGCGCTCCAGGCGGAGATCGTGGAGATCGCCGAGCGGCACGGCGTCCGCCTGCTCGGGCCGAACATCTACGGCTACTACTCCACCTGGCAGGACCTGTGCGCCACGTTCTGCACGCCGTACGACGTCAAGGGCGGGGTGGCGCTGACCTCGCAGTCCGGTGGGATCGGCATGGCCATCCTCGGCTTCGCCCGCACCACGAAGACGGGCGTGTCGGCGATCGTCGGCCTCGGCAACAAGTCGGACCTGGACGAGGACGACCTGCTGACCTGGTTCGGCGAGGACCCGCACACCGACTGCATCGCGATGCACCTCGAAGACCTCAAGGACGGACGGGCGTTCGTGGAGGCGGCCCGCGCGACCGTGCCGAAGAAGCCGGTCGTGGTCCTGAAGGCGGGCCGTACGGCGGCGGGCGCGAAGGCGGCCGGTTCGCACACCGGCGCGCTCGCGGGCGACGACGCGGTGTACGACGACATCCTCCGGCAGGCCGGGGTGATCCGGGCGCCGGGCCTGAACGACATGCTGGAGTACGCGCGCGCGTTGCCGGTGCTGCCCACCCCGCGCGGGGACAACGTCGTGATCATCACCGGCGCGGGCGGCAGCGGTGTGCTGCTGTCGGACGCGGTGACGGACAACGGGCTGTCCCTGATGGAGATCCCGCCCGACCTGGACGAGGCGTTCCGCCGGTTCATCCCGCCGTTCGGCGCGGCCGGCAACCCGGTCGACATCACGGGGGGCGAGCCGCCGTCGACGTACGAGGCGACGATCCGGCTGGGCCTTGAGGACCCGCGCATCCACGCGCTGGTGCTCGGCTACTGGCACACGATCGTCACCCCGCCGATGGTGTTCGCCGAACTCACCGCGCGGGTGGTGGCGGAGTTCCGCGAGCGGGGCGTCCGGAAGCCGGTCGTGGCGTCGCTCGCCGGTGACGTCGAGGTCGAGGAGGCCTGCCAGTACCTGTTCGAACGGGGCGTCGTGGCCTATCCGTACACGACCGAGAAGCCGGTGGCGGTGCTCGGCGCGAAGTACCGGTGGGCACGGGCGGCGGGCCTTTTGGGGGGCGGTTCATGAGCTGAGCGGAACGGGGCCGGCCTGCGGTGCGCGCCGGCCGGCCCCGGGACCCGTCTGCGCACGAAAGGCATGGGACGGGGGCGCCGGCCAGAACGTTCGACGCAAGGGGTGAGCGATGAGAACGACCGATCACTCGACGTCCCTGCCGTACCGGGAAGTGACGGACCGGAACGGACGCGTGTACCGGGTCGGCGAGTCCGACATCGACATCATGGGCCGCAGGCGCACCTGGATGGTCATCCTGCCCTGGGTGGGCATGATGGGCATCAGCTCCGCCGAGTACGCGTGCACATCGGCGGAGGACGCGCTCCACCAGGCGCATCTGTGGAGCAGCGGGCACATCTTCCGGCTGATGGGCGTCTGGGTGTTCTTCCAGGCGGCCGTGGCCGTGGCCGTGGCCGTTCAAGGATCCTCCGAAGAACTGGTGGCCCGCGCACGTCGACCCGCTCACGGTGACCCACGACCCCGGGATCCGGCGGGCGCTGGAGAAGAACCCGCCGGCGGTGAAGCAGTACACCCCGAAGGGGGCGGCCCGTACCCCTGTTGTGTACGCCTCCGCCAACTACTTCGGCGAGAACAACAACGCCTCCGACTACGGGATGGTCTACAGCTCGGAACTCGTCTCCGGGCTCGTCGGTTCGGGCCTGGGCGCGGTCGTCGTCGACGCGTGGGACTACCACGGCGCGTTCGTCCTCGCGGGCTCGATCGGGCTGGCCTCCGCGGTGGTGGCGCTCTTCCTGAAGGCCCCGGGCAGGCCGAAGGCCCGGCGCATCGTCCCCAACCCGCATCCCCTTGGTGAGGAGATGGCATAAGCATGACGGCAGATCCACTCTCGGCCGACCTGCACGCCGCACCACGTCCCTATCGCGAGGTGACCGACTCGCACGGCCGCGTCTACCGCGTGGGCGAGACCGACCGGGACATCCTCGGCCACTCCCGCAAGCTCATGGTCTACCTGCCGTGGATCGCCATGATGGCGATCAGCGTCTTCGAGTACGCGTACGGCTCCGCGGAGGACACCCTCTCGCACGCGCACGGCTGGACCCAGTCCAACACCTTCTGGATCCTCAGCGTCTGGGTGTTCTTCCAGGCCGGCATCGCCTTCCCGGCGGGCTGGCTGCGCGAGAGGGGCGTCCTGACCGCCCGCCGTGCGATGTACACGGGGTCCGGACTGTGCCTGGTCGGGTTCCTGGCCCTGTCGCACCTGGACGACGTGTGGCTGGCGATCCTCGGCTTCGGGGTGGTCGGCGGCATCGGCGCCGGTCTGGTGTACGCGACGTGCATCAACATGGTCGGCAAATGGTTCCCCGAACGGCGCGGCGCCCGCACGGGCTTCGTCAACGGCGGCTTCGCGTACGGCTCGCTGCCGTTCATCTTCATCTTCAACTACGCCTTCGACACGGAGAACTACCACCGGGTCCTGGACCTCATCGGCGTCTACGTGATGATCGTCGTGTTCGCCTCGGCGTTCTTCTTCAAGGACCCGCCGAAGAACTGGTGGCCGGCGGACATCGACCCGCTCACCTTCTCCGGCGACAGCAAGAACGCCCGGTCGCTGGCGAAGAACCCGCCCGCCGTACGGCAGTTCACGCCCAAGGAGGCCATCCGCACCGGGATGCTGCCCCTGATGTGGATCTCCATCGTGATGACCGCGGGCGTGTCGATCTTCGGGATCTCCTTCCAGGTCGACTTCGCCAAGGACGTGGGCTTCGGCCCGCTGGTGGCGGCGTCCTCGATGGGCGTGATGGCGGTCATCAACGGCATCGGCCGCGGTGTCGTGGGCTGGCTGTCGGACCGCTGGGGGCGCAGGACGACCCTCGTCTTCGTCATCGTGGTCCTCGGACTCGCCCAGTTCGGAGTCATCTGGGCCGGTGACGTCCGCAGCGAGTGGCTGTTCCTGTTCTTCGCCTTCCTCTCCGGCTTCGGCGGCGGCGCCTTCTACCCGATGTTCGCCGCGCTGACCCCGGACTACTTCGGCGAGAACTACAACGCCACGAACTACGGCCTGGTGTACAGCGGCAAGCTGGTCAGCGGCCTGTTCGGCGGTGGCCTCGGCTCGATGGTGGTCGGCGCCTGGGGCTACGACGGCGCCTACGCGCTGGCCGGCGGCGTCTCGATGGTGGCGGCGGCCCTCGCGCTGCTGCTGCGCCAGCCGGGCCGCACCGGGGGCGGCGAGCCGGTACCGGCGGCGAAACCGCACCCGGCCACCTGACCGCCCGTCTCGACCGGTGTTCCCCCTCCCCGACCGGCTCGCCGGCCGGGGAGGGGGAACCGCGCGTGCGGCTGCCCACCGGGCCGACGGCCCCGGGCAGCCGCCCGTCACCCCGCTCGCGTGCCCCCGTACGACCCCAGCCTCGCGCTCCGCTCCCCGTACGTCAGGTCGCGTTGCGCTCGTGGTACGAGCGCCGGGTGTGCTCGGTGTGCGCGCGCATCAGCTCGGTGGCGCGCTGCTCGTCACGGGCGGCGATCGCGGTGATCAGTTCGCGGTGCTCGCGCCAGGACTGCCGGCCGCGCTGCCGGGCCACCGGCGTGTAGTACCAGCGGACCCGCCGGTCCACCTGGGCGGCGAGTCCGGCGAGGACGGTGTTGCCGGCCAGTTCCATCACCTTGGCGTGGAAGGCCGCGTTGAGGGCGACCGCGCGGTCCACGTCCTCGGCCGCCACCGCCGCCTCGCCCTCGGCGCACAGCTCCTCCAGCACGGTGATGCCGGCGCCGTCCGCGTGCGCGGCGGCCAGCCGGGCGGCCTCCGCCTCCAGCAGGGTGCGGACCGTGAGGAGCTGGTCGGCCTCCTCCTCCGTGGGCTCGTGCACGAACGCGCCCTGGGCGGGCCGCAGATCGACCCACCCCTCGGTGTTGAGCCGCTGCAAGGCCTCGCGCACCGGCTGCCGCGAGACGCCGAGGTGCCCGGCGAGTTCGCTCTCCACGAGGTGCTGGCCGGGCTGGAGGGCGCGGGTGGTGATGAGTTCCAGCAGCGCCTCGTAGACGCGCTCGCGCAGCGGGCCGGGCCGTTCCAGCTTGGGCACCGCCCCCTGCGGCAGTCCGGTCGACAACATCGCGGTCCCCTCCTGTGCAGGTCTGACGCGTGGACCCTGAGACGCTCGCTTCGGCTCAGTATCAATTGTCTTTCGTCTACAGTCTACGGTGCACAGTATTCAGCATCAGGCGTACGGAAGCACGGGGCAATCCGGCCGAGTACGCACCTGAGCCCCCCGGAGCTCGTATGGGCACCGCACGATCAGGGGCACCGCACGACCTGACCGGCGTACGACAGGTTGCCGCCGAAGCCGAACAGCAGCACCGGATCGCCCGTGCTGAGCGCTCCCCGTTCGGCCAGCTTGGAGAAGGCGAGCGGGATGCTGGCGGCCGAGGTGTTGCCGGACTCGGTGACGTCGCGGGCGACCACCGCGCCCACGGCGCCGAGCTTCTCGGCCAGCGGCTCGATGATCCGCAGGTTGGCCTGGTGCAGCACGACCCCGGCGAGGTCCTCGGGGGCCACCCCGGCCTTCTCGCAGGCCTGGCGGGCGATGGCCGGCAGCTGGGTGGTGGCCCAGCGGTAGACGCTCTGCCCCTCCTGCGCGAACCGCGGCGGCGTGCCCTCGATCCGCACGGCGTGCCCCATCTCGGGCACCGACCCCCACAGCACCGGCCCGATCCCGGGCTCCCGGTCCGGCCCGCACGCCTCCACCACGGCCGCCCCGGCGCCGTCGCCGACGAGGACGCAGGTGCTGCGGTCGGTCCAGTCGGTGACGTCGGACATCTTGTCGGCGCCGATGACGAGCGCCCGGGTCGCGGCGCCGGCCCGGACGGTGTGGTCGGCGGTGGCGAGGGCGTGGGTGAAGCCGGCGCAGACGACGTTCACGTCCATCGCGGCCGGCCGCGGGATGCCGAGGCGGGCGGCCACCCGGGCGGCGGTGTTCGGGGAGCGGTCGATCGCGGTGGACGTGGCCACCAGCACCAGGTCGATGTCGGCGGGCGCGAGTCCGGCGGCGGCGAGGGCCTTGGCGGCGGCGTGCGCGGCCAGTTCGTCGACCGGTTCGTCGGGGCCGGCGATGTGCCGGGTCCGGATGCCGACCCGGCTGCGGATCCACGCGTCACTGGTGTCGACCATGCCCGCCAGGTCGTCGTTGGTGAGCACCTTGGCGGGCTGGTAGTGACCGATGGCGGCGATGCGCGAGCCGTTCATGCCGGGTATCCCCTCGTGCCGTGGGTAGCGGGATCCACAGTCTGATCAGTGACTCGCGAGTACGACGGCAGGTGAAGCCACAGGAATCGGGCGCCCGGATTGTCGGCTTCCCTCAGGCCCCCGGGCGCCCGGCGTCTCATCCGGTGAACAGCTGGGTCGCCTTCCGCACCAGCTCGTACAGGCCGTAGGCCAGGGGTGTGCCCACCCACAGCCAGGCGAAGGCGATCAGGCCGCTGCGGCTAGGCGGGCTGCTGTCGCTGGGCATCTGCGGCCTCCCTCGGGGCGGGGACGTGGTGGCGGGGGTGCACGGGGCGGACGAGTTCGCCGGCGACGAAGCCGACGACGAGCAGGCCGATCATGATGCCGAACGACAGCCCGTACAGCGACGAGCCGTGCTTGCCGGCCGACTCCTGATGGTCGGCGATCCAGTTGACGATCAGCGGCCCGAGCACGCCGGCCGTGGACCAGGCGGTCAGCAGCCGGCCGTGGATGGCACCGACCTGGTAGGTGCCGAAGAGGTCCTTCAGATAGGCGGGGATCGTCGCGAAGCCGCCGCCGTAGAAGGAGAGGATCACCAGCGCGCACAGCACGAACAGCGGTTTCGAGGTGTCTCCGAACAGCGCGATCAGCAGGTACATCAGCGCGCCGACGCCGAGGTAGACGCGGTAGATGTTCTTGCGGCCGACCCGGTCGGAGGTGGAGGACCAGCCGATGCGGCCGGCCATGTTGGCGGCCGACAGCAGCGCGACGAAGCCGGCCGCGGCCGAGGCCGACACGGGGGTGGAGCTGTCCGCGAAGAAGTCCGTGATCATCGGCGCGGCCTTCTCCAGGATGCCGATGCCGGCGGTCACGTTCATGCACAGCACGACCCACAGGCACCAGAACTGCGGGGTGCGCACGGCCTGGCGGGCCGAGACCTGCACGCCGTCCACGGCGCTCGGCCCGCTCTCGACGGGCTTCTCGGTGCGCGGCACGCGGACGAGGAGGACGCCGAGGGTCATGAAGGCGGCGTACGACAGTCCGTGCACCAGGAAGGCGAGGGCGATGCCATCGTTGTCGGAGCCGAAGGATTCGAGCATCTGGGCCGACCACGGCGAGGCGATCAGGGCGCCGCCGCCGAAGCCCATGATGGCGATGCCGGTGGCCATGCCCGGCCGGTCCGGGAACCACTTGATCAGGGTGGAGACGGGCGAGATGTAGCCGATGCCGAGGCCGATCCCGCCGACGAAGCCGTAGCCGAGGACGATCAGCCAGAACTGCTCCGTCCGGGCGCCGAGGGCGGAGATCAGGAAGCCGGAGGAGAAGCAGACGAGGGCCACGGTCATCGCCCAGCGCGGGCCGTTGCGCTCGACGAGCGTGCCGCCGAACGCGGCCGACAGGCCGAGCATCACGATCGCCACCTGGAAGGGCAGCGCGCTCTGGGTGCCGTCGAGACCCAGCGCGGATTCCAGCGGCGGCTTGAACACGCTCCAGGCGTAGGCCTGGCCGATGGAGAGGTGGACGGAGAGTGCGGCGGGCGGGACGAGCCAGCGGCTCCAGCCCGGGGGTGCGACAGGGGGACTGCTCATGACGCCGGACGGTAGGGCCGGGCGCGGGAGTTGAGAAGGCGGCCGTCGACCGTATGCGGTGAACGGTATGCGCGCTGCGCTCAGCGGTCGGCCGCCGGGCGGACGTCCGACGGGTTGCCGCACGAACCGTTCAACGGTCGCCGCACGAACCCTTGCTGACGGTAACTCCATACTGTAGACAATATTTCGTCGACAGGATACCGACGTCTCCGCCGGCTCCCGTCCTCACCTCCGCGGTATCCCTCACACCGAACGGAGCGTCCCTGTGAAAGTCGCAGTCCTCGGCGCCGGTGCCATCGGCGCCTACGTCGGTGCCGCGCTCCACCGCGCCGGCGCCGACGTGCACCTCATCGCCCGTGGACCGCATCTCGCGGCCATGAGGCGGCACGGCGTGCAAGTGGTCAGCCCGCGCGGCGACTTCACCGCGCACCCCCGCGCCACCGACGACCCGGCCGAGGTCGGCCCGGTCGACCACGTCTTCCTGGGCCTGAAGGCCACCGCGTACGCGGCGTGCGGGCCGCTGATCGCACCCCTGCTGCACGAGCGCACCACCGTGGTGGCCGCGCAGAACGGCATCCCCTGGTGGTACTTCCACCGGCACGGCGGCCCCCACGACGGCCACCGCCTGGAGAGCGTCGACCCGGGCGGCGCCGTCAGCGCGGTCCTCGCCCCCGAACGGGCCGTCGGCTGTGTCGTCTACGCGGCGACGGAGCTCCAGGCGCCCGGCGTGGTGCGGCACGTGGAGGGCACCCGGTTCTCCCTCGGCGAGCCCGACCGCAGCCTCTCGGCGCGCTGCCTGGAGCTGAGCGCGGCGATGCGGGCCGGCGGGCTGAAGTGCCCCGTGGAACCGGACCTGCGCAACGACATCTGGCTCAAGCTGCTCGGGAACATCTCCTTCAACCCGATCAGCGCCCTGGCCCGGGCCACCATGGGGCAGATGTGCCGGCACGGCGGCACCCGCCGGGTCATCGAGACGATGATGCGCGAGACGCTCTGTGTCGCCGAGGCCCTCGGCTGCGAGGTGGGCGTCTCCATCGAGCGCCGGCTCGCCGGTGCGGAACGCGTCGGCGACCACCGCACCTCCACCCTCCAGGACCTGGAGCGCGGCAAACCGCTGGAGCTGGACGTGCTGCTCGCCGCCGTGGTCGAACTCGCGGAGATCACCGGCGTGGAGGTGCCCACCCTGCGCACCGTGCACGCCATCTCGGACCTGCTCGCGCTGAGGAGCGCCGCATGAGGAACCGGCAACCGAAGACCTACACCCGGCTGACGCGCCCCCTGGTGCGCGACTCGCGTGACGAGCCGTTCCGGGAGGCGAGCTGGCAGGAGGCGCTGGACCGCGCCGCCCGGGGTTTCGCGCGCAACCGGGGTGCGTTCGGGATGTTCTCCTGCGCCCGCGCCACCAACGAGATGAACTACGTGGCGCAGAAGTTCGCGCGGGTGGTGATGGGCACCAACAACGTCGACTCCTGCAACCGGACGTGTCACGCGCCCAGTGTCGCCGGGCTGTCGGCCGCGTTCGGCTCCGGCGGCGGCACGTCGTCGTACGAGGAGATCGAGCACACCGACGTCATCGTGATGTGGGGCTCCAACGCCCGCTTCGCGCACCCGATCTTCTTCCAGCACGTGCTGAAGGGCATCCGGGGCGGCGCCCGGATGTACGCCGTCGACCCGCGCCGGACGTCCACCGCCGAGTGGGCGGAGAGCTGGCTCGGGCTGAACGTCGGCACCGACATCCCGATGGCGCACGCGATCGGCCGGGAGATCATCCACGCCGGACTGGTGAACGAGGCGTTCGTCGGGCGGGCGACCACCGGCTTCGAGGAGTACCGCAAGCTGGTCGAGCCCTGGACGCTGTCCCTGGCCGAGAAGGTGACCGGCGTACCGGCCCGCGCCATACGCGAACTGGCCCACGCCTACGCCCGCGCCGAGCGGGCCCAGCTGTGCTGGACCCTCGGCATCACCGAGCACCACAACGGCACCGACAACGTGCGCGCGCTGATCAACCTCTCCCTGCTCACCGGCCACGTCGGCCGCTACGGCTCCGGGCTCCAGCCGCTGCGCGGGCAGAACAACGTGCAGGGCGGCGGCGACATGGGCGCCATCCCCAACCGGCTGCCCGGCTTCCAGGACATCCTCGACCCGGACGTCCGGCTGAAGTTCGAGTCGGCCTGGGACACCGTCATCCAGCCGCACTACGGGCTGAACCTGACGGAGATGTTCGAGGCCATGGAGGACGGCCGACTGCGCGCGGTGTACTGCGTCGGGGAGAACCCGGCCCAGTCGGAGGCCGACGGCGACCAGGCCGTACGCCGCCTGAAGGCGCTGGACTTCCTCGTCGTCCAGGACATCTTCCTGACGAAGACCGCCGAACTGGCGGACGTGGTCCTGCCCGCCACCGCCGGCTGGGCGGAGACCGAGGGCACCACCACCAACAGCGAGCGGCGCGTGCAGCGGGTGCGGCGGGCCGTCACCCCGCCCGGTGAGGCCCGCGAGGACATCGACATCATCTGCGAACTGGCCGCCCGGCTGGGCCACGACTGGAAGTACGCCGACGCGGAGGCCGTGTGGAACGAGCTGCGGTCGGTGTCCCCGGACCACTACGGGATGACGTACCGCCGGCTGGCGGAGCACCAGGGCATCCAGTGGCCCTGCCCCAGCACCGAGGAGCTCGAACCCCCCTTCCTGCACGGCCGGTTGTGGGAGCCGGATCCCGGGCGGCGGGGCAGGCCGGCGCCGTTCGGGCTGGTGCAGCACGATCCGCCGGTGGACCTCACCGACGAGGAGTACCCGCTCCGGCTCACCACCGGCCGACGGCTGGACTCCTACAACACCGGTGTGCAGAGCGGCGGTTTCCCCTCGCCGCTGCGGCGCGGCGAGTACATCGAGCTGTGCCCGGAGGACGCCGAGCGGTACGGGGTCGTCGTCGGCGAGGAGGTGCGGGTCTCCTCACGGCGGGGCTCGGTCGTGGCCCCCGTGTGGATCGACACGGCCCTGCGCCCCGGCCTCGCCTTCATGACCATGCACTTTCCCGACGAGGTCGACACCAACCGGCTGACCATCGAGGCGAACTGCCCGATCGCGGGGACGGCGGAGTTCAAGGCGTCGGCGATCCGGATCGAGAAGCTGCCCCAAGCGACCCATGTGAGGTGACCTTCGTGGACCTGCACTTCGGCGACAGCACACCGACGGACGAGGAACGCGCCGCCGTGGACGCGCTGCTGGGCCCCCCGGAATCGGCCTGGGAGGGCGCGGACCGCACCGACGCCGACCTGCGGTGGGCACAAGGTGGACGGGCGGCCCGCGACCGGCGCGATCTGCTGCTGCCGGGGCTGCACGCCCTCAACGACCGCGTCGGCTGGATCAGCGAGGGCGGCCTCGGCTACCTGTGCCGCAGACTGACCGTGCCGCGGGCCGAGGCGTACGGGGTGGCCACCTTCTACGCCATGTTCTCCGTCCGGCCGCGCCCCGCGACGGTCCTGCACGTCTGCACCGACCTGGCCTGCATGGCCGCCGGCGCCGAGGAGGTGTGCGCCGGGATCGAGGCGCGGCTCGGCCCCGGCAGCGGGGTGGCCGTCGAGCGCGGCCCCTGCCTGGGCCTGTGCGAACGCGCCCCGGCCGCGCTGGCGGTCCGGGCCGGCGACCCGGTGCGCACGGCGGTGTCGGCGCCCGCCTCCGTGACGGAGGCCGTCGACGCGGCGGGCGCACCGGACGCGGCGCCCGAGGAGCCGCCGGCCGTGGCGGCGGTGCCGCAGGCGGGAGACCCCTCGCTGACGCTGCTGCGCCGGGTCGGCGCGGTGGACCCGTCCTCGCTGGACGACTACCGGGCGCACGGCGGCTACACGGCCCTGCGCCGGGCCTTCGCGCTCGGCCCGGCCGGGGTGATCCGGGAGGTGACCGACGCGGGCCTGGTCGGACGCGGCGGCGCCGCCTTCCCCACCGGCCGCAAGTGGCAGGCCACGGCGTCCCAGCCGGACCACCCGCACTACCTGGTGTGCAACGCCGACGAGTCCGAGCCCGGAACCTTCAAGGACCGGGTGCTGATGGAGGGCGATCCGTTCGCGCTCGTGGAGGCGATCACCATCGCCTCGTACGCGGTCTCCGCGCACCGGGCCTTCGTCTACATCCGCGGTGAGTACCCGCGAGCGGTCCGCCGGGTCCAGCACGCGATCGACCAGGCCCGTGCCCGCGGTCTGCTCGGCGACGACATCCTCGGCCAGGGCTACCACCTGGACATCGAGATCCGGCGCGGCGCCGGCGCCTACGTCTGCGGCGAGGAGACCGCCCTGTTCAACTCCATCGAGGGCCACCGCGGCGAGCCCCGCAGCAAGCCGCCCTTCCCCGTGGAGAAGGGCCTGTTCGGCAAGCCGACCGCCGAGAACAACGTGGAGACACTGGTCAACGTCCTGCCGATCCTGACCATGGGCGCCCCGGCGTACGCGGCGATCGGCACGGCGCGCTCCACCGGACCGAAGCTGTTCTGCGTCTCCGGCAGTGTCGGCCGGCCCGGGGTGTACGAGCTGCCGTTCGGTGCCACGCTGGGCGAGCTGCTGAGCCTGGCCGGGGTGCGCGCGGGGCTGCGGGCGGTGCTGCTCGGCGGGGCGGCCGGCGGATTCGTACGGCCCGACGAGCTGGACCTCCCGCTCACCTTCGAAGGCACCCGGGAGGCGGGCACCTCGCTGGGCTCCGGGGTGGTCATGGCCTTCGACGACACCGTGCCGCTGCCCCGGCTGCTGCTGCGCATCGCCCGGTTCTTCCGGGAGGAGTCCTGCGGCCAGTGCGTGCCCTGCCGGGTCGGCACGGTGCGGCAGGAGGAGGCGCTGCGCCGGATCGCGGACCGCACCGGCGCCGGCGCCGCGGACGACATCGCCCTGCTGCGGGAGGTCGGCCGGGCGATGCGGGACGCCTCGATCTGCGGCCTGGGACAGACCGCGTGGAACGCCGTGGAATCCGCCATCGACCGTCTGGGGGCCTACTCATGACCGCGATACCGATCGGGGTGCCGCGCCGGCTGGTCGAGTTCACGCTCGACGGGCAGGAGGCCCGGGTTCCCGAGGGCGCCACCGTCCTCGACGCCTGCCGGGCCGCGGGCAAGGACGTCCCGACGCTGTGCCAGGGCGACACCCTCCGCCCGAAGAACGCCTGCCGGGTGTGCGTGGTGGAGGTCGAGGGGTCGCGGACGCTGGTGCCGGCCTGCTCGCGCCGGGCCGAGCCCGGCATGGAGGTGCGCACGGACACCGAGCGCGTCCGGCACAGCCGGAAGATCGTCCTGGAGCTGCTGGCCTCCTCGGCCGACCTGTCGACGACACCGCGGGCCGCCGAGTGGATCAAGGAGTACGAGGCGGAGCCGGACCGCTTCGGTCCCGACGCGGCCCGCCTGAACGACGAACCGAAGATCGACAACGAGCTGTACGTGCGCGACTACGCGAAGTGCATCCTCTGCTACAAGTGCGTCGACGCCTGTGGCGACCAGTGGCAGAACTCCTTCGCGATCTCGGTCGCCGGGCGCGGTTTCGATGCGCGGATCGCCGTGGAGCACGACGCGCCGCTGACCGACTCGGCCTGCGTGTTCTGCGGCAACTGCGTGGAGGTGTGCCCGACCGGGGCGCTGTCCGCCAAGCGGGAGTTCGACCTGCGGGCGGCCGGAGACTGGGACGAGTCGCGGCAGACGGAGACGACCACGGTGTGCGCGTACTGCGGGGTTGGCTGCGCGCTCACCCTCCATGTGCAGGACAATGAGATCGTGAAGGTCACCTCACCGCACGACAACCCGGTGACCCACGGCAACCTCTGCATCAAGGGCCGTTTCGGCTACCAGCACGTACAGAACCGGGGCTGATAAGACCATGGGACGAGTCACGGAACGACGCAAGGTCCTCCGTATCCGGGACGGGGCGGTCTCCACTCGGCCGGACACGCTCGTCGCCGAGGAGCCTCTGGAGATCCGGCTGAACGGCAAGCCGCTCGCGATCACCATGCGCACTCCCGGCGACGACTTCGCGCTCGCGGCCGGCTTCCTCGTCAGCGAGGGCGTGCTGGCCACGGCGTCCGACCTCCAGAACATCGTCTACTGCGCCGGGGCGACGGCGGACGGCTCCAACACGTACAACGTGGTCGACGTGAAGACGGCGCCGGACGTCACGCTCCCGGACTTCACGCTGGAACGGAACGTCTACACCTCCTCCTCGTGCGGACTGTGCGGCAAGGCCAGCCTGGACGCCGTCCGTACGACCGCGCGCTGGCCGATCGCCGACACTCCCCCGCTCCGGGTCACCCCCGAACTGCTGGCGAGCCTGCCCGACCGGCTGCGGGCGGCCCAGCGGGTGTTCGACCGGACCGGGGGCCTGCACGCGGCTGCCCTGTTCAGCGAGGAAGGCGAACTGCTGGACACCCGGGAGGACGTGGGCCGGCACAACGCGGTCGACAAGCTGATCGGCCGGGCGCTCCAGAATGACGCCCTGCCGCTGTCCCGGACGATCCTCATGGTCTCGGGCCGGGCCTCCTTCGAACTGGCGCAGAAGGCGGTGATGGCGGGCATCCCGGTGCTCGCGGCCGTGTCGGCGCCGTCGTCGCTGGCGGTGGACCTGGCCGCGGAGACGGGGCTGACCCTGGTGGGCTTCCTGCGGGGCAGCTCGATGAACGTGTACGCGGGCCAGGACCGGATCGCCCTGCGGGAGCCGGCTGCCCAGGGCTGACAGGTCTTTCCGCCGCGTTCGCCTCCGGGGGCGCCTCAGCCGGTGCCGGGACCGGCGCGCCCCCTGCGGCTCTGTTCGCGGCCGGCGCGTGGGGACGGCCGGACTTGGTGGGCCCTTGCCCCTTGCCGGGGGGGCTGTTCAGGCGAAGCTGACGTCCGTCGACCTCGTCACCGTGCCCAGTCTCGGGAAGTCGAGGCGTACCGACGCCTCGTGCTCGGCCGCGGTGAACGCCGCCATGGTGTCCTCGGCGAAGACGAGGTCGTAGCCGAGGTCGGCGGCGGCGCGGGCGGTGGACTCGACGCCCAGGTTGGTGGCGATGCCGCCGAACACCAGGGTGGTGATGCCGCGTTCGCGCAGCCGCTCGTCCAGGCCGGTGCCCTGGAAGGCGCCGAGGGTCCGCTTGACGACCTCCAGGTCGCCGTCCCGGCGCAGGCCGGGCACCAGCCCGCTGCCGGGCGGCTGTTCTGCTACGGCGGGGCGCTCCACCCGCACGAGGACGACGAGGGCACCGGCGCGGCGGAAGGTGGTCGCCAACTCCTCCGCGGCAGCGAGCACTTCGGTGCCCTTGCGGGGTTCCAGGGGCAGCGCGACGACACGGTCCATCAGGTCGACGAGGAGGAGGGCGGTGCGCTGCGGATCGAGCACGGGAGCTGCGGTCATGACGGAACGTTAGCCGCCGTCAGCCGTCCGTGCCGGAAATCCGGATCAACAGGTCCATGAACTGATCGCGTTCGGCGGCCGACAGCGGGGCGAGCAGTTCGTCGTTGGCCTCGCGGGCTGCCTTCTCGCAGCGCACGAGGAGACGGGCGCCTTCCTCGGTGAGGGACACGGCGTTCTTGCGCCGGTCGCGGGGGTCGGGGGCGCGCTCGACCAGACCGGCGGACTGGAGGTCGTTCAGGATGCCGACCACGTCCTTCGGGTCGAGGCGCACACCGCGGCCGAGGTCCGCCTGGGCGACCGGGGCGAGGTCGCGGACGGCGGAGAGGACGACGTGGTGCCACATCTTCAGCCCTTCCGCCGCGAGGGCCCCGGCGACCAGGGCACGGCCCCGCGCGGCGGCCCGGCCGAGGAGCCAGCTGGGCAGGGAGCGGATCGCGGGCAGGGGTGCTTCGGCCATGACGGCAGCCTAGCCGAAGAATCGTTGGACTTCCCCATGAATTGTGCTCTACCGTTGGGGCTCCCAACGATTTCATGGGTGTTCCCCACGATCGCTTGCGCCGGGTGCGCCCGGTCCCTGGAGGTTCGATGCGTCGCGTCCGGTACGAGTCCACCGGTGGCCCCCTGTTCGTGGAGGAGGTGCCCGTCCCCGCGCCCGGCCCCGGTGAGCTGCTGGTGCGCTGCGCGGCCGTCGGCGTCACCCTGCCGGTGGTCCGCAAGGTGACCGAGACCGCGGAGCCGGTGCCGCTGGGCGGTGAGATCGCGGGCGAGGTGGTCGCGGCCGGCGAGGGCGCGACCCGCTTCCGCCCCGGCGACCGGGTGACCGGGCTGTGCTTCGGACACGGGTACGCCGAGTACGCCCTGCTGCACGAGGCCATGGCCTCACCGGTGCCGGACGGCGCCGACGCCGTGACCGCGGTGGCGCTGGTGCGCAGCGGTCTGGTGGCCTGGGGAGCGCTGGAGGCGGCCCGCCCGGCACCGGGAGAGTCGGTCCTCGTCACCGCGGCGGCCAGTGGCGTGGGGCATCTGGCGGTGCAGCTGGCGCGGGCGCGGGGCGCGGGGCTGGTACGCGGAGCCGTGTCCGGCCCGGGACGGACCGAGGCCGTGGCCGGTCGGACCAAGACGGAGTTCGTGCGCTCGCTCGGCGCGGACGACTGCGTGCGGTACGGCGACGAGAGCTGGGGCGATCCCGTGGACTGCGTCCTGGACGCCGTCGGCGGCGACCTGCTCACCCCGGCCCTCGCCGCGCTCGCCCCGCACGGCCGCCTGGTCGCCTACAGCTCGGGCGGCGGCACCATCAAGGCGTACGACCTGCTGGTGGGGGCCAAGTCGGTGATCGGCTTCCAGATGGCGCTGATCGCCCGCGGCCAGCCGGAGCTGTACGAGCGGTGGCGGCAGGAGCTGTGGCGGCTGTTCGCCGAGGGTGCCCTGAAGCCCGTCGTGCACGGGGAGTTCGCCCTGGAGGACGCGGCGGCGGCGCACGAGGTGATCACGAGCCGGGCCAACCTCGGCAAGGTCGTCCTGCGCCCGTAACCGTCCGCACGCTCCTTGTGACCCGCGCCACTGCCAACTACCGTTCATGGAGCGCACGTTGGACGTGGGATGTCCGGATGTCCAGATGTCCGGCCGACGAAGGGCAGGTCGCACGTGCCGTCAGGTCTTCGCGCCCGTCTCGGATCCGCACTCGCCATCGCCGCCCTCGCGGCGGCCGGAACGGTCCTGCCGTTCCTCCCCGCTCATCCGGCGCACGCCCAGCCGGCGGGCGGTTCCCCGGCGTTCGAACAGCAGGTGCTGTTCAAGGCCGCCCAGGACCCGGGCTACGCGTGCTTCCGCATCCCGGCGGTCGTCAGGACGGCCGACGGCGCCCTGCTGGCGTTCGCCGAGGGCCGGGTCCTGAACTGCGGGGACGCGGCAGACATCGACATCGTGCTCAAGCGCTCCACCGACGGCGGGCGCACCTGGGGCCCGTTGCAGGTGGTCAACGAGGGCGCCGGCGACACCCACGGCAACCCGGCCCCGGTCGTGGACCGCGTCACCGGCCGGGTCTGGCTGGCCCAGACGTACAACACGGGCCGTACGGACAGCGCCGGCTGCTCGGTCCCCTGCGACCGCACCCCGCACCTCCAGTACAGCGACGACGGCGGCCGGACCTGGTCCCCGCCGCGCGATCTGAGCCCCGAGATCCTGCCCGCCGACTGGAACTCCTGGTACGCCACCGGTCCCGTGCACGGCATCCAGCTCACCCGCGGCCGGCACGCCGGACGCCTGGTCTTCGGGGTGAACACCGAGACCTGGGACGGCAGCCGGGTCACCGCCAACCACGCGGCCCTGATCGTCAGCGACGACCACGGCGGCCACTGGCGGATCGGCGCCACCGACACCTGGCCCGTCGCCGCCGACGGCACCTTCCGGCAGAAGCCCTCCGAGCTCACGCTCGCCGAGCGCGGCGACGGCTCGGTCCTGGTCAGCGGACGGGAGCAGGACGGCACCGACCTCGGCCACCGCACCCAGGCCGTCAGCCGCGACGGCGGCGGCAGCTTCACCGCGCCCTTCCGCGACCTGCCGGACCTGTACACCCCGCAGGTGCAGGGGTCGCTGCTGCAACTGGGCGACCGCCTGCTGCTGGCCTGCCCCGGCGACCCCGACCGGCGCCGCACGATGATGATCCGCTCCTCCTACGACGGGGGCCGCACCTGGGACGGCGTGGACCGCGGCACGGTCGTCACCACGGACTGGTCCGGCTACTCCGACCTGGTGCGGGTCGACTCCGGGACGATCGGCCTGCTGTACGAGGGCGGCGCCGTGGACGCCCGCGACGAGATCCGCTTCGCCCGCTTCACCGAGGACTGGCCGGCCCCGCGCCGCGGTCCCGACCCGGTCACCGCCGACCTCGCCCCGCGCGCCCGCCCGGCGGCGGTGCTGGGCGGGCCGGAGGCGACGGAGGGGGTGTCCGGGGGCGCGCTGGAGTTCGACGGCACCGACGACGCCGTACGCCTGCCGTACCGCACCGGGCTCCCGCTGGGCACGAAGGACTTCTCGGTGTCGCTGTGGTTCCGGTACACGGCGGCGGCCGGGGAGCAGCCGTTGCTGTGGATGGGCGGGATCGGCACCAGCCAGCCGCAGGTGTGGCTGCGCGGGGAGCCGGCGAACAACCGGGTGCGGGGGCTGATCACCGTGCGGAACGGAGCCACCCCGCCGCAGACCGCGTCCGTGTCCACGGGCACCGCGTACAACGACGGCCGGTGGCACCATGCCGTGCTCCGCCGCGGCGGGGGTCTGCTGTCGCTGTCCGTCGACGGTGCGCTGTCCTCCGCCGCCGATGTGCCGGGCTCCGTCAGCCGCAACTCCCCCTTCGGCGTGCACCTCGGTCAGCGCATGGACAGCCGCGCCTTCTTCACCGGCGCGCTGGACGAGGTGCGCGTCTGGGACCGGGCGCTCACCGACGCCGAACTCGCCGATCCTCAGGTGCTGCGCTCACCGCAGGACACGGTCCTGTGGCTGCCCCTGAACCGCGTGCGCGGCTGACGCGTCGGGCGCGTCCGTGGCCGCCTCCGGGTCACGGGCGCGCCGCTTGGCGATGACCGCGCACACCATCAGCTGCATCTGGTGGAAGAGCATCAGCGGCAGGACCGCCAGCGAGGCGTGGCTGCCGAACAGGACGCTCGCCATCGGCAGCCCGGAGGCGAGGGACTTCTTCGACCCGGCGAACTGGATGGCGATCCGGTCCTCCCGGCCGAAGCCGAGCGCCTTGGCGCCGTACCAGGTCAGCGCCAGCATCACGGCCAGCAGGACGGCCTCGACGCCGAGCAGTCCGGCCAGCCGCACGGGGCTGACCTGGTGCCAGATGCCCTGGTTCATGCCCTCGCTGAACGCGGTGTAGACGACCAGCAGGATCGAGCCGCGGTCGACCAGCCCGAGGACCTTCTTGTGCCGGGTGACGAACCCGCCGATCCAGCGCCGCAGCAGTTGCCCGGCGAGGAACGGCGCCAGCAGTTGGAGCACGATCTTCACGACCGAGTCGGCGGAGAACCCGACCGCCTCACCGCCGAGCAGCCCCGCCGCGAGCAGCGGCGTGAGGACGATGCCGGCGAGGGAGGAGAAGGACCCGGCGCAGATCGCGGCGGGCACGTTGCCCCGGGCGATCGAGGTGAACGCGATGGACGACTGGATGGTGGACGGCACCAGCGTCAGGAACAGCAGGCCCTGGTAGAGGGGCTGGGTCAGCAGCACCGGCACCAGCCCGCGCGCGGCGAGGCCGAACACCGGGAAGACGACGAAGGTGCAGGTCAGCACGGTGACGTGCAGCCGCCAGTGCTTGAGCCCGCCCAGCGCCTCACGGGTGGACAGCCGGGCGCCGTAGAGGAAGAAGAGGAACCCGATGGCGGCCGTGGAGGCACCCGAGCTCACGTCGGCGGCGGTGCCCCGGGCCGGCAGGAGCGCGGCGAGACCGACCGTGCCGAGCAGCAGCACGATGTACGGGTCGATCGGCATCCAGGTCGGCCAGCGCAGGCGTTTCACGGTGCTCCGATTGCTGTGGGTGACGTGCGGTCGCGAGGCCGTAGGGCCCCCGTCGATTGTCCTCCTCGTACCATTGATCGGGAATCCCGCACACCGCTCTGACTGTCATCATGTGGCGCGATGACCGTTAGGCTCGGCGTCGTGTACGAACCGACGCACCTGCGCACCTTCCTCGCGGTGGCGCAGACGCTGAGCTTCACGCAGGCCGCCCGGCGGCTGGGGCTGCGCCAGTCCACGGTCAGCCAGCATGTGCGGCGGCTGGAGGACGCGGCCGGCCGGCAGCTCTTCTCGCGGGACACCCATTCGGTGGAGCTGACCGAGGACGGCGAGGCGATGCTGGGGTTCGCCCGCCGGATCCTGGAGGTGCACGAGCAGGCGACGGCGTTCTTCAGCGGCACGCGCGTGCGTGGCCGGCTGCGCTTCGGCGCCTCGGAGGACTTCGTCCTGACCCGGCTGCCGGAGATCCTGGAGGCCTTCCGCTACGACCATCCGGAGGTCGACCTGGAGTTGACGGTGGAGCTGTCCGGCACCCTGCACGAGCGGCTGGCCGCCGGCAAGCTCGACCTGGTGCTGGCCAAACGGCTCCCGGGGGACCCGCGCGGCGAGCTGGTCTGGCGGGACGACCTGGTGTGGATCGGCGCCGAGCGGCTGCGGCTGGAGCCCGACCGGCCCGTTCCGCTGATCGTGTACCCGCCGCCGGGCATCACCCGGGCCCGCGCGCTGGAGGTGCTGGAGCGGCAGGGCCGTGACTGGCGGATCGTGTGCACGAGCGGCAGCCTCAGCGGGCTGATCGCGGCGGCCCGCGCCGGCCTCGGGGTGATGGCCCACTCCCGGCGGCTGATCCCGCCGGGCCTGTTCCGGCTGCCCGACCGGGCCGGCCTGCCCGAGCTGGGCAAGGTCGACTTCGTCCTCGTCCACGGCCACCGCCGGGGCCCGGCCGAGGCCGCCGCGGACGCGCTGGCGGCGGCGGTCCTGGCGGGCGGCGAGCGGCTGCGGCGCAGGGGCGGCTGACCCGCCCGCGCCGCCGCGCCCCCGGCACCGTAATCGGGGCGTACAGATTCGGTGGAGATTACGGCACCGAAACTTACTGACCGGTCAGTAGTTGTGTCCGCCCTACCCCATGTGCGGGCATTTCGGGGTCACCGTCCCGGCGGAACGTGAGGTTTGCTCGGTTTCCGCACCCCTCCCGCACGCCGACCGGGTGGGGTAGCTTTCACGGCGCTGTGCGGTGCGTGGACCAACGTCACTGAGGCGCGAACACGGGGAGCGAGGTTGCGCGAGTTCACCAACCCTCCGTTGGCGTCGCCGCCGCCGGTGGGCGGTCTGGCGGACGTCGTCTTCGACCATGCCCGGACCGACCCGCTGCACATCGCGCTCGGCCGCAAGGACGACTCGGGACGGTGGCGGGACGTCACCGCCGCCGAGTTCCGCGACGAGGTCATGGCCCTCGCCAAGGGGCTGCTGGCCCGCGGCGTCCGCTTCGGCGACCGGGTCGCGATCATGTCCCGCACCCGCTACGAGTGGACCCTGTTCGACTTCGCCCTGTGGACCATCGGCGCCCAGGTGGTGCCCGTCTACCCCACCTCCTCGGCCGAACAGTGCTTCTGGATGCTCTACGACGCCGAGGTGACCGCGGCGATCGTGGAACACGAGGACCACGCGATGACCATCGCCACCGTCATCGACCGGCTGCCGCGGCTGCGCCAGCTGTGGCAGCTGGACGCGGGCTGCGTGCAGGAGCTGTACGACGCCGGGGCCCACCTGGACGACGAGGTGGTGCACCGGCACCGCGAGGCGGTCACCCCGGACTCGGTGGCCACCGTCATCTACACCTCCGGCACCACCGGCCGCCCCAAGGGCTGTGTGATCACCCACGGCAACTTCATGTTCGAGGCGGACACCGTGATCCAGCGCTGGGAGCCGGTGTTCCACTCGAAGAAGGGCGACGAGGCGTCGACGCTGCTGTTCCTGCCGCTGGCCCACGTCTTCGGCCGGATGGTGGAGGTCGCCGCGATCCGCGGCCGGGTCCGCTTCGGGCACCAGCCGCAGCTGCACGCCGCCGCCCTCCTGCCCGACCTGGCCGCCTTCCGGCCGACGTTCGTCCTCGCGGTGCCGTACATCTTCGAGAAGGTGTTCAACGCGGCCCGCCGCAAGGCCGAGAAGGAGGGCAAGGCGGGGCCGTTCGAGAAGGCCGTCGACGTCGCCGTCAGATACGCGGAGGCGGTCGAGGCGAAGGCGTGGGGCACCGGGCCCGGCCCGTCGGCGGGGCTGCGGATGCAGCACCAGCTCTTCGACAAGCTGGTGTACGCGAAGGTCCGGGCCGCGATGGGCGGCCGGATCCGCAACGCGATGTCGGGCGGATCGGCGATGGACCGCCGGCTGGGGCTGTTCTTCGCGGGCGCGGGCGTGCAGATCTACGAGGGATACGGCCTGACCGAGTCGACGGCCGCGGCGACCGCCAACCCGCCCGAGCGCACCCGCTACGGCACCGTGGGCCAGGCCATCCCGGGCACGACCGTGCACATCGCCGACGACGGGGAGATCTGGCTGCACGGCGCGAACGTCTTCCAGGGGTACCTCAACAACCCGAAGGCCACCGACCAGACCCTGCACGACGGCTGGCTGGCCACCGGCGACCTCGGCTCCCTGGACGAGGACGGCTATCTGACCATCACCGGCCGCAAGAAGGAGATCCTGGTGACCTCCGGCGGCAAGAGCGTCTCCCCGGGCGTGCTGGAGGAGCGGGTCCGCGAGCACCCGCTGGTCAACCAGTGCATCGTCGTCGGCAACGACCGCCCGTACATCGCGGCCCTGGTCACCCTCGACCAGGAGGCGGTCGAACACTGGCTCCAGATGCGCGGCAAGCCGAGGATGACCCCGGCCAGGCTGGTGCGCGACCCGGACCTGGAGACGGAGGTGCGGCGGGCGGTGGTCGCCGCCAACACCCTCGTCTCCCAGGCCGAGTCGATCCGCACCTTCCGCATCCTGGCCCAGCCGTTCACCGAGGAACACGGCCTGCTGACACCGTCGCTGAAGCTGAAGCGGAAGGCCATCGAGAAGGCGTACACCAACGAGGTCGAGGCCCTCTACCGAAGCTGATGCCCGCGGATTCCGCGGTCAGGAATGCGAAGCGGGCCGTGATCGTTGAGGATGGGAGTACCACCTTGTCGACAAGCGAAGGATCAAGAGGCTCGTGAGCAGCAAGGTCCCCCCGATCATCCTCAACAACGGCGTCGAGATGCCCCAGCTGGGCTACGGCGTCTGGCAGGTGCCGGACGACGAGGCCGAGCGGGCCGTCGCCACGGCGCTGGAGGCCGGGTACCGCAGCATCGACACCGCTGCGATCTACGGCAACGAAGAGGGCACTGGCAAGGCCATCGCCGCCTCCGGCCTGCCCCGCGAGGACATCTTCGTCACCACCAAGCTCTGGAACGGTGACCACGGTTACGACTCCACACTGCGCGCGTTCGACACGTCGCTGGAGAAGCTGGGGCTCGACTACGTCGACCTCTACCTGATCCACTGGCCGCTGCCGTCCCGGGGCACGTACATCGACACCTACAAGGCGTTCGAGAAGCTGCACGCCGACGGCCGCGTCCGCGCCATCGGCGTCTCCAACTTCCTTCCCGAGCACCTGCGGCGGCTGATCGAGGAGACCTCGGTCATCCCCGCGGTCAACCAGATCGAGCTGCACCCGCACCTGCAACAGCGCGAGGCGCGCGAGTTCCACGCGGAGCAGGGCATCGCCACGGAGGCCTGGTCGCCGCTCGGCCAGGGCAAGGGCCTGCTGGAGGTGCCGGCGATCGTCGCCATCGCGCAGAAGCACAACCGCACCCCGGCCCAGGTCGTGCTGCGCTGGCACATCCAGCTCGGCAACGTCGTGATCCCGAAGTCCGTGACGCCGTCCCGGATCAAGGAGAACATCCAGGTGTTCGACTTCAGCCTGGACGACGAGGACCTCGCCGCGATCAGCGCGCTCAACGAGGACCGGCGGCTGGGTCCCGACCCGGCCGTCTACGACGTGGTCTGACAGCCGGCCCGGAACGCGAAACCCGCACCACCCGGCACGGCCGTGCGCCCCGCACCGCGGCGGGGCGCACGGCCGTGTGCCGTTCGCCGCCCCGCGACACGCCCGCTCAGTCGAAGCGCACATCCGCGTGCACGACCTCGAACTCCTCCAGGCCGACCACGTCCGCGTGCGCCTTGGCCGACACCGCGTGACGCAGGCCCGCGACGGCCGCGCGCGAGGCGCCCAGGGAGGCGCGGTCCAGGAACAGGGAACCGGTCATGGCCCGTCCCCGTTCCCGGTCGATCAGCAGGGTCGTCTCGGCGAGTCCGGGCAGCGACTCGGACCTCGGCACCACCGTGGCCCGGAAGGTGTCGACGACCAGGTCGGCGTCGCGCGGGTCGAACTCCATCCTGGTGACCCGCAGTCCCCCGCCCTGCCGCGGATGCCTGACCTCGTGGAACACGGCGGCCTCGTACTCGGCGACGGCCAGGGTGCCGGCGAAGGGCTCCAGGAGCCCCCTGCGCCGCTCGCGCATCACCGCGTCGCTGTTCCGCCGCGCCTCCTCGGTCTCCCACCAGCTCACCGTGAAGAGCTTGCCGAGTTCCCGGTCCGCGAACACGCCCGCGCCGCGGTAGCCGGGGCGTTCCTCCAGCAGGTCCCGGCCCTCGCTGTTCACCGATCGGATGGCCGTGTCCAGCAGTGCCGGATCACCGGTCGCGTACACCGCGCGGACGAACATGAGCCTCACCTCCGGGGTAAGGGGACCTCCGACAGTGCCGGACAGAACGCGACATGTCCGTCTCGTCCAGTCTTACCGGCGAGGGAACTCACCGCAATACGCACAGGATTCGGCCGTTCGCAACAGCAGGGTTGACGGGAGCATGGCGAAGACGTCACCGTGTACGGCACCCGGTAAGGAAACTTTCCTAACAGAAGGGTCCCCCACATGCGTTTCCGTACCCTCACCCTCGCCGCGGCCTCCGGCACCGCCCTGCTCGCCGCCGGCCTCCTGCCCGCGCACGCCTCCGCCGCCGCCTCCCCCAGGTCCGCGCAGGAGGGCACGGTCAGCGCCGCCGACCTGCTCGCCAAGGTGACGTCCTGTTCGCAGATCTCCAACGGCAAGTACCGCACGGACGAGGAGACGTCGGCCACGGTCCCGGTGTGCGGCAAGAACGGCGCGGTGTTCTGGAAGGCCGACATGGACATCGACTGCGACGGACAGCGCACCACCAACTGCAACGAGAACCGCGACCCCTGGTACCAGGACGACACCGCCTTCCACCAGTCCGACGGCAAGCCGCTGAAGGCGGAGACCCTGCCGTACGTCGTCGTGCCCAGCACCAGCAGCATCTGGAACTACTCCAACTCCGGCATCAAGGGCGGCGGTGTGGTCGCCGTCATCTACAACAACAAGGTCGAGTACGCCGTCGTCGGCGACACCGGCCCCACGCAGATCATCGGCGAGGCGTCGTACGCCACCGCCAAGGCGCTCGGCATCGACCCGGACCCGGCCACCGGCGGCGCCGACTCGGGCGTGACCTACATCCTGTTCAAGAACTCCACGGTCTCCCCCATCGAGAGCCACAGCGCGGCGGTCACCCTCGGGGACCAGCTGGCCAAGCAGTTCATCGCCAACAACTGAGGCCGGTCGTCCGTCAGTTGGGCTGGCCCAGCGGGCGGACGACGACGGTGTTGACATCGACCCCGGCCGGCTGCCGGATCGCCCACACCACCGAGTCGGCGATCTGGCCGGCGGTGAGGAGGTGCCCCGGGGGCAGGCTGCCGTAGCCGTCCCAGAAGGGGGTCTCCACCCGGCCGGGGGCGACCAGCGTGACACCGATCCCGAACTCCGTGACCTGGCGCCGGGTGTTCTCGGCGAGACCGGTCACCGCCCACTTGGTGGCGCCGTAGAGATTGCCCGGGGTGTTCACGAACCCGGCGACGCTGCCGACGAGGACGATCCGGCCGCGCGTCTCCTTCAGCGCGTCGACGGAGGCGCGGATGAGGAGGGCGGGACCGAGGACGTTGGTGAGGACCATCTCGGTCCAGCCGGACGGGTCGCCCTCCGCCACGCTGTCGTGGGTGGCGACACCGGCGTTGGCGACGACGGTGTCCAGTCGGCCGTACGCCTTGAGCGTGCGGTCGACCGCGTTCCGTACGTCGTCGTACGCCGACGCGTCACCGGCGACCGTGAGCAGTCCCTCGGGACGTCCGAGGCTCTCGGCGAGGTCCCGCAGCCGTCGCTCTGCGCGCCCGGTCACGGTGACCCGGTGCCCGGCATCCAGCAGTCGCCGCGCCACGGCGGCGCCGATCCCGCTGCCCCCGCCCGTGATGAGCGCGACCGGAGCGTCGTTCATGAGGTCCCCCTGCGTGGTGTGTCTCGCGGTGTCGAAGAGCCCGGAGTCCATCACTTGGAGACCACTCGAAGTCAAGCCCCGCCGGGCCTGAACCCTGTCGGGACAGCACACCTAGCCCCGGCGGACCGCCGTGTGCACGGTGTGTGCCGACAGGACGAACAGGTCCGGCCGTACGTGCGCGCTCGCCGGGTCGGACGGGTCCAGCAGCCGGTCGAGGGTGGCGCGGTCGTCCGCGTCCAGCGCGTCGCCGATGCCCTCGCGCAGCCGGGACAGGTGCGCGACGACGTAGGCGCGGGCCCGGTCGGTGACGGGGGCCGGCAGGTCGAGCAGGAAGGTGCGGGTCCCGGCGGGCTTGAGGCCGGCGGCGGTCAGCAGGGCGGGCCAGTCCTCGGTCTCGGCGACGGAGCCCGGCAGGCCGGCGCGCATCCGGCCGAACCACTCCTCCTCCAGGGCGTCCAGCCGCGCCTGTAGTCCGGGGCGGCCGATCCCGATGTCCCGGGGCAGGAAGCGGGAGGGCAGACCGCCTTCCTGGAGGGCCAGCGTGCCGCCGGGGGCGAGCCGCTCGGCGAACGCGGTGAGCGCCGCCCGCTGGTCACCGAGGTGGTGCAGACTGCGGCTGGCCCACAGCAGGTCGGCCGGGTACTCCAGCTGGTCCAGCACGTCGGGCAGTTCGCCGGTGACGGTGTCGAAGCGGTCGGCGACGCCCCGGCGGACGGCCCGGGCGCGGGCGCGCTGGAGCAGGGGCGCGGCGGCGTCGACGGCGACGACCCGGGCCCCGGGGAACGCCTCGGCGAACAGGCAGGCGACCACTCCCGGCCCGCTGCCCGCGTCCACGATCAGCCCCGGCTCGGTCACCTCCCGCGCGAGCCACGCCATGGCCCGCTCGTACACCGGGGCGAACAGCTCCGCCTGCGTCTCCAGCAGGGGGCCCATCTCGCTCCAGTCGATGTCCGTGCCGTGGTGCCCGTGACCGTGCCGGTGCCCGGTGTCGTGGTGGTGGTCGTGCGCCATGGTGGTCAGCCTCTCTTCCGGATGCGGTCAGGGTGCGACGGCACGCCCGGCGGAGGCCAGCGGTGTTGCCGATGCGGCAAAAACGGGATGCGTACCGGCAAGGTCACCGGCGACCATGGGCCCGTGGACGACAATCTGGTGGAACGCTTCGTCGCGGACGGGTTCGTGAAGATCGAGGGAGCCGTCCCGCCACGGGTCGCCGCGGACTGCGCGCGGCTGCTGTGGCGGGAGACGGGCTACGACCCGGAGGACCGCGCCACCTGGAAGGACCCGGTGGTGTGGGTGGGCGGCATGGCCCAGGGCCCGTTCGCGGCGGCGGCCAACTCCCCGGTGCTGCACGACGCGTTCGACGCGCTGGTGGGCCCCGGCCGCTGGGAGCCGCGCTACTCGCTGGGCACCTTCCCGCTGCGCTTCCCGCACCCCGAGGAACCGGACGACGCGGGGTGGCACATCGAAGGCAGCTACCTCCCCGAGGGCCAGGCGCACTACCACACCAACCTGCGCTCCCGGGACCGCGCGCTGCTGATGCTGTTCCTGTTCAGCGAGGTCACCCAGGCCGACGCCCCGACCCGGATCCGGGTCGGCTCGCACCTGGACGTGCCCGCGGTGCTCCGGCCGTACGGCGAGGCGGGGGCGTCCTTCCTGGAGCTGGGCCCCCAGGTGGCGGCGGCCTCGGCCCACCGCCCCCTCGCCCATGCCACGGGCCGCCCCGGCGACGTCTACCTCTGTCACCCGTTCCTGGTGCACGCGGCCCAGCCGCACCACGGCACCCGGCCGCGCTTCCTGGCGCAGCCCCCGCTGCACCCGGCCGTGCCGTACGAGCTGGACCGGCCGGACGGGGCCTACTCACCGGTGGAGCGCGCGATCCGCCGGGGTCTGACCGGCGCGGTCTGAACCGCTGCGGTCCGGCCCCGGCGGACGCTCACCCCGCTACGGCAGCGGCGGGTAGGCGTTCTGCATCAGCTGCTGGAACTGAGCGGAGAACCAGTGCCCGGCCAGCGGCGAGTTCGGCAGCGCGCCCGTGGGGTTGTTGCCGTTGCGGGCGTTGCCGCCGTAGGTCGGGTCGCACATCCGGTCGAAGCCCTTGCCCTCGTCGTTGGAGATGGCGGAGCTGGCTCCGTCCGACTCCCCCGGGGGCTTGACCCACACGTAGGCGTCGATCCCGGCCGCCGGGGCGGCGGTCGGCCGTTCCCCGAGGCCGGCACCGTTCTGGTTGCACCAGTTGCCGGCGTGGATGCGCCGGTCGATGCGGCTGCCGTTGACGTAGTCGTCGACGGAGGTCAGCGGGCCGGACTTGGTGGGCCGGGCGGAGCCGCCCCAGCCGTTGCGGGAGGTGTCGATCAGCATGCCGAGGTTGCTGTTGAACCCGGACGCGACGAGCTTGTCGCGCAGTGCCTGGGCGAAGGACTGCTCGTCCACGTACTGGTTCCAGTCGACCCACTTCGACTGGCGCACGGTCTGCCCGTTGACGCTGTCGGTGACCTTGAAGTACGGCTCCTTGGTGGCGCTGTAGTTGGCGGTGTTGACGATGAAGCCCGTCACGTCGTTCACGCTCGCGCCGTTGGTGGTGGCGACCTTGTAGAACTCCTGGACGGTGGGCCCGAGGTTGGAGTCCCAGCCGAGCCAGGCGTGGTGGCCGGCGTCGATGTAGTTGTAGACGTTCGGGATGGCGCCCAGCTTGTCGAGGGCGTAGCTGACGCCCTTCTCGTAGTTGCCGTTGGCCTTCATGGTCGCGCAGGCGTCGGTGCTGCCCGCGGTGCCGCCCGCGTTGGTGACCAGGTTGGGCAGCGAGTCGGGTTCGATGACGGTGGCGATGCGCAGGCCCGCGTACTTGGCGTCGGAGAGGATCGACGCGATCGGGTCGATGTACTGGGTCTTGTACTTGTCGATGTCGTTCGGGCCCAGTTCGCCGTTGGAGGCGAGGGCGGAGCAGTCGCGGCCGGGAAGGTCGTAGATGACCAGCTGGACGACGAGTTCGCCCGAGCCCTTCTGCTTGAGTGCCTCATCCAGGTGGGCACGCAAGCCCATCCCGCCGTTCACGCCGTTGATGGCGGCGATCCGGTCGAGCCACACGGCGGTGGGCTGGTTGGCGACGCGGCTGCCGCCCGGTTCGGCGGCGGCGTGCGCCGACCACTCCGGGTTCACGTAGCCCTTGGCTCCGCTGTAGGGGTTGTCGACGCGGCTGCCGGTGCCTCCGCCGCCGTCTCCGCCGCCCGTGCCCCCACCGGTGTCTCCGCCGGTTCCGCCGCCGGTTCCGCCGCCGGTGTCCCCACCGGTGCCGCCGCCGCTGCCGCCGCTTCCGTCGTCCACGTTGCAGGTGACGCCGTCGAGCGTGAAGGTGGCGGGGACGGAGTTGGTGCCGCTGAACGTGCCGTTGAAGCCGAAGCTGACCGTGCCGCCGGTCGCGAGCGCGCCGTTGTAGCTCTCGTTGGCCGCGGTGACCGCGGTGCCGCTCTGGCTGATCTTCGCGCTCCAGCCGCTCGTGACCTTCTGGTTGCCGCCGTACGACCACTTCAGCGACCAGGCCGACTTGGCGGCGCCGTTGTTGGTGAGGGTCACGGCGGCGGTGAAGCCGGTGTCCCACTGGCTCTGGATCTTGTAGTCGACGGCACAGGGCACGGCGGCGACGGCGGCGCCCGAGCCGCCGGGCAGGGCCGCGAACGCCGTTCCGGAGGCTCCGGCGAGCAGCCCCAGGGCCACCAGCAGGGTCGTCTTGGTACGAGTCATGAGTGCGGGTTCCTTCGCAGTTCCGTGGGATCTACGGGTGGGATCTACGGGTTGAGGGCGCGCAGATGGTCACGCAGCCCGGCGCCGTACGCGGTGGGAGTGCCGTCGTAGGCGGAGATCAGGGACGGCCCGGAGGAGCAGTCCCAGGTGTTCCAGGTCCAGCCGAGGTAGGACAGGTCGTGGTCGTCGAACCACTTCATGACCCGGTCGGTGAACCCGTGCGAGCAGGTGTTCTCGCCGATCTCCCCGGCCACCAGGGGCACGTGGGCGGCGACCGGGGCGAGGGTGGAGTTCCAGCAGCTCTCGCTCGCGCAGGAGTTGAAGTTGTAGACGTGGTACGCGGCGGCGAGATTGCCGGCCGGGTCGGTGGGCTGGTACGCGGTCCACTGGCCGAGGTCGTTGGAGTACGCAAGGCCCCCGGCCACGATGACGTTCTTCGCGCCGGTGGCCCGGACGCTGTCCACGAGGTCCTGCATGCCGGCGACCTCGTAGGGGATGCCGGGGCAGGTGCCCCCGTCCCGCCAGCACGTCCAGGCGTCCGTGGCGCTGGAGGCCGCCCGGTCCGGATACGGCTCGTTGAACAGGTCGAACACGGCCGCCTTGTCGTCCTTGAAGGTGCTCGCCACCGACGACCAGAACGACGGGGCGTACCGCATGTCGGGCATCGGCTTCTGGCAGGTGGCGTGCACGTCGGAGCAGCCGGCCGAGTTCCCGGTGTACTGGCCGTAGGACCAGTGCAGTTCGAGGATCGGGGTCATGCCGTGCGCCTCGACGCGGGCCGCCAGTTCCTTGACGGCGGCGATGTAGTTCGCGCCGCCGTACTCGGGCTTGACGTTGGACAGGCCGAGCCAGCACTCCTCGTTGAGCGGGATGCGGACCGCGTTGGCCTTCCAGTCGGCGATCGCCTTGACCGCCGCGTCGTCCACCGGTCCGTCCCAGATGCCGTAGCCCTGTACGCACATGAACTCGCCGCCGGACCGGTTGACGCCGAGCAGGCGGCGGGTGGTGCCGTCGGCGTCCACGAGCTTGTTGCCGAGGACCCGCAGCGCGGGCGGGGTACCGCCGGACGGCGGCGGGGTGGTCGGCTCCGAGTCGACGTTGCAGGTCGTGCCGTTGAGCTTGAACACGGCCGGCGCGGGGTTGCTCCCCGACCAGGAGGCCAGGAAGCCTGCGCTGACGCTCGCACCGGTGCCGAGCGCGCCGTTCCAGTCCTCGCCGGCCGCGGTCACGGTGGCGCCGGACTGGGACCACTTGGCGTTCCAGCCCTGGCTGACCTTCTGTCCGCCGGCGAAGTCGAAGGTGAGCTTCCAACCGCTGAGCGCGGCCTGGTTGTTGGTGACCTTCACCGAACCCTGGAAGCCGCTGTCCCACTGGCCGGTGACGCCGTACTCCACCGTGCAGGCGGGCGTGGCCCCCTGGGCCGCCGACACCGGCACGACCGCGCTCCCGACGAGCGCGACCGCACCGGTGGCGGCTAAGAGTACTGAACGCGGGGGGTGTCGCATGAGCGACTCCTTGCAGCTTGGCGCGCCGTGACGGACGCGTCGACTGAACGGAACCGCTCCCACTGGTGCGAGTGAAGGTAGCGCCAAGTGGCCGGTCTGCCCAGAGGAGTCGCCTGACTTTTCCTCGGCCGGATCCGTCGAATCTTTTCGACTCTTCAAGCACCTTGACCGCTCCGGGCCCCGTCCCCACTATGGGAGCGCTCCCACTGGTTCAAGCCTTGACCTCTCCCGAGCCGCACGCCCGCAAGGAGGAACCAGCACATGGATCCCGGACGTAAGCGCAGAGCCGTGCGCCGGCTGTGGACCGCGGCGGCCGCCGCGTTCGCCCTGCCCCTGACGATGCTCGCCACCGGCACCCCGGCCGCACACGCGGCGTCCGTGCAGTGCAGCGTCGACTACAAGACCAACGACTGGGGTTCCGGCTTCACCGCCGACCTCACGATCACCAACCGCGGTACCGACGCCATCGACGGCTGGACGCTGACGTACGCCTACACGGGCAACCAGAAGCTGACCAGCGGCTGGAACGGCACCTGGTCCCAGTCGGGCCAGACGGTCACCGTGAAGAACGCCTCGTACAACGGCACGATCGCGACGGGCGCCGCCGTCTCCACCGGCGCCCAGTTCACCTACAGCGGCACCAACACCGCCCCCACGTCCTTCGCCGTCAACGGCACCACCTGCGCCGGCGCGCACCAGCCGCCGGTGACCGTGCTGACCAGCCCGAGCGCGGGCGCCGTCTACTCGCAGGGCGAGGCGGTGCCGCTGGCGGCGACCGCGGCGGCGGCCGACAACGCGACCATCGGCAAGGTGGAGTTCTACGACGACACCACGCTGCTGGGCACGGACACGAGCGCGCCGTACTCGCTCTCGGTCTCCAGTTTGACCGTGGGCAGTCATTCCCTGGTGGCGAAGGCGTACGACAGCCTGGGCGCGTCCGCCGCCTCCACCCCGGTCGGCATCACGGTCGCCTCCGGGCCCGCCGTGGTCGCCTCGCCGTCCCAACTCGGCGTCCAACAGGGCAAGTCGGGTACGTTCTCGGTGAAGCTGTCGACGCAGCCGAGCGCGAACGTGACGGTGAGCACGAGCCGCACGAGCGGCAACACCGGGCTGTCCGTGACGGGTGGTTCCTCGCTGACCTTCACCCCGTCGAACTGGAACACCGCGCAGACGGTGACCGTCACGGCGGACTCCTCCGGCACCGGCAGCGCGACCTTCACCGCGTCGGCCACGGGCCACACCAAGGCGACGGTCACGGTCACGGAGCTGCCCGCCTCGAAGGCGTACGACGCCCGCTTCCTGGACCTGTACGGGAAGATCACCAACCCGGCGAACGGCTACTTCTCCCCCGAGGGCATCCCGTACCACTCGGTGGAGACGCTGATCGTCGAGGCCCCGGACCAGGGCCACGAGACCACCTCGGAGGCGTACAGCTATCTGCTCTGGCTCCAGGCGATGTACGGCAAGGTGACCGGCGACTGGTCCAAGTTCAACGGCGCGTGGGACATCATGGAGAAGTACATGATCCCCACCCACGCCGACCAGCCGACGAACTCCTCCTACAACGCCTCCAAGCCGGCCACGTACGCGCCCGAGCTGGACACCCCGAACGAGTACCCGGCGAAGCTCGACTCGTCGGTGTCCGTCGGCCCGGACCCGATCGCCGGTGAGCTGAAGTCGGCGTACGGCACGGACGACGTCTACGGCATGCACTGGATCCAGGACGTGGACAACGTCTACGGCTACGGCAACGAGCCCGGCAAGTGCGAGGCCGGTCCGACCGCCACCGGACCGTCGTACATCAACACCTTCCAGCGCGGCTCGCAGGAGTCCGTCTGGGAGACGGTCCCGCAGCCGACCTGCGACGCCTTCAAGTACGGCGGCAGGAACGGCTACCTGGACCTGTTCACCGGCGACTCCTCCTACGCCAAGCAGTGGAAGTACACGGACGCCCCGGACGCGGACTCCCGTGCCGTGCAGGCCGCGTACTGGGCGGATGTGTGGGCGAAGGCGCAGGGCAAGAGCGCCGACGTGTCCGCGACCGTCGCCAAGGCCGCCAAGATGGGCGACTACCTGCGGTACGCGATGTACGACAAGTACTTCAAGAAGATCGGCAACTGCACGAGCCCGTCCTGCCCGGCCGGCACCGGCAAGGACGCCTCGCACTACCTGCTGTCCTGGTACTACGCCTGGGGCGGCGCCACCGACACCTCCGCCGGCTGGGCCTGGCGGATCGGCTCCAGCCACGTGCACGGCGGCTACCAGAACCCCCTCGCCGCCTACGCGCTCAGCTCGGTCGCCGACCTGAAGCCCAAGTCGGCGACGGGCGCGACGGACTGGGGCAAGTCGCTCCAGCGGCAGCTTGAGTTCTACCAGTGGCTCCAGTCGTCCGAGGGCGCCATCGCGGGCGGCGCGACCAACAGCTGGCTGGGCCGGTACGCCGCCCCGCCGGCCGGCGCGTCCACCTTCTACGGCATGTACTACGACTGGCAGCCCGTCTACCACGACCCGCCGTCCAACCAGTGGTTCGGGTTCCAGGCGTGGTCGATGGAGCGGGTCGCCGAGTACTACCAGCAGACCGGGAACGCCTCGGCGAAGGCGATCCTCGACAAGTGGGTCAAGTGGGCGCTGTCCAAGACCACGATCAACCCGGACGGCACCTACCGCATCCCCTCCACCCTCCAGTGGTCGGGCCAGCCCGACACCTGGAACGCGTCGAGCCCCGGCTCCAACAGCGGACTGCACGTCACCGTCGCCGACTACACCGACGACGTCGGCGTGGCCGCCGCCTACGCCAAGACCCTGACGTACTACGCCGCCAAGTCCGGTGACAGCGCCGCGAAGTCCACGGCGAAGGCGCTGCTGGACGGCATGTGGAACAACTACCAGGACAGCCTCGGCGTCGCCGTCCCCGAGACCCGCACCGACTACAGCCGGTTCGGCGACAGCGTGTACGTGCCGAGCGGCTGGACCGGCACCATGCCGAACGGCGACGCGATCAACTCCTCGTCCACGTTCGCCTCGCTGAGGTCCTTCTACAAGAGCGACCCGAACTGGTCGAAGATCGAGGCCTACCTCAAGGGCGGCGCCGCGCCCGTCTTCACGTACCACCGCTTCTGGGCCCAGGCGGACATCGCCCTGGCCATGGGCTCGTACGCGGAGCTCCTGGAGTAGACCGGCACCTCTTCTGGGGCGGCCCCCACCCGCACCGGGGGCCGCCCCCCTGCCATGAGAGGACCCCCGCCATGCGCAGAACCCGCATCCTCACCGCCGTGCTGGCGCTCGCCGCCGGCCTGCTGTCCGGCACCCCGCCCGCACTGGCCGCCCCCGCCCCCCGCACGGCCGTCGCCGCGGACACCTACACCTGGCGGAACGCCCGGATCGACGGCGGCGGCTTCGTCCCCGGCATCGTGTTCAACCGCTCCGAGAAGAACCTGGTCTACGCCCGCACCGACATCGGCGGCGCCTACCGCTGGCAGGAGCCGACCAAGACGTGGACGCCGCTGCTGGACTCGGTCGGCTGGAACGAATGGGGCCACACCGGCGTGGTGAGCCTGGCCTCCGACCCGGTCGACCCGGACAAGGTGTACGCGGCCGTCGGGACGTACACCAACGGCTGGGACCCGACGAACGGCGCGGTGCTGCGCTCCGCCGACCGGGGCGCGAGCTGGCGCAAGGCCGACCTGCCCTTCAAGCTGGGCGGCAACATGCCCGGCCGGGGCATGGGCGAGCGGCTGGCGATCGACCCGAACCGCAACAGCGTGCTGTACCTGGGCGCGCCCAGCGGCAGGGGCCTGTGGCGGTCGACGGACTCGGGGGCGACCTGGTCGCAGGTGACGAGCTTCCCGAACCCCGGCACCTACCGGCAGGACCCGGGCGACACGAGCGGGTACGCGAGCGACAACCAGGGCATCGTCTGGGTCACCTTCGACGAGTCGACGGGGACGTCCGGGAGCCCGACGAAGACGATCTACGTCGGGGTCGCCGACCAGGACAACGCGGTCTACCGCTCGACGGACGCGGGCGCCACCTGGACCCGGCTGGCCGGCCAGCCGACCGGGTACCTCGCGCACAAGGGCGTGCTGGACGCGGACCACGGGTTCCTCTACCTCGCCTACAGCGACAAGGGCGGTCCCTACGACGGGGGCAAGGGCCGGCTGTGGCGGTACGCGACGGCCACCGGCACCTGGACGGACATCAGCCCGGTCGCGGAGGCGGACACCTCCTACGGCTTCAGCGGGCTGACGGTCGACCGCCGGCACCCGTCCACGATCATGGCGACGGCGTACAGCTCCTGGTGGCCGGACACCCAGCTCTTCCGCTCCACCGACAGCGGCGCCACCTGGACGAAGGCCTGGGACTACACGTCGTACCCCGACCGCGCGAACCGGTACACCATCGACGTGTCCTCCTCTCCCTGGCTCACCTTCGGCGCGCACCCCTCCCCGCCCGAACAGGCGCCGAAACTGGGCTGGATGACGGAGGCCCTGGAGATCGACCCGTTCGACTCCTCGCGGATGATGTACGGGACGGGCGCCACGCTCTACGGCACCGAGGACCTCGCCCAGTGGGACAGCGGCGGCCGGTTCACGGTGAAGCCGATGGTGCGGGGCCTGGAGGAGACGGCGGTCAACGACCTCGCGGCGCCGCCCTCCGGTGACGCGCGACTGTTCAGCGCGCTCGGCGACATCGGCGGCTTCCGGCACACGGACCTCACCGAGGTGCCGTCGATGATGTACACCTCCCCCACCTTCACGACGACCACGAGCCTGGACTTCGCGGAGAAGGACCCCGCCACGGTGGTCCGGGTGGGCGACCTGGACTCGGGCCCGCACATCGCGTTCTCCACGGACAACGGCGCCGACTGGTTCGCCGGGAGCGATCCCCCGGGCGTCTCGGGCGGCGGCACGGTGGCCGCGGCGGCGGACGGCAGCCGGTTCGTGTGGAGCCCGGACGGCACGGGCGTGCGGTACGCGACCGGCTTCGGCACCTCCTGGTCGGCGTCGAGCGGCATCCCGGCCGGCGCGCTCGTCGAGTCGGACCGCGTCGACCCGAAGACGTTCTACGGCTTCGAGTCCGGGACGTTCTACGTCAGTACCGACGGCGGTGCGACCTTCACCGCCTCCCTCGCGACAGGTCTGCCGAGCGGGAACAGCGTGCGCTTCAAGGCGCTGCCCGGCACGAAGGGCGACATCTGGCTGGCGGGCGGGGCGACGGACGGCACGTACGGCCTGTGGCACTCCACGGACGGCGGCGCGAGCTTCGCCAGGCTGTCGAACGTCGAGCAGGCCGACACGATCGGCTTCGGCAAGGCCGCGCCGGGAGCGTCGTACCAGACCCTCTACACCAGCGCGAAGATCGGCGGAGTGCGCGGAATCTTCCGCTCCACGGACCAGGGGGCGAGCTGGACCCGCGTCAACGACGACGCCCACCAGTGGGGCTGGACGGGCACGGCGATCACCGGCGACCCGCGGGTGTACGGCCGGGTGTACGTCGCGACCAACGGCCGGGGCGTCGTGTACGGCGACACGAGCGCCGGGAGCGGTGACGGTGGCGGTGGCGGTGGCGGTGGTACGGATCCGCCTCCGTCCGGCGCCTGCACGGTCGCCTACAAGGTCACCAACCAGTGGGCCGACGGCTTCCAGGCGGACGTACGGCTGACCAACACCGGCACGACGGCCTGGAACGGCTGGTCCCTCGGCTGGACGTTCCCGGACGGCCAGAAGATCACGCAGATCTGGAACGCCGGCCACACGCAGTCGGGTCCCGCGGTGACGGCGAAGAACGCGAGCTGGAACGGCACCGTGACGGCGGGCTCCTCGGCCGCCTTCGGCTTCACGGCAAGCTGGTCGGGCACGAACACGAAGCCGGCGGCGTTCACCCTGGGCGGCAAGCCCTGCGCGACCGGCTGACCTCGCGGCACTGGTGCGGCGGGGGTTCCCGTGGTGTCCTGGTGGTGACGGGAAGGACGCGTTGCAGACGCGGGGAAGCGGCCGGCAGCCGCGCACCGCGCAATCCTGATCCGCGAGAAGCGGGTGACGCCCTTCCCGTCCTGCCGTGCCGGGGCGGCCCCGCTCCTCGGGCCGAAGGTCCCGCGTCCGGGTCCGTGCGGCTCCTGGTGACGGACGGCGGGGACGGACAGCGTGGAGGCGGGAGCGAGGAAGGGAGCCTCCGCGATGACCTCCGCCACCGCCATGACCACAGCGCTGCCGCCCGAGCAGCGTCCCCCGCTGATGCGCCTCGCCCGCGAGGTCGCCTTCGAGACCGGAACCCGCCTGTTCGAGGAGGGCCGGCGCGCCGACCGCTTCTGGATCGTGCGTACCGGCACCGTCGCCCTCGACCTGCATGTGCCCGGCCGCCGGCCCGCCGTCATCGAGACCCTCGGGCACGGTGAACTGGTCGGCTGGTCCTGGCACTTCCCGCCGTACCTCTGGCACCTGGGCGCCGAGGCGACGAGCCCGGTGCGGGCCTGGGAGTTCGACGCCGGCTCCGTGCGCGCGATGTGCGCGGCCGATCCCGAGTTCGGCCGGGCGATCGCAACCTGGGTGGGGCGGGTGGCCGCCCAGCGGCTGCACGCCTCCCGGGTCCGGCTGCTCGACCTCTACGCCCCGTACGGCAGCGGCGGTCCGGCCTGACCGCCGTACCCCTGCCTCACCGTCCGGGACGAGGGACTAGGGATGTGGGATGTGATGTGGGAGGACGGTCCGCGCGCGTCCTGCTCGCGAGCCGTCACCCGGCGGGCAGCGGGACCCGCCAGCTGAGCGTGGTGCCGCCGCCGTCGGGGCGGGCCAGCTCCAGGCGCCCGCCGAGCTTCGCCGCGCGCTCGGCCATGTTGCGCAGCCCGCTGCGGCGGCCGTCGGGCGCGATGCCCACGCCGTCGTCCGAGACGGTCAGGCACACCTCGCGGCCGTCGGTCGTCAGGACCACCTGAGCGCGGTCGGCGCGCGCGTGCCGGGCGATGTTGGTGAGGGCCTCGGAAAGCACCGCCATGACGTGGTCGGCGATCTCGGGCGGTACGTCCGTGTCCACCAGGCCCTCCATGCGCACGCTGGGCGTGAGGCCCAGGACGGGGGCCGCCTCGCCCACCGTGCGCACGACCCGAGCCCGCAGGCCGCCGCCGCTCCCGGCGCCCGCGCGGGTCCGCAGCCCGAAGATCGTCGACCTGATGATCTTGATGGTCTCGTCGAGGTCGTCCACGGCCCGCAGGACCCGCTCGGCGGCCTCGGGGTGCTCGATGAAGCGGCCCGCGCTCTGCAAGGTCATCCCGGTCGCGAACAGCCGCTGGATGGCCAGGTCGTGCAGGTCCCGGGCGATCCGGTCGCGGTCCTCCAGCACCGCGATCTGCTGGGCGTCCCGCCGGCGCTCGGCCAGTTCCATGGCGATCGCGGCCTGGCCGGCGAACCCCCGCAGCATCTCGGTCTCCTTGGCCAGGAAGACCGGCCGGCCCGCCTCGCGGGCCACCAGGACCACCCCGCGCACCCCGCCCTCCCCGGTGCCGATGGGCACGGCCACGGCGGGGCCGAGACCGCCGAAGCGCGGGGGTTCGGGCGAGATCCGGGTGTCGTGGCCGACGTCGTCGCTGGAGACCGGGGCCGCGGCGGAGAAGGCCAGGCCCATGAGGCTGTCCTGCGGGGACAGCACGAGTCCGCGGTGCGCCTCCGCCTCCGCTCCCACGGCGATCTCCACGGAGAGCGACCCGGTGTCCGCCATGGGCAGCGCCACCGCCGCCAGGGCCGACCCCGTGATCTCCCGGGCGCGCTCCGCGATCAGCTCCAGGGCCTGCGCGCGCTCGCTGCCGGACATCAGGCAGTGACCGATCTCCGCGTTCGCCAGCAGCCAGCGCTCGCGCAGCCGGGACTCCTCGTACAGGCGGGCGTTGTCGATCGCGACGCCGGCGGCGACGGCGAGCGTCGACAGCACCGATTCGTCCTCCTCGTCGAAGTCCGCGCCCCCGCGCTTCTCGGTCAGGTAGAGATTGCCGAAGACCTGGTCACGGACCCGGATCGGAACGCCGAGGAAGCTGTTCATCGGCGGATGGCCGGGCGGGAAGCCGTACGAGGCGGGGTGCTCCGAGATCTTCGGCAGGCGCAGCGGTTCGGGGTGGCGGATCAGCTCACCGAGGATGCCGTGCCCCTCCGGGTACGGGCCGATCGCGGCGATCTCCGCCTCGGACACGCCGACGGTGTGGAAGGCCGACAGGGTCCTGCCGTCGGGCCCGATGACGCCGAGGGCGGCGTACTCGGCGTCCACGAGCACGGCCGCGGCCTCCACGATCGAGCGGAGCGCCTGTTCCAGCTCCAGCTCGCGGCCGACGGAGAGGACCGCCTCCAGGAGGCTGTGCACCCGGTCGCGGGTGCCCCGGGCCGCGTCGATCCGGGCCTGCAACTCCTCCAGCAGCTCGTCCAGCCTCAGCTGCGGCAGGCGTACGCGGGGCTCCTCCGGGCGCTCCACCACATGCCTCCAGGTCCCCTCGCCGCGCCGGCCCGGCGCCGACGGGTCGTCTCCACGGTATCCGGTCCTGCTCCGGGAGGCGGCACGCGGTACCGGCCCCCGGCCACCGGCCGCGGTCGGGACCATCGGCCGCCGATCGGGGACGTACGGCACTGGCGCAGCGGACGGTCCTCGCCGAGGGTGGACCCAGGAGCGGCACCGATCCCCCGCGGTGTCGCTCCGTCGCGTCATCCTGACCGCCCGCCGGCCGGCCGGCCGGTGCGGGGCCGGGGCCCGGTGGGGTCGGATCCCGGTGGGGCCGGGTCCCGGTGGGGCCGGGTCCCGGTGGGGCCGGGGCCCGGTGGGGCCGGGGCCCGGTGGGGCCGGGTCCCGGTGGGGCCGGGTCCCGGTGGGGCCGGGTCCCGGTGGGGCCGGATCCGGTGGGGCCGGATCCGGTGGGGCCGGATCCCGGTGAAGCCGGGTCCCCGTAGGCCCCGATCCCCGCAGGGCCGGATCCGGTGAGGCCGGATCCCCGCAGGCCCCGATCCCCGCAGGGCCGGATCCCCGCAGGGCCGGATCCCCGCAGGGCCGGATCCGGTGAGACCGGATCCCGGTGAGGCCGGATCCCGGTGGGGTCGGGAGTGGGGCCGTCCGGCCCTTCCGGGAGGGCGGCGAGCCCGGTTCGCTGGGTGCCATGCCCGAGAACCACGAGCTGCCCGGGTCGGCGCTCCTCGCCGGGCCCGTCGCGGCACCGGCGCGGGAAGACGGCCCCGGCCCCACGGTGCTGACCCTGCGCGGAGAGATCGACCTGCTGACCGCGCCGGCCCTGTCGGAACGGCTCGACGCGCTTACCGCGCGTCCGCGACCCGACCTGGTCCTGGACCTGCGCCCGACCGAGTTCATCGACTGTGCCGGGCTGGGCGCCCTGTGCCGGGCGCGCAACCGCGCCCTGGCCCGGGGCGGACGGCTGTGCCTGGTCACGGACAGCGCCCGCTTCCTGCGGATGCTGCGCCTGACGGGCCTGTGGGGCGTCTTCGAGGTGCGGCCCCGGCTCCCCGGGCCCGCGCGGCGCGCCGGGTGAGTGGGGCCGGTCGGCCCTGGTGCGTACGGCACCGGCAGGACATGATCGGGCTCAGGGACAGTCCGCAGCCCGCCGTCCCCGGGGAAGAAGAGGTCGCCATGCCCGAGACACGCACCTTCACGGAGCAGGACCCGATCCGGGTCTTCCTGGTGGACGACCACGAGGTGGTCCGGCGCGGCCTGGCCGACCTGCTCGACACCGAGCCGGACATCCGCGTGGTCGGTGACGCGGACACCGCCGGACACGCGCTCGCCCGCGGTCCCGCCCTGCGCCCGCACGTCGCCGTGCTCGACGTACGCCTGCCCGACGGCGACGGCATCTCGGTCTGCCGGGAGCTGCGCGACCGGATGCCGGGGCTGGCCTGCCTGATGCTCACCTCGTTCGACGACGAGGACGCCCTGCTGGACGCCATCATGGCCGGGGCCTCGGGTTACGTCCTCAAGCAGATCAAGGGCTCCGACCTGGTGTCGGCGGTCCGTACCGTCGCCTCCGGGCAGTCGATGCTGGACCCGGCGACCACGGCCCGGCTGATGCGCTCCCTGCGGGCCGATCCGGCCGGGAACCCGTCCCTGCCGCCCGAGTTGGCGGGCCTGTCACCGCGCGAACGGGACATCCTGGCGCTGGTCGGGGACGGGCTGACCAACCGTGAGATCGGCAAGAGGCTGTACCTGTCGGAGAAGACCGTCAAGAACCACATCTCGCGCCTGCTGGCCAAACTGGGGGTGCAGCGCCGGGTCCAGGCCGCGGTCCTCGCCTCCCATCTCGGCCGGCACGGGCCGGACGCGGGCCCGTTGCGCTGAGCCGGACAGGACGCGCCCCCGAATCACGGTGTCCTCGGATTCACGGTGTCCTCGGATTCACGGTGTCCTCGGATTCACGGTGCCCTCGGAGGGGTCGGCGCCGGCTTGCGGAAGGCCCTCAGGCTGAAGCACGGGTCGGGGCGCGGGCGGTCCTGGTCGGGCAGTCCGGCCAGGCGGGCGGCGAACTCCTCGGTGCGCGGCTCACCGGGCGGCAGCAGGGTGAACCAGCCGCGGCGCAGGTCGGCGATGGTGGTGCGGGGGCTGCGGCCCTGCCCCGAGCCGCGGAAGGAGCCGTGTCCGGCGGGTGCGAGTCCGTGCCGGGCGGCGTGGGCGGTGACGGTTCCCGCGGCGTCGGCGGCGGGGCGGCGCGGGCGGGCGGCCAGGACGGTGTCGATGTCGCTGCCGACGTCGTGCGCGGCGGCCTTGTCGACCGTGGTGACGTACACCCCGCCGGGCCGCAGCACGCGGGCGCACTCGCCGACGACCGCGCCGACGTCCTCGGGGTCCAGCAGGTGCAGCAGCCAGATGCTGGTGACCGCGTCGAAGGCGCCGTCCGGGAAGGGCAGTCGGCGGCTGTCGGCCCGTACGATCGCGCCGGGCAGCCGGGCCGAGGCCCTGCGGACCATGGCCGGGGTGAGGTCCGCGCCGGTCACCCGCAGTTCCGGGCGTGCGGCGGCGAGCCGCCGGGTGACGATCCCGGTGCCGCAGGCGACGTCGAGGAGACGGCCCGGCCCTCCGGGTATCAGACCGAGGACGGCCCGTGCGGCCTCGCGGGCGCGGGCCTCGCCGCCGCGCGAGGTGTCGTAGTCGGCGGCTTCCTTGTCGTAGTCGAGCACATCGCTCAGTGTGCTCCGTGGCCTGGCGCGATGTCCTCCACCCTGCGGGCGAGGGCGAAGTCCTTCGCGGTGACGGCGCCGCCCGCGCTGTGGGTGTGCACGCTGAGGGAGACGGTGTTGTAGCCGAGGGCGAGGTCGGAGTGGTGGTCCAGCTCGTCCTGGATGCCCGCGATGTGCACGACGAGGGCCGCCGCCGCGAAGTGGGAGCCCAGCCGGTAGGAGCGGGTGAGGCGGTCGCCGTCCACCGACCAGCCGGGCAGCTCGGCCAACCGGTCCTCGATCTCCTTCTGCGACAGCGGTTCGACGGCCATGGCCCGGGCTCCCTTCACCGCGTGCCCCCCTCCGGGGCGTGGCGGGTACGGATTCAGCCTGCCACGCCGGCGAGGGGCCCGGCATACCGACGCGGTCCGGACACCGTCCGGTCGTTCCCCCGCCCCGGCTCCACTAGGGTCGGCTGCATGTCTCTCCTCGCGTCCGCCCCCACCGCTCCCGTCGACGTCACCGGCAAGGGCGTCGGCCCGCTGCTGCGCGCCTGGCGGGAGCGGCGCCGGCTGTCGCAGCTGGACCTGGCGCTGCGCGCCGACTCCTCCGCCCGGCACATCAGCTTCATCGAGACCGGCCGGTCCCGGCCCAGCGAGGAGATGGTGCTGCGGCTCGCCGAACAGCTCGACGTGCCGGTGCGGGAGCGCAACACCCTGCTGCTGGCGGCCGGTTACGCGCCGCGCTATCCGGAGACCCCGCTGGACGACCCGGCGCTGGACGCGCTGCGCGACGGCCTGGAGCGGCTCATCCGGGGCTACGAGCCCTATCCGGCGCTGGTGGTCGACGCCGGGTACACGGTCGTCGCGGCGAACCGGGGCACCGCCCTGCTGCTGGACGGCGTGCCGGAGGAGCTGATGGTCCCGGCACCGAACGCGATGCGGCTGACCCTGCACCCGCGGGGGATGGCGCCGCGCATCCGGAACCTGCGGCAGTGGCGCGGGCATCTGCTGGCCCAGATGGAGCGGGAGATCGCCCTGCACCGCTCGGACCGGCTCCGCGCCCTGTACGAGGAGGTGGCGGCCTATCCGGTGCCCGAGGAGCCGTCCGACGGCGAACCGGCCGAGTCCGTGCCGTACTTCGCGCTGCCGCTGCGCATCGAGCACGCCGGGCGGATCCTGTCGTTCGTGTCCTCGATCTCCACGTTCAACACCCCGATGGACGTCACGGTCGCCGAGCTTGCCATCGAGACGTTCCTGCCGGCGGATCCGGCGACCGCCAAGTACCTGCACACCCAGGCCGGTTGAGGTTGATTGCCTCGGGCAGGTGTGCGAGGCGGCATCACGTGACAGACTGCTCCCCGCGTTGATCGGTGCGCAGGGGAGGGCGTGGCGGTGAGTGAGCGGCGGGCTGCGCCGACCGTGGGCCAGGTGGTGCTGGGCAAGCGGTTGCAGGAGCTGCGGGAGGCGGCGGGTCTGAGCCGTGAGGAGGCCGCCCGGGTCCTGCGGGTGGCGTCGGCGACCGTACGGCGGATGGAGATGGCCGAGGTCGCGTTGAAGATCCCCTACGTGCAGGTGCTGGTGACCACCTACGGGGTGCCCGAGGAGGAGGCCGACGCGTTCGTGCGGCTGGCCGAGGAGGCCAACCAGCCGGGCTGGTGGCAGCGGTTCCACGACGTGCTGCCGGACTGGTTCAGCCTGTACGTCAGCCTGGAGGGCGCCGCCCGGGTCATCCGCTCCTACGAACCGCACTTCGTGCCCGGTCTGCTCCAGACCGAGGAGTACGCGCGCGCGGTCATGGAGGCGGGGACGATCGGGCAGACCTCGCCGGAGACGGTCGAACGGCATGTCTCGCTGCGCATGGAGCGGCAGCGGCTGCTGGAGCGGGAGGACCCGCCCCACCTGTGGGTGATCATGGACGAGACGGTGCTCAGGCGTCCGGTGAGCATGCGGCCCGAGGTGCTGCGGGACCAGCTGGACCGGCTGCTGGAGTACGCCGGGCGGGACCGGGTCACGCTCCAGATCGCCGAGTTCTCGGCGGGCCCGCATCCGGGGACGTACGCGCCGTTCACGCTGTTCCGGTTCGCCGAGCCGGAGCTGCCGGACATGGTGTTCACCGAGTACCTGACGGGCGCCCTCTATCTGGACTCCCGTCAGGAGGTGGCCGCGCACCTGGAGGTGCTGGACCACATGACGGCCCGGGCCGCCTCCGCCCAGCGCACGCTGAAGCTGCTGCGGGAGCACCGCGAGAGCCTCTGAGCCCCGGGTGACCCGTAGGGGACCGCTGGTGCCGCTCCCGGTCCGGCGTGCCCCGTACGGGTCTGCGGACAGGTGCGTCCCCGGGGCCGCCCCTAGGTTCTGAGTAGTGCCCGAGGGGTGCGGCCCGGCGAAGCGGGCGGGCCCGTCCCGACGACGCGAAGGAGGCCCGATGCCCTCGGACGCGGTGCTCTACCAGGCGGCGGCCCTGTGCCTGACCTACCCGGACGACGACCTGGTCGCCCGGCTGCCGCTGCTGCGCGAGGCCGCCCCGCCGCTGCGGGCGTTCACCGACCACGCGGCCGTCACCCCGCGGCGGGAACTGGCCGCGCACTACGAGCAGGTCTTCGGCCCCGGGAACCGGCACGGCCTGTACCTGAGCCGGTGGCACGGGACGTCCCTGGCCCGCTTCCAGGACGTCTACCGACGGCACGGCCTGGAGTGCAGCGGCGAGGAACTGCCGGACTTCCTGCCGGCGGTGCTGGAGTTCACCGCGCGGACCGGCGACACCAGCCTGCTCACCGAGTACCGCGACGGCCTGGAGCGGCTGCGCGCGCGGCTGACCGACTACGGCACCCCGTACGCGGACGTCCTGGACGCGGTCTGCGCCACCCTGCCGGCCGCGCCCACCGGAACGCCCCCGTGACGCGCCCCGGCCGGGCGGCCGGGGCGCGGCGGCCCGGGTGGGGCGGGGGTCAGGCCAGCTCGGCCGTCAGGGTGATCGTCGTACCGGTCAGGGCCTGACTGACCGGGCAGTTCTTCTTGGCGTCCTCGGCGGCGGACCGGAAGCCGTCCGCGTCCAGGCCGGGCACCTCGCCGCGCACGGTGAGGTGGATGCCGGTGATGCCCTCGCCGGGCTGGAAGGTGACGTCGGCGTTGGTCTCCAGCCGGGTGGGCGGGGTGCCGGCGCCGGCCAGGGCGTGCGAGAGGGCCATGGAGAAGCAGCTGGAGTGGGCGGCGGCGATCAGCTCCTCGGGGCTGGTCTTGCCGTTCGCGTCCTGGGCGCGCGAGGCCCACGTGACCGGCTGCTGGCCGATGCCGGAGGAGTCGAAGGTGACGATGCCGTTGCCTTCGAGCAGGTTGCCTTCCCAGACGGTGTGCGCGGTGCGCGTGGTTGCCACGATGCTTCCTTTCGCGAGTGTCGCGGTACCGGGGTTCCCGGATGCCCCTATCCGATCACATCCGGGCTCGTCGCACTCCGCAGACCGGCCCACGGGGCGTGAACGGCGGGTGACGTCCCCACGGGACCGGACAGCGGTGTGAGGGCACGGCGGTGCGGGCGCGGCCGGATGTCAGGCGGCCCGCTCCTCGGCCACGTCCGGGGCGAGCGGCACCTGGGGCCCGTCCAGCTCGCTCAGCCAGCGGCGCAGCACACGGTGGATGTGCTCGGCGCCGGTCAGTTCCTCCCCGTCCCCGGCCGGTGCGGACAGCTCGTGCGGGGAGAGCAGGAACGGGTGGGACTGGGCACCGCCGAGCCCGCCGTGCGAGCCGATCTGTTCCTCGAAGGCGAGGACTTCGCCGTCGGCGGGGTCGTAGGCGGAGTTCACCATGATGTCGGCGGTGTGCGGGAAGGAGTGGGTGCGGCGGACGGCGTCGGCGGCGCCGGGGCCGAAGCGGGCCAGCGGGCCGGGCTCGTCGTCCAGCTCGGCCAGGGGGATCTCGGCACCGTAGGCGCCGAGGACGACGCCGTCGTGCTCCTCGCTGCGCACGAGGAGGAAGCCGACGCCGGGGTGGTTGGCGAGCGTGGTGAGCAGGGCGGGGTGGCGGGCGTCGATCTCTTCCTTGGTCATGCGGTGCGGGACGTCCGGGAAGGAGATGAGACCGAGGTTGCCGGAGGCCAGCACGATCGGCTCGGAGCGGCGGGAGGGGCGGTGGTGCTCGCCCTTCTCCTCCACCGGCCGGCGCAGGGCGGCGCGGACGGCCGCGCGGGCCTCGGCGCCGCTGCGGGTGCGCTGGGCCCGGCGCGGGACGTGCAGTCCGCAGCCGGCCCGGACCAGGTCGCCGAGGGTGAGGCCGTAGCGGGCGTGGAACGTTTCGCCGGGGCTCTGTCCGTGGTCGGAGAGGACGACGATCCGGTAGGGGCGCGGGGCGTGTTCGGCGACCCGTTCGAGGAGGGCGAGGGAGCGGTCGAGGCGTTGCAGGACCTTCTCGGCGTCGCGGCTGCGCGGGCCGGAGTGGTGGGCGACCTCGTCGTAGGCGACGAGGTCGGCGTAGACGACGGTGCGGCCGGCGAGCATGTCGCCCATGACCGCGGCGACGACGACGTCCCGTTCGACGACGGTGGCGAAGGCGCGGACGAACGGGTAGAGGCCGCCCCGGCCGACGCGCGGGCGCTGTCCCCGCAGACGGGCGCGGGTGGACTGGCCGATCTCGCGGCCCACCTCGGCGACGAACGACAGGGCGGTGCGGACGGCGCCCGCCGGGTCGCGGAAGTAGGCGAAGTACCCGGCGCGGGAACGGTTCGCCGGGCCGCGGCGGCGGGCGGCGATCGACAGGACGAGGGCCTGCTCGGCGGCGCCGCCGCTGAACAGGTTGCCCCGGCTGGCGCCGTCGACGGTGAGCAGTCCGCCGTCGCCCGTGTGCCGTATGGCCCGGCGTTGCAGTTCGGCGGCGCTCGTCGGCCGGTTGCAGACCATCACCTCGCCCCGGTCCTTCTCGTACCAGCGGAACGCCGGCACGTCGAAGGTGCTGCCGTGCAGGATGCCGAGCTGGCTGGCGCCGGTCTGGCTGGACCAGTCGGTGCGCCAGGGCGTGAGGCGGTGGGTGGGCCGGGCACGGCCGACCGTCGCCGGTTGGGTGCCGTCCGCCGGCGGTGTGCCCTCGCCCGCGCTCGCCGGCCCAACGCCGTCGCCGCCGGACAGCCAGCGGCCCACCGTCGGCATCAGCCCCTTGCGGACCGCGTCGACCAGGACGTCGTGGCCGACGCCGTCGAGCTGCACGCACAGCAGTCCGGGCGCGGTGGGGCAGGGCGGATGGTCCCGTCGGCCGCGGGTGGCGAGGCGGTGCAGGCGGCGCCGGTAGGCCTCGTCGTCGCGCACGGCGAGGGCCGCGCCGGTGGCGGACGCGACGGCGGACATCACGGCGGCCACGATGACGGCGGTCTCGGGCGCGGCCTCGCCGCGCCCGGAGGGGTTGATGCGCAGGGCGAGCAGCAGCAGGGAGCCGTTGAGGAAGAAGACCAGCAGGCCGAGGACGAGGGCGGGGACGAGCAGCAGCAAGCGCACCAGGAGCGGCCAGACCACGGCCGAGAGGATGCCGAAGGCGCCCGCACCGCAGGCGGCGGCCACGGCGATGCGGGTGGCGCTGTCACCGTCGGCGGACTGGAGCTGGAAGTCGGGCAGGATCGCGGCGAGGACCAGCATGGTGACCGTGGAGACCGCCCATACGGCGACGCTGCGCCCGACCTGACTGGCGATCCGTCGCCACCGCACCCCGCCCACGCCCCGCACACCTCGTGTCCCGGCCCTCCCCCACCCTGTGGCCGGGGGGCCTCCTCTCGCTTCACCGGCCCGATCGGGCCGGCTCCACCTTGTCACACGCGCGGCCGTCCGCCCTGGCGGGCCGCCGGAAACGGGGACCGGGACGGGGTCACCGTCCGTCGTAGCCGGCCGTCGGCATCGACAGCCGGCGGTGCACCCGGGCCTTCATCTGCGCGTCGTACGCCGGTTCGGCCCGACCCACCGTCTCCACGCGCACGCCCCGGCGCGCGCACTCGGCGGTGAACTCCTCCACCGACGACAGGGCCCGGCGCAGCACCCGGAGGCTGGGCGCGACGAACACGTCCACCCCGGGCCGCACCCCGTCCCAGAGCGCGCAGTGGTCGAAACGCAGTCCCCCGACGAGAAGTTCCCGGGCGACCACGTAGCCGTGCTCGGCGGCCCAGCGGGCGCACATCGCGTGCTGGCTGCGCGAGTCCACCAGGAAGGGGTCGGCCTCCAGCTCCTCCAGGGGTGTGAGGCTGGCGATGGCGGTGACCCGCACGGTCGTGAGCGCCCCGAAGGCACCCCGCGGCTGTCCCATGGCGTCCCCCTCACCTCCGGGTTTCGCCGCCGACCCTACTCCTGCCCGTAGGCTTCGGGGAGTCGCGTGAAGGAGGCGAAGAAGGTGCCGGTGGAGATCACGTGGTGGGGTCACGCCACCTGTGCGCTGGAGGATGCGAACGTACGCCTGCTGACCGACCCCCTGTTCGCCCGCCGGCTGGCGCACCTGCGGCGCCGCCGGGGTGCGGTGCCGCCCCCCGGGGCCCGCCGCGCGGACGCGGCGCTGGTCTCCCACCTGCACGCGGACCATCTGCACCTGCCGTCGCTGGCCTGCCTGGACCCGGGCACGCGCCTGCTCGTGCCCCGGGGCGCACCACGGGCGGTACCCGGTCTGCGCCGGCTGCGGCAGCTGCGGATCACCGAGGTGGTCCCCGGCGACGAGGTGCGGATCGGGGAGCTGCTGGTGCGTGTGGTGCCGGCGCTGCACGACGGGCGGCGGCTGCCGGTGGGTCCGCACCGCTCGCCCGCGCTGGGCTACGTCGTCGAAGGCGAGGCGCGGACGTACTTCGCCGGGGACACCGGGCTGTTCGACGACATGGCCGAGCGGGTGGGGCCGGTGGACGTGGCGCTGCTGCCGGTGGGCGGCTGGGGGCCGTACCTCGGGGAGGGACACCTGGACGCGGGCCGCGCGGCACGCGCGCTGGCCCGGCTGGCGCCGCGGATGGCGGTGCCGGTGCACTACGGGACGTACTGGCCGATCGGCATGGACGCGGTGCGCCCGCACGAGTTCCACGCGCCGGGCGACGAGTTCGTGCGGCTGGCGGCGGTGGCCGCGCCGGGGGTGGCGGTGCACAAGCTGGGGCACGGGGAGAGCGTGCGGCTGGAGGTCGCGCGGTGACATGGCTCGCCGACGCGTCGCGGGCGGTGGCGCCCGGGCCGGCGCAGCAAGTGATGGGCTATCCGTCGTTGTTCCTGCTGGTGCTGATCGGAGCGCTGTTGCCGGTCGTGCCGACGGGCGCGCTGGTGAGTTCCGCGGCGGTGGTGGCGTTCCATCAGACGATGCCGTTCCCGCTGGCGTTGGTGTTCGTGACGGCGTCGCTGGCCGCGTTCCTGGGGGACGCGGCGCTGTACTGGCTGGGGCGGCGCGGGATGCGGTCGAAGAACGGGTCGCGGTGGCTGGAGGCGATACGGTCGCGGGCGCCGGAGGAGCGGCTCGCGCAGGCGCGGGGGAAGCTGGCCGAGCACGGGGTGGCGGTGCTGGTGCTGTCCCGGCTGGTGCCGGCCGGGCGGATACCGGTGATGCTGGCCTGTCTGATGGCGGAGTGGCCGCTGAGGCGGTTCGCGCGGGGGAATCTGCCCGCCTGTCTCGCCTGGGCGGCCACCTACCAGGTGATCGGGATAGTGGGGGGTTCGCTGTTCGCCGAGCCGTGGGAGGGGGTCGTGGTGGCGGTGGTGCTGACCGTCGTCATCAGCGCGGCGCCCGGGGTGTGGCGGCGGGTCCGGGCTGCCGGGTGAGGGCGCGCCGGGGCGCCGCGTCAGTCCAGCACTCCTGAGCCGCCGACCGGAAGGTCCCACAGGTCCTCGCGCTCCAGCCCCGCCTTCTCCCAGGCCGTCCGCACTCTGGTGAGCGGCTCCAGGACCGGTTCCGCGGAGAGGGTGAACGTGGCCCAGTGCATGGGGGCCATGCGGCGGGCGCCGAGGTCGAGGGTGGCCTGTACCGCGTCCTCGGGGTCGCAGTGGACGTCGCTGAGCCACCAGCGGGGGTCGTAGGCGCCGATGGGCATCAAGGCGAGGTCGATGCCGGGGTAGCGGCGGCCGATGCGGGAGAACCAGTGGCCGTAACCGGTGTCGCCGGCGAAGTAGAGGCGCTGTCCGTCGGAGTCGGTCAGGACCCAGCCGCCCCACAGGCTGTGGCAGGTGTCGGTGAGGGTGCGCTTGGACCAGTGGTGGGCGGGGACGAAGTCGAAGCGGACTCCGGAGAGTTCGGCGCCCTCCCACCAGTCGAGTTCGGTGACGCGGGTGAAGCGGCGGCGCCGGAACCAGCGGCCGAGGCCGGCGGGCGCGAACACCGGGGTGTCGCGCGGGAGTCTGCGCAGGGTGGGGGCGTCCAGGTGGTCGTAGTGGTTGTGGCTGATGACGACGGCGTCGACGCGGGGCAGGCTCTCCCAGGGCACGCCGACGGGGGTGATGCGGGCCGGGGTGCCGAGGATGCGGCGGGACCAGACGGGGTCGGTGAGGACGGTCAGGCCGCCGATGCGGACGATCCAGCTGGCGTGTCCGGCCCAGGTGACGGCGAGGGTGCGGGTGTCGACGCGGGGCAGCGGGGCCGGTGCGTAGGGCAGACGGGGGATGTCGGCGAGACCTTCGGGTCCGGGGCGCACGGCGCCTTCGCGGGCGAAGCGGGCGAGGGCCTTCAGGCCGGGCAGCGGGGCGGTGAGCCGGTCGTGGAACGTGCGGGGCCAGACCCGCCGTTCGCCCAGCGGGCGGGGCTCGGCCAGGGGCGGGAAGGGGGGCGCGAGGGGGGCCGGCGTGCCGGGTTCGCCGGCTGCGACGGCCGTCGTCGTGACCGGGCCGGACTCATGCGTCTGCTGCGTCTGCTGCGTCATCGAGGATGCTCCCATCGCTGAGCGTCGTCGCGGAGATCGTCGAAGGCCGACCTCAAGGAGACCAACGCACGTTGCACGTGTGGCAGTTCCAACGGTTCGGGTGACGTGAGGCTTTCCGTGCGTTCCTCGTCCGTGGCGCCCAGCAGGGGCCCGGTGGCGAGCCGGACGCGCAGCGCCCCGAGGTCGTCGCCGAAGCGGTGGCCGCCGGGCGCGGGCATGCCGAGCCGTGCGGTGAGGAGGTCCTCCAGTTCCTGTGCGTCGCCGACGCCCTGGGCGGCGAGCGGTTCCCGCAGCGGGCCGAGATCGACGTACAGGTGCCGGCCGGCCTGCGGGGGCCGGGCGAGCGCGCCGGCGGCGACGACGGCGGCGTGCGCGGCGGCGGCCACGCGCGCGTGCAGCCGTACGGTGGCCTCGCGGCGTTCGATGACGGGCGGGGGCTCGTCCAGGGCGTAGCCGGCGACCGCCGCGACCGGTGCGGGGAGGCGGGCGCCGAGGGCGGTGAGGATGTCGAGCACGCGCGCGTGGAGGTGCCGTCCGCTGTCGGTGGCCGGGAAGCGGGCGACGGCGGCGGGCCAGCCGGGGGGCAGCAGGGCGCCGGCCAGGTCGGTGACGACGGTGACCTGGCCGGGCCACATCTCGGCGGGGCTGAGCAGGACGGTGTCGTGCGGGGCGTGCAGGGTGTCCCGCCAGGTCTCGTCGCTGACCAGGTGCAGGCCCTCGGCGGTGGCCGCCTCGACGGTCTCGTGCAGCAGTTCGGGCGGGGTGACGGTGGCGGTGGGGTCGTCGGCGACGGACAGCACCAGCAGCCGGGGGTCACCGCCCTCGGCGCGGACCCGGCGGACGGTCTCCAGCAGCGCGTACGGGTCGGGGACCCCGCCGCCCTCGGCCGGCGTCGGGACGTGGAAGGCGGGCCGGCCGAGGACGCGGGCGTACGGGGCCCACCAGGCGGGGCAGGGCCGGGGTACGAGGACATCGGCGCCGTCGCCGGCGAGCGCGGCGGTCAGGGCGAGCAGCAGGGTGGGGGCGCCGGGTCCGGCGGCCACCTGGTCGGGGACGCAGGGCAGTCCGCGCCGGGTCCAGTAGCCGCAGGCCGCCTCCAGCAGGGCGGGGGCGCCGCCGACGGGATGGGCGTCGGCGCGGCTCGCGGCGGCGGAGAGCACGGCGGACAGTTCGGGGAGCACGGGCAGGCCGTCGCCGGGGAGCGGCGGGCCGTAGCGGACGGGGCCGTGGCCTTCTTCGGGGTCCGTCCGCCGCATGTCCGCCTCCGCGCAGTCCGTGGTGCCGTCGTGCCGCCCGCTCCGGGCCGTGCTGTCCGCGTGGGCTGCCGTGCCGTCCGCGGGTGCCGTGCGGGTCTGCGACCTGTCCGGGCGGGTGTCCGTCTCGTCGTGCGTGTCGTGCCGTGTCCTGTGGTGCTCCGGGCCGGCTGTGCGGCGGGCGGTTCCGGTGAGGCCCCTGGGCGGTGCCCTCGGGAAGGTGTGTACCCGCCGGACGGCCCTCCATGGGCGGTGCCGGGAGTTGCCCGGATCACATCCCCGCGGCTTCGCCTCCCCGGAACCGCCGGTAGGAGAACAGCCGGTGGCCGAACAGCCGGTAGACGGCGCCCGCGCAGGCGGCGGCGATGAGGGCGGCGCCGGCGGCCAGTGCGGGGACCGAGTCGTCGAAGGTGCCGCCCCGTCCCGCGTCCACGCCGTGCTGGACGCCGGCGGGCGCGCAGGGGTCGGAGCCGCGGGACTCGCCACAGGTGCGGCCGTCCGAGCAGCCCCCCTCCCGGGGCTCCGGGCACCCGTGGTCGTCATGGCCGCAGGAGCCCGCCCCCGCACCGGCTCCCGCCTCCGCGCACTCCCGCCCGGAACCGTCCTGCCCGGCGGGGTCCTTGCCCGTGCCGGCGGCGTTGTCCTTGCCGGCCCCGGCGGAGTCCTTGCCCGTGCCCGCGGGGTCCTTGCCCGTGCTGTCCCGCCCGGCGGAGTCCTTCCCGGTGTTCTGCCATCCACCGCCGTCCTGCCCGGACCCGTCCCGCCCGGCACCCGTCCCGCCCCCGTCCTGGCCGCCGCCGTACGGCCCGGTCGCCTGTCCGGGCCCCACCTCGCCCGCGCCGGCCCGGCCCGCACCGTCCTGGCCGAAGCCGTCCTGGCCGGCGCCGTCCCACCCTTCGCCTGGCCCGGTCCCCGCGCCCGGGTCCCCGAGGCCGTCCAGTCCGGGCACGGCCCCCGTGCCCTCCCGCCCGGCGTTCTGCGGGCTGTCCTGACCGCACGGCGTGCCGTCCACGCAGGCCGTGACCGGCGCCGTGAGGGCCTCGCCGCCGCGGGTGACCGGGTGGCCGGTCAAGGGCGTGCCCGGGGCCCCGGAGGCGAAGGAGCAGGGTCCGTCGGCGAGGCCGGTGGCGACGGCCGGCGCGACCGGCACCGGTCCACCGACGGGGTCACAGGACGCGGGAGCCGTGCGGATGCCGGGGGCGGGGCCGGCGACGGCGGCCGGGCCGGTGAGGGCGAGCACGGCACCGGCGGCTAGGGCGGCGGACAGGGCGCGGGCGGTGCGGCGCATGGGAGGGGCTCCTCGGCGGACGACAGGCGGCGGACGGCAGGCAACGGGCAGCGGCGGCACGGCCGGGCGCCGGTGCGCGGTGCGCGGTGCGGCGTACACCGGCGTACCGGTCGCGTGCGGTGTGACCGTCGCACAGCGCGTCGGCGACACCGTGCGGTGCCCGGTGACGGAAGGACACGGGTCGTGCCCCCGCTGCCATGACAGCCCGCGTGCCGCCGTACCGCGCGCGGCCGGAGCCCATTCGCGGGACACCCGGGGCCGGCCGGGTGACAGTCCGGCCGACGGCACGCACAAGGCGCCCCGGAACCCGCCCCCGTACCCGCCCCCGGAGGTTTTCCGCCCCCCGCGCAGGTCACTCGGTATCCGCTGACCGGATCGTCCGCTTCGCACTGCACCGGGAGGTCTCTCCATGAGCACCAAGGTCTCGGACCACATCCTTGAGCGCCTGCGCGCCTGGGGGGTGGAACAGGTTTTCGGCTACCCGGGTGACGGCATCAACGGGCTGCTCGCCGCCTGGGGCCGCGCCGAGGACCAGCCGCGGTTCATCCAGTCCCGGCACGAGGAGATGTCCGCGTTCGAGGCGGTCGGGTACGCGAAGTTCAGCGGCCGGATCGGGGTCTGCGCGGCGACGTCGGGGCCGGGTGCCATCCATCTGCTCAACGGCCTGTACGACGCGAAGCTGGACCATGTGCCGGTGCTGGCGATCGTCGGGCAGACCAACCGGACGGCGATGGGCGGGTCGTACCAGCAGGAGGTCGACCTGCACACGCTGTACAAGGACGTCGCCTCGGAGTTCGTCGAGACGGTGACCGTGCCGGAGCAACTGCCGAACGTGCTGGACCGGGCGATCCGGACGGCGTACGCCCGGCGCTGCCCGACCGCGCTGATCATCCCGGCCGATGTGCAGGAGCTGGACTACTCGCCGCCGACGCACGAGTTCAAGATGGTGCCCTCCAGCCTGGGGATGAGCGACTACACGGCGACCCCGACGGACGAGGCGCTGCGCCGGGCCGCGGACGTGCTGAACGCGGGCGACAAGGTGGCGATCCTGATCGGGCAGGGCGCCGCGGGCGCGGTCGCGGAGGTCCAGGAGGTCGCCGAGATGCTCGGCGCGGGGGTGGCGAAGGCGCTGCTCGGCAAGGACGTGCTGAGCGACGAGCTGCCGTACGTCACCGGGCCGATCGGGCTGCTGGGCAGCCGGCCGTCGTACGAGATGATGCGGGACTGCGACACGCTGCTGACGGTCGGTTCGTCCTTCCCGTACACGCAGTTCATGCCGGACTTCGGCAAGGCGCGCGGGGTGCAGATCGACATCGACCCGCACATGATCGGGATGCGCTATCCGTACGAGGTGAACCTGGTCGGTGACGCCCGGGCCACGCTGCGGCGGCTGATCCCGATGCTGAAGGCGCAGGGGCGCGGGCGCGAGTGGTACGACACGGTGTGCGCGAACGTGAAGCGCTGGCACGAGACGATGGAGCGGCGGGCCGGGCTGTCGGCCGATCCGATCAACCCGGAGCACGTGGCCCGGGCGCTCGACCCGCTGCTGCCGGACAACGCGATCCTCACCGCGGACTCGGGGTCGGTCGCCAACTGGTACGCCCGGCACATCACGATGCGGCCGGGCATGCGCGGTTCGCTGTCCGGGACGCTGGCGACGATGGGCCCGGGGGTGCCGTACGCGATCGGCGCGAAGTTCGCGCACCCGGACCGGCCGGTGTTCGCTCTGGTCGGGGACGGGGCGATGCAGATGAACGGCCTGGCGGAGATGATCACGGCGGCGAAGTACCGGGACCGCTGGTCGGATCCGCGGCTCGTGGTGGCCGTGTGGAACAACCAGGACCTGAACCAGGTGACGTGGGAGATGCGGGCCATGGAGGGCGCCCCGTCGTTCCTGCCGTCGCAGTCGATCCCCGATGTGCAGTACGCGGCCTTCGCCCGGTCGCTCGGTCTGACCGGGATCCGGGTGGAGAAGCCGGAGGACGTGGAGGCGGGCTGGCGGGCCGCCCTGGAGGCGGACGGACCGGCGGTGGTCGAGTTCCTCACCGACCCCGCCGTACCGCCGATCCCGCCGCACGCCGGCTGGGAGCAGATGGAGGCCACGGCCGCGTCGATCCTCAAGGGCGACGCCGACCGGGGCTCGATGGTCAAGCAGGGGCTGAAGGCGAAGGTGCAGGAGTTCCTGCCGGGCCGGCAGAAGCACTAGGCCGAGCGGTGGCCGAGCGGCGCCGACCCTGTGTCGGACGTGCGGTACCGGGTACGCGGTGCGGACCTTCGACCCTCTGGAGGGAGACATGCAGCGAGGCAGTGACCGGCTGAGCGTCCACCGGGACGACGAGATGAAGCACGAACTGAAGGGGCTGCTCCGGTCCGGCCATCCCACACGCGTCGAGGAGTGGCACGACCCGGAGCCGGCCGCGGACGACGATCCGGAGGTGTGGAGCGGACCGGTGGGCGGTCTGGGCTCTCCGGCGTCGCTGGAGCGGACCCGGCTGGAGCTGGCCCGGCACCTGAGCCGGCACGCCTTTCCCGCGAAGCCGGGCGAGCTGGCCCGGGCGCTGCGCCGGAGCAACGCGCCCGGCGGGCTGGTCGACGCGGTGGCCGCGCTGCCGCACGGCAGCCGGTACGAGAACATGCAGCAGCTCGCCGAGGCCGTGGCGGGCGGCGCATGAGCCAGGACCAGGCGGCCGGCATCGCGCGCGGTGCCACGGCCGACGTGGGGGACGCCACCACGCGGTTCCTGCTGTACGGGCTGCTGCCCGGCTGGTTCGTGCCGGGGCTCGCCGACTGGGCGATGCACCGGCGGACCCGGATCGAGGACACGGCGGGGACGAAGGAGTCCCTGATCCATTCGTTGATGATGGCGGAGGTGGGCCTGCCCATCGCGCTCACCCTGCGCTACGAGGTCAATCCGCTGCTGCTGTCCGTGCAGCTCGGCGCGGCGGCGGTGCACGAGGCGACGGCGCTGTGGGACGTGCGGACCGCCGTCCACAGCGACCGTGAGGTCAAGCCCGTCGAGCAGCACATCCACAGTTTTCTGGAGTCGCTGCCGTTCGGCGGGCTGGTCTCGCTGATGTGCCTGCACGCCGATCAGGTGCGGTCGCTGCTGCGCGGGGGGCGCGGGGACCCGGACGCGTGGCGTCTGGTGCCGCGCCGGCGCCCGCTGTCGCCCGGCTACCTGGCGGGCATCGGTCTGCTGATCGGCGCGTGCGTGCTGCTGCCGTACGGCGAGGAGTTGGTGCGTTGCCGGCGGGCGGCCCGGGCGAGGAAGCGCCGGGCCCTGGCCCACCGGGCCACGCTGCGGAAAGTGAAAGGAAGCTGAGGATCATGCGTATCGCGTTTCTGGTGGCACCCGAGGGCGTCGAGCAGGTCGAGCTGACCGAGCCGTGGCAGGCAGCCTCCGGTGCCGGGCACCAGCCGGTGCTGGTGTCGACCCAGTCCGGGAAGATCCAGGCGTTCAACCACCTGGACAAGGCGGACACGTTCCCCGTGGACGAGGTGGTGGGTGAGGCGTCGGCCGGGTCGTTCGGCGGTCTCGTCCTGCCTGGCGGGGTGGCCAACCCGGACTTCCTGCGGATGGACGAGAAGGCCGTCGCGTTCGTGAAGGACTTCTTCGAGACGGGCCGTCCGGTCGCGGCGATCTGCCACGCGCCGTGGACGCTGGTGGAGGCGGACGTCGTACGCGGCCGGGTGCTGACCTCCTGGCCGAGTCTGCGCACGGACATCCAGAACGCCGGCGGCACCTGGGTGGACGAGCAGGTGAAGATCTGCGACCACGGCTCCAACCAGCTGGTGACCAGCCGCAAGCCGGACGACCTGAAGGCGTTCTGCGACGCGTTCCTGCACGTGTTCGCCGGCGAGGCCGGCTGACCGGACGCGTGGGATGAGGGGGCCGGCCCGGCAGGGGCCGGCCCTTTCGTGTGGGCGCCTCGTCGGGTGAGGGGTGCCGTCCCGCGGGTGGCGGCGGGGGCGGCGTCAGGTGCCGGCCGTGCCCGGAGTCGCCGCCTCGCCGCAGCCGCGCTCACGGGCGCCCTCCCGGGTGCGGGCGGCGCTCACCAGGCGGCGGGGGTTGCGGCGCAGGTACTCGCCCTCCAGCTGCGCCATGCGCTCGTTGTGGGCCCGCAGTGCGTCGTTCGAGCCGTACAGGAGAGTGTCGTGGCGCGTGCGGTGGATCGTCTCCAGCTCCTTCATGAGCTGCTGGTCGTCCAGCCGGCTGGGGTCGACTCCGGTCATGGTGGTGCCCCGCTCGTCGTGTTCGTTCATGGGCTACGGGTACCCGCCCGGCACGTACTGCCCCCGAGCGATTTCCGGGAGGAATCCATGGAGCTCGCGTTCCTGAATCCACTGTACGAACATCCGGGGTCCTGGGCCTCCGCATACATCGACCTGTCGCAGCACGACGAGGACATGGAGCACCGCAGGCACCTGACGGCGGAGGCGGTGGCCCGGCGGCTGCGCGAGGAGGGCGCCGACGAGGCCACCTGCCGGGCGGTGTACGACACCGTGGACGCGCTGCGGCACAGCACGGAGCCGTACGGGCGGGCCGTCTTCGCCCGCAACGGCGAGGTCGTGCTCCAGGTCCCGCTGACCCAGGCCCCGCCGCAGGGCCTGGTGCACTGGGGCACCCTGCCGCACGTCACGCCGCTGCTGGACCTGGCCGGGGAGGACCCGGTGTCGCTGGTGGCGTACATCGACCGCACCGGTGCCGACTTCGAACTGCGCAGCGCGGTGCTCCAGGAGGAGGCCGGGCACGTGACGGGCAGCCGGCAGTGGCCGATGCACCGGGCGAAGGCCACCGACTGGTCGGAGCGGCACTTCCAGCTGAAGGTGGAGAACACCTGGGAGCACAACGCCCGGGAGGTCGCCGAGGCCCTCGCCGCCTGCCAGGCCGAGACCGGGGCCGACCTGCTGATCCTGTGCGGGGAGGAGCGCGAGTGCCGGTCGGTGCGCGAGCAGCTTCCCCAGCCGCTCCAGGACCGGACCGTGTCGGCCGAGCACGGCATCGGCAGCAGGCTGCTGCCGGGGGAGGTGGAGGACATCCGGGCCCGGCACGTCCGGGAGCGGGTGCTGGCCGAGGTGGACCGGTTCCGGGCCGCCCGGACGCCCGACGAGGAGCGGCGGGCCGCGGCGGTCGAGGGGGTGCCGCAGCTCGTCGAGGCGGCGCGCGAGCACCGGCTGGCCGAGCTGCTGATCCGCCCGGACGCGCCGGACACGCACCGCGAGGTGTGGATCGGGGAGGACCCGGACCAGCTGGCGGCCCGCCGTACGGAGCTGAGGAACATCGGCGAGCAGCACGCCTGGCCGGCCCGCGCCGATGACGCGCTGGTGCGGGCGGCCGTGGTGACGAACGCGCCGGTCGTCTCGCTGACGCCGGTGCTGGAGGAGGCCGGCGACGAGGTCGCGGCGGGCGGCATGGGCGCGCTGCTGCGCTGGAAGTGACGGCCCCGGCGCGGCGGGCGGGTCCCGGTCACCGGATCCGGGTTACCGGGCCCGCTCCACTCGCCGTTCGTCCCAGACCGGTTCGGATGTCTCACGGACCCGGCCGTCGGAGCCGAAGACCAGGAAGCGGTCGAAGGAGCGGGCGAACCAGCGGTCGTGGGTGACCGCGAGGACCGTTCCCTGGAACGCCTCCAGCCCTTCCTGGAGGGCCTCGGCCGACTCCAGGTCGAGGTTGTCGGTGGGCTCGTCGAGGAGCAGCGCGGTGGCGCCGGCCAGCTCCAGCAGCAGGATCTGGAAGCGGGCCTGCTGTCCGCCGGAGAGCCGGTCGAAGCTCTGTTCGGCCTGCTGGGTGAGCTCGTAGCGGCGCAGCCGGGACATGGCGGCGCCCCGGTCCTGGGCGTGCTCCTTCCAGAGGATGTCGAGGAGGGTGCGGCCCTGGAGCTCGGGGTGGGCGTGGGTCTGGGCGAAGTGGCCGGGCACGACCCGGGCGCCCAGCTTCCACTCCCCCGTGTGGGCGACGTCCTCGCCGGCGAGGAGCCGCAGGAAGTGCGACTTGCCGGAGCCGTTGGAGCCGAGGACGGCGACCCGTTCGCCGTAGAAGACCTCCAGGTCGAACGGCTTCATCAGCCCGGTCAGCTCAAGTCCCTCGCAGGTGACGGCCCGTACGCCGGTACGGCCGCCCTTCAGCCGCATGGTGATGTCCTGCTCGCGCGGCGGCTCCGGCGGCGGGCCGGCCTCCTCGAACTTGCGCAGGCGGGTCTGGGCGGCCTGGTAGCGGGAGGCCATCTCGTGGCTGACGGCGGCTGCCTGACGGAGCGTCAGCACCAGCTTCTTCAGCTGGGCGTGCTTCTCGTCCCAGCGGCGGCGCAGCTCCTCGAAGCGGGCGAAGCGTTCGCGGCGGGCCTCGTGGTAAGTGGCGAAGCCGCCGCCGTGCACCCAGGCGTCGGCGCCGGCCGGGCCCGGTTCGACGGAGACGATCTTCTCGGCGGCGCGAGCGAGGAGTTCGCGGTCGTGGGAGACGAACAGGACCGTCTTCCGGGTCTCCTTGAGCTGTTCCTCCAGCCACCGTTTGCCGGGCACGTCGAGGTAGTTGTCCGGCTCGTCCAGCAGCAGCACCTCGTCGGTGCCGCGCAGCAGCGCCTCCAGCACGAGCCGCTTCTGCTCACCGCCGGAGAGGGTGCGCACCTGCCGCCACTGGGCGCGCTCGTACGGCACGCCGAGCGCGGCGGTGGTGCACATGTCCCACAGGGTCTCGGCCTCGTAGCCGCGCACCTCGGCCCAGTCGGCGAGGGCCTGCGCGTACCGGAGCTGGGCCGCCTCGTCGTCGACGGTCATGATGGAGTGCTCGGCCTCGTCGACCGCCTTCGCCGCCTCGCGGATGCGGGGCGGGGCGACGGAGACGAGCAGGTCGCGCACGGTCGTCTCGTCCCGTACGGAGCCGACGAACTGGCGCATGACGCCGAGGCCGCCGCCGACGGTCACACTGCCGCCGTGCGGTTTCAGCTCGCCGGAGATCAGCCGCAGCAAGGTGGTCTTGCCGGCGCCGTTGGGGCCGACCAGGGCGACGACAGCCCCTTCGCCCACCCGGAAGGACACATCGCCGAGCAGCGCCCTCCCGTCGGGGAGGTAGTACTCCAGGTGCGCGGCTTCGAGATGTCCCATGGCCAGGCATTCTCCGAGCCACCCCCCGCCCGGGGCAAACCGTTATCCGCCGCCCCGGCCCACCGCCCGGCCGGGAGCGGGGCCGGGGCCCGGCACCTCCCGCCGTTTCCCGGGCAGGGCGGGACACCGGCTGGCACGAGGGACGCCACGGCCACCCCCGGGGGGGGTCGGTCTGGTGGCGGGCGGTCGTGGCGGTGCCGGGTCTCCCGAGCAGGCTCGTCGGACCACCGCCGCACCGGCCCGCCCGCGCCGGGCCGCCGGGGAATGCGGCGCGCGAACCGTACACACCGTGTGCCCGTCGCGGCCCCGGACGCCACAGAGAGCCACGGGCCACCGTGGCCCGCCGCTCCCCCACCGGCCCCCGAGGGCCCCGTCCCGGTGACGGGGACGTCGGCTAGCCCGTCGCCCCCAGTGCCTCGCCCGCCGGGCCGCTCCCGCCGGACGGTTCCACCGTGGCGCCCTCCCAGGACAGGGCCTTCCAGCCGTCCGCCGGGGAGCCCTCCAGGACGATCACGCCGGTGTTCTCCAAGGGGCGGGCCGCGGCGAAGTCGACGTCGACGTTGGCGGCGCGGGCGGCGGTCCAGACGCGGATCGCGGCGCCGTGACTGACCATGGCGACGGACCGGGCACCGCTCGCGGCGGCCTCGGCGACCACCGCGTCGTACCGGGCGAGGGCCTCCTCGCCGCTCTCCCCGCCGGGCATGCGCAGCGCGGTGTCCCCCGCGGCCCAGGCGAAGACCGTGCGCAGATACCGCTCGCCCTGCGGGGTGTGGCCCGGCAGCATCTCCAGGTCGCCGGCGGACAGCTCGCGGATGCCGTCGCGCACGACGACGTCCAGGCCGCGGGCGGCGGCCAGCGGGGCGGCCGTCAGCTGGGTGCGGATCAGCGTGGACGCGTAGAGCGCCTCGATGTCCTCTCCGGCGAGAGCCTCGGGCAGCGCGGCGGCCTGCGCCTCGCCGAGCGGGGTCAGCCCCGGGCCGGGCACGGCGGTGTCCAGCAGGTGGTCCAGGTTGGACGGGGTCTGGCCGTGGCGGACGAGGAGCAGGCGCATCCGGGTTCCCCTAACGCACCGGGCCGGCCGGCGCACAGGACAAGAAACGGGCACTTCAGGGTAACCGCACCCCATGAGCCCAGACGTGGACCTGACTGCCCCCGCGACCGCCGCCCGCGCCCCGCTGCGCACGTTGCTCGACCTCGACGGCCGCCTGTTCAACGCCGCCGCCGCCTGGCACTGGCCCGGCGCCGAACGCGTCCTGCCCCGCCTGAGCCGCAGCGCGAACCACGGGGTGCTGTGGTTCGCGACGGCCGCCGCGATGGCCGCGAGCCGCACCCCCCGGGCCCGCCGGGCGGCGGCCCGCGGTCTGGTCTCGCTCGGCCTGGCCTCGTTGACGATCAACACGCTCGGCAAGCGCTCGGTGCGCCGGGCCCGGCCGGTGCTGGATCCGGTGCCGCTGGTGCGGCAGCTCAAGCGGCAGCCGATCACCACGTCCTTCCCCTCCGGCCACGCGGCGTCCGCCGCCGCCTTCGCGACCGGCGTCGCCCTGGAGTCCCCGGCGTGGGGCGCGGCGGTGGCACCGGTGGCGTTCTCGGTGGCGATGTCCCGGGTCTACACGGGGGTGCACTTCCCGAGTGACGTACTGGCCGGGGCGGCACTCGGCGCGGGCGCCGCCTTCCTGGTACGGCGTCTGGCGCCAACCCGGTCCCAGATCCGGCGGCCCGACCGGCCGCGCGCCGCGGCCCCCGCGCTGCCCGAGGGCGACGGTCTGGTGATGGTCGCCAACCGGGCGTCGGGGACGGCGGACCGGGTGCGGGCGCTGCACGACGCGCTGCCGCGGGCGGAGATCGTCGAGTGCGCGCCGGAGGAGGTCGGCGACGAGCTGGAGAAGGCGGCGGCCCGGGCCCAGGTGCTCGGGGTGTGCGGGGGCGACGGCACGGTGAACGCGGCGGCGGAGGTCGCGCTGCGGCACGGTCTGCCGCTCGCGGTGCTGCCGGGCGGCACCCTCAACCACTTCGCCTACGACCTGGGCGTGGAGGACGAACGCCAGCTGGCCCAGGCCGTCCGGTACGGCGAGGCGGTCCGGGTGGACGCGGTCCGGTTCACCACCCGGGAGGCGAGTGGGCTGTTCCTCAACACGCTGAGCCTCGGGGTGTACCCGGAGCTGGTGCGCGCGCGGGACAGCTGGTCGAGCCGGATCGGCGGCTGGCCCGCCGGGGTGCTCGGCGCGCTCCGCGTGCTGCGCGCCGGCCGGCACCCGCTGGAGGTGGAGCTGGGCGGTGAGCGGCGGCCCCTGTGGCTGCTGTTCGTCGGCAACGGCGTCTACCACCGCATGGGCCTCACACCGGGCCGCCGCACCGATCTGGCGGACGGGCTGCTGGACGTGCGGGTGGTGCACGGCAACGGCAGGCCCGCGCTGCGGCTGCTCACGGCGGCGGTCGCGGGCCCGCTGACCCGCTCGCCCGGGCACGCGGCGGTCCAGGTGGACCGGCTGCGGCTGACCGGCATCGCGCCGGGCACCCCGCTGGCGTACGACGGTGAGGTGACGACGGTGTCGGGCGAGATGACCCTGAAGAAGCTCCCGGAGGCACTGACGGTCTACCGCCCCCTGCCGGCCACCCGCTGAGGGCGTGCGAGACACCCCTGCGTCCACATCGTGAAATCGGGGTCTCATCATTCGGCATGCCCGCGTACGGTTGAGCCGTACCGGCGGACGGGTCCGGCCGGTGACGCCGACGAGGGTGAAGGGGTTCAGCCATGCCGAAAGCGCAGGAGACCGCCGTCTACACGCACGGGCACCACGAGTCGGTGCTGCGATCCCACACCTGGCGGACCGCCGCCAACTCCGCGGCCTATCTGCTCGGCGCGCTGAAGCCCCACATGAGGATCCTGGACATCGGCTGCGGACCCGGGACCATCACCGCCGACCTGGCGGAACTTGTCCCCGACGGCCGGGTCACCGGCGTCGACCGGGCGCCCGGCGTCCTGGAACAGGCCCGGGCCACCGCGGCCGGACGCGGTCTGACGAACGTCGACTTCGCGGTGGCCGACGTGCACGCCCTGGACTACCCGGACGACACCTTCTGCGTGGTCCACGCCCACCAGGTGCTCCAGCACGTCGGCGACCCGGTACGGGCGCTGCGCGAGATGCGCCGGGTGACGAAGCCGGGCGGGTTCATCGCCGTGCGGGACGCGGACTACGCGGCGATGACCTGGTATCCGGCGGTACCCGGCCTGGACGACTGGCTCGACCTGTACGAGCGGGTGGCCCGGGCCAACGGCGGTGAACCCGACGCCGGGCGCCGGCTGGCGGCGTGGGCGCGGGCCGCGGGCCTGCGCGACATCACGGCCGGCTCCAGCACCTGGACGTTCGCCACGCCCGAGGAGCGGGCCTGGTGGAGCGGCCTGTGGGCGGACCGCACCCTCGCCTCCGACTATGCCGACCGGGCCACCGGGGGAGGTCACGCGACGGCGCAGCGGCTGCGGGCCGTGTCGGAGGCCTGGCGGGACTGGGGACGGCGGGAGGACGGCTGGTTCGCGGTCCTGCACGGGGAAATTCTGTGCCGGAAAGAAGCCTGATTCGCGGATTTCGGGAAACACGGACCGCAGGAGGTTCACATTATGGTTCCCATCCTGCTGGTCCTGCTTCTGGCGCTTATTCTGTTCGGTGCCGGATTCGCGTTGAAGGTACTGTGGTGGATCGCCCTGGCAGTGCTCGTCGTCTGGCTGCTGGGATTCCTGGTGCGCGGCACGACCGCGGCCGGCGGCAGGGGCCGCTGGTACAGGTGGTGAGCGATCCGCCGCGCTAGTGCCGCGCCGGTGTCCGGCGCTCCGCCGCACTAGTGCCCGTCGCGCGGAAGCAGCGGTCCGAGCGGCCCGAGGTCCAGGTTGAGGTCCTCGGGCCGCAGTCCGTACCGGTCCCGCAGCTCGCCCATCCGCTCCTCCAGGAGCATCAGGGTGAGCCCGATCCGCTCCTCCTGCTCCTCGGTCAGCTCACCGGTGTCGAAGCGGCGCACGGCCTGCCGCTCCATCAGCTGGCGCAGCAACTCCACCACCGTGAGCACGAGTTTCACCAGGTCGCGTTCGACCGTGTCGGGTTCCAGGTCGAGCCGGTTGCGGCGCTGCCGCGCGGTCATAGGAGCTCCTCGAAGGGCGACGGGACCTGCTGGTTCACGGAACTGATCAGCGCGTTGAGGTCGATGCGGACGAGATCGACGTCCGCGATGCGCAGGGTGATGTCGCCGGTGATGACGACTCCGCCGGCCAGCAGCCGGTCCAGGAGGTCCACCAGCGCGATCTCGCGGCGTTCGACTACGGTCACCGCCCCTCCCCCGATTCCACACTCGGTTCCGCTCCCGATTCCTCACCGGAAAAGGAGTAGGCGGCCCACGGACCGGTGAGTTCCACCCGGATTCCGGGTTCCTCGTCCTTGGTCCGGTCGACCAGTTCCACGAATTCCTCGGAATGCGCCCGGGGCACCAGATAGGCCGCGTTGAGCACATTGCGTCCCGGCGCTTTGGAGAGCGCGGAATTCTGCGGGGGATGCATCCGAAAGTCCTCGGCGCGCTCGGCGAGGCGCTCGTGCAGACAGTGGGCGAACCGCTCGGCCCGCTGCCACTTCTCCTCCTGCGCGTGGCTCTGCCGGCGCCTTTGGCGCAGATAGTCCCGCCCGCTGGCCGGCCGTGCCGCCGCGGCGGGCTCGGGCTCGGCGGGCTCCGGCTCGGGTTCCAGATACACCTTCACGCCCCACTCCACGCGGCCATGCAGCCGGTCGAGCAGCCGCCGGAAGTCCTCCTCACGGGCCTCGATCATCATGCGGACGGCGCTGTCGTCGCGGAAGACGGTCGCGAGCCGCAGCGGCAGCGGGGTGGTGACCGTGGTGAGCGCGTCGACCACGCCCTGGTGGGCGCGGGCGGTCGCGGCCAGCCAGTCGAGATCCTCCAGGTGGGCCTTCAGCGCTTCCTCGCAGAAGTCGGCCTCGGGGACCGTACTGACGACCGCGACCAGCCCGTGGTGGTGCAGCAGCGCCGGCGGGGCGCCGCCGACGCCCCGCAGTTCGGCTTGCAGGGGCGTACCGAAGGGACGGCAGACGGCGTACACGTACCGCAGTCCGGTCGTCATGGTGCCTCCTTCGGGGCGCGGCCCAACTCCAGTTCCTCCAGCCGGGCGAGCCGTTCTCGCAGCTCGGCGTTCTCCCGGGTGAGCTCGTCACGGCGGGCCCGGGAGGAGAGGGCCGGGTCGCTCTCCCACCAGTCGATGCCCATCTCCTTGGCCTTGTCGACCGAGGCGACGATGAGGCGCAGCTTGACGGTGAGCAGTTCGATGTCGAGCAGGTTGATCCTGATGTCCCCCGCGATGACGACACCCTTGTCGAGTACACGTTCGAGGATGTCGGCGAGGTTCGCCCCCGAGCCCTGGCCATAGGGCTCGGGAAAGCGGCTGGGTGTCGTCATCGACGGCTCCCGCGCTCGGCGACCTCAGGCTCCTCTTCCTCGTACTCGTCCTCGTACTCGCCTTCCTCGCCCTCGTCTTCTTCGCCTTCTTCGCCTTCCTCGCCTTCCTCGGCCTCCTCGCCTTCCTCGGCCTCGTTCTCGTACGAGTCCTCGTCGCCTTCCTCGGCGCCTTCCTCGCTCTCGCCCTCGTACTCGTCCTCGTAGGGCTCTTCCTCCTCTTCCTGCTCCTCTTCCTCCTCCTGCTCCCCTCGCGGGCCCTCTCGGCCCTCTCGGCCCTCAGGCTCCTCCGGTCCCTCTTCTCCCGCTTCTTCCTCTTCCTCCGCGAGAGCGTCCTCATGGCTGCGGACCAGCTCGCCGTCGCGGATCTCGCCGCGCCAGCTGTCCTCCGCCTCTCCCTTGATGGTGATGAAGCGGGCGAAGTTCTTCAGGTCCAGCCTGGCCCGGCGGCCCTGGGCGCGCCAGATGTTGCCGGTCCTCTCGAAGAGGCCGGTCGGGTAGTACTCCATGACCAGCAGGACCCGGGTGAGGTTGTCCTCCAGCCGGTGGAAGGAGACCACGCCCCTGGTGGTGCCCTTGGCGCCCTCCGAGGTCCACTGGATGCGGTAGTCGGGGATCTGCTCGGTCGTCTTCGCCTTCCAGCTCCGGGTGGACCAGAAGACCTTCGCCCGCCAGTCGGAGTGCGTGTCGTCGGCGCGGCTCGCGCTCTTGACGCCCTTGGCGAAGGTGGAGAAGGACTGGTACTGGGTCCACTGGTCGTAGGCCGTGCGCAGCGGTACGCCCACGTCGACGGACTCCATGATGACGGTCGGCTTCTTGCCGGCGCCGCCCTTCTTGCCCTTGCTGCCGCCGAGACCGCGCACGGTGTCGAGCACCTTGTCCTTGGCGTGGGAGGCGCCCAGCTCCAGCGCGGAGCGCAGCGGTCCCTTGCCCTCGGCGAGCTTGCGCCCGCCCTCCAGCGCCAGTTTGGCGAAGCCCGGGCTCTTGCCCTCGGCGATGTCGTTCAGCTTGCCGGTGGTCTCGCCGAGCTTCCGGCCTATCCCGACCAGCAGCCGCTGGGCCTGTGCGTTCAGGTACTCCTGGGCCTCTTCCTTCAGCCGGTCCGCGGCCTCGCTGTGGGCCAGGCCGGCCAGCGGGGCCGTCACGCCGCCCGTGGCTCCGCCGGCCTTGGAGGTCACTCTTCCGAGGGTCTCGGTCATCGATCATCGCCGCCCTTCGACTGCCGGGAGACGGCGCTCCGGGCGGCACCGCCGGCCGCGGCCGTCTTCCTCGCGGCCGTCTCACGTGCCGCGTCCGTCTTCTTGGCCGCCGCCTTCTTGGCCGGGGCCTTCTTGGCCGCCGTCCCGCCGGAAGCCTTCGTCGCCGGGGCCTTCTTCGCCGGCTGCTTCTTGCCCGTCTTCTTCCGGGGCGCCTCGCCCTCGCCGCCCCGGGTCTCCCCCCTGGGCTGTTTTCGCTCACCCCGCTTCCCCTCGTGCTCCTCGTGCCCCTCCTGCTCCTCCTGCTCCTCGTCCTCACCCTCGTCCTCGTCCCGCTCCTCGTCGGAGCCGGTCGGCACGACTCCGCCCAGCTGCTCGCGCACCTGCGACGTACGGCCGTGCAGCCGGTCGGCGAGCGAGTTCATCTGCCGCTCCACCATCGCGCCGGTGGCGGCCTTGCCCACGCCCCGCAGGTCCTGGCGGAGCTGGTCGCCGATCTCCTTGAACTGCGGGTTGTCCAGCAGCTGCCGGTTCAGCTGGTCCGCCAGCGCGCGCGGGCTGAGATTCATCTTCTTCCCGGCGGCCAGGGAGCCGACCGCGAGCGCCATCTTCAGCTTCTTCGTGCGTCCGAGCAGATATCCGGCCCCTACGGCGAGGCCCAGTGCGGTTCGGTTCATGGTCACGTCCCATTGCCTGTCGTGTCGCCGTGATGCAGGGCGATCTCCAGCCGGTCGAGCAGCTCGTCCTCGCGCTGGTCGAACTCCTCCTCGGTGATCTCGCCCGCCTGGAGCTGCTCCTCCAGACGGGCCAGCTCGGCCCGGACGGTGGCCGGGTCGTAGTAGATCCGCTCCGCCTCCCGGAGCACCTGCCGAATCGCCCACGCGCTGCCGCGCGCCGGTGCGAAGGGCAGCAGCAGCACCTCCGAGATCAGTCCCACGGGTCTCCTCCTTCCGTCCGGGCCCCGGCCGTTACGACGCTCCGGCGTCGGCGCCGGCCGTGGCGCCCGCGGGCGCGGTCGGGCCGGGTTCGACGAAGCTGTACGGCGGCAGCGGGCCGTTGACCCGCAGCTCCAGATGGGCATGGCTCTTGCGCACCCGCTCGACCGCGGCCAGGAAGTCCTCGGCCGACTCCCGGGACACCAGGAACGAGACGTTGAGCAGCCAGCCGGTGGACTCCGGGCCCACGCTGACCGCCGCGGCGCCCGGCTGGAGCAGGCGCTGCACCTCGGCGGCGTCCTCGGCCTCCTTGGCCTTGACGGCGCCGGCGACCATCTCACCGAGGCGGATCCGGTCGTCGTAGCTGCCGCCACCCGCCCGCCGGTTGGCCTCGGCGAGGGCGCGGACCTCCGCGTTCTCGGCCATCACGCGGTGCAGCACGGCCTCCTCGATGTGGGTGGCCTTGACGTTGTACTCGACCTTGCCGTCCAGCTCGCGCAGCCGCTCCAGGTAGTGCTCGGCCCGTTCGGTCAGCACCGACGTGACGGTGTCGTCGTCCGGGGAGACGCTGCCGAAGCGCATGGGCAGCACACAGCCGGCCGCGCCCGCCTCGGCGAGCACGTTCTGGTGCGCGAGGAGGTCCCGGCGCTTGGGGCGCAGGCCCTCCGGGGCGTCGCTGACGACGGCCGCGAGCTCTCCCGCCGTGAGGACCCGGACGGGCAGCGGCGGTTCGCCCACGCCGGTCATCCCCTCGGGGAGCGCCGGGTGCGAGCGCGCGGTGATGCCGTAGACGTAGGTGCTCACTCGTCCTCCTCCTTCCGGCGGGCCGCGGTCTTACGGGGGCGCCGGGGCTCGGCCTCGCCTTCCTCCCGGGCCTGCTTGAACGCGTCGGATATGGTCTGCGCGGCGCCGGACAGCGCGCCCTTGGACTTGCCGCGGGCCCCGCTCTCGGTGATCTCGCCGACGAGATCGGGCAGTCCGGGGGACCTGTGGGGCCCTGCCTCCAGGTCGAGGCGGTTGCACGCCTCGGCGAAGCGCAGATAGGTGTCGACGCTGGCCACGACGACCCGGACGTCGATCTTCAGGATTTCGATGCCGACCAGGGAGACCCGTACGAACGCGTCGATGACGAGTCCCCGGTCGAGAACCAGCTCCAGGACGTCGTAGAGGCCACTGGTACCGCCTCCGCCGCCGGACTGCTGTGCCGGAACAACGGTCATGCCGGCCGCTCCTCCTCGTGAGAATGATGGGTGTGCGGTGCCACGCGGGTCGCGTGGCCGCCGGACGCGGGGGGCCTAGCCGCCGCGGCGTGCGTCGGCCCGCCCGCGCTCGTATCGGCGAACGCGGCGGTAGCCGGTGAGCTGACCCTCGGGGTCCAGGTCGACCTGGTAGCTCGCCATCAGGCTCATGGTGTCCGGGACCCGTGCGAGTTCCATGACCTCGACCTCCAGCGACCAGCCGTCCTCCGTCTGCTCGAAGGAGGACACGGTCTCCGGGACGAGTCCCGTCAGTTCGGCGAGCTGGCTGCGCGCCTCGCGCAGCACCTCCATGAGGGTCGGCCGCCGGTCTTCCGTCTCGCTCCGCGTGGTGTCGTGCGTCTGCTCGGCGTTCTCCGATTTCTGGGATTTCTGTGAATTCTGTGACTGCGATGTGCTGTGTGTGTTCGACATGGCCACCTCTTCCTGCGGGTGGCCCCTCATTCCTTGGCCAAACCTTCAGGAGCGCATGTCGGCGAGACGGCGCCGGGCGGGGCCCAGGGAGCGCCCGCGGGCCGGCAGCCCGGCCCACGGGTCGGTGCGGGCCTGGTCGACGGCGTCGGCGATGGTCCAGCGGCGGGCGTCGAGCCCGGGGTCGTCGAGCTGCTCCCAGGTGAGGGGGACGGCGACCGGGGCGCCGGGGCGGGCGCGGACGGTGAAGGGGGCGACGGCGGTCTGGGCGTACGCGTTGCGCTGCACGTCGAGGTAGAGGCGGTCGCCGCGGTCCTGTTTGCGGGCGGCGGTGGTGAGCCGGTCCGGGTGCCGTGCGGCGGCGAGTTCGGCGACGTCGTGGGCGAACTCCCGTACAGCGTCGAAGTCCTGGCGGCCGTCGAGCGGGACGACGAGGTGCAGTCCGCGCGAGCCCGTGGTCATCGGCGCGGCGGGCAGGCCGAGTTCGTCCAGCAGCTCGCGCAGCCAGGCGGCGGCCTCTCGGACGGCACCGAAGTCGTCCCCGGGGGGATCGAGGTCGAAGACCAGCCGGTCGGGGTGGTCCGGGCCGCCGGCCCGGTCGGTGCGCGAGAGCCAGCGGTGCAGGGTCAGGCAGGCCTGGTCGGCGAGGTACAGGAGGGTCGCGGTGTCGTCGCAGACGACGTGCGTGACCGTGCCGCCCTCCTTGGCGACCTCGGCCCGGGTGATCCACTCCGGGTAGTGCTCCGGGGTGTTCTTCTGCATGAACCGCTGGCCGTCGAGGCCGTCCGGATAGCGTTCCAGCATCAGCGGGCGGCCCCGCAGGTGCGGCAGCAGGTACGGCGCGACGGACCGGTAGTAGTCGGCGAGGTCGCCCTTGGTGTACTCCTTCGCGCCCCCGCCGCCGGGGAAGAGCACCTTCCCCGGCCGCTTGATCTCCACCGAGCGGCGGCCCGCGCGCAGGGTCCGCGCGTCGTCGCGGCTCATCGCACGACCGCCTCCTCGACCAGCATCCTGGCCGCCGCCGCGATGCCCAGGGCGTCGATGCCGGCCGCGTACAGCTGCTCGTCGGGCGCGGCCGAGCCCGGCATGGTGCGCACGGCCAGCCGGACCAGGCGGGGCACCGGCCTGCCGTCGCCGAACACCTCCGCGACGGCGTCGCCGAGGCCGCCCTCCGGGTGGTGGTCCTCCACCGTGAGCAGGCAGCCGGTCTCCTCGGCGGCCCGGTGCAGGGTCTCGGCGTCGACGGGCTTGACCGAGTACAGGTCGATCACCCGGACCCGGATGCCGTCCGCGGCGAGCCGGTCGGCGGCGGCCAGCGCCTCGGGCACGGTCACCCCGGCGGCCACGACGGTCAGCCGGTCCTCCTCACTGGAGCGCAGCGTCTTGCTCCCGCCGACCGGGAACTCCTCGTCGGGGCCGTAGATCACCGGCGTCTTGCCGCGGGAGGTGCGCAGGTAGCGGATGCCGTCCAGCCCGGCCATGGCCGCGACCAGCCGGGCGGTCTGGTTGGCGTCGCACGGGTACAGCACCGTCGAGCCGTACACGGACCGGAACATCGCCAGGTCCTCCAGACCCATCTGGGACGGACCGTCCTGCCCGATCGCGACGCCCGCGTGCGAGCCGACCAGGTTGATCCCGGAGCCGCTGATGGACGCCATGCGCACGAAGTCGTGGGCGCGGGTCAGGAACGCGGCGAACGTGGAGGCGTACGGCACCCAGCCGCGCGTGGCCATGCCGACGGCGGTGGCGACGAGCTGCTGCTCGGCGATGTAGCACTCGAAGAACCGGTCGGGGTGCGCCTTGCCGAACTCCTCGGTACGGGTGGAGTCGCCGACCTCGCCGTCCAGGGCGACGATATCGCCGCGGGCCGTGCCGAGCGCGGCGAGGGCCTTGCCGAAGGCGTCCCTCGTCGCGGCCTCGTCGCCCTGCTCGAAGCGCGGCAGCTGGACCACCTCGGTGGTCAGCGAGCGCAGCGCGGCGGCGGCGTGCGGCTCGGCCACGCGGACGTGCAGCGAGCGCGGCCCGCCGAGTTCGGCGATGGCCTCCTCGGCCTCGGGCAGCGGCTTGCCGTGCAGGCCCTCGCGGTCCTCGACGGCGGCCACGCCCTTGCCCTTGAGGGTGCGGGCGAGGATCACGGTGGGCTGGCCGGTGGTGGACAGCGCCTCCCCGTAGGCCCGGTCGATCGCGTCGACGTCATGGCCGTCGATCTCGATGGTGTGCCAGTCGAAGGCCTGGAAGCGGCGGGCGTAGGCGTCCAGGTCGTGGCCGTGCCGGGTGGGGCCGCGCTGGCCGAGCCGGTTGACGTCCACGACGGCGACGAGGTTGTCCAGGTTCTCGTGGCCGGCGTGTTCGGCGGCCTCCCACACCGAGCCCTCCGCCAGCTCGCTGTCGCCGCACAGCACCCACACCCGGTAGTCGGTGCGGTCCAGCCGTTTCCCGGCGAGCGCGATGCCGACCCCGACGGGCAGGCCCTGGCCGAGCGAGCCGGTGGCCGTCTCCACCCAGGGCAGCCGCCGGGGCGTCGGGTGGCCCTCCAGCCGGCTGCCGAGCTTGCGGAAGGTGACCAGCTCGCCGTCCTCGATCGCGCCGACCGCCTTGTACGCGGCGTACAGCAGCGGTGAGGCGTGTCCCTTGGACAGCACGAAGCGGTCGTTCGCGGGGTGCTCGGGGCGCTCGAAGTCGTAGCGCATGTGGTTCGCGAGCAGGACGGCCAGCAGATCGGCGGCGGACATCGAGGACGTGGGGTGCCCGGATCCCGCTTCGGCGGACGCCCGCACGCTGTCCACGCGCAACTGCTGCCCCAGTTCGGCCAGTTCGTCGGTGTTCATGAGTCTCCTCGGTCTCCTTGCACTCGGCCGCGCTCGGTGGCGCTCGGTCGCGCTCGTCGCGGTCAGTCGGGTTCGTTCGCGCGGTCCGCGGGATCGGCGGGGTCCGTGCGCTTGACGGGGCCGGGGGCCGGATGGTCCGGCCCGGCACCGGCGGGTTCACCGCCGGGCTGGTTCTTGGCGGGCTCACCGCCCGGCTGGTTCTTCGCCGGCTCACCGCCCGGCTCCGGCTTCACCGGCTCACCGCCCGGCTGGTTCTTCGCCGGCTCACCGCCCGGCTCCGGCTTCACCGGTTCCTCCGGCCTCGGCTTGTGCGTCATGAGTTCCTCTCCTGCCGGTACGGCCGGCCGCTCCGGGCCGCCGGGTACCCGCGCCAGTTCCGGTGAGGCCGTGTCCAGCGGGACCGACCAGGCGCGCACCAGGCCCAACTGGACGCCCTGGCGCGGGAGTACGGCGTCCAGCAGCCAGTCGGCGGCGACCCGGACCCGGTTGCCGGGCAGCGCCGCCAGGTGGTAGCCGCGGGTGACGGCACCGGCCGCCGGGCCGGACAGCGGGATGCCGAACGGGTTGGCGGCGGCCCGGACCCCGCCGAGGTCGACGGCGAAGCCCAGGTCTCGGTGGCGGTAGGGGCGCCGGCGCCGGCCGAGGCCGAGCGAGCCGGCCACGTTCTCCGCGGCCACCCGGCCCTGCCGCCAGGCGTGCTGGGCCGTCATGGGCGTGAACGACCCCGGACGCTCCAGGTCGGGCACGGCAGCCGCGTCCCCACAGGCGAACACGTCGGGCCGGCCCGGCATCCGGAGAAAGGGGTCGACGATCAGCCGGCCGTGCTCCAGCGGCTGCCGGACGGCCTCCACCAGCGGATCCGGCCGTACGCCCACACACCACACCAGCGTCCGGGACGGGACGAACTCCCCGTCGGTGAGCAGCACCCCGTCCCGCATGGCCTCCTTCACCGACGTGCCCATGCGCACGTCGACGCCCCGCGCCCGCAGCACCCGGTCGGCCGTGCGGGACAGCCGCTCGTCCAGCTCCGGCAGCACGCGCGGCGCCACGTCCAGCAGGAGCCAGCGGGGGCGCAGCCCGCCGGGCAGCGGGTGCCGGCGGGCCAGGCGGTCGGTGAGCATCTGGAGGTGGGCGGCCACCTCGGTGCCCGTGTAGCCGGCGCCGACCACCACGAAGGTGCACCGGGCGGCGCAGCTCTTGGTGTCCTCCTCGGCGGCGGCGAGTTCCACCTGCCGGGTCACGTGGTCGCGCAGGTACAGCGCCTCGGGCAGCCCGCGGAAGCCGTGCGCGTGCTCGGCGACACCGGGGATCGGCAGCAGTTTGTTGACACTGCCGACGGCCAGCACCAGCCGGTCGTAGCCGAGGGTGCCCGCACCGCCCTCGGGGTCGACGTAGCGCACGGTCCGCGCGTCCAGGTCGACGCCGTCCGCCTCGCCGAGCACCAGGCGCACCCCGCGCAGCGTGCCGGGCAGCGACACGGTGACCCGGCGGGCCTCCAGGACCCCGGCGGCGACCTGCGGCAGCAGCGGCAGGTACAGGAAGTAGTCGGTCGGGTTCAGCACGGTGATGTCGGCCCGGTCGCGGGTCAGCCGGGCCAGGGTGCGCGCAGCCCGGTACCCGGCGAAACCGGCGCCGACGATCACGACGCGAGGTCGGCTCACGGTGCGCCTCCGGCGGTGTGGCTCGTCCGAGGTCTTCCGCGTAACCGGGGCCGGGGCACCCAAACGCCGGGCCGGTCACCCGGACGCCGGTCGGAGCACCCGAACGCCGCCGCGCCGCAGGCCGGGGCCCGCCGCGCACCGACGTGCCCGCGTTTCGCGCTGTCGGCCCCGGTTACCCGGGCCGCGTCCGGATCACCCCACCAGCTTCGCCCGCGCGGAGGTTCCCCCCATGCCCGAGTACGGCTATTTCCTGGCGAGCGAGGAGCACGACCCCGCAGCCCTCGTCGAACAGGCCCGGATGGCCGAGCAGGCCGGTTTCCAGGCGCTGTGGATCTCCGACCACTACCACCCGTGGAACGACGCGCAGGGACAGAGCGCGTTCGTGTGGTCGGTGATCGGAGCACTGTCGGAGGCGGTGTCGCTGCCCATCGAGACCGCGGTGACCTGCCCGACCGTGCGGATGCACCCGGCGGTCGTGGCGCAGGCCGCGGCGACCAGCGCGGTGATGACACAGGGCCGCTTCCGGCTCGGCCTCGGCACCGGCGAGGCGCTGAACGAGCACATCCTCGGCGACCCGTGGCCGCCGCTGTCCGTGCGCCTGGAGATGCTGGAGGAGGCGATCCAGGTGATGCGCCGGCTCTTCACCGGCGAGGAGGTCACCCACCACGGCACCCACTACACCGTGGAGAACGCCCGCCTCTACACCGTCCCCGAGGAGCCCGTCCCGATCGACATCTCCGGCTTCGGCCCGAAGGCGACCGCCCTGGCCGCCCGCGTGGGCGACGGCTACATCACGATGATGCCGGAGGAGGAGATGGTCACCCGGTTCCGCAAGGGCGGCGGCGGGGCCAAGCTGGTCAGCGGGGGCACGAAGGTCTGCTACGGCCCCGACCGCGACGAGTGCGTCCGTACGGTGCACCGGCTCTGGTACAACGAGCTGCTGCCCGGCGAGATGGGGCAGGTGCTGCCCTCGCCGCGGCACTTCGAGCAGTTGCAGGAACTGGTCACCGAGGACATGGTGCGGGAGAAGTCGGTGTGCGGGGACGACGTGGACGAGCACGTCTCGGCGCTGAAGGCGTTCGCCGACGCCGGGTTCGACCGGGTGTACGTGAACCAGATCGGGCCGGACCAGCGGGGGTTCTTCGACTTCTACCGGACGAAGGTGCTGCCGCAACTCGGCTGACGGGGGGCGGGGCGGTGCCGGCGGCCCCACCCCTCGCCGTCAGGCCCCGCGGTGGGGCGCGTCCGGCGGTGTGTGTGGCATCGGGGGAGTCTGCGGCACCGGCGGGTACGGCATGCCCAGACCGCCCGGCGGGGCGGGCGGCGGGGTGCCGCCGACCACGCGGTGCGGGGCGTGGGGCCCGTGCCCGGAGTGGGCGGCGCCGCGGAGGAAGTAGGCCACCGCGCCTAGGAGCGCGGCGGTGATCAGTGCCGCGGCCCAGCCGGGCAGGCCGATCGCCAGGGCCAGGCCCACGGCGAGGGCCACCGCGCCGCCCGCGTAGAGGGCGGCGGCACCCGACGCCGCGTAGAGCACGGCGGTGCGGCGCTGTTTGCGGGACTGCTCGCGCAGCTCCTCGCGTACCGTCTCGCGTGCCACCTGTGCCAGCTCTTCGACAAGGTGCTTGTCCAGATGTTCCAGGTGATCCAAACGGTCCATACCCTGCGGGTACCCGCCGGACACAGTGGGTAACGCCCGGGGGGCCTGCGCGCGCCCGGCGACCCCAACTAGGCTCGGACGCATGGAGATTCTGGGCGCCTCGCTGCGCATCTGCGTCGACGACCTCGAAGCCGCGATCCCCTTCTACGAGCGCCTGGCGGGCGGCACGGCCCTGCGCTTCCAGCGCGGCGGCGTCCAGGTCGCCGCGGTCGGTTCCTTCCTGCTGATGAGCGGTCCCGAGTCGGAGCTGGAGATCCTGCGCAAGGTGACGGCGACGATCGCGGTGAAGGACGTGGACGAGGCCCACCGGCTGCTGACCGGGCTGGGCGCCACGATCGTCGCCGGGCCGGTACCGACGCCGGCGGGCCGGAACCTGCTGGCGGTGCACCCGGACGGCTCGGTCTTCGAGTACGTGGACCAGCGGGGCTGAACCCGCTCAGTCGCGCATCTCGGTGGTGAGCGCCCAGCGTTCGTGATCGCGCCAGGCCCCGTCGACGTAGATCATGTCGGGTGAGAACCCCTCCCGGCGGAACCCGGCGCCCCGGGCGAGGGCGAGGGAGGCCGCGTTGCCCGGCTGGGCGTTGATCTCCAGCCGGTGCAGGCCGAGCGGCCCGAACGCGTACCCGATCACCAGCTCCAGCCCTTCGCGCATCAGGCCCCGCCCGGCCGCGTGCGCGAAGACGCCGTAGCCGAGGGCGCCGGACTGGAAGCCGCCGCGCACGATGTTGTTGATGTTGATGAAGCCGGCGATGGCCCCGCTGTCCTTCTCGCACACCAGGAAGCCGGCCCGCGCCGGGTCCTCGATGAGGCGGCCGGCGTAGTCGGCGTACGCCTCCTCGGTGTCCGGCGGGAACAGCCAGGGCCGGTGCAGGTCCCTGCTCTCCCGGGCCCGTGCGGTGAACTCGGGGCCGTCGGCGAGGGTGAAGGGGCGGAGGGCGACGCGCGGGCCCTCGGCGAGGGGGCGGGACGGCGGGTGCGGCATCCGGCCAGCCTACGGCGTCCGCGTGGCGCCGGCCCCTCCGGCCGGCCGCCGCGTCAGCGCAGCGCCGGCTCGTCCAGCGTCAGCGTGCCCGCCTCCGCGTCCAGTGTGGCCGCGACGCCTAGCGGCATCGTCAACGCCCCCTCGCCGTGGCCGAATCCGACGTTCTCCGCCACCGGGACGCCGAGTCCGCCGAGCCGGTCGGCCAGCAGGGGCCGCAGTCCGGCGTAGTCCGCGCAGCCCTCCCAGGAGCCGAGCAGCACCCCGCGCACCCCCTCCAGCCAGCCGGAGCGCAGCAACTGGGTGAGGTACCGGTCCAGCCGGTACGTCTCCTCGCCCACGTCCTCCAGGCAGAGCAGTCCGCCGCGCGCGGAGGGCCGCGCGTGCGGGGTGCCGAGTTCGGCGGCGAGCAGGGACAGGCAGCCACCGAGGGTGACGCCCCGGGCGCGGCCCGGGACGAGGGCCGTACCGCCGGAGGCGATCGTGCGGACGGTCTCGGGGGCGAACAGCGTGGCCCGCAGGTGCTCCTGGGCCCGCGCGTTCTTGATGAAGTCGACGCCGGCCGCCATCGGCCCGTGCAGGGTGGCCAGGCCCAGGCGGGTCGCGAAGGCCTCGTGCAGGACGGTCAGATCGCTGAACCCGACGAAGACCTTGGGCCCGGCCGCCCGCAGCGCGTCCCAGTCGAGCAGGTCGATCATGCGCTGCGCGCCGTAGCCGCCGCGGGCGCACAGCACGGCGTCCACGGTGGGGTCGCACCAGGCGTTCTGGAGGTCGGCGGCGCGGTCGGCGTCCGTGCCGGCCAGGTAGCCGAACTCCGGGTGCCGGTCCAGGACATGGGGTCCGACCACCGGGTCGAGGTCCCAGCCGCGCAGCACGTCGAGGCCCGCCTGGAGCCGCTCCTCGGGCACCGGTCCGCTGGTGGCGACGACGGCGACCCGCGCGCCCGGGGCCAGCCTGCGCGGCCGCAGGAGTTCCTTCATGGGTTCAGCTCCACCTTCGGCACCGGCGGTGTCGGGTCCAGCCCGAACACCTGGGCGTACAGGGACAGTTCGGCCTCCAGGGCGCGGACCATGGTGTCGGCCCGCCGGAACCCGTGCCCCTCCCCCGCGAAGGTGAGGTAGGCGTGCGGCACGCCCCGGCCCGCGATCCGGGCGAGGAAGCGTTCGCACTGGGCGGGCGGGCAGATGACGTCGTCCAGGCCCTGGAGCAGCAGGAACGGCGCGGTGAGCCGGTCGGCGTGCGTGGTCGGCGAGCGTTCGGCGTACCGGTCGGCCACCTCGGCGCGCGGGCCGATCAGCGACTCCAGGTAGCGGGACTCGAAGTCGTGGGTCTCGCCGGGGCCCCAGGTGGCGAGGTCGAGCACCGGGTAGATGACGGTGCCGCAGGCGTAGACGTCGGTCGTGGCCAGGGAGGCGGCGGTGGTCCAGCCGCCCGCGCTGCCGCCCCGGATCGCCAGCCGGGCGGGGTCGGCGGTGCCCTCGTCGGCGAGGGCCCGGGCGACGGCCGCGCAGTCCTCGACGTCGACCACGCCCCACTGCTCGCGCAGCCGCTCCCGGTAGGCCCGGCCGTACCCGGTGGAGCCGCCGTAGTTCACCTCCGCGACCCCGATGCCCCGCGAGGTGAAGTAGGCGATCTCCAGGTCCAGTACGAGCGGCACCCGACTGGTGGGGCCGCCGTGCGCCCAGATGACGTACGGGGGCAGTTCGCCGTCGGGGGCGGTGCGGGCGGGGTGGTGCGGCGGGTAGAGGTGGGCGTGCACCTCGCGGCCGTCGGGGCCGGTGAAGGTGCGGGTCCGCGGCTCGGGGTAGTAGGCGGGGTCGACGGGGTCCCGGTGCGGGGAGCCGATCACCCGGGCGCGGCCGGTGGCGGTGTCCAGTTCGACCACTTCGTAGGCGGTGCGGGGGCCGGCGGCGACCGCGACGACGCGTGTGCCGTGGGCGGCGAGGCCGGCGGCGCACTCCGTCCACGGCCCGACGGCGTCCACGATCTCGCCGGACTCCGGGTCCAGTATCCCGAGCGCGGCCGGCCCCCGGCCGTGCACGACCGCCAGCAGTCCGTTGTCCAGGGGCGCGAACCAGCGCAGCCCGAGCTGCCACAGCGGCCCGCCGAACTCCTCCTCGCGCGGGCACAGGGGGGTGCCGTCACGGTAGAGGTTCCACCAGCCGCTGCGGTCGCTCACGTACAGCAGGCGGCCGTCCGCCGACCACTCGACCTGGGCGACGGCCTCGTCCGGGCCGCCGGCGACGGTCCGCGCGTGTGTCAGCCGGCCGTCCTCCCCCACGTCGGCGACCAGCAGCTCCGTCCCATCCCACGGCATCCGCGGGTGGTCCCAGGCCAGCCAGGCGGCCCGCCGGCCGTCCGGGGAGAGCCGGGCGCCGGTGACGAACCGGTGCCGGGGCTCGACCAGTTCGCGGACGGCGGCGCGGTCGTCGGCGGCCGAACCGTCCAGCGGTACGGCGGCGTGCACCCGCCGTATGTCGTCGGGGCCGTCCCCGGTGGACTCCTCCAGCACGCACCACACCTCACCGCGGGCGAGGTCGATCCGGGGCTCCGCCCAGCGCAGGCCGCCGCCCACCGGGGAGACCGGGGTGAGCGGGGCGGGCTCGCCGCCGGGCTCGTACCGGTACAGCCGCTGGTCGGCGAAGTGCACGAAGACGATCAGCGGCCGGCCGGCCCGGACCGCCCCGGTCCAGGGCCGGCCGCCGTACTCGATGACCCGGCTGCGCACGTTCCACGGCGCGGGCAGCACCGACTCCTCGCCCCCTTCGGCCCGCCGCCGTACCAGGGCCCGCCGGCCGCCCTCGGCCGGCCGGGGCTCGGTCCACCAGACCTCGTCCCCGACGAAACCCACCCAGTCCGGCCGCCCGTCGTGCGCGGCGGCGAGGGCCGCGTCGATCGGCGAGGGCCACGATCCGTACGGCGCGCTCCGCATCCGCTCCCCCATCGTCTAGGCCGTCCGCAGGAACCGGTCCAGGACGCGGACCCCGAAGTGCAGCGCCGCCACGGGCACCCGCTCGTCCACGCCGTGGAACAGCGCCTGGTAGTCGAGGTCCACGGGCAGCTTCAGCGGGGTGAAGCCGTAGCCGGTGATGCCGAGCCGGGAGAACTGCTTGGCGTCCGTGCCGCCCGACATGCAGTACGGCACCACGTGCCCGCCCGGCGCGAACTCCTCCACCGCGGCCCGCATCCTCGCGAACACCGGCGCGTCCACCGGTGCCTGGAGGGCCACTTCGCGATGCGCGAACTCCCAGTCGACGTCCGGCCCCGTCAGCTCGTCCAGCGTGGCGGTGAACTCGGCCTCCCCGCCGGGCAGGCAGCGCCCGTCCACGTGCGCGACCGCCTCGCCCGGGATGACGTTGAGCTTGTAACCGGCGTCCAGCATGGTCGGGTTGGCGCTGTTGCGGACGGTCGACTCGACGAGCTTGGCGGCCGGGCCGAGCTTCTCCAGCAGCCGGTCCACGTCGGTGAAGTCGGGGTCGATGCCGTACAGCGCGGCGAGCTCGGTGAGGGCGGCCCGTACGGTGGGCGTGAGCCGCAGCGGCCACTCGTGCTCGCCGATGCGGGTGACGGCGGCGGCCAGCCGGGTCACCGCGTTCTCCCTGTTCACCTTGGAGCCGTGCCCGGCCCGGCCCCGCGCGGTGAGCTTCAGCCAGGCGGTGCCCCGCTCCCCCGCGGCGATCGGGTAGATCTCCCGCCCGGACCCGTCGTGGAAGGTGAAGGCGCCGGACTCGCTGACGCCCTCCGTGCAGCCCTCGAAGAGTTCGGGGTGCCGGTCGGCGAGGAACCCGGAGCCGTCCTCGGCGCTGGCCTCCTCGTCGGCGGTGAACGCCAGGACGATGTCCCGGCGGGGCCGTACGCCCTGCCGGGCCCAGAACCGGACCACGGCCAGGATCATCGCGTCCATGTTCTTCATGTCGACGGCGCCCCGCCCCCACACCACGCCGTCGCGGACCTCACCGGAGAACGGGTGCACGGTCCAGTCGGCGGCCTCGGCCGGCACCACGTCGAGATGCCCGTGCACCAGCAGCGCGTCGGCGGACGGGTCGGTGCCCTCGATCCGGGCGACCACGTTGGTGCGGCCCGGGGTGCGCTCCAGCAGCAGCGGGTCCAGGCCCGCCCCCGCCAGCCGTTCGGCCGCGTACTCGGCGGCGGGCCGCTCCCGGCAGTCACCGCCGCCCCGGTTGGTGGTGTCGATGCGGATCAGGCCGGAGGTGAACTCCACGACCTCGGCCAGGGCCAGTTCGTCGGCCTGCTGGTCAGCCATACTGCTCCTCCACGGCGGCAGAGACGATCGTGGTGACCGCCTTGAACGTCCTGATCCCCTCGTACATCGTGGCGCTGGTGTACGCCACCTTCCGCTCCCCGGTCCGCGCCACGCCGGGCACGACGGTCGCGGCCATCGCGAGATGTTCGGCGTCGAACTCGACGGCGACCGTGAACGGCCCGGCGTCCACCGGTTCCTGACGGACCGCCAGGCGCGCGGCCTCCTTGGCCGCCGCGCGGATGTCGGCCGCGGTCCGGGCCGGGGTGCGGCAGACGGCCGCGTACCGCGACACATGGTCCTTGACGGCGACCTTCAGCGCCTCGGGCGCGTAGCCGAGGGCGTCCTCGCAGGCCACGTCGTCGCCGGTGACGAGGACGACGGGGACGCCGTACTCGGCGGCGACGCGCGCGTTGAGCAGACCCTCGCTGGCACGGACGTCGTTCAGCCACACCCCGGTGATCTGGTTGGCCAGGTAGGTGTGGGCGAGGACGCCCTCCATGCCGGCGCCCGCGTGGTAGCCGACGAACGCGATGCCGTCGACGTCACCGTGCTGGACGCCCTCCACCATGGACAGCGCCTTGTGCCGGCCGGTGAGCATCTCGACCCGCTCGTCGAGGCGCTCCAGGAGGAGGTTGCGCATGGTCCAGTGGGCCTCGTTGACGAGCACCTGGTCGGCGCCGCCGTCGAAGAAGCCCTCCACGGCGGCGTTCACGTCCGAGGTGAACATCGACCGGCACCGCTCCCACTGCGGCGTCCCCGGCAACACGTCGGCGGGCCAGGTGACGCCCGTGGCACCCTCCATGTCGGCACTGATGAGGATCTTCATGGTCCGTCACGTTACGCGTCGAGCGGCGGACAGGCTACGACCTCGCCCGAGGAAGCGATCTCGGGTCCGGTCAGGCTCCGGCGAGGACGAACCAGCGGGCCGGCAGGTCGATGCGGGTGCCGTCCGCGAGGTGCTCGGTCTGCGGCAGTGTCGTCTCGCCCTCGGCCAGGACGGTGAGACCGGCCTTGACGAGCAGCTGCGGGATCTCCTCGTCGGAGGCGTCGGCGGGCTTGAGGCCGTGGTGGAAGACGCGCTGGAGCTTGGGCCCCGGGCCGCCCGGCTCGGACGCCGCCCGCCGCAGGACGTCGCGGGAGCCGGAGGTGAGCTCGACCACGAAGGCGCGGCCCTCGGTGCCTATGAGCTCGGCGACGGCGGCGGCCACCGCGGGGCGCGCGGCCGGTTCGCTCTGGTGGATGACGGCCCGCATGTAGACATGGCTGTCGCCGAGCCGCTGGTGCAGGGCGCGGACGGCGTCGGTGTCGGTGAGGTCGAGCTGCTGGAACTCGACGGGGCCGCCGTTCGCGGCGCGCCGGGCGTGCTCGACGGCGGCGTGCGAGAGGTCGACGCCGACGGCGCGGGCGAAGCGGGTGGCCAGGTAGCGGGTCTGGGTGCCGTTGCCGCAGCCGAGGTCGACGATGGTCCGGCCGGTGTCGGCGTGGGGCAGGAGCAGGTCGGTGTGCGGTGCGGCGGTCAGGGAGGGGTCGGCGTCCCAGATCGCCTCGCCCCGGCCGTCGGAGGTCTCACGCCAGTAACTCTCCCACGCGTTGCGGTAGTTCTCCGAGACGTTCATGTGATCTCCCCACGGGTCGGTTCCGTGATCGGGATATCGCGGGGAACGGGAGCAGGGCAAGGGTCCGGTGGTCACCTTCACGAGATGTACGGCCGCTGGTCGCCCCGCGCGGCGCGCGGTCCTCGCCCCGCGTCCGACGTCAGTGACCGCTGGTGACGGCCTGCTCGAACCAGACGGTCTTGCGGTGTCCGCTGGCGCTGGCGCCCCATTCCCGGGCCAGCCGGCTGACCACGCGCAGGCCACGGCCCGACTCGTCGTGGGGGCCGGCACTCAGCATGGCGGGCAGGGCGGGTTCGTCGTCGGTGACCTCGAACAGCAGCGCGTCCGTGCGGACCACCCGCAGCCCGATCCGGTCGCTCTCCGCGTGCCGGACGGCGTTGGTGACGACCTCGCTGACCAGTAGCTCGGCCGTCTCCACGGCCTGCGGCAGGCCCCACTCCAGGAGCCGTTCGCGGACCAGGCGGCGGGCCCGGGCCACCTCGCGCGGGTCGGCGTCGAGCCGCCACTCGGCGACGTGCTCGTCGGGGATGCCGTTGAGGCGGGCCATGAGCAGGGCGACGTCGTCCTTGCGTCCGCCGCGGGTGTTCAGGGCGCGGATGATGGTGTCGCAGGCGTCGTCCATGGAGGCCGCGGGGTGGGCGGCGGACTCGCAGAGCGCGGCGAGGCCCTCGCCGATGTCGGAGCCGCGCACCTCGACCAGGCCGTCGGTGCACAGCACCAGCCGGTCGCCGGGCGCGACCTTGACCCGCGTCACCTCGAAGGGGACGCCGCCGACGCCGATCGGGGCGCCGGTGGGCAGTTCGAGGAGTTCGCTGCGGCCGTCCTCGGCGCGGACCAGCACGGGCGGGATGTGGCCGGCGTTGGCGAGGGTGAGGTCGCCGCGGATCGGGTCGTACACGGCGTACAGGCAGGTGGCGAGGTAGGTGTCGCCGAGCCTGCGGGCCAGGTCGTCCAGGTTGCGCAGCAGTTGGGCGGGCGGGGTCTCCATCGCGGCCATGGTCTGCACGGCGGTGCGCAACTGGCCCATCATCGCGGCCGAGTTCAGGCCGTGGCCCATGACGTCGCCGACCACGAGGGCGGTGCGGGAGCCGGGCAGTTTGATGGTGTCGAACCAGTCGCCGCCGATCCGGCCGAGCCGGGTGCCGGGCAGATAGCGGGTGGCGATGTCGCAGCCGGCCATCCGCGGGGTGACCTGCGGCAGCATGCTGTCCTGGAGGGTGTCGGCGACGTTCTCCTGGTAGGTGTACATACGGGCGTTGTCGAGCACCAGGCCCGCGCGGGCGGCGAGTTCGGCGCCCGTGGTGCGGTCCATGTCGTCGAACTGCGGCCGGTCGGGGCGGCGCATCAGCACCATGAAGCCGAGGACGACGTTGCGCGCCTTGAGCGGGACGATGAGCAGCGACCGGCCGCTGATGAGGGGCCGCAGGTCGCGCTTCTCGAACTCGCCGGAGATGCGCTCGGACAGTTCCTCGGTGACCCTCGGGACGAGCACCGGCTCGCCGGTGACCATGCACTTGTAGAAGGGGGTGTGCTCGGGGAAGGCGAAGGCCTCGCCGACGGGCACGGTGTCGTCCCAGCGGCCCGGTTCGTCGTTGTGCTCCACCCAGACGCGGAACATCACGGTGCTGGCGTCCGGCGGGCCGTCCGGGAAGCCTTCGCCGGCCAGCACCGCGGCGCGCAGATGGGTGCCGGCGAAGTCCGCGAACCGGGGCACGGCGGCGCTGGTGACCTCGCGGATGGTCTCGCCGAGGTCCAGGGAGGAGCCGATGCGGGAGCTGACCTCGTTGAGGAACTCCAGCCGCTCGCGGACGGCGGCGTACTCCAGGTCCTGTTCGGCGCCGGCCGGGACCACGGTCACGGCCCGCTGCTGCGGTACGACGGCTTCTTCGGCGCGGGTGCGGCCGGGGCGGCGGGGCACGCCCCAGTCCGGGGTCACGGGCACCCGCTCGTACTGGCTGAACTCCAGGATCGGATAGCCGAGTTCGAGGACCTGCGCGACGATGCGGGCGCTGAGTCCCGGACCCATGTTGGGCAGGATCTCGGGCAGCCGCCGTTCGAGTTCGTCGGAGGCGGGCAGTTCGGTGTGGCGGGCGAAGCCGGGCGAGATGCGTTCGGCGGTCTCGTCGTCGTAGCCGCGTCGCTCGCGCAGCCGGGTGGCGTCGGCGGCGAGCACGAGCAGCCGGGCGGGTCCGGGGCCGATCAGCGGGTAGGCCCACCACAGCACGTCCAGCCGCTCGCCGTCGGGCGTCTGCGGGGGCGGGCAGAGGCGGGCGCGGCCGGCCGTGGCGTAGCCGGTGTGCCCGCCGAGCGAGGTCTCCAGGTCGGGGCCGGGTCCGTCGTACGTCTCGCACGCGTCCGGCACCGCGCCGTCCTGGAGGTCCTCCGGCAGGGCACCGGAGACGGGCAGCAGATCGGCCGCGGGCTGTCCGACGGCGTCCTCGCGGCCCACGCCGAACAGGCGGCGCGCGCCGGTGCTCCAGTGGGACACCAGTCCGGCCCGGTCGACGACGACCACGGCCAGCGGAATCCGGCCCGCGGCGGTGTCGCCGACGCCGCGCCCGGGAGCTGTGTCCCGCTCGCTGCCACGGTCCATGGCCCAGGCCCTCTCTCCCCACGGCTGTCCGCAAACGATCTGTGCCGCCCGCCACTACGGTAGGACGACCGCCGGGCGCGATGTGCGGCAATGCTGGAATTGGTTCCAGTTGATCGCTCCGGCGCGGCGAGCGGGCGCCCCGCTCAGTCCTCGTGGCCCAGTTGGAGATCCCGTTCCGTCCGGCCACCCCCCGCGACCTGCAACACCGTGGCGACCGGCGGGTAACCTGCGGCGATGACGGTGTACTCGCCGGAGGAGAGGTCGACGAACCGGAACGTTCCGTCGGCTCCGGTGGTGAGGGTGTCGACGACGTTGCCGGCGGCGTCGAGCAGGGTCACGCGCGCGTCCTCCACGGGCCGTCCGCCGCTCGCCCGGACGGTGCCCCTCAGCACGGCGCCGCCCGCGAGTTCGACGTCCTGCCGGGTCTCCCGGGAGGCCTGCACGGTGACCGGGAGCGCGGCGGGCCGGAAGGCGGGGGCGCTGGCGGCGAGGGTGTACTCGCCCGCGACCAGTTCCGTGATGACGTAGCCGCCCTCGCGCCCGCTGCGGGTGCTCGCGACGACCTCGCCGTGCACGTTGGTGAGCGTGACGGCGGCGTCGCGGACGGGGCTGCCGTCGGCGGTGAGCACGCTGCCGGCGAGGCGGCCGGCGCCGCCGAGGACGACGTCGAGTTCGACGGGGCGTTCGCCGACGGTGACGGAGACGGCCTGCGGCTGGTGCCCGCCGGCGGCGGCGATCAGCACGTACGACCCGGAGCCGGGCGTGCTGAGCGCGTACCGGCCGTCGTCGCCGCTGGCGCCCCGTCCGATCTGCTGTCCGGCGACGTCGATGAGGGTGAGGGCCGCGCGGGGCACCACGGTGCCGTCGGGGTGCTGCACGGTGCCGCAGACGGGGACCCCGGCGGCGTAGGGCGCCCGGGCGCCGGGGATCGAGGCGGTCACGGTCTGCGGCTCCGTTTCGGCGGTGTTGTGGGACACCAGTGGTTTCTCCTTGAGGAAGAAGGCGATGAGCAGGCCGAGGGCGAGCACCGGCACCAGGTAGAGGAAGATCCGGGGCATCGCGTCGGCGTAGGCGCGGATGTAGGCGTCGCGCAGGGCCGGGGGCAGCGCGTGGACGAGCTGCGGGGTGATCGAGTCGGCGGCGGGCAGTCCGGAGCCCGCGCGCGGGGGCAGCTCCTCGCGCAGCGAGGAGGTGAGCCGGTCGGCGAAGAGGGTGCCGAAGACGGCGGCGCCGACGCTGCCGCCGATCTGCCGGAAGTAGTTGTTGGCGCTGGTGGCGGTGCCGAGGTCGGCGGGGCGGACGGAGTTCTGCACGGCGAGGACGAGGACGGGCATGACCAGGCCGATCCCGGCGCCGAGGACGGCCATCCAGACGCTGTAGTGCAGCCGGGGCGTGTCGGTCTGAAGCCGGGACAGCAGCCACATGCCGACGGTGGCGACGGCGCAGCCGAGCACGGGGTAGACCTTGTAGCGGCCGGTGTGGCTGATGAGCTGTCCGCCGATGATGGAGGCGCCGACGATGCCGGCCATCATCGGCAGCATCAGCAGCCCGGACTCGGTGGCGCTGGCGCCGTCGACCATTTGCAGGAAGGTCGGCAGATAGCTGGCGGCGCCGAACAGGGCGACGCCGATCACCAGGCCGACCAGGCCGCTGAGGGCGAACACGGAGTCGCGGAACAGCCGCAGCGGGATCAGGGGTTCGGCGGCGAAGCGCTCGGCGACCAGGAAGAGGACGGTGGCGAGGAGGGCGCCGGCGCCGAGGCCGAGGATCTGCCGGGAGCCCCAGGCGTACTCGGTGCCGCCCCAGCTGGTGAGCAGGACCAGGCAGGTCGAGGCGGCGGCGAGCAGCAGGGTGCCGAGGACGTCGAGCCGGGCGCGTGCGCGCGGTCTGGGGAGCTTGAGGACGACGGCGATGACGGCCAGGGTGACCAGGCCGAAGGGGACGTTGACGTAGAAGCACCAGCGCCAGGAGAGGTGGTCGGTGAAGTAGCCGCCGAGCAGCGGTCCGGCGACGGAGGCGAGACCGAAGACGGCGCCGATCAGGCCCATGTACCGGCCGCGCTCCCGGGGCGGCACGATGTCGGCGATGATCGCCTGCACACCGATCATGAGTCCGCCGGCGCCGACGCCCTGGACCGCGCGGAAGGCGATCAGCTGGTCCATGGTCCCGGCCCGGCCGGCGAGGGCGGAGCCGAGGACGAAGACGGCGATGGCGAACTGGAAGACGCCCTTGCGGCCGACCAGGTCGCCGAGTTTGCCGTAGACCGGCAGGCCGATGGTGGAGGTGAGCAGGTACGAGGTGATCGCCCAGGACATCTTGTCCAGGCCGTGCAGTTCGCCGACGATCTTCGGCAGGGCGGTGGCGACGATCATCTGGTCGAGGGCGGCCAGCAGCAGGGCCAGCATCAGCCCGACGAAGACCAACCGCGCCCGGCGGGGCCCGATGCCGGCGGGCGGCGCGGGAGGCGGCGGTGCGACCACGGTCTCCTCGCCGGAGGCCGGTGCCACGACCGGCTCGCGCTTCAGCAGAGTCGTCCCGCCCATGTACCGCTCCCCTCGTCACACCCGTTCACATTTCCCGCGTAAGGCGTCAACTGCGAACAACTGCGGCGAGTTACGGCGCGATCCGGTATGGGCCGGAGATGCACTCGAACCGGTGAAGGGGCCGACCGGCGGTCAACCCCCTTTCACCGGTGGGTGCTTGGGCTACTTCTCGACCTCGGCGGCGAGCCTGGCGAGCAGGGCGTCGTAGATCCGGCCGAGGCCCTTGGGCGCGAAGGTCCTCTCGAAGAAGCCGCCGATGCCGCCGGCGCCCTGCCAGGTGGTGGTGACGACCACGCGCGAGGCGCCCTCACCGGCGGGGGTGACACGCCAGGTGGTGACCATGGAGGAGTTGCGGTCCTTCTCGACCAGCTCCCCGTCGGTGGGCTCGCTGACCTCCAGCAGGCAGTCGCGCACCCGCTTGCTGGTGGCCTGGAGCTTCCAGTGGACGAGGGTGCCCTCGCCGTCGCCGCCCTCGCGCACCTCGTACTCGCTGAACTGCTCGGGCAGCAGCTTCTGCCGCGTGCCGCGGTAGTCGGCGAGGGCGTCGAACACCTTCTCCGCGTCCGCCGCGACGACCCGCTCCGTAGTGGCCTCGACCTGCGCCATTGCGTTCCTCCACGACCTGGTTCCTCGGGGTTGGGGCAAGCCAACCACCCCGGCGCCCGGCCGCCCAAATCGGGGTTCGCACGATCATGGGAACATGTGTTCTATTCTGTGGGCAGCGCGAGCGAGGAGGCGTCATGCGCTGGGAGAACCTCACGGACGAGAGCGAACACGGCCGGGCCGCGGACGCCGCGCTGTTCGGCGCGGACGCCGTCACCACCCGGACGTTCGACACGCCCGAGTTCCAAGGAATCACCTTCCACGAGGTCCGGGCGCGCTCGGTGCTGAACCGGGTGCCGGGCGCCTCCCGCATGCCGTTCGAATGGACGGTCAACCCCTACCGGGGCTGCACGCACGCGTGCGTCTACTGCTTCGCCCGCAAGACGCACGGCTACCTGGACCTGGACACCGGCATCGGCTTCGACACCCAGATCGTGGTCAAGGTGAACGCCCCCGAGGTGCTGCGCCGCCAGCTCGGCTCCCCCCGCTGGCGGGGCGACCACGTGGCGATGGGCACCAACGTCGACTGCTACCAGCGCGCCGAGGGCCGCTACCGGCTGATGCCGGGCATCATCTCCGCGCTCACCGATCACGCGAACCCGTTCTCCATCCTCACCAAGGGCACCCTGATCCTGCGCGACCTGGACCTGCTGGTCCGGGCGGCGGAGGTGACGGACGTGGGCGTCTCGGTCTCCGTCGGCTTCCTGGACGCCGGGCTGTGGCGCACGGTGGAGCCGGGCACGCCCGCGCCCGAGCGCCGGCTGGACGTCGTCCGCGCCTTCGGGGAGCACGGGATCGGCTGCGGGGTGCTGATGGCGCCGGTGATCCCGTTCCTGAGCGACCACCCGGACCAACTGCGGGCCACGGTACGGGCCATCGCGGCGGCCGGGGCCACCTCCGTCACCCCGCTGGTGCTGCACCTGCGCCCCGGCGCCCGGGAGTGGTTCACGGCCTGGCTCGGACAGCACCATCCGCACCTGGTGCGGCGGTACGAACGGCTGTACGCGGAGGGCGCCTACGCGCCCAAGTGGTACCAGCGCCGGATCACCCGCCAGGTGCACGAGCTGGCGCAGGAGTACGGCATCGGGCCCGCGCGCCCGGGGCTGGCCCGCCGGATCCGCCCGGCCGAGCCGGCACCGGCCCCCACGGAGCCGGAGCCCGTCCAGCTCAGCCTCATGTGAGGACGCCCCGGGGCGTCGGAGGGCATCCCACGGTCTCGCAGGGCGGCGGCAACCACAGCGTCAGGCTGAGCGGCAACACGTGTCCGGACGGGTACCCGGCCGCGTATCCGGGCGACGGCAGGGTGCCGCGCGGCGGCGGCCCGGTGGACGCGGTCTGCCCGAGGTCCCCCGCCCCGACACCGCTGAAGGCGAAGCCGGCGTCATCGGGCTCCCGCGGCTCCACCCTGCACGGCCTGCTGGGCTCCCACCGGTAGCCGGTAGCCGGTGGTCGGGCACCGGGCACCTCGTCCGTCGGGGGCGTTGTCAGTGGGGTGGGCCATCATGGGGCCATGAGCGAACCGACCCGGGCCGGTCGTGGACCGATCCGCATTCCCGCGCCGGCCGGGGTGTTCCCCGCCGCCCAGTACACCCATGTGGTGACCGCGACGGGCCGCCTCGTCGCCGTCTCCGGCCAGCTTCCCCTGGACAAGGACGGCGAGTTGGTCGGGCCGGGTGATCCGGCGGCCCAGGCGCGGCAGGTGTTCGCGAACCTGCGGCGCTGCCTGGCCGCCGCGGGAGCCCGCTTCGAGGACGTGGTGAAGCTGACGTACTTCGTCACGGACATGGCCCACATGCCGGCGATCCGCGCGGCCCGCGCCGCCCACATACCCGACGACCGCCTGCCCGCCTCCTCCGCGGTGCGGGTGGCCGGGCTGGTGGCGCCGGAGTTCCTGCTGGAGGTCGAGGCCCTCGCGGTGGTGGCCGCGTGAGTGCCCTGACGATCCGGGAGATGACCCTCGCCGACTGCGACCGCGTCTCCGGGATACGGATCCGTGGCTGGCGGCACGCCTACCGGGGGCTCATGCCGCAGCCGTACCTCGACGGGCTCAGCGTCACCGCGGACGCCGAGCGGCGGCGGGCCCGGTTCGCCGAAGGGAACGGCTCGGTGGTGAACCTGGTCGCCGAGCGGGACGGCACGGTGGTCGGGTGGGCGGCGCACGGGCCGTACCGGGACGGCGGGACGCGCACCGGCGACGCCGAGTTGTACGCGATCTACGTGGAACCGGCCCTGCTCGGCGGCGGGATCGGGCGGGCGCTGCTCGCCGCGTCGGCCGAGCGGTGCCGGGGGTTCCCGCGCATGCTGCTGTGGGTCCTGAAGGAGAACGCGCCCGCCCGCCGCTTCTACGAACGCGCCGGGTTCCGGCCCGACGGGGCCGAGGAGCCCTTCGAGGTGGACGGCGTACCGGTGCCCGAGGTGCGGTACGTGAAGACGCTGCGCGGCTGACCGGGCGTCAGCTCGGCTGCTGTTCCGGTATCCGCGCCAGCGCGTGCACCGCGGCCTCGGCGAGCGCGGGGTGCGCGAGGGCCTCGGTGAGGACCCGCCGGGCGCGGGCGTCGCCGAGCGCGCCCAGGCCCTCCACGCAGGCGAGGGCCACCCGGCGGTAGGGGTCGTGCGGGCGCAGCCGCCGCTCCAGCGTGGTGATCAGCGCGGGCACGGACTCCGGGGCGCGCAGGGCGACCAGGAGCCGTACCGGGTGCAGGGCGTAGGCGACGCGGAGCTCGTTGGTGGCGAGGGCCGCGGCGGCCCGTGCCGTGCGCGGGTCGCCGAGCCGGGCGAGGGCGTGCGCGGCGGAGGCGCAGCGCGGCGGGTCGCGGTGGTTGAGCAGCAGCACCAGGGACTCGAAGGCGCGCCGGTCGCCGGCCCGGCCGAGGCGGAACGCGGCCAGCTCCCTGGCCCAGAGCGGCTGTCCGGGCGCGGTGAGCACCTCCGCCAGTTCGTCCTGGTCCCCGGTGGCCAGCAGGTGCTCGAACGCGGCCGAGCCGCCCGACTCCCGCCGTAAGCGTTCCGTGAGCGATCGCGACTCTTCGTCCACGAGGTCCAGCGTAGGCGGGTGGCGGCGGCGGAGGGAGCCACATCACAAAGTCGGTTCGCACTCGGGGACTAGCGCGCTCGTTACCCGCCGGTTAAGCTCATACGAGCGAGCAACCCTCTCGCATTTCCGCTGGCGAAGGTCTGGTGACGCGGCCGTCGCGAGCGAGCAGGTCGGTTCGGTACGCCGTGCGTACCGCGGTACGACCCGGCTTCGGGACAGAGCCGGTCGGAAGTCCGCCGCTCCCGGGCGTGTGCACGCCCGTGGCACCGGCGCCCCCGGGCGTGTGCGCTCGCAGCCCGGCAACACCCGCACTCTCCCCGCTCCGTGGTGCGCCCTGAGGCGCACCCGGCGCGCTCCTCGTCGTCACCCTCATTCCTGGAGTCCCGCGATGGCCACTCCCCTGTCCGACTCAGCTCTGTCCCCGCTGTCCCCGCTCAAGACGATCGCCGTGGTCGGCCTCGGCACCATGGGCACCGGCATCGCCGAGGTCCTCGCGAAGGCCGGCCGCGAGGTGATCGGCATCGACATCAGCGAGGCCCGGACCGCGCAGGCGCTCGCCACCCTGGAGGCCGCCACCACCCGCGCCGTGGCGCGCGGCCGGCTCACCGAGGAGGAGCGCGCCCGGGCGCTGGCCCGGGTCCGCACCGCCACCGACCTCGGCGCGGCGGCCGACGCCGACCTCGTCATCGAGGTGGCCCCGGAGTCGTACGAGATCAAGCAGCAGATCTTCCGCGAGCTGGACGGCATCGTCCGCCCGGGGACGATCCTGGCGACCGGCACCAACGCGCTGTCGGTGACCCGGCTGGCGGCCGGCTCCGCCCGTCCCGAGCGCGTGCTCGGCCTGCACTTCTTCAATCCGGCGCCGGCGATGAAGCTGGTCGAGGTCGTCTCCTCGGTGCTGACCGCGCCGCAGGCCGTGGCGGCCGTCACCGACCTGGCGATCGAGCTGGGCAAGGAGCCGGTCGCGGTCGGCGACCGCCCCGGCTTCGTCGCGGACGGGCTGCTCTTCGGCTACCTCAACCAGGCCGCCGCCATGTACGAGGCCAGGTACGCCTCCCGCGAGGACATCGACGCCGCCATGCGGCTCGGCTGCGGCCTGCCCATGGGCCCGCTCGCCCTGCTGGACCTGATCGGCGTCGACACCGCGCGGACGGTCCTGGAGGCCATGTACGCCGAGTCCCGGGACCGGCTGCACGCCCCCGCCCCGATCCTCAAGCAGCTCAGCGAGGCGGGTCTGACCGGCCGCAAGTCGGGGCGCGGCTTCTACACCTACGAGGCGCCGTGCAGCGGGACCGTCGTGCCGGACGCGCTGACCCCGGCGGCGGGCGCCTCCCCGGTCGCGGGCCGCGAGGTGCGCTCGGTGGGCGTCGCCGGGTCCGGCACCATGGCCTCCGGCATCGCCGAGGTGTTCGCCAAGGCCGGCTACGACGTCGTCCTGGCCGCCCGCAGCGAGGAGAAGGCGCAGGCCGCCAAGGCCCGTATCGGCACGTCGCTCTCCCGCTCCGTCGACAAGGGCCGGCTGACCGCCGAGGCCGCCGCGCGGGTCCTGGACCGGATCACCCCGGCGGGCTCCTACGACGCCTTCGCCGAGGTCGACCTGGCGGTCGAGGCGGTCGCCGAGGACCTGGAGGTCAAGCGGCAGCTGTTCGCCACGCTGGACAAGGTGTGCAAGCCGGGCGCGGTCCTGGCGACCACCACCTCGTCGCTGCCCGTCGTCGCCTGCGCCCGCGCCACCTCGCGCCCGCAGGACGTGATCGGCATGCACTTCTTCAACCCGGCACCGGCGATGAAGCTGGTCGAGGTCGTGCGGACGGTGCTGACGGCGGACGACGTCCACGCGACCGTGCGCGAGGTCTGCACGAAGATCAAGAAGCACGCGGTGGACTGCGGCGACCGCGCCGGTTTCATCGTGAACGCGCTGCTGTTCCCGTACCTCAACAACGCGATCAAGATGGTGCAGGAGCACTACGCGTCCCTCGACGACATCGACGCGGCGATGAAGCTGGGCGGCGGCTACCCGATGGGCCCCTTCGAACTGCTGGACGTGGTCGGGCTGGACGTCTCGCTGGCCATCGAGAAGGTGCTGCACCGCGAGTTCCGCGATCCCGGTCTCGCCCCGGCTCCGCTGCTGGAGCACCTGGTGGCCGCGGGCTGCCTGGGCCGCAAGACCGGCCGCGGCTTCCGCGAGTATGCCCGCCGCTGACGGCGCCGGCGACTGGTCCCGGACGGAGCCGGACTGGGGCGGACTGCTCGACCCGGGCGGCCCCGCCCCGCCGGCCCGGCCCGGCGGTCCCCCGTCCTCCGGGGGCGGGGGACACCCCGGACCTGCGCATCGGGCTGCGCGCATGCAGTACGTTCGGGTCATGTCCCAGCCCGCCAAGTCCTCACGTACACCAGCTACGCCCGACGCGCCGGAGAGTGCCGCAGGCAGCCGCGCCGCCGCCCAGCGGCTCAAGATGCGCCGGGAACTGGCGGCAGCAGCCATGGAGCTGTTCGCGACCAAGGGGTACGAGGCCACCACCGTCGACGAGATCGCCGCCGCCGCCGGCGTCGCCCGGCGCACCTTCTTCCGCCACTTCCGCTCCAAGGAAGAGGCGATCTTCCCGGACCACGACGACACGCTGATCCGCGCGGAGGCGGTCCTCAACGCCGCGCCCGCGCACGAGCACCCGCTCGACACCGTGTGCCGGGGCATCAAGGAGGTCATGAAGATGTACGCGGCGCGGCCGGACATCTCGGTCGCCCGCTACAAGCTCACGCGCGAGGTGCCCACCCTGCGCGAGGCCGAGATCGCCTCCGTGGCCCGTTACGAGCGCCTGTTCACGCGGTACCTGCTCGGCCATTTCGACGAGCACGCGCACGCGGACGACGCCAACGACGACCCGCTGCTGGCCGAGGTCGCCGCCTCCGCCGTGGTCACCGCGCACAACCACGTCCTCAGGCGCTGGCTGCGGGCGGGCGGCCAGGGCGACGTGGAGGCCCAGCTGGACCACGCCTTCGCCATCGTGCGCAAGACCTTCGGCACCGGCATCGGGGCCGGGCGCGGCACGGCTCCCCGGACGGCCGCCTCCGCGCCGGCGGCGGCCTCCGTCGAGGGCGAGGTGCTGGTGACCGTCGCACGCACCGACGCCCCCCTGGAAGAGGTCATGCGCACCATCGAACAGGCCCTCAAGGAACGCTGACCCGACCTTTCCCGCTGTGACAACGGCCACCCTCCGGGTGGCCGTTTTTGCATGTCAGCGCCCTTTTTGACCCGCCGGTAGCGGGCCGTTCGATCGATCATCGCTCATCTGTCAAGTAAAGAATTCATTTGAGAGCAAGTTCTGGCACTCAGTGCCTTGCGGGGTGACACGCGGTGTCATACGTTGAAGGAGTCCGGGCTGTCCCCGCAGACCATCACCTGCGCGCCCGGCGCCTGCGTCACAGGCAACCTCCCGCGCCACAAAGCGCTGCCGAAGCACCACCGAGCCGAACCGACGGCACACCCTCACCACCCTCAGCAGCACTGACAGCACCGACGAACCCTCAGGCGCCCTCCCTCAAGGGCGCTCACCCGCCGGAGGCAACACCGTGACCGTGAAGGACATCCTGGACGCGATCCAGTCGAAGGACGCCACGTCCGCCGACTTCGCCGCCCTGCCGCTCCCCGACTCGTACCGGGCGATCACCGTCCACAAGGACGAGACGGAGATGTTCGCGGGTCTGGAGACCCGCGACAAGGACCCGCGCAAGTCGATCCACCTGGACGAGGTCCCCGTGCCCGAGCTCGGCCCGGGCGAGGCCCTGGTGGCCGTCATGGCCTCCTCGGTGAACTACAACTCGGTGTGGACCTCGATCTTCGAGCCGCTGTCCACGTTCGGGTTCCTGGAGCGCTACGGCCGCACCAACGAGCTGGCCAAGCGCCACGACCTGCCGTACCACATCATCGGCTCCGACCTCGCGGGCGTCGTCCTGCGCACCGGCCCCGGTGTGAACGCCTGGAAGCCGGGCGACGAGGTCGTCGCACACTGCCTGTCGGTCGAGCTGGAGTCCTCCGACGGCCACAACGACACGATGCTCGACCCCGAGCAGCGCATCTGGGGCTTCGAGACCAACTTCGGCGGCCTCGCCGAGATCGCGCTGGTCAAGTCCAACCAGCTCATGCCGAAGCCGGCCCACCTCAGCTGGGAGGAGGCCGCCGCTCCGGGCCTGGTCAACTCCACCGCGTACCGCCAGCTGGTGTCCCGCAACGGCGCCGGCATGAAGCAGGGCGACAACGTCCTGATCTGGGGGGCGAGCGGCGGTCTCGGCTCCTACGCCACGCAGTTCGCGCTGGCCGGCGGCGCCAACCCGATCTGTGTCGTGTCCTCGCCGCAGAAGGCGGAGATCTGCCGGTCCATGGGCGCCGAGGCGATCATCGACCGCAACGCCGAGGGCTACCGGTTCTGGAAGGACGAGCGGACCCAGGACCCCAAGGAGTGGAAGCGCTTCGGCAAGCGCATCCGCGAGCTGACCGGCGGCGAGGACATCGACATCGTCTTCGAGCACCCCGGCCGCGAGACCTTCGGCGCGAGCGTCTACGTCACCCGCAAGGGCGGCACGATCACCACCTGCGCCTCGACCTCGGGCTACCTGCACGAGTACGACAACCGCTACCTGTGGATGTCGCTGAAGCGGATCATCGGCTCGCACTTCGCGAACTACCGCGAGGCCTGGGAGGCCAACCGCCTCATCGCCAAGGGCAAGATCCACCCGACCCTCTCCAAGGTCTACTCCCTCCAGGACACCGGCCAGGCCGCCTACGACGTCCACCGCAACCTGCACCAGGGCAAGGTCGGCGTGCTGTGCCTCGCCCCCGAGGAGGGCCTGGGCGTGCGCGACCAGGAGACGCGCGCGAAGCACATCGACGCCATCAACCGCTTCCGGAACGTCTGAGAGCCGGGAGGTCATAGATGACAGAGCGTCAGAAGGACCGGCCGTGGCTGATGCGGACGTACGCCGGTCACTCCACGGCGGAGGCGTCCAACGAGCTGTACCGGCGCAACCTCGCCAAGGGCCAGACCGGTCTGTCGGTGGCGTTCGACCTGCCGACACAGACCGGCTACGACCCCGACCACATCCTCGCGCGCGGCGAGGTCGGCCGGGTGGGCGTGCCCGTCGCACACCTCGGTGACATGCGCCGGCTGTTCCAGGACATCCCCCTGGAGCAGATGAACACCTCGATGACGATCAACGCCACCGCCATGTGGCTGCTGGCGCTCTACCAGGTCGTCGCCGAGGAGCAGGGCGCGGACGTCACCAAGCTCCAGGGCACGACCCAGAACGACATCGTCAAGGAGTACCTGTCCCGGGGCACCCATGTGTTCCCGCCGGAACCCTCGCTCCGCCTGACGACGGACATGATCGCGTACACGGTCTCCCACATCCCGAAGTGGAACCCGATCAACATTTGCAGTTACCACCTGCAAGAGGCCGGGGCCACGCCGGTGCAGGAGATCGCGTACGCGATGTCCACTGCCATCGCCGTCCTCGACGCCGTGCGCGACTCCGGCCAGGTGCCGCGGGAGCGCATGGGGGACGTGGTCGCCCGTATCTCCTTCTTCGTGAACGCGGGCGTCCGCTTCATCGAGGAGATGTGCAAGATGCGCGCGTTCGGCCGCATCTGGGACCAGATCACCCGCGAGCGGTACGGCATCGAGGACCCCAAGCAGCGCCGGTTCCGGTACGGCGTCCAGGTCAACTCGCTCGGCCTGACCGAGGCGCAGCCGGAGAACAACGTCCAGCGGATCGTGCTGGAGATGCTGGCGGTCACCCTCTCCAAGGACGCACGCGCGCGTGCCGTGCAGCTTCCCGCCTGGAACGAGGCGCTGGGCCTGCCCCGGCCCTGGGACCAGCAGTGGAGCCTGCGCATCCAGCAGGTCCTCGCCTACGAGAGCGACCTGCTGGAGTACGACGACATCTTCGAGGGCTCGAAGGTGATCGAGGCGAAGGTGGACCGGCTGGTCGAGGACACCCTCGCGGAGATCGACCGCATCCAGGAGATGGGCGGCGCGCTGGCCGCCGTGGAGTCCGGCTACCTCAAGTCGCAGCTGGTCGCCTCGCACGCCGAGCGCCGGGCCCGGATCGAAGCCGGCGAGGAGAAGATCGTCGGCGTCAACATCTTCGAGGGCACCGAGCCCAACCCGCTCACGGCCGATCTGGACACCGCCATCATGACGGTCGACCCGGCGGTCGAGGCCCGCGTCGTCGAGTCCCTCCGGTGCTGGCGGGACACGCGTTACCAGCCGCCCTTCAACCACCCGCGCCCCTGCAAGGCGCTGGAGCGGCTGAAGGAGGCCGCCAAGGGCACCGACAACCTGATGGAGGCCACGCTGGAGTGCGCCCGCGCCGGGGTCACCACCGGCGAGTGGGCGGGCGCCCTGCGCGAGGTGTTCGGCGAGTACCGGGCGCCCACCGGGGTCTCCTCGGCGCCGGTGGCCGTCGCCGCCGAGGCCGGCTCGGCGCTCGCCGAGGTCCGCGCCAGGGTGGACGCCACCGCCCGCGAGCTGGGCGTCGCCCGCTTGCGCTTCCTGGTCGGCAAGCCGGGCCTGGACGGGCACTCCAACGGCGCCGAGCAGATCGCCGTCCGCGCGCGGGACGCCGGCTTCGAGGTGGTGTACCAGGGCATCCGGCTGACGCCCGAGCAGATAGTGGACGCGGCCCTGGCCGAGGACGTGCACGCCGTGGGCCTGTCGATCCTGTCCGGCTCGCACGCCCGGCTGGTCCCCGATGTGCTCCAGCGGCTGCGTGTGGCCGGTGCCACAGATATACCGGTGATCGCCGGTGGCATCATCCCCAACGGTGACGCCGAGCAGCTGCGGCAAGCCGGAGTGGCCGCCGTCTTCACCCCGAAGGACTTCGACATCACCGGGATCATCGGCCGCATCGTCGACGAGATCCGGAAAGCGAACAAGCTCGACCCCCTGGAGGTCCCCGCATGACGACCCCTGTCAACCGCCTTCGCCCGCGGCGCTCCTGCCTGGCCGTACCGGGCAGCAACCCGCGCTTCCTGGAGAAGGCGCAGGGCCTCCCCGCGGACCAGGTCTTCCTGGACCTGGAGGACGCGTGCGCGCCGCTCGCCAAGCCCGAGGCGCGGCACACCATCGTCAAGTTCCTCAACGAGGGTGACTGGACGGGCAAGACGCGCGTGGTCCGGGTCAACGACTGGACGACCGAATGGACGTACCGGGACGTCGTCACGGTGGTGGAGGGCGCGGGCCCGAACCTGGACTGCATCATGCTGCCGAAGGTGCAGAACGCCCAGCAGGTCGTCGCCCTGGACCTGCTGCTGACGCAGATCGAGAAGACGATGGGCTTCGAGGTCGGCCGGATCGGCATCGAGGCGCAGATCGAGAACGCGCAGGGCCTGAACAACGTCAATGAGATCGCGCAGGCCTCCCCGCGCGTCGAGACCATCATCTTCGGCCCGGCCGACTTCATGGCCTCCATCAACATGAAGTCCCTGGTCGTGGGCGAGCAGCCGCCCGGCTACCCGGCGGACGCCTACCACTACATCCTGATGAAGATCCTGATGGCCGCCCGCGCCAACGACCTCCAGGCGATCGACGGCCCCTACCTCCAGATCCGCAACGTCGACGGCTTCCGCGAGGTCGCCGGCCGCGCCGCCGCGCTGGGCTTCGACGGCAAGTGGGTGCTGCACCCGGGTCAGGTCGACGCCGCCAACGAGGTCTTCTCGCCGTCGCAGGAGGACTACGACCACGCCGAGCTGATCCTGGACGCGTACGACTACTACACGTCCGAGGCGGGCGGCAAGAAGGGCTCGGCGATGCTCGGCGACGAGATGATCGACGAGGCCAGCCGCAAGATGGCGCTGGTCATCGCCGGCAAGGGCCGCGCCGCCGGCATGCGGCGCACCAGCACGTTCGAGATCCCGGAGGCGTGACGGCGATGCAGTTCGGACGCACGTACGAGGAGTTCGAGGTCGGGGCGACGTACAAGCACTGGCCGGGCAAGACGGTCACGGAGTACGACGACCACCTGTTCTGTCTCCTCACCATGAACCACCACCCGCTCCACATGGACACCAACTACGCCGAGCAGACGACCGACTTCGGCAAGAACGTGGTGGTCGGGAACTATGTCTACTCGCTCCTGCTCGGCATGTCCGTCCCGGACGTCTCCGGCAAGGCGATCGCCAACCTGGAGATCGAGTCGCTCAGGCACGTGGCGCCGACCTTCCACGGCGACACGGTCTACGGCGAGACGACCGTGCTGGACAAGTGGCCGTCGAAGTCGAAGAACGACCGCGGGATCGTCTACGTCGAGACCAAGGGCTACAAGCAGGACGGCACCCTGGTGTGCGTCTTCCGCCGCAAGGTAATGGTGCCCACCGAGACGTACATCAAGGAGCGCGGCGGCGAGCAGCCGGGCCGCCCCGAGCTCAAGGAGCAGGAGAAGTAGCCATGGCCCGTCTCGCCCAGACCGCCGGTCTGACCGACGTCCAGCAGGAGATCCTCTCCACCGTCCGGGACTTTGTCGACAAAGAGATCATTCCGGTCGCGACCGAGCTGGAGCACCGCGACGAGTACCCGCAGGCAATCGTGGACGGCCTGCGGGAGCTCGGCCTCTTCGGCCTGATGATCCCCGAGGAGTACGGCGGCCTGGGCGAGTCGCTGCTCACCTACGCGCTGTGCGTGGAGGAGATCGCCCGCGGCTGGATGTCGGTGTCCGGCATCATCAACACGCACTTCATCGTCGCGTACATGCTCAAGCAGCACGGCACGCAGGAGCAGAAGGACCACTTCCTGCCGAGGATGGCGGCCGGCGACATCCGGGGCGCCTTCTCGATGTCGGAGCCCGGACTGGGCTCGGACGTGTCGGCGATCACGTCGAAGGCGGTCAGGGACGGCGACGAGTACGTCCTGAACGGCCAGAAGATGTGGCTGACGAACGGCGGCACGTCCTCGCTCGTGGCCGTACTGGTCCGCAGTGACGAAGGACACCCCGAGGGCACGGCGCCGCACAAGTCGATGACGACCTTCCTGGTCGAGAAGGAGCCGGGCTTCGGCGAGGTCCGCCCGGGCCTCACCATCCCCGGCAAGATCGACAAGATGGGCTACAAGGGCGTCGACACGACCGAGCTGATCATGGACGGACTGCGCGTTCCGGCCGATCGGGTGCTCGGCGGGGTCACCGGCCGAGGTTTTTACCAAATGATGGACGGCGTCGAGGTGGGTCGCGTCAATGTGGCGGCACGTGGCTGCGGCGTCGCCCAGCGCGCCTTCGAGCTGGGGATCCGCTACGCCCAGCAGCGGCACACGTTCGGCAAGCCGATCGCCCAGCACCAGGCCATCCAGTTCAAGCTGGCGGAGATGGCGACCAAGGTCGAGGCCGCGCATGCGATGATGGTCAACGCGGCACGCAAAAAGGATTCCGGGGAACGAAACGACCTCGAAGCGGGAATGGCGAAGTACCTCGCCTCCGAGTACTGCAAGGAGGTCGTGGAGGATGCCTTCCGGATCCACGGCGGCTACGGCTTCTCCAAGGAGTACGAGATCGAGCGCCTCTACCGCGAGGCCCCGATGCTGCTCATCGGTGAAGGTACCGCCGAGATCCAGAAAATGATCATCGGTCGCAGGCTGCTCGAAGAGTATCGATTCCAAGGCTGATTGTCCGGATACGGGGTGTTTTCTTCGAGAAGAAGATCACACCCCGTAGACGCTCTTCAGCCGCCGACTCGGCTTCCTGGCTTGCCCAGTTGTGGCCCGCGACCGGTACGATCCCGGGAAAGCCGCCGTCCCCCGTCAGAGCGCGGCATCATCCGCTACGAAGGTCATCCATGCCCCACAGCCAAACCTCTGCACCTCGCGACAGCCGAGTCGGCGTACGCCTCGCGCGCGGAGCATCGCCGTGGCTTCTCCCGACCGTCGCCACCGCAGCCCTCAGCCTGGCCCGCGCTCGCCGCTCGGGCGTCGCCAAGGCCGTCGCCGTGCCCGCCACCGCGCTCGCGGCGGGCATGCTGTGGTTCTTCCGCGACCCCGAGCGCGAGATCGCCCAGGGCCAGGTCATCTCGCCCGCCGACGGTGTGGTGCAGAGCATCATGCCGTGGAAGGACGGGCGTACCCGCGTCGCCATCTTCATGAGCCCGCTCAACGTCCACGTCAACCGCGCGCCCCTCGCGGGCACCGTGACGTCCGTCGAGCACATCCCCGGCGGCTTTGTTCCGGCTTTCAACAAGGAGAGCGAGAACAACGAGCGCGTAGTCTGGCATTTCGACACCGAACTCGGCGACATCGAGATGATCCAGATCGCCGGCGCGGTGGCCCGCCGCATCGTGCCCTACATCCCCCAGGGCACGAAGGTCGAGCAGGGCGACCGCATCGGTCTGATCCGCTTCGGCTCGCGTGTCGACCTCTACCTGCCCGAGGGCGTGGAGGTCGCGGTCGAGGTCGGCCAGAAGACCGTGGCTGGGGTGACTCGCATTGACCGTGATTGATCCGGAGACCCAGGCGGGCTGGGTGCCCGAGGCCGACGAGGTGGACGACGAGGAGGAGATGCCTCTTTCTCTCCGCCTGTCGATAGCGGACACCCTCACGCTGGGCAACGCCACGTGCGGCTTCATGGCGGTGTACTTCACCACCACCGGCATCCTGATCCCGCACCTCACCGGCAGCCAGGAGTCCGGCATGGCCCGCCACAGCGCGGCCACGGCGGTCATCCTGATGCTCTGCGCGGCGGTCTTCGACCTGTTCGACGGGCTGGTGGCCCGCAAGCTGCGCTCGTCGCCGATGGGCGCGGAGCTGGACAACCTGTCCGACCTGATCAGCTTCGGGCTGGCCCCCGCGTACTTCGTCCTCGTCTACGGCATGGTCGCGGACGACGCGCACCAGCGGGTGGCCGCGGTGGGCGCGATCGTGGTGCTGCTGGCCGTGGTGCTGAGACTGGCCCGCTTCAGCTGCGTGACGATGAAGGACGGCATGTTCCAGGGCATGCCCTCGCCGTTCGGCGCGCTGACGGTCGTCTCGATCGTGCTGCTGGAGCTGCCGTTCGTGGCGACCCTGCTGGCGATCCTCGGGACCGCGTGGCTGATGGTGAGCCGGGTGGAGTACCCCAAGCCCCGGGGACGTCTCGCGGGCGCGATGCTCTCCTGGATCGTGCTGTCGATGGGGCTGCTGGCGGCGTGGGCCTTCGACGCGCCCAGCGGACAGCTGCTCCTCCAGACGGGCTGCGCGCTGCAACTGGTGATGGGCGCGGTGATTCCGCTGTTCGCCACGGCCCGGCGGGTGAACAACTTCCGCGACAACCGTCGTGAGGCACGGGCGGCGCAGTTGCCGTAGCGGTACGTGGACGAGGGCCCCCTACCCGGGATGGGTAGGGGGCCCTCGCTTGTGCCGCCGATCAGGGACCTCAGGCCAGGTGGTCCTCGGCCAGCCGCGCGGCGACCCGTTCCAGGATCGGCCCCGCGTCCGCGATGCACCGGGCGACGTCCGGCTCGACGGACGTCAGGGGGTAGGCCTGCGCGATCCCGGCCGCGAGCAGCGCCTCCGTCGGCAGCGCCAGCCGCCCGCACACCGCCACGACCTCCTTGCCCGCCGCCCGCGCCGCCGCGGCGACCCCCGCCGGTGCCTTGCCGTGCAGCGTCTGCTCGTCCAGCGACCCCTCCCCCGTGATCACCAGCGAGGCCCGCTCCAGGGCGGGCGCGAAGCCCAGCACGTCGAGCATCACCTCGATACCGGGACGGAACCGCGCCCCGAGCAGCAGGGCCCCGTATCCGATGCCTCCGGCGGCTCCCGCACCCGGCGCCGCCGCGTACTCGGCGGCCCGCGGCCCGGCCTCCGCCTCCAGCACCTTCGCGAAGTGGGCCAGCGCGGCGTCCAGCGTCTCGACGTCGTCCGGCGAGGCCCCCTTCTGCGGGCCGTACACCGCCGGCGCGCCCTTCGGGCCGGTCAACGGGTTGTCGACGTCGCTGGCCAGCACCAGCTCGACCGAGGACAGCCGCGGGTCGAGGCCGGACAGGTCCGCGCGGGCGAGGTCGGCGAGTCCGCCGCCGCCCGGCGGCACCGGCTCGCCCTCCTCGGTCAGGAACCGCGCGCCCAGCGCGGACAGCATGCCCGCGCCGCCGTCCGTCGTGGCGCTGCCGCCGACGCCGAACACGATCGTCCGCGCGCCCGCGTCCAGCGCGGCGCGCAGCAGTTCCCCGGCGCCGTACGTCGAGGCGGTCAGCGGCGCGAAGACCCCGGCCGGCAGCCGCTGCAAGCCGCTCGCCTCGGCCATCTCCACCACCGCGGTGCCGCCGCGCAGCGCGAACGCGGCCGTGACCTCCTCGCCGAGCGGCCCGGCGACCCGCACCTCCCGGCGCTCGAAACCGGCCGCGACCGCCGCGTCCACGGTCCCGTCGCCGCCGTCGGCCACGGGCAGCGCCTCCACCTGAAGATCCGGCACGACCCGGCGCAGCCCGGCCGTCACCCGCTCGGCGACCTGCACGGCCGTCAGCGAGCCCTTGAACTTGTCCGCGGCGATGAGCACCCGACGGGTCTCGTTCACTGCAGCGTCCGCCACCTTGTCTTCCCCTTGCTCTCCGGGCCCCGCGCACGTCGGGGCCAGTCGCGCCGCTGTGACCATAACCGCAGGGCACCCCCGCCGTCATGCCCCGCCCGAACCCTGGTCGAGCCGCTGGGAGCCGGCCGGACGAAGTGGGTACACCCCTGCCATGAGCACCCAGCGCAGCGGTCCGGACCTCGCCGACCGCGTCCACGGCGGCTGGCTCGGCCGGATCGCGGGCAACATGCTCGGCAAGCCGGTCGAGCAGGGCGAGGTGTGGACGCGCGACCGCATCGACCGCTATCTGCGCCGGGCCGCGGCCCTGCCGCTGACCGACTACCTGCCCGAACCGGCCGACGCGGAGGAGGCCGCCGTACTGCGCCCGGAGTGGCGCGCCTGCGTGCGCGGCCGGATCCACGGCAGCTGCCGGGACGACGACGTCGACTACGCGATCCTCGGCCTGCACCTGCTGGAGACCCACGGCTTCGGCTTCAGCACCGAGCAGGTCGGCGAGCTGTGGCTGCTCAGGCTGCCGTACCTCCAGACGTTCACGGCGGAACGGGCCGCGTACCGCAACCTCGCGAACGGGCTGAAGCCGCCGCTGACGGCGACGTACGACAACCCGTACCAGGAGTGGATCGGCGCGTTGATCCGCGCCGACGTCTACGGCTGGACCTGCCCCGGCGCCCCCGTCCGGGCCGCCGGGCTGGCCCGCCGGGACGCGGTGCTCTCGCACACCGGCAACGGCGTGTACGGCGCGATGTGGGCCGCCGCGCTGATCTCGGCGGCGTTCACCGCCCCGACCGTGCGGGACGCCCTGGACACCGCGCTCTCGGTCGTCCCGGCGAGCAGCCGCCTGGCCCGGACCGTGCGGCGGGTGGCGAGCCTGCACGAGGCGCGGCTGCCGTGGGAGGAGACCCTGGCCACGGTGTCCGCGGAGACCGCGGGGCTCGGCTGGATCCACACGGTCCCGAACGCCGCCGTCCTCACCGCCGGACTGCTCTACGGCGACGGCGACTTCACCCGGACCGTCGCCCTGACCGTGCGCGGCGGCCTGGACACCGACTCCAACGGGGCGACGGCCGGTTCCGTGGCCGGGGTCCTCACCGGGGCGGAGGCCATTCCGGCGCACTGGCGGGACCCGCTGGAGGACACGGTGCGCAGCGCGGTGTTCGGCTTCGACGGCGTACGGATCAGCGCGCTGGCCGAACGCACCCTGCGCCTGGCGACGAGCGGGACGTAGCCGGCGGCCGGCTGGTTACCCTTCCCCCCATGACCACGACCCAGGATTTCGCCGCGTACATCGCGAGCCTGCCCCGTGTCCTCGCCGGGGCCGCCGCCCTCTTCCGGGACGCCGAGGGACGGGTGCTGCTCGTCGAACCCAACTACCGTGACGGCTGGGCCCTTCCGGGCGGGACCATCGAGTCCGACGACGGGGAGACGCCGCGCCAGGGCGCCCGCCGGGAGACGCTGGAGGAGATCGGGCTCGACCGCGAACTCGGCCGGCTGCTGGCCGTGGACTGGGTGCACGGCGCGGGCCGGCCGCCGCTGGTGGCCTACCTGTACGACGGCGGTGTCCTCACCGAGGACGAGCTGAAGGCCATCCGTCTCCAGGAGGAGGAACTGCTCTCCTGGCGCCTGGTCGCCCGCGAGGACCTCACCGCCCATCTGCCCGGGGCGCTCGGCCGCCGGGTGCTGGCCGCGCTGGACGTCCTCGCGGACGGCTCCGGGACGGCGGAACTGGAGAACGGCCACCGGGTGGCCTGACCGCCCAGTCACCGTGGCCATGCGCGGACGCCGGCACCGGGGGCCGTGCCCCGGTACCGTCCCGCCGGTCCGGCCCCCGCGGTTATCCGTTCGCGGCGGCCACGCCGCCCGCCCTACCCTCGATGCCATGGCCAAGCCTCTCGTCGCCCTGCTCAGCGGGGCCGGTATCTACTACGGGGCGGCTGGAGCCGACGTTCGTGCCTGGGGGTCGTGGGCGGGGCCAAGTCTTGGAAGAGCCTTCAGCACGCATAGGTGCCGGTGGCCACATCACAACTGACGAACCGGGACGCACTGTGCGGCGGCCCGTACGCGCTGCCTGCGCCCGCGACACGTCTCTTCCCCGTTACACACGACTGAGTTGAGCGGTCTGTCACACCGGTCCGCAACCGGAGTGGCGAGGTTTCGGTACGCCTCTCCCCAATGACATGATCGATTGACTGTTCGAGGCATCGAGCTGGAGGGGGAACAGGTTGTCATTCGAGGAGGAGTGGGCCCAATTGAAGGCCGACGCCTTGGCGCGTCGGCAGGCCGGCATGCAGATCGACCAGCTGCCGGCGGACGGAGGCGCGGGGTCAGGCGCCCCAGCCTCCGGGTCCCTGGTGGCCAAGGCCGAGTCGATCAATGGCAACGCGAATCTGCTGATCGAAATCGCGGGCTTCCTTCACGAGGGGCGGCCTGACGCCGAACTGACCACCATGGCCCGTGAACCCCGGACGCCTGAGGACGTGGCCAAACAGGTGGCACGGTTCGCTGGATTCGCCGATGACCAGTACCTGGACGCAGTCGCTCTGTTCGCGGCGCTATCCACCCGCCTGAGGACGACCGGCAGCGACTTCGTGAAGATCGACGACGACACAGCTCAGCGCTTCCTCGACAACGTCCTTCGCTACGGCCAGTACGTCGCCCCGGAGGCACGATGAGCAGCGGCATCAGCCACCGCAAGGACGTCGAGTTCCTGGAAAGCTGCAACCCACCCCTCGTCGAACGGAACGCGGACGAGTTCAAGCGCCTGCACGACATGCTCGTGGCGGTCGACCCCTCCGCCGAGCGGGCCGAGAAGCACACGCAGTGGAAAAGTGAGGGCAGTCAGCACTACGAGGCCAGACTCGCTGAGGGGCGCAAACTCATCGCGCAACTGGCCGAGGGCTACGACAAGGCCGCCAGCGCCCTGCGCAGCTACGCATTCGCGCTGGAGGTCGCCAAGGCCCACTACTCCAACGGCAAGGCGAACGAGCAGGCCCTCGCGACACTGATCCACACCAAGGGCACGGCGATCACCCGCGAAGCCCAGGAAGCGGAGCCGATGCGCCAGTGGGAGGACATGCGGGCCACCACCGGTGTCATGGACTTCTTCGCCGAACTCACCATGGACGTCGATGACATCCGCGACGATGCGAACCGGCTGCACGACGCTGCCGGCGGGGACTTCCACTTGGCGAAGACCACTGAGCACGAGGCGCGGGAGATCTGCGTCCACGAACTCAAGCAGGCCTACGACCTGCTGCCGGACTTTCGCATGGGTTTCATCCAACGCGTCGACATCGTCTCCGCGATCTCGGAGCTGCGGCGGGAAGCGGCCGAGGCGAGCACGGACCCGTTGACGCGGTTGCCCGGCAGCGGCCCCAAGCAGGACTACTATCCCATCGCCGGGAACGAGATCGTCTCTCCGACACTGCGCGACATCCGCCTCCAGGTCGCCAGTCTCCCCGGAGCGAAGGACAGTTACTGGAGCCCGCCCTCCAACGCCGAGGAGCGCGCTGAGTGGATCGCCGCGAACAAAGAGATCATCAAGGCGGCGGCACGGCACTCGGGGCTGCCGCCGGACATGGTCGCCGGCATCGCCTGGCAGGAGATCGGTGGGCAGCCTGGCATCCTCGACGACATCACCGACACCATCCGTGAACAGGCGGACTCCCCGTTGAGCCCGATCGCCCCCGAGAGCCTGCCTTGGCGTCTCGGCGGCGACCCCGACAACACGTCCATGGGGCCCATAGCCATCCAAGTGCGACGCGGCGCCGAGGTCCTCGGCTACGACCCCGACAACCTCACCGACCAACAGCGCGGCATGGTGGAGGAGGCCCTCCAAGACCCCGGGCAGAACATCTTCATCGCCTCGGAGTACCTGGCCCAGCTCAAGGCAGAGAGCGAGTTCGCCGACGTACCGCCGGAGGAGATGACAGCGGCCCAGTACCAGGAGCTCGCCGCGCGCTACAACGGTGGCCCGTACTGGCAGACCGATGACGCTCAGGCCTATGGGCGTGGCTTCACAAACAACCTGGACGAGGCAAGGAACGCACTGCGCTGATGACCCGCCCTTCCCACCCGGACAACGACCGCGGCGGCCTTCGCCTGGTCCTCGCCGTACCACTGACCCTGCTCACCCTCATCGCCGCGTACTTCTGCTGGACCGCCCTGACCATCCGCCCGTCAGGCTCCTGGGACGACGACGCATACGCCGGCATCGTCCTGTCCTGCGTCCTGACCATCGGGGCTGCCGGTGCGGCGACGGGTTTGTGGCTGCTGCCGTCGGTGCGGCGGGTCATGGGGTGGGGGTGGGTGGTTCCTGCCGTGGCGCTCGGGGTTGTGGCGGGCGTGCGATGGGGCTTGGGCGGCTAGGGACCACTACCGCCCCATTCAGCGCGTCACGTGATGGCCATCGCCTCCTGCGAACGCTCCGCTGCCGGAACGACGACGTGTTACGTCTGCCAATGCCTTGCGACTCCGGCATTCCGGACTACCGCGGGCCGAACGGGCTGTGGCGGCGCGATCCGGAGGCCGAGAAGCTCGTGACGTACGAGTACTACATGACGGACCCGGAGATCCGGCGGCGGTCCTGGCGGATGCGGCGCGAGAACCGGACGCTGCGGGCCGAGCCGAACGCGGCGCACCGGGCCGTCGCCGAGCTGGAGAAGTCCGGCGTGCCCGTCCGGGTCATCACCCAGAACGTGGACGGCCTGCACCAGCTCGCCGGTATGCCCGCCCGCAAGGTGCTCGAACTCCACGGCAGCCTGGAGTGCGGCGGCATACTGAAGTCGGCGACGGTGATGTTCGGCGAGCGGCTGGATCCGGTGGTCCTCGGGCAGGCCGTGGCCGTCACCAAGGCCTGCCAGGTGTTCATCGCCGTGGGCAGCAGCCTCCAGGTGCAGCCCGCCGCCGGCCTGGCCGGCGTGGCCGCCGACCACGGCGCCCGCCTCGTCATCGTGAACGCCGAACCCACGCCCTACGACGACCGGGCCGACGAGATCGTCCGGGAACCGATCGGCACCGCGCTGCCCGCGCTCCTGCGCACGCTGGGCGACTGAGAACGCCGGGCCGGCGCCGTCGGCGCCGGTCAGCGGGGTCAGAACAGGGCGGTTCCCCGTTCGAAGTCCAGCAGGCGGCGTTTGCGGTCGAGGCCGCCGCCGTAGCCGGTGAGGCTGCCGTCGGAGCCGATCACACGGTGGCAGGGCACGATGATGCCCACGGGGTTGCGGCCGTTGGCGAGGCCGACGGCGCGGGAGGCCCGGGGGTTGCCGAGGGCGTCGGCCAGTTCGCCGTAGGTGCGGGTCTCGCCGTACGGGATGGCGGTCAGCTGCTGCCAGACGCTGCGCTGGAACGGTGTGCCGTGCAGGCCGAGCCGAACGGTGAACTCCTTGGTCTCGCCCGAGAAGTACGCCGTCAACTGCTCGGCCGTCTCGGCGAAGACGGGCAGGGAGTCGTCGCGCGGGCCGAACCTCTCCTCGCCGGGGCGGTGCCGCTGGTCCACCATGTACAGGCCGCACAGGGCGCCGTCGGCATCGGCGACGAGGGTGAGCGGACCGTACGGGCTGTCGGTCACGGTGTGGTGGTTCATCGGAGTCCTTCAGGCCGGGAGGAAGTTGATCGGGTGGCTGTCCGTCGCCCACAGGTACTGCACCGCGTACGACCGCCAGGGCCGCCACATCTGCGCGCGGGCGGTGAGCGCGGCCGGGGTGGCCGGCAGGCCCAGCTCCTTCGCGGCGCGCCGGATGCCGAGGTCGGTGGGGAGGAAGGCGTCGGGGTCGCCGAGGGCGCGCATGGCGATGACGTCCACCGTCCAGGGCCCGAAGCCGGGCAGCGCGAGGAGCCGCGCCCGCGCCTCGGCCCAGTCGGCCTCCACGCCCAGGTGCAGTCCGCCGTCGGCGAGTTCGCGGACGAGGGTGGTGAAGGTGGTGCGCCGGGTGCGGGGCATCGCCAGGGTCTCGGGGTCGATGCCGGCCAGCGCCTCGGGTGAGGGGAAGAGGTGCGTGAGGCCGCCTTCGGGGTCGTCCAGGGGCTTGCCGTGCGCGGTGACCAGGCGGGCCGCGTGGGTGCGGGCGGCGGCCGTGGAGACCTGCTGTCCGAGCACGGCCCGGACGGCGAACTCGGCCTCGTCGACCGTGCGCGGCACCCGGCGGCCCGGGGCCCGGTCGACCAGGGGGGCCAGGGACGGGTCGGTGCGCAGATGGCCGTCGACCGCCACCGGGTCGGCGTCCAGGTCGAGCAGGCGGCGGCAGCGGCTGATGGCCACCGTCAGGTCGCGCAGGTCGCTGAGGGTGAGGCGGCAGGCGATGTGGTCGGGGCGGGGTGCGAGCGCGGCGATGCCGTGGCCGTAGGGCAGCCGCAGGGTGCGGCGGTAGGCGCCGTCGCGCCACTCCTCGACGCCCGGGACGGCGGTGGCGGCGAGGTGGCCGAAGAGGTTGGACGGGTTGAGCGGGGCGCGGAACGGCAGCCGCAGGGTGACCACGCCGGGGGTGCCCGCGCCGCTCTTCGGCGCCCGGGCGCGCAGCTCGCTCGGGGACAGGGCGAAGACCTCGCGGACGGTGTCGTTGAAGGCGCGGACGGAGGCGAAACCGGCCGCGAACGCGATCTCCGCCATCGGCAGGGCCGTGGTCTCGATGAGCAGCCGCGCGGTCTGGGCCCGCTGCGCGCGGGCGAGCGCGAGAGGGCCTGCGCCCAGCTCGGCGAGCAGCTGGCGCTCCACCTGCCGGGTGCTGTAGCCGAGCCGGGCGGCGAATCCGGGCACGCCCTCGCGGTCCACGACCCCGTCGGCGATCAGCCGCATGGCCCGGGCCACGAGGTCGGCGCGCGCGTTCCACTCCGGGGAGCCGGGGCTGGTGTCGGGGCGGCAGCGCTTGCAGGCCCGGAAGCCGGCCTGCTGGCAGGCGGCGGCGCTCGGGTAGAACGTCATGTTCTCCGGCTTGGGCGGCACGACCGGGCAGCTCGGCCGGCAGTAGATCCGGGTGGTCAGGACGGCCGTGAAGAACCATCCGTCGAACCGCGCGTCCTTGGACTGCACGGCGCGTACGCAGTGCTCCCGGTCGTGGTGCATCCCTGTCTGCATGCGCCCAGCATGGCCCACCGCACGCCCCGGCCGCTGGCGAAAATCCGACATCAACGTGGGCCTGGCCAGGGCCCTCGACCGCTGCATCTCATGATCGAGTGGTCTGCCGCTCCTCGCTGACCCGTTCGGATCCGTGGCGGAAGCGGGCGATCCAGTCCGCGGTGGTCCGCAGGCCGCCGAAGGTGTAGAAGTGCACCTTCACCGTGCCGTGCCGGGCCGGGTCGTACCGGTCGGACAGTGCGTGCAGGAAGCGGTCCGGGCCGGCCGTGCCCATGAGGTTGGTCAGCGAGAAGCCGTACTTGCGGGCCACGGAGGCGCTGGTGCCGACGCCGAACCGGCCGGCGTAGCGCAGCAGCCGGCGCACCCCCGCGGGTCCGGGGACGCCGACGCGGACGGGCAGGTGCACGCCCCGCGCGCGGAGGGCCTCCAGCCAGGCGAGCACCGGGTCGGCGTCGAAGCCGAACTGGGTGATGACGTCCCCGGTGAACCGGTCCGCCCCGATGGCCGCCGCCTTGTCCGTGAGCGCCGGCCACAGCAGCCGGTCGGCTATGCCGGGGTGGCCCTCGGGGTAGCCGGCGATGCCGACGTGCCGGACGCCGTGGCGCCGCAGCAGCCCGGTGCGAAGGACGGCGAGGGCGTCCTCGTAGGGCCCCTCGGGGCGGGCCGGGTCGCCGCCGACGACGAACACGTTCCCGGCGGTGCCGTCGGCCGCCAGCCCGGCGAGGAACTCCTCCAGGGCGGTACGGGAGGGCAGGCGGCGCGCGGAGATATGCGGTACGGGGACGAAACCGAGCCGTTTGACCGCGCGGGCGGCGGTCAGCCGCGTACCGGTGTCCTCGCCGGCCAGGAACGTGATGTTGATCCGGGTGCCGGGCGGGATGCTGTCCCGCGCCTCCTCCAGCCCGGGCACGTCCTTGCCGGTCATCTCCAGGGAGAAGTCGTCCAGCAGCGCGGGGTCCATCGTGCTCCTCGTACTCCTCGTGCCGTGCCACGGCTGTGGCCGGGGCCGCGCCGATGATGCCACGCACGGGCGCGGGGCCGGTGCGCAGGGGCCGGGAGCGGGTGCTGGACGGGGAGCGGGGGCGGCTGCTGGGCGGAGGCCGGGAGCGCGCCCCGGGGCGGCTGCTGGACAGAGACCGCGAGCGCGGCCCGTGGGCCGGCGTGGCGGGGGCGTGTCGGGCCGCGCGGGGGCTCAGGCCGGCGCTTCGCGGTGTGACGCGAGCGCCCAGAGCACGAAGACGTCGATCGCCAGCAGGACCAGTGACCAGACGGGCGCGTACGGCAGGAACAGGAACTGCGTGACGAGGCTGAACGCGACGAGGACCATACCGACGATGCGGGCCCAGGCCATGCCCATGAGCAGGCCGACGCCCGTCGCCAGGACCAGGGCACCGATGACGATGTGGATCGTGCCCCAGCCGGTGAGGTTCATCTTGTAGATGTAGCTGCCGATGCGGTAGTAGACGGCGTCCCCGGCGACGGCGGCGATCCCCTGGAAGAGGGCGAGGAGGCCGCTGCACATCATCAGGACCCCGGCGAACGTGACGCCGCCGGTCGCCCAGGCGCCACCCTGGGCGCCGGGCTGCCGCGGCGGCCACGAGCCGCCCGGGCTGGTCGGTCCGGTGGGCTGTGCTGCCTGGCTCATGAGCGTGTCCTTTCTGCCTCCCCGTCCGTCTCGGATCCCGCGCTCGCGGGGAGCACGTGGGGCACTCCGAGCGTTGGCCAGGCAGCCGCCGGGCGCACCGAGGGATACGCCGTTCGGGTGAGCTCGCCGATCGGTTCGGGTCGGTCGGCGGCGGCGTCCGTCAGCCGGCCTGCCGGGCGAACGCCTCGTACGCCCGCTCGTCGAAGAGCACGAACCGCGCCTCCTCCACCGCCGTCGGCGTGTTCCGTACGGTCTCCACCGCGATGCGGGCCGCGTCCCGCATCGGCCAGCGGTAGACGCCGGTGGAGACGGCCGGGAAGGCGACGGTCCGGGCGCCGAGTTCGTCGGCGACGCGCAGTGCCTCGCGGTAGCAGGAGGCGAGCAGGTCGGAGCGGTCCTCGGTGGCGGACCAGACGGGTCCCACGGTGTGGATCACCCAGCGGGCGTCCAGTTCGCCCGCCGTGGTGGCGACCGCCCGGCCCGTGGGCAGGCCCTTTCCGTACCGGGAGGCGCGCAGGGCGCGGCACTCCTCCAGGATGGCGGGGCCGCCCCGGCGGTGGATCGCGCCGTCCACGCCCCCGCCGCCGAGCAGGGAGGAGTTCGCCGCGTTGACGATGGCGTCGGCGTGCTGCCGGGTGATGTCGCCCTGGACGAGGGTGATGTCGGTCATGTCTGCCTCGGTCGACGGCCGTCAGGTCTGTCTCAGTCTCCGCCAGACGGCCTTGGCCGCGTTGTGTCCGGACATGCCATGGACACCGGGTCCGGGCGGGGTGGCCGAGGAGCAGATGAAGACGGCCGGGTGGGGGGTGTGGTACGGGAACAGGGTGGGCTTGGGGCGCAGCAGCAGTTGGAGTCCACTGGCCGCGCCGCAGGCGATGTCGCCGCCGACGTAGTTGGCGTTGCGGGCGGCCATCTCGGCGGGTCCGGCGGTGGCGCGGGCGAGCACGCGGTCGCGGAAGCCGGGGGCGAAGCGCTCCAGTTGGCGTTCTATGGCGTCGGTGAGGTCGCCGGACCAGCCGTTCGGCACATGGCCGTAGGCCCAGAAGACGTGCTTGCCCTCGGGGGCGCGGGACGGGTCGACCAGGCTGGGCTGCACGGTGATCATGAACGGTCTGTCGGGGGCGCGGCCCTCGCGGGAGGCGGCGCGCAGGGCGGTGCCGATCTCGGCCTGGCTCGCGCCGATCTGGACGGTGCCGGCGGTGCGGGCCTCGGGCGCGGTCCAGGGCACGGGGCCGTCCAGCGCGTAGTCGATCTTGAAGACGCCGGGGCCGTAGCGGTAGCGCGCGTAGTGGTCGCCGAAGCCGGCGATCCGGGCGAGCGCGGCGGGCGAGGTGTCGAAGACGTACGCGCGCGCGGGCGGCAGGTCGTCGAGGCGCTTGACCTCGTAGTCGGTGTGCACGGCGCCGCCGAGGTCGGTCAGGTAGGCGGCGAGGGCGTCGGAGATGGCCTGGGAGCCGCCGCGGGGCACCGGCCAGCCGCGGGCGTGGGCGGACAGCGCGAAGACCAGTCCGATGGCGCCCGTGGCCAGGCCGTTCAGCGGCGCCATGACATGGGCGACCAGGCCCGCGAAGAGGGTCTTGACCCGCTCGTCCTTGAAGCGGCGCATCAGCCAGGTGGACGGCGGGAGCCCGGCCAGGCCGAAGCGGGCCAGGGTGACGGGGTCGCGGGGCAGCGCGGTCAGCGGCAGGGACATGAAGTCCCGGACCAGGGTGTCCCAGTGGGCGAGGAGCGGCTCGACCAGCCTGCGGTACGCACCGGCGTCGCGCGGGCCGAAGGAGGCGGCGGTCTCGGCGACCGAGCGGGAGAGCACGGCCGCGGTGCCGTCCGGGAACGGGTGGGCCATGGGCAGCGGGGCGTGCAGCCATTCGAGGCCGTACCGGTCGAGCGGCAGGGCGCGGAACGCCGGGGAGTTGATGCCGAGGGGGTGCGCGGCCGAGCACGGGTCGTGCCGGAAGCCGGGCAGGGTCAGCTCCTCGGTGCGGGCGCCGCCGCCGACGGTGGACTTCGCCTCGAACAGGGCCACGGAGAAGCCGCGGCGGGCCAGCTCCACGGCTGCGGTCAGTCCGTTCGGCCCCGCACCCACCACGACCGCATCGAGCATCGACGGCACCTTCGGACCCCTTCGTCAGCCGATGGCCATTCGGGATCAGGATATGCCGGGGGTCTGACACCGCCCCGGCCCGGGTGGTCCCGGGGTCAGGACGCGGTGCGCAGCAGGTCCGCCACCCGGCGGGCGGTGGCGGCGTCCCGGGCGGCGGTGAACGGCAGGGCGTTGCCTCCGGTGACGCGGAACGGCTCGCCGGTCAGGGTGAGGTGCGTGCCGCCCGCCTCCTCGACCAGGAGCAGACCGGCCGCGTGGTCCCAGGCGGCCTCCCAGGAGAACGCGACGGCGTCCAACTCGCCCCGGGCCACGGCGAGGTACTCCAGGCCCGCCGAGCCGCACGCGCGCGGGGCGAGGCCGTCGGTCCACAGGGGGCGCAGGGCGCCCTTCTGCTCGTCGGTGGTGTAGTCCGGGTGGGAGGTGGCGACGACGAGGTCCCGGCCGGGCGTGGGCGGGCCCGCGAACAGCCGCTCGCCGTCGAGGAAGGCGCCCTGGCCGCGGACGGCGGTGGCGAACTGGTCGCGGGCCGCCGCGTAGGTCCAGGAGGCGATCACGACGCCCCGCTGGACGAGCGCGACCAGGGTGCAGAAGCCGTCGTCGCCGTGCACGAACTGGCGGGTGCCGTCGACCGGGTCGACGATCCACACCGGTACGTCGCCCTGGAGCGCCCGGTACACCGCCGGGTCGGCGTGCACCGCCTCCTCGCCGACGACCACCGAGCCGGGCAGCAGGGCGCCGAGGTCCTCGGTGAGCCGGAGCTCGGCGAGGCGGTCGGCGTCCGTCACCAGGTCGTGCGGGCCGCTCTTCTGGTCGACCTCGTACGCGGCGAGGCGGCGGAAGCGGGGCAGGATCTCGGCCGCGGCGGCCTTGCGGACCGCTTCCTCCACGTCGGCCGAGCAGCGGGCGAGAAACTCGTCGATGGTTTCCGTCTCTTCGATCATGCCTCCCATGAGAGCACGTCCCACTGACATCCCCCGCCCCCATTCGGTGCACTCGGGGTGGAATCGGGGTGAAGAGCGGGGATCGGCACCGCCCGCCGGGCCGGGCCGTCAGCGGCCGACGGCGTACCCCTGCATGCCGCGCGGATTGGCCGCCGCCGACAGGACGCCGGTCTCCGGATCCCGGGCCACCGCGCACAGCCGCCCCTCGGACCAGGCGGGACCCACAGTGACGTCGTGGCCGCGCCGCCGCAGCTCCTCGATCACCCCGGCGTCCATGCGGGACTCCACGGTCACGCCGCCGGCATGCCGGCCGCGCGGGTGGAAGGAGCTGGGGTGGTTGTCGTTGTGCCAGTTGGGGGCGTCGACGGCGCCCTGGAGGTCGAGGCCGCCGCGGACGGGGGCGCGCAGGGCGGCGGCCAGGAAGAAGTGCAGCTGCCACTGGTCCTGCTGGTCGCCGCCGGGCGTGCCGAACGCCATGACCGGCACGCCGTCGCGCAGCGCGAGGGACGGGGTGAGGGTGGTGCGGGGGCGGCGGCCGGGGGTGAGGGAGCCCGGCAGGCCCTCCTCCAGCCAGGTCATCTGGAGGCGGGTGCCGAGCGGGAAGCCCAGTTCGGGGACGACGGGGTTGGACTGGAGCCAGCCGCCGCTGGGCGTGGCCGCGACCATGTTGCCCCAGCGGTCGACGACGTCCAGGTGGCAGGTGTCGCCGCGGGTCGTGCCATCGGCGGCGACCTCGGGCTCGCCGGGCGGCCCGGCGACGGTCGGTTCGCCGGCGCCCATCGGGTCGAAGCCGTGCTCCGCGCCGGCCGGCACGCGCGCGTGTGCCCGTGCGGGCAGCCGCGGGGTGCGGCCGCCGGGGCTGCCGGGGCGCAGCCCGTGGTCCGCCTTCTCGCCGACGAGGGCCCGCCGGGCCGCGTTGTACTGGTCCGACAGCAGGTCCGCGAGGGGCACCTCGGCGGCGTCCCCGTACCAGGCCTCGCGGTCGGCCATGGCGAGCTTGCAGCCCTCGATCAGCAGGTGGACGTAGTCGGCGGAGCCATAGGCGGGCAGTTCGGGCGGGAGCAGGGCGAGCTGCTGGAGCAGCACCGGGCCCTGGCTCCAGGGGCCGGCCTTGCACACCGTCCAGCCGTTCCAGTCGTACGTCACCGGGGTCTCGTAGGTCGCCGACCAGCCGGCGAGGTCGGCCTCGGTGAGGGTGCCGGTGTGCCGCTCGCCGCTGGTGTCCAGGGTGGGCCGGCGGGACTGCCGTACCAGGGCCTCGGCGATGAAGCCGGAGCGCCACACCTCGCGCGCGGCGTCGATCCTGGCCTCCCGGCCGCCCGCGCGGGCGGTCTCGGCCAGCAGCCGCTTCCAGGTGGCGGCCAGGGCGGGGTTGCGCAGCAGCGTGCCGGGGCGGGGTGCCCGGCCGCCCGGCAGGTACAGCTCCGCCGAGGAGGTCCACTCGGTCTCGAACAGCCGCCGTACGCTCTCGACGGTCAGGCCGACGTTCTCCACGGGCGCGTGCCCGTGCTCGGCGTAGCCGATGGCGTACTTCAGGACGTCGTCCAGGGACTTGGTGCCGTGATCGCGCAGGAGCAGCAGCCAGGCGTCGAAGGCACCGGGCACGGCGGCGGCGAGCGGTCCGGTGCCCGGTACGAGATCCAGCCCGAGCCCCCGGTAGTGGGCCACCGTCGCGCCCGCCGGGGCCACGCCCTGGCCGCACAGCACGCGCACCGCGCCGCCCGCCGGGGCAAGCAGGACCGGCACCTCGCCGGCCGGCCCGTTGAGGTGCGGCTCCACGACGTGCAGCACGAACGCCCCGGCCACGGCCGCGTCGAACGCGTTGCCCCCGTCCTCCAGCACCGCCATCGCCGACTGGGAGGCGAGCCAGTGGGTGGAGGACACCATGCCGAAGGTGCCCTGGAGGGTGGGCCGGGTCGTGAACGTCATCTCTCACCTCGGTGTGCGGGTGCGTCGGTCGGCCCGTCCACCCTCACACAGTCCGCGGGGAGATTCCGGGGTTCCGGGAACAGGGCCGGAGGAACGCGGGGGCGCGGTGCGGTCATTTTGCCGACGCGAGGAGAAATCCCACCTGGACGCGCCGCGAACAGCCTTGGGAATATCCGGAGTTGGTCTTCTCCTCCCGCCGCCCGGAAAAGCGAAGGCGGTCCTCGGCGCGGCCCGGGTCGTTCCGTTCCGCGAGCGCCGGACACGGGCTCGTCATCCGCAGAAGGAGCAGCATTGTCCCGCTCAGCCGATCGCTTCTTACCGGTGGACGGATACGTGCCGGTCATCGATCTGTCCGCCACCCGGACCAAGGCCGGGGAACTACTCGTCGCCCAGGCGATCAGCGGCGCCTGCGAGACGTCCGGGTTCTTCACCGTCGTCGGCCACGGCGTGGACCAGGATCTGGTCGACCGCATGTACGCCGTCTCCCGCGCGTTCTTCGAACGGCCCGCCGGGGAGAAGGCCGAGGTGGCCGTCTCTCCCGGCACGCACGGCCTGTACGCCGACGCCGGCAGCGCCGCGAAGAGCCTGGGGAACACCGCGCCACCGGACCTGAACGAGGTCATCATCGCCGGTGTCCGGGGCGACCGCCCCGTGGAGTCGCGGGCCCCGGACGGGAACACGGCGTCGCCGTGGGGAGCCGTGAACCGCTTGCCCGCGACGCCCCCGGAGTTCCGGGCGGTGTGGCACGAGTACATGGCGGCGATGGAGCGGCTCGCGACGGACCTGATCCGCCTGTTCGCCCTGGCCCTGGGGCTGGACCGGCACTTCTTCGACGACAAGATCGACGACGGCATGTCGACGCTCGCGGCGAACTACTACCACCCGCTGAGCGGGCCGCCGCTGCCCGGGCAGTTGCGCAAGGGCGCCCACACGGACTGGGGGACGCTGACCATCCTCTACCAGGACGGGGCCGGCGGCCTGGAGGTCGAGCAGAAGCGGCGCGGCTGGCGCGAAGTGCCCTTCACCCAGGGCGGCTTCGTCCCCAACGTCGGCGATCTGATGGCGTTCTGAACCGCCGGGCGGTGGGTGTCGACGCTGCACCGGGTGCGCAATCCCGCCGAGGGGCGCACCGGGGCGCGGATCAGCATCCCGTTCTTCCACATGCCCCGCCACGACGCCCCGGTCGAACCGCTCTTCCCGTTCTCCGACGCCGCCACCGAGACACGGTTCCGCACGGCCACGGCACCGGGCGAGTGGTACCGCGAGCGGCTGGCGGCGATGGTGGGCCGAACCACGTACCGCGCCGTTCCCGCCCGCGCGGACGGCGTCTCGCTGGTGAGCGCGTACAGCGTCCTTCCAGCGCGGAGCGGCACCGTGACCCGGAGCGCACCCTGTAGGCGTCCGGAAGGATTCACGATGTCGAGCAGCAGATCCTCGCGGGACGGGCGGAAGCGGCCATGAGGGCGGCGGTGCTGCGCGCGTTGGGCGAACCGCCGCGCTGCGAGGACGTGCCGGAACCGCGTGCGGCGGAGGGCGAGGAGGTCGTCCGGGTGACGGCCTGCCCGCTGACCAGCCTGGACCGGGCGCGGGCCGCGGGCACGCATTTCCCGGCACCCGCCAGGCTGCCGGCGGTGTGCGGCGCCGCCCTGGCCGCCGGGCGCCTGGAGGACGGCAGCCGAGTCCTGTTCCGGTCGTCGGGCGGCACCATGGCCGAGCGGGCGGTGACCCGGCGCGCCTGGTGCTCGCCCATCCCCGACGCCGTGGACGACGCGCTGGCCGCCGCGGTGCAGAATCCCGGGGTGTCGGCGTGGAACGCGCTGGAATGGCGGGCGAAGCTGCGGCCGGGCGAGTCCGTGCTGGTGCTGGGCGCCACCGGGGTGGCCGGGCAGCTCGCGGTGCAGCTCGCCAGGCACCTCGGCGCCGGCCGGGTGGTGGCCGCCGGGCGCAATCCGCGGGTGCTGGCCGGGCTGCCCGCGCTGGGCGCGGACGCCGTCGTCCGGCTCGACCAGCCCGACGACGCGCTGCGCGGCGCGCTGCGCGAGGCCGCCGGCGGCGCGGACTACGACGTGGTGCTCGACTACCTGTGGGGGCACCCCACCGAGGTCCTCATCAGCACGCTCGGCTCCGCCGACATGGAGCTGCGGTTCTCCCGCACCCGCCTGGTCCAGATCGGGGTGATGGCCGCGCCCGTCCTCAGCCTGTCCGCCGAGGTGCTGCGCAGCAGCGGGCTGGAGATCGTGGGCAGCGGTACGGGCAACGCTCCCCCCGCCGAGGTGCTGGCCCGGCAACTCGGCCGGGTGCTGGACCTGCTGGCCGACGGCGGGCTGCGTCTGGAGATCAGCCGGGTCCCGCTCACCCGGGTGCGGGAGGTCTGGGACCTGGACCAGCGAGGCCGCCGGACCGTACTCGTGCCCTGACCCCCCGGTACCGGCCCGCCCCGGCGTTGCCGGGCGCTTGAGCGGATTTTGAGCAGGCGGGTGAAGTGTGGTGCCAGCGACGGATCACGTGAGGAGAAGATTCATGACGGAGTCAGCACAGACCCCCTCCCTCTACGAGCGCCTGGGCGGGACCATGGGTATCGCCGCGGTGATGGACGTCCTCACGGACAGGCTTTACGACAATGTTTCCGCCAACCGCAATCCGTACGTGCAGAAACTGCACGAGACGAATTCTCGCGCGGGGTTCAAGTTCATGGTGACGGCGTGGTCCATTCAGGAGACCGGCGGGCCGAAGTGTTATCCGGGGCGCGATATGCGGGAAGCCCACGCCGACATGGTCGCGACGGAGGAGGACTTCGACATCGTGGCCCTGGAGATCGCCGCCACCCTGAGTGCGGCACACCAAGGAATGGAGCGCGACCGTGGAGGCGGCGGACGCGGTCGTCCTCGTCACCCCGGAGTACAACTTCGGCTACCCGGCCACGCTCAAGAACGCGATCGACTACCTCCACCAGGAGTGGCACCACAAGCCGGTCGGATTCGTCTCGTACGGCGGAGTGGCCGCCGGCACCCGGGCGGTGCAGCAGCTCAAGCAGGTCGTGACGACGCTGCGGATGCTGCCGGTGTTCGAAGGGGTCCACATCCCCTGGCACCCGCGGTTCATCGCGGACGGGCGGTTCCGGGGCACCGCGGAGATGCGGCGGGCCCGCACGGTCGTGGAGTCCACCGAGACCGCCCGGTCGAGGTCCTCATCGGCGTCGGCCTGGGCCACAAGAGCGGTGAACAGGTGATCGTGCGGACGTGACCGGCGCCCGGGGGAACACCACGGCCGGCCCCCGCGTTGATCTCGTGCGGGAGGAACGGAGGCCCAGGCAGTGCACGGTGAGTACAAGGTGCCCGGCGGCAAGCTCGTCGTCGTGGACGTGGACGTCGAGGACGGCGTGCTGCGGCACGTGCGCGTGGCGGGTGACTTCTTCCTGGAGCCGGACGAGGCGCTGGATGCGGTGAACCGCGCGCTGGAGGGCGCCCCGGCGGACACGGACGCGGCGGGGCTGGCCGCGCGGATCGAGGCGGCGCTGCCGGCGGGGACGGTGATGTACGGGCTGACGTCGGAGGGCGTCGGCATCGCGGTGCGCCGGGCGCTCGCGCACGCCACGGACTGGACGGACTACGACTGGCAGCTGATCCACGAGGCCCCGCAGCCGCCCGCCCTGCACATGGCGCTGGACGAGGTGCTGACCGCCGAGGTGGCCGCGGGCCGGCGGGCGCCGACGCTGCGGGTGTGGGAGTGGGGCGCCCCGGCGGTGATCATCGGCAGCTTCCAGTCGCTGCGCAACGAGGTGGACCCGCGGGGCGCCGCCCGGCACGGCATCGAGGTGGTGCGGCGGATCTCCGGCGGTGGCGCGATGTTCGTGGAGCCCGGCAACACGATCACCTACTCGCTGTCGGTGCCCGAGTCCCTCGTGCAGGGCCTGTCCTTCCAGGACAGCTACGCCTACCTGGACGACTGGGTGCTGGGCGCCCTCGGCGACATGGGCATCCGGGCCTGGTACCAGCCGTTGAACGACATCGCGACCGACCAGGGCAAGATCGCGGGCGCGGCGCAGAAGCGGATCGTCGGCCCCGGCGGCGGCCCGGGTGCCGTGCTGCACCACGTGACCATGTCGTACGACATCGACGCGGACAAGATGGTCGAGGTGCTGCGGATCGGGCGGGAGAAACTCTCCGACAAGGGGACCAGGAGCGCGAAGAAGCGGGTCGACCCGCTGCGGCGGCAGACGGGGCTGGCGCGCGAGGCCGTCATCGACCGGATGATCGCCTCCTTCCGCGCCCGCTACGGCCTGGCGCAGGGCAAGGTCACCGACGAGGAGCTGGCCCGGGCCGAGGAGCTGGCGCGCACCAAGTTCTCGTCGCCGGAGTGGACCGCGAGAGTGCCGTAACCGTAGCCGCAGCCGTACCCGCGCCGGGCCGGCCGCCGTCGGCGGCTCGTGCTGCTCGCGGTCGGCCGGGGGCATAACGGGCAGAGCAGTACGTCGTGAACGCGCGGCCGTGATCGGGCGGGTACGCAGCGAGTTGGCACTTCCGCCCCACAGGGAGTCGTGTGAGACTGTCGTCCCCGTCCACCCCGCGGACCCCTTCCGCACCCCCTCCCCCACGAGAAGTGCGCTGTGCGTTCCCTTCCTCTGCCGCTCGCTCTCACCGCGCGCCTGACGCCGGTCGCGGTGCTCGCCTGCGCCGGCTGGGCGCTGTCGTCCGGCCCGGCCGCGCCGCCGGCCTCCGCCGGGCACCCGACGGCCCAGAAGACGCCCGCCGGATCCTCCGCCGCCCCGTCGTCCAGCACGGCGGCGAAGACGTACACCACCGCACCCGCCCCCTGCTCCGCCGTGCCCGCCGGCACCGTCAAGTCCCTGGTGCCCGGGGCGAAGACGGCCGGCAAGGAGATCCCGTCCACGGACACCGCGCTGCGCCGCACCTGCTCCTGGAACGCGCTCCAGGGCTACGACTACCGCTGGCTCGACGTGTCCTTCGAGATCAGCGAGTCGGACCAGGGGGCGGAGAAGGAGTACGAGCAGCGGGTCGCCGAGAAGAGCGGCGGCGGGGTCGTCCCCGGGCTCGGGGACAGCGCCTACTCCGTCGTGAACCTCACCACGGAGGACGGCCAGCAGACCCGTGAGGGCGTGGTGCTGGTCCGCGCCGCCAACGCCCTCGTCGTCGTCACGTACAACGGAAGCGACTTCGAGAACAAGAAGGCCCCCGGTACGGACGAGATCAACAAGGGGGCCATCAAGGCGGCGAAGTCCGCGGTGGCCGCGCTGGGCGCCGGCCGGGACTGAGCCCGCACCACCGGCCCGGGCCCGTGCGCCGGTGGTCAGGTCGGCGGGTCCGTGGGCTCGGCCTCGATGCCGCGGACCACGAAGCCGGCCCGGGGGCCGAGTTCGACGCGGTCGCCGTTGCGCAGGCGGACGGGCCGGTCCGGCACCAGCACACGGTCGTTGACGCGCGTGCCGTTGGTGGCGCCCTGCGCGACCTCGGTCACCCAGGCCGCCCCCTCCGCGGTGTGCACGACGGTCGCGTGCCGGGCCGAGACCGTCTCCTCGTCGGCCAGGATCGCCGCCGCCTCGGGCGCCCAGCTGCCGCTGCGTCCCAGCCGGAGTTCCCCGCCGCGCGGCACGTCGAGATGCCGGCCGCCGGCGCGGAAGACGAGCCGCCGCCATGGTGCCCGTTCCCGTGCCGCGGCAGCCGGGTCCGGCGCGCCTGACCGGCATCCTGCCGGACAACGCCCGGCCCCCGGCCGGTTTCCGCCCGATCCGCCGTGGCGCGGGAGGGGCGGAGTGGGCATGCTGGGGTGGCCGGCCGAGGACGGCCGCACGGGTGACGCAGGGGGCGGCGCACGGCGCGCCCACCGGGGTCCGGCTGCCCACCGGCGTCCCCGCCACGGCCACCGCGCTGCACCTGGGCGACCACATGGAGACCCGTCGCACGGTGCGGGCCCTCACCCGTGGGGTGGCGCTGACGATCTGCTGCGGGGCGCTGCTCGTCACCGCGGTGGCGCTGACCTGGTACGGCCCTGGGAAGGACGGTCCCCGCGTCCTGGTGCGCACCCCGTCGGGCGTGGTGTGCGGGAAGCCGGGGCGCACCGAGGACGGAGTGCTGCTGGTGCGGACGGACACCGGTGAGGTCGCGGTGCGGCTGGCCCGGGCCGAGGCCGTGACCGCGGTCGACGACTGCCCGGGCGCCGCGCCCCCCTGAGGAGGCCGGTCCGCTCAGCCGGCGGCGCGCCGCCCGGAGGCCAGGGTGAGGGTCAGGTACAGCACCAGGGAGGTGCCGAGGCCCACCGCCCAGCCGTAGTCGGCGAGGGGCGCCAGGGCGGGGATGGGGCGGCCGTCGGTCAGGGGCTTGAGGCTCGCGCCGCCGAGCGAGAGGACACCGCCCGCCAGGAAGGCGACGACCGCCCGCCAGTTCCAGCCGCCCGTGTACCAGTACTTACCGCCCGGCCGGTACAGGTCGCCGAGGTCCAGGCGGGTGCGGCGCAGCAGCCAGTAGTCGGCGACGAGGATGCCGGCGACCGTGCCGAGCAGGCCGCCGACCAGACCCAGCCAGGTGAAGATGTAGCCCTGCGGGTCGGAGTACAGCTTCCACGGGAAGATCAGCACGGCGAGGACGGCGGTGATCAGGGCGCCGGTGCGGAAACTCACCTTCCTGGGCGCGACGTTGGAGAAGTCGAAGGCCGGGGAGACCAGGTTGGCGGCGATGTTCACGGACAGCGTCGCCACCAGGACGGTCACGAGCGCGTACAGCAGACCGGCCGGGTTGTCCGTCTTCGCCGCCAACTGCACCGGGTCCCAGACCGGTTCGCCGTACACGGCCTGCGAGCCGGAGGTGACCAGCACGGACAGGAACGCGAACAGGGTCATCGTGGTCGGCAGGCCGAGGGCCTGGCCCCAGGTCTGCGCGCGCTGGCTCCTGCCGTAGCGGGTGAAGTCGGGGATGTTCAGCGACAGCGTCGACCAGAAGCCGATCATGCCCATGAGGGAGGGCCAGAACAGCTTCCAGAAGTCGCCGCCCCAGCCCAGCCTGGACGGCTGGTCGAAGAGCGGTCCGACGCCCCCGGCCTTGCCGCTCATCCACCACAGCATCACGAACGCGCCGACCAGGACGAACGGCGCGGCCCAGTTCTCGAAGCGGCGGATGGTCTCCATGCCGCGGTGGATGATGGCCACCTGGATCGCCCAGAAGACCGCGAAGGACAGCCACATGGTCCAGGCGTGGCCGCCGATGTGCCCCGCGTTCCTCCAGCCGTCGCCGATCAGCTTCCCGGCGAGGAAGTAGATCGCCTCGCCGCCGATCCAGGTCTGGATGCCGAACCAGCCGCATGCCACCAACGCCCGTACGACGGCGGGCAGGTTGGCGCCGCGCACACCGAAGGAGGCGCGGGCGAAGACCGGGAAGGGGATGCCGTACTTGGGGCCGGCGTGCCCGGTGAGCAGCATGGGCGCCAGCACGATCAGGTTGGCGAGGGCGATGGTGAACACCGCCTGCTTCCAGTCCATGCCCACCGCGATCAGTCCGGAGGCGAGGGTCCAGGAGGCGGTGTTGTGGGCCATGCCGACCCACAGGGCGGAGAAGTTGTACGTCGTCCACGTGCGCCGGGCCACGGGGACCGGGAGCAGGTCCTGGTTGGCGTAGGGGCCGCTGGGCGGGGTCGTGCCGGGGGCGAGTTCCACGCGCCCGTCGGGGAGGGTGACCTGGCCGGGTATCGGTCTGGCCGTGGGAGCGGTGTCGGTCATGGGCTGGCCAATCGGAAGGAGGCGGATCGGGAATGGCCGTGCGGGCACCAGCCCCCTCCCCGGGACGGCGGGGAGGGGAGACCAAGGGGGGCGTGGGGGGACTCGCGGACGTGGGCGGGTCAGGAGTTGACGGCGGGGATGACGTGGTGGCCGTAGGCCTCGATGACGGCTTCCTGCGCGTCGTGCATGTCGTACACCGCGAACTGGTCGACGCCCAGGGCGCGCAGCGCGGTCAGTTTCTCGATGTGCTTCCCGACCGGGCCGATGACGCAGAACCGGTCCACGATCTCGTCGGGCACGAACGCGGTGTCCGGGTTGCCGCTGCGTCCGTGGTGGGCGTAGTCGTAGCCCTGGCGGGCCCTGATGTAGTCGGTGAGTTCCCCGGGGACCTGCGCGGAGTGCTCGCCGTACCGGGCGACCAGGTCGGCGACGTGGTTGCCGACCATGCCGCCGAACCAGCGGCACTGGTCGCGGGCGTGCGCCAGGGCCTCGGGCGAGTCGTCCTCGGTGACGTACGCCGGCGCGGCGACGCAGATGGTCACCTCGGACGGGTCACGGCCGGCGGCGACCGCCGCGTCCTTGACGGCCTTCACCATGTACTCGGTCAGGTAGAGGTCGGCGAGCTGGAGGATGAATCCGTCGGCCTCCTCGCCGGCCATCTTCAGCGCCTTCGGTCCGTACGCGGCCATCCAGACCGGGAGTTCGGCGTCCTCCTTGATCCACGGGAACCGGATCTTCGTGCCGCCGAGGTCGGCCTCCTCGCCCCGGCCGAGGGCGCGGATGACCTTCATGGCCTCGCTGATCCGGGCGAGCGTGTTGGGTCTGCGGCCCGCGACGCGCATCGCGGAGTCGCCGCGGCCGATGCCGCAGACGGTGCGGTTGCCGAACATGTCGTTGAGGGTGGCGAAGGTGGAGGCGGTGACCTCCCAGGTGCGGGTGCCCGGGTTGGTGACCATCGGGCCGACCGTGAGCTTCCGCGTGTTCGCCAGGATCTGGCTGTAGATCACGAACGGTTCCTGCCAGAGCACGGCGGAGTCGAAGGTCCAGCCGTAGCGGAAACCGTTGCGCTCGGCCCGTTTCATCAGGCTGACGACCCGGGAGGCGGGCGGGTCGGTCTGCAGGACGAGTCCGAAGTCCATGGGGCGCCACTCCTAGGTGAGGTACTGACAGGTGGAGCGCGGGGTGAAGACGCCGTGCCCGGCGCGTCCGGTGTACTCCCGCTGGTCGATGACGAGTTCGCCGCGCGACAGGACCGTCTCGACGCGGCCGGTGACGCGCTTGCCCTCGTACGCCGAGTAGTCGACGTTCATGTGGTGGGTCTCGGCGGACATCACCTGTTCGGCGTGCGGGTCGTAGATGACGACGTCCGCGTCGGCGCCCGGGGTGATGGTGCCCTTCTTCGGGTACAGCCCGAACATCCGGGCCGGGGCGGCGCAGGCGATCTCGATCCAGCGGCGGCGGGAGATGTGCCCGTCGACGACCGCCTGGTGGAGCAGGTCCATCCGGTTCTCCACGCCCGGCAGCCCGTTGGGGATCTTGGAGAAGTCGCCGCGGCCCAGTTCCTTCTGGCCGGTGAAGCAGAAGGGGCAGTGGTCGGTGGAGACGACCTGGAGGTCGTTGGTCCGCAGGCCCCGCCACAGCCGGGCCTGGTGCTCCTTCGGCCTGAGGGGCGTGCTGCACACGTACTTGGCGCCCTCGAAGCCGGGCTCGGCCAGGTTGTCCGTCGACAGGAACAGGTACTGCGGGCAGGTCTCGCCGAAGACGTTCAGCCCCTCGTCGCGTGCGCGCGCCAGCTCGGCCACGGCCTCCATGGCGGAGACGTGCACGACGTACAGGGGCGCGCCGGCCACCTGGGCGAGCTTGATGGCCCGGTGGGTGGCCTCCGCCTCCAGCAGGGCCTTGCGCACCTCGCCGTGGTAGCGCGGGTCGGTCTCGCCCCGGGCGAGGGCCTGCTCGACCAGCACGTCGATGGCGATGCCGTTCTCGGCGTGCATCATGATCAGTCCGCCGTTCTCGGCGGAGCGCTGCATGGCGCGCAGGATCTGCCCGTCGTCGGAGTAGAAGACCCCGGGGTAGGCCATGAACTGCTTGAAGCTGGTGACCCCTTCCTCGATGAGCAGGTCCATCTCCTTGAGCGTCTCCTGGTTCACATCGGAGACGATCATGTGGAAGGCGTAGTCGATCGCGCAGTTGCCCTCGGCCTTGGCGTGCCAGGTGTCCAGGCCCTCGCGCAGGGTGTGGCCGACGCTCTGCACCGCGAAGTCCACGATGGTCGTCGTACCGCCCCAGGCGGCGGCCCGGGTGCCGGTCTCGAAGGTGTCGGAGGCGAAGGTGCCGCCGAACGGCAGCTCCATGTGGGTGTGGGCGTCGACGCCGCCCGGGATGACGTACTTCCCGGTGGCGTCGATGGTGCGGTCCGCGCTCCAGTTCTGCGCGCCGGGCGTGGTGAGGGCGGTGATGCGGGAGTCCTCGATGAGGACGTCGGCGTGGATCTCGTCGGACGCGGTGATGACGAGACCACCGCGGATGACGGTACGGCTGCTCATGCTGCTCCCTCTGTCGACGGTGCCGTCAGGGCGCGGTCAGCGGTCCGTAGGCCCCCGGCGCGCGGTCCCGGTAGAACTGCCAGCGGTCGCGGACCTCGCGGAGTTCGGCCAGGTCCAGGTCGCGGACGACGAGTTCGGTCTCCTTGTCGCTCGCGACCTCGCCGACGAACTGTGCCTCCGGGCCCACGAAGTAGGTGGTGCCGTAGAAGTCGTTGTCGCCCAGGTCCTCCACGCCGACCCGGTTGATCGCGCCTACGAAGTACTCGTTGGCGACGGCCGCCGCCGGCTGCTCCAGCTGCCAGAGGTAGCGGGACAGGCCGCGCGAGGTGGCCGACGGGTTGAAGACGATCTCGGCGCCGGCGAGGCCGAGCGCCCGCCAGCCCTCCGGGAAGTGGCGGTCGTAGCAGATGTAGACGCCGATCCGGCCTGCGGCGGTGTCGAAGACGGGCCAGCCGCTGTTGCCGGGGCGGAAGTAGAACTTCTCCCAGAACCCTTGGACCTGCGGGATGTGGGTCTTGCGGTACTTGCCGAGGTAGGAGCCGTCCGCGTCGATCACGGCGGCCGTGTTGTACAGGACGCCCGGCTGCTCCTCCTCGTACATGGGCAGGACCAGGACGATGCCCAGCTCGCGGGCGAGGGCCTGGAAGCGCCGGACGGTCGGGCCCTCGGGGATCCGTTCGGCGTACTCGTAGAACGCCTTGTCCTGGACCTGGCAGAAGTACGGGCCGTAGAACAGCTCCTGGAAGCAGAGGACTTGGGCGCCCTGGGCGGCGGCGTCGCGGGCTGCCTGCTCGTGCACCTGGATCATGGACTCCTTGTCGCCGGTCCAGGCGGTCTGGAAGAGGGCGGCACGGATCACTCGGCTCATCGGGACCTCCGGTAGCTCGGTGTGCCGTGAGCGTAGGAAGCCCGAGGGGCCGGTTCGACGGGCAGCGTGTCACGTCCGCGGGTGGCCGGCGTGCCACCGTGTCACGTGTCCGCGGTCCCATGTTTCACCGCCGTTGTCGCAGGTCGTCGCATGTTTCACCCCTGTTGCGCGTCGTGCGCGAGGAGCGCGATGTGCACGGAGGCCGCCTGTTCGAAATCGTCCAGGTCGACGCCGAGGCGGGCCTGTATGGCCTCCAGGCGGCGGTACAGGGCCGGCCGGGAGACGTGGTGGAGCTGGGCGGTGCGGGACTTGTTGCGGCCCGTCGCCAGATAGGTCCGCAGGACGTTCAGCAGTTCCGGTTCGGCGTCGCACAGCAGCCCGTCCAGCTCGCGCTCGGCGAAGGACTGCACCTGCGGGTCGTCGCGCAGCAGGCGGATCAGTCCGCGCAGGTGGACGTCCTTGAGGCGGACGACGGCCGGCAGGTCGAGGGCGGCCGAGGAGCCGGCGACGGCGTCGGCGACGTGCCGGGCCTCGCGCAGCCCGGCGGGCACGTCGTCCCACGCGGTGCGGGGGCCGGCGGCGGCGACCACGGCCGGGGACGCGGCGCGCAGCCGGGTCGCGAAGTGGGTGGTGAGCGCCTCGGCGTCCTGGTCGCGGGCGAGGCTGAGCAGCACGGTGGCGGCGCCGGCGGCGAGCTCGGCGACGAGGCCGGGCAGCCCCAGCAGACGCAGCACCCGGTCGAGTTGGCCGGGTGTGCGGCCCTGGACGACGAGCGGCACGAAGGTGCGGCGGTTGACCGGCAGCCCGGCGGCCCGGGCCCGCGGCAGCAGCTGCCGGGCCGGTACGGCCCCGGAGACGAGGTCGGTCAGCAGGCTCTGCGCGGACTGCTCCTCCCAGCTGTGCGCGCGGGCGCCGCCGAGCATCCGGTGCAGCACCAGGGCCTCGGCGGCCCGGTCCGCGAGCAGCCGTCCGGTGGCCGCGTCGCCCCGGTAGCCGCAGAGCAGCAGCCGGCCCCACCGCTCCCCGCGCCCGCCCAGCTCGGCGCGGACCCAGCCGTCGCCGGCGCTGCCGCCGGCCTGCCGGGCGATCCGCTCCCAGTCGCGCAGCACGTCGTCCACCGCGGACCGCTCCCCCGCCGTGCCGAGGACGCGGTGGGCGAGGTTGGTGACGACGACCGGGCAGCCGCTGTGCCGGGCGACCTCGTCGAGCAGCCGTTGCAGCGGCGCCCCGGCCGTGATCAGCCCGGTGAGGGCGGTGCGTACGCTCTCCGACAGGCTGATCGCGGCGAACTTGCGCCGCACGAGCCGGGACTGCACCTCCTCCGTGAGCTCGGCGAAGGGGAACGGCCGGTGCAGTACGACCATGGGCAGCCCGCACCGCTCGGCGGCGCGGCGCATCACCTCGGGCGGCGCGGGGAAGGCCCGGCCGAGACCGAGGACGACGGCCGCCGCCTCCGCTCGGTGCAGGGACTGGACGTACTCGGCCTGCCGGGCCTCGTCCCCGGCGAGCAGCACACCGGTGGTGAGGACCATCTCCCCGCCGCTGAGCATGACGCCGACGTCGGCGGCCTCGGCGACGTGCACCCAGCGCACCGGCCGGTCGAGCTGTGCGGCGCCGGCCACCACCTCGGGCTCCCCGGCGAGCACGCGCTCCAGGGTCAGCACCTGGCGCACGGAGAGGGCGGGTTCCAGCACGTGCCGTGACTCCGAGGTGATGCTCATGGCCGTACACCTGTTCTCTAGTACGTGCTCCTCAGCGCCTGTTCCAGGATCGCCGCGCCCTCCTCGGCCTCGGCGACCGTCAGCGACAGCGGCGGGCTGATCCGCAGGGCGCTGGTGTCGTGCCCGCCGCCCTTGCCGAGGAGCAGCCCGCCCTCCCGGGCCGCCTCCAGCACCGCCGCGACGGCCTGCGGGTCGGCCTCGTCCGTGCCCGGTCTGACCAGCTCGACGCCGATCATCAGCCCGCGTCCGCGCACTTCCCGCACCCCGGGCAGCTGCGCGCCGACCGCCCGCAACCGCTCGATGAGCAGGCCGCCGACGCGCCGGGCGTTGCCCTGGAGGTCGTGTTCGAGGAGGTAGGTGAGGTTGGCGAGGCCGGCGGCCATGGTGATCTGGGTGCCGCCGAAGGTGGAGATGCTGTTGGCGTCCAGGCAGTTCATGATCTCGGAGCGGGCGATGACCCCGCCGATGGACATGCCGTTGCCGATGCCCTTGGCGAAGGTGACGATGTCCGGCGGGCCGCTGCGGGCGTGCGCCTGCCAGCCCCAGAAGTGGTCGCCGGTGCGGCCCCAGCCGGTCTGCACCTCGTCGGCGATCCACAGGACGCCGTGTTCCTTCAGCACCTCCCGGAAGGAGGCGTAGAGGCTGTCCGGCGGGGAGGTGAACCCGCCGACGCCCTGGACGGGTTCGGCGATCAGCGCGGCCGGCGGCCGGGTGTGGCCGAGGACGTCCTTCAGGTCGGCGACACAGGCGTCGATGAACGCGCGGTCGTCGAGGTGGGCGAACGGTCCCCGGGTGCGTACGCCGCCGTGGACGTACAGGGTCTGGAGCGGGGAGAGGGAGGTCGGGGACCAGCCGCGGTTGCCGGTGACGCCGATGGCGCTGAAGGAGCGGCCGTGGTAGCTGTTCCGCATGGCGAGGACGGTGTTGCTGCGCCGGTAGGTGGTGGCGAGCAGCAGGGCGGTGTCGTTGGCCTCGGTGCCGGAGGTCGTGAAGAACACGCGGGCGTCGGGGATGCCGCTCACCTGGGCGATCCGCTCGGCGAGTTCGACCATCGGCCGGTTGAGGTAGAGGGTGGAGGAGTGGATGATCCGGCCGGCCTGCTCGCTGACCGCCTTGGTCACCTCGGGCAGGGCGTGCGCGGTCAGCGTGGTCAGGATGCCGCCGAAGAAGTCCAGGTACCGCCGGCCGGCGGTGTCCCAGACGTGGCGTCCCTCGCCGTGGCTGAGCTCGATCGGGTCGTCGTAGTAGAGGGCGAGCCAGTCGGGCAGGACCCTGCGGTGGCGGGAGTAGAGGTCGTTCACGGCTGCACCAGCCCTTCGTAGGCGTCGGGACGGCGGTCGCGGTAGAAGGCCCACTGCCGCCGCACTTCCTCGATGAGGTCGAAGTCCAGGTCGCGTACGAGGAGTTCCTCGCTCTTGTCGCTGGCGACCTCACCCACGAACTGTCCGCGCGGGTCGACGAAGTACGACGTCCCGTAGAAGTCGTTGTCGCCGTACTCCTCCTGCCCGACCCGGTTGATGGCGGCGATGTAGTACTCGTTGGCGACGGCCGCGGCGGGCTGCTCCAGCTGCCACAGGTAGGCGGACAGGCCCCGGTGGGTGGCGGACGGGTTGTACACCAACTGGGCGCCGTTGAGCCCCAGTTGCCGCCAGCCTTCCGGGAAGTGGCGGTCGTAGCAGATGTAGACGCCGACCTTGCCGACGGCGGTGTCGAAGACGGGCCAGCCGAGGTTGCCGGGCTTGAAGTAGTACTTCTCCCAGAAGCCCTTGACCTGCGGGATGTGGTGCTTGCGGTACTTGCCGAGGTAGGAGCCGTCCGCGTCGATCACGGCGGCGGTGTTGTAGTAGAAGCCGGACCCCTCGACCTCGAAGACCGGGACGACGATCACCATGCCGGTCTCGCGCGCCAGCTCCCGCATCCGGCGCACGGTCGGGCCGTCCGGCACGGGCTCGGCCCAGCGGTAGTGCTCCGGCTCCTGGACCTGGCAGAAGTAGGGGGCGTTGAAGACCTCCTGGAACCCGATGATCCGCGCGCCCCGGCGGGCCGCCTCGCGGGCGTGCTCCTCGTGTTTCGCGACCATGGACTCGGTGTCGCCGGTCCAGGTGGCCTGGACCAGAGCGGCGCGGACGACGTTGGTCATGAGCTGCTCCTTCGACACGACGTCAGAGCCTCTACGCCCGTAGAGCAGGCGGTAGATTGACGAAAGTAAGCCTCCGCGCGGCCCTTGCCAAGACCATCGCCGCCAACCCGCTGAGTCGATCTCGATTCACACCCCGGTGGGTGAGCCGCCGGGCCGGCCCGGGGGCGCGGACCGTGACACACCAGGACACTACCCACCCCGGCCTGTCACGCGGTGTACCCGGCGACACGCAGGGCGTGCGCGAGGTCCCGGTGCCGCTCGCCGGAGACGCCGAGCGCGGCCTCCAGCAGCAGCGGGACCAGGCGCCCGGGGTCGGCGGCGGCACACCGGGCGGCCTCCTCGGGGGCACGGACGCGCACGTGGGCGTCCAGCAGGGCCCGCGCCTCCCGCTGCCTGCCCTCGTCCTCCATCCGCAGCACGGCCGCGCCGATCTGCTCCGCCGGCCGGGCCGCGCCCTGCCGCAGCAGTCGCCGGCCGTCGCCGTCCTGGCCGGCCGCGGTGAGCGCGTCGGCGGCGGCGACCAGCCGCTCGGCGGGCAGCGCGGCGGCCTCCCACAGCAGCGTGGCCCAGTCGGCGCCGAGCCCGGCCCGGTGCAGGGCGTCCGCGAGCAGCGGCAGCCGGCCCACGGGCCACCCCGCGGCCTCGACCAGCACCATGTGCGCCTCGCCGCCCCGCCCCTCGCCCCGCAACCGCGCCAGCCGCCCGACGACCCCGTCGACGGCCTCGCGGGCCCCCTCGTCCACGGCCGCGCCGTCCGGCACCGACGGCTCCACCGCCTCCCCGGCCCCGGCGAACCGGGCCCCCCGCGGCGACCGCGGCCCACCGTCCGCGCCGGCACCCCCGGAGGCCGGCGATACGACGACGGGCGCGGCCTCCGCACCCTCGACGACCCCGGCGAACCGGGCGCTGCCACGGCGACGCCTGCGGGCTCGGGGGGCGGGGGTGGCGCCGGGCGAGGAGGGGTCTCCGGCACCGGTGGCCGGTGAAGCGGGCAGGTCGGGAGCGGTCGTCCCGGGGGACGAGGCGAGCGGGACGGCGCCGTGGCGGGCCTCCTCGGGGGCCACCGCGGCCCAGGGGCGGGGAGCCGCGGGCGGGACGGCACGGGAAGGACGGACGGCGACGTCAGGCGCGGGCGCGACACCGGGGGCGGCTCCGGGCCGGTCTCCCGCGGAACCCGTGCGCCGGTCCAGCGCCTCCAGGCGGGCGCGGAGTTCCGCGCAGCGGGACGCGGCGCGGGTGTGGTCGTCGTGGGCCCAGGCGAGGTCGACCCGGAGGGCGTCGGCCTGGTCGCCGGGGAGCGGCGTGGACAGCCGGCGGCTCAGTGCGGCGTGGCATTCCGCCGCGTACCGCTGCTCGCGGAGCATGACGTCGAGCCGGTCGGCCAGGGCGTCCCGGGCGCCGGGCCGGGCGTCGTACGCGGCGACCGCGGCGGCGTGCAGCGCGCGGGCGCGTTCCCGCTCGGCCCCCTCGGCGGCGGGGCCGTACAGCGCGCCGAGATCCTCCAGCAGCGCCTCCACCACGTCCCACGGCGCCACCTCACGCCCGTCCAGGCAGGCGCGCATGCCCTCGGGGTCCCGCTGCCAGAAGACCCCGTTCCAGCCGCCGCGCGGATCGAGGCGCGCCAGCAGAGCGTCCAGGTAGCTCGCGAACTCCCCCACCTGACCCGGGAGTTGATCCACAGCCATCGTCCAGCTCCCGCCCGACCGCCGCCACTCTCGTCCCGGTAGGCAACACCAGTGGTGTTACGGGCTTGCTACGGAGAGTTTTCCGGCAGCACGCGAACCGCTCATCGCGGGATCCCGACCGCTGCGCGTCCGACCCCGCCGCACGGGCTCCTCAGACTCAGGCAGGCACCAGGGCACACCGGGCGACCAGGTCGTCCATCGACAGGCCGAGGACGCGCGCCAGCGCGGCCACGGTGAAGAACGCCGGCGTCGGCGCCCGCCCCGTCTCGATCTTGCGCAGCGTCTCGGCCGAGACGCCCGCCTCGGCGGCGACGTCGACCATGCTCCGGTCACCGCGCGCCGCCCGCAGCAACTGCCCGAGCCGCTCGCCGCGTTCACGCTCTTCGGGGGTGAGGGGGGTGCGCACCATGCGCCCATTCTAATACCACCCCGCACCGACCCCCCATTCAAATACCGGTATAGTAATTGGCGTGGTGCTGAAGACGGCGTCTCCCCGCTGGAGCCGGACGAGGTGGCCCGGGAGGTGCTGCGCGCGGCGGGCGCGACCTCATCGTTCCTCGGCTACCGCCCCCCATCCCCACGTGGGCCGCCCGTGCCCCGCGGACCCCCGCTGACCGAGACCGCCGTGCGGGCGCCGACGGCGGGCATCGAGGCGGCGGCCGGGAACCACGTCGGCGCCCTCGCGCACGCCGTCGGCCGGGTCTGCCGTACGGCCGGTCACGGCATCCCGGACGGCTTCGGCGGTCACGGCGTGGGCCGCCGTACGCACGAGGACCCCGAGGCCCCGCACGAGGGCCGCCCCGGCCACGGCCTCCCGCTGGGCCCCGGCAGGGTCCTAGCCGTCGAGCCGCCAGCCGTCGAGCCGATGGTGACCGGGAGCGGCGAGGACGCCTGCCACGCGGCGGCCGACGGCTGGACGCCCCGCACGAACGACGGCTCCCGCGCGGCCCGCGTCGAGCGCACGCTGGCGGTCACGGAGAACGGCCCCGGGTCCTGACCGCACGGGAAGTCCCGTGCGGGGCGCGGGTCACCGCGACGCCCGCGCCAGCGCCGGGCAGGACCGGCGCCCTCACCCCCCTGGGCGGACATGCCCACCCCCACGGATCGTGTCATCGTGGGCATGAGCAACCCGCCCCCGGGTTACCCGGCCGCTCCGCATGTCGTCAGCGAAGGAACCCACGCGATGACCAACGGCTACCCTCCTGACCCCTTCGGTGAATTCCTGGCCCGCTTCTTCGGCGGCACGGGCGGAGCCCCCGGGCCCCGCCACATCGACATCGGCCGCCTGCTCAGCCAGCCGGCCCGGGAGCTGGTCAGAGGAGCCGCCCAGTACGCGGCCGAGCACGGCAGCCGGGACCTGGACACCCAGCACCTGCTGCGCGCGGCGGTGTCGACGGAGCCCACCCGGAGCCTGCTGAGCCGGGCGGGCGCGGACCCGGACTCGCTCGCGACGGAGATCGACGACCGGGCGGGCCCCGTCCAGCACCCGCCCGGCGAGGCACCGCCGCCGACCTCGCTGTCGCTGACCCCGGCGGTCAAGCGCGCCCTGCTGGACGCGCACGACATGGCGCGGGCGAGCGGCGCCGGGTACATCGGCCCGGAGCACGTGCTGAGCGCGCTGGCCGCGAACCCGGACTCGGCGGCCGGGCACATCCTGCACGCGGCCCGGTTCTCGGCGGGCGGCCTGCCGCCCGAGGCCCCGGAGAGCGCGCCGCCCCGCCCGGAGCGGCAGCGCCAGCGGCCCACCGGCACGCCGACCCTGGACAAGTACGGCCGTGATCTGACCGACATGGCCCGGCAGGGCCGGATCGACCCGGTGATCGGCCGGGAGACGGAGATCGAGCAGACCATCGAGGTGCTGTCGCGGCGCGGCAAGAACAACCCGGTGCTGATCGGTGACGCGGGCGTCGGCAAGACGGCCATCGTGGAGGGCCTGGCCCAGCGGATCGCGGACGGGGAGGTCCCGGACGTCCTGGCGGGGCGCCGGGTGGTCGCCCTGGACCTCACCGGGGTGGTGGCCGGCACCCGCTACCGGGGCGACTTCGAGGAGCGCCTCAACAACATCGTGGAGGAGATCCGCGCCCACTCCGACCGGCTGATCGTGTTCATCGACGAGCTGCACACCGTCGTGGGCGCGGGCTCCGGCGGCGAGGGCGGCACGCTGGACGCCGGGAACATCCTCAAGCCGGCGCTGGCCCGCGGCGAGCTGCACATCGTGGGCGCGACCACGCTGGAGGAGTTCCGCCGGATCGAGAAGGACGCGGCGCTGGCCCGCCGCTTCCAGCCCGTCCTGGTGCCCGAGCCGACGGCCGAGGACACGATCGAGATCCTGCGCGGGCTGCGCGACCGGTACGAGGCCCACCACCAGGTCCGCTACTCCGACGAGGCGCTGGTCGCCGCCGTGGAGCTGTCGGACCGGTACCTCACCGACCGGCGGCTGCCGGACAAGGCGATCGACCTGATCGACCAGGCGGGCGCGCGGGTCCGGCTCGGTGCCCGGACGAAGGGCACGGACGTGCGCGCGATGGAGCGCGAGGTCGAGCAACTGGTCCGGGACAAGGACCAGGCGGTCGCGGACGAGGACTACGAGCAGGCCAAGCAGCTGCGCGACCGGATCGGTGAGCTCAAGCAGCGGATCGCCCAGGTGACCGGCGGGGACAAGGCGGACGAGGGCCAGGACCTGGAGGTGACGGCGGAGGCCATCGCCGAGGTGGTGTCCCGGCAGACCGGCATCCCGGTCAGCCGGCTGACCCAGGAGGAGAAGGAGCGGCTGCTCGGCCTGGAGCAGCACCTGCACCAGCGGGTGGTGGGCCAGGAGGAGGCGGTCGCCGTGGTGTCCGAGGCGGTGCTGCGCTCCCGCGCAGGGCTGTCGAGCCCGAACCGGCCCATCGGCAGCTTCCTCTTCCTCGGCCCGACCGGCGTCGGCAAGACCGAACTGGCGCGGGCGCTGGCGGAGGCGCTGTTCGGCAGCGAGGACCGGATGGTCCGGCTGGACATGAGCGAGTACCAGGAGCGGCACACCGTCTCCCGGCTGGTGGGCGCCCCGCCCGGGTACGTCGGCCACGAGGAGGCCGGCCAGCTCACCGAGGTGGTGCGCCGGCACCCGTACTCGCTGCTGCTGCTGGACGAGGTGGAGAAGGCGCACCCGGACGTCTTCAACATCCTGCTCCAGGTGCTCGACGACGGCCGGCTCACCGACTCGCAGGGCCGGACCGTGGACTTCACCAACACGGTCATCGTGATGACCAGCAACCTGGGCTCGGAGGCGATCACCCGGCGCGGTGCCGGGATCGGGTTCGGGCCGGGTGGCGCGGAGGCCGACGAGGAGGCGCGGCGCGAGCAGATCCTGCGGCCGCTGCGCGAGCACTTCCGGCCGGAGTTCCTGAACCGGATCGACGAGATCGTGGTGTTCCGGCAGCTGACGATGGAGCAGTTGCGGCAGATCACCGATCTGCTGCTGGAGAGCACCCGGCGGCTGCTGGACGGGCAGGGCGTCTCGGTGGAGTTCACGAGCGCGGCCGTCGACTGGCTCGCCGAGCGCGGCTACGAGCCGGAGTACGGCGCCCGGCCGCTGCGCCGCACCATCCAGCGGGAGGTGGACAACCAGCTGTCCCGGCTGCTGCTGAACGGCACGATCTCCGAGGGCAGCCGGGTGACGGTGGACGCGCGGGACGGGCGGCTGGACTTCCGCACGGAGGCGGCCGGACCGCCCGCGCCCGAACTCTGACCCGGACGGTGGGCCCGGCCGCCGGCGCGGCTCGGGCCGTGAACCCGGCCGTCGCGGCTCGGATACGTGGGCCCGGCCGTCACGGCTCGGGCCGTGAACCCGACCGTCAGCGCGGCTCGGGTACGTGAACCCGACCGTCAGCGCGCCGGGTCCACCACCATCGCCGAGCCGCCGCCGCGCCGTACCTTCTCGGCGGCGGCCAGCCACTTGCCGTCCGGCAGCCGCTGCACGCCCGTGGCCGCCCCGATCTCCGGGTTGAGGCTGAAGGAGTGCCCGATGGCCTCCAGCCGCTTCCTCAGGTCGCTGTCGTACAGCCCCGGTTCCAGCTCGGTCCGGGCGGCGTTGCGCTGGCTGGCGCGCGGTGCGGCGATCGCGTCCACCAGGGGCAGTTTCCGGTCCAGGAAGCCGGTGAGCGTCTGGAGCACGGTGGTGACGATGGTCGCGCCGCCGGGGGAACCGAGCGCCACGACGGGCCTGTTGTGCCGGTCCAGGACGATCGTCGGGGAGATCGAGGAGCGCGGGCGCTTGCCCGGGCCCGGCAGGTTCGGGTCGTGCACGGCCGGGTTGGCCGGGGCGAAGGAGAAGTCGGTCAGCTCGTTGTTGAGCAGGAAGCCCCGGCCCGGGACGGTGATGCCGCTGCCGCCGGTCTGCTCGATGGTGAGCGTGTAGGCGACGACGTTGCCCCACTTGTCGGCCACGGTGAGGTGGGTGGTGTTCTCCCCCTCGTAGGTCGTCGGGGCCGCCGTACCGCCCTGGCCGCAGGGGGCCGGGTGCCGGGGGTCGCCGGGCGCGAGCGGGCTGGTGAGGACCGCGTCGTCCTTGATCAGGCAGGCGCGGGAGTCGGCGTACCGCTGGGAGAGCAGTTGCGCGGTCGGGACGTCCTCGAAGGCGGGGTCGCCGACCCAGCGTCCGCGGTCGGCGAAGGCGATGCGGCTGGCCTCGATGTAGTGGTGCAGGTACTGCACCTCGCTCGCCTTCGACAGGTCGGTGTTCTGAAGGATGTTGAGCGCCTCGCCGACCGTGGTGCCGCCGGAGGAGGAGGGCGCTATGGAGTACACGTTCAGACCGCGGTACGACGTCCTGGTGGGCGCCTGGAGCTTGGCGCGGTAGACGGCGAAGTCCTTCTCGGCCAGCTTGCCGGGGCGGGCGTTCCAGCCGGAGGCGGGGTCCACGGGCGGGTGTTCGACCGTCTTGACGATGTCGTCGCCGATGTCCCCGCGGTAGACCGCGCCGATGCCCTGCCGGCCCAGTTGCTCGTAGGTGCGGGCGAGTTCGGGGTTCTTGAACGTGGAACCGACGACGGGCAGCCGTCCGTTCGGCAGGAACAGCTTCGCGGTGTCCGGGAAGTAGCGGAACCGGGTCTCGTTGGAGGCGGTCTGCGCGCGGAAGGTGTCGTCCACCGTGAAGCCGTCGCGGGCGATGCGCTCGGCGGGCTTCAGCAGGGTGCCGAGCCGCTTGCTGCCCCACTTCTCCAGCGCCTTCTGCCAGGTGGCGGGCGTGCCCGGGGTGCCGACGCTCAGACCGCTGCTGACGGCGTCGGCGAAGGCGAGCGGTTTGCCGTTCTCCGTGAACAGGTCGGCGTCGGCGCTCAGCGGCGCGGTCTCGCGCCCGTCGATGGTGTGCACCGTGCGGGACTTGGCGTCGTAGTAGACGAAGTAGCCGCCTCCGCCGATGCCGGCCGAGTAGGGCTCGGTGACGCCGAGCGCGGCGGCGGTGGCGACGGCCGCGTCGACCGCGTTGCCGCCGTGCTTGAGCACCTCGATGCCGGCGGCGGAGGCGTCGGCGTCGACGCTGGCGACGGCGCCGCCGTAGCCGACGGCCACCGGGACCTTCGCCGGCGTTCTGTCCGCCGTGGCGGCGGGCGGCGCCGCCGCCCCCACCGACACCACGGCGGCCGAGACCGCCATAACCGCCAGTTTCCGCGTGCCTGGACGACCCATCCGTACCTCCCGTCGGGACAAGTCCGCGCAGCGTAACCGGATGACCGGTACTACCGACAGTACGCCTGCGCACCGCGGCCGTCGCCCGGGCCCGCTACCATGCGCGGCCATGAACGACGACGTGCGCAACATCGTCCTCGGAGTCATAGCCGCGGGCGTCTCGGCCGCGCTGGGCTGGGTCGCCCGGACGTACCTGTGGAAGCGCCGGCTGCGCCGCAAGCAGTCCTTCTTCGGGCTGCCGGACCACGCCGAGTCGCTGCTGGTGGTCAACCGCAACGCGGGCGGGCCGGAGCTGTCGGTGATGCGGCACGACGTGTTCGCCCTGCTGGAACTGTCCGCCCTCATCAAGGACTGCAACGCCCACGCGCGGGTGGTGGCGCACGACGCCGCCCAGCAGGGGTTCGGCGAGCGCACGGAGTTCTGCCTGGGCGGTCCCGCCTCGAACCGCCGGATGGAGGCCCACCTCTCCTCCCTGCTGCCGGGCGTGCGGATGAACGCGGAGGCCGCGACGGGCCCGGACGTCGGCGCCTTCCGGATCGGCGGCGAGGAGTACCGGATGGACGCCGGCCGCAGCGAGTACGTGCTGCTCGCCCGGCTCACCGCCGACGGCGGCCTCGACACCCGCCCGGTGTTCCTCTTCTGCGGCCAGCGGGCGATCACCAATCAGGCGGCGACCCGCTATCTCGCCCGCCACCACGAGCGGCTGGCCCGCAAGTACGGCGGCGGCTCCTTCGTGTTGCTGCTGAAGGTGGTCAACTCGCAGGCGTACGGCCCGGATGTGGTCGAGCTGGTGGCGGACGTGACGCGGGCGGCGCGGACACCGCTGCCGGAGCCCGCCCCCGCCACCGCCGAGTGACACTTCAACAATCTTTATCCGCACGTAACTTACCGACGGGTTACTTGCGGTAGGAGGGCACGGTTACCGTCGGGTCACTTTGCACGGACACGAGTGAGGGAGTGACCCATGGGACACGGCCGCACCGCGCTGCGCGCCTCCGCCGCCGGAGCCGTCTCGGCGGCGCTGCTCGCCGGCTCCGTCGTCGGCCTGGCGCCGGCCGCCGAGGCCGCCCCGGGCGTCCGGTTCGTCGACATCACCGGCGACGGCGGCACCGTACTGAAGGCCAACGTCCTCACACCCGGGGGCGCCGACGGCTCGCACCGCTACCCGCTCCTCGTGCTGCCCACGAGTTGGGGCCTGCCGCAGGTGGAGTACCTGGCCCAGGCCCGGGAACTGGCCGATTCCGGCTATGTGGTGCTCACCTACAACGTGCGCGGGTTCTGGCAGTCCGGCGGCCGGATAGAAGTGGCCGGTCCGCCCGACACGGCGGACGCCTCCAGGGTCATCGACTGGGCCCTCGCCCACACCCCGGCCGACCCGGAGCACATCGGCATGGCCGGGGTGTCGTACGGCGCCGGGATCAGCCTGCTGACCGCCGCGCACGACAAGCGCGTCCGGGCCGTGGCCGCGCTCAGCGGGTGGGCCGACCTGATCGACTCCATCTACTCGGGGCGCACCCAGCACCTCCAGGCGGCGGCCGTGCTGGACGGCGCGGCCACCCTCACCGGCCGCGAGAGCCCCGAACTGCGGGACATCTTCGACAACCTGTACACGTCGAACCTGTCGAAGGAACAGGAGATGGTCGACTGGGGGCGGAAGCGTTCCGCCACGACCTACGTGGACCAGCTCAACGAGAACGGCGCCGCCGTCATGCTGGCCAACGCCTGGGGCGACACGGTGTTCCCGGCGAACCAGTACGCCTCCTTCTACGAGAAGCTGACCGTCCCCAAGCGGCTGGAACTGCGCCCCGGCGACCACGCGACACCCGAGCTCACCGGTCTGTTCGGGCTGCCCAACGACGTGTGGACGGACACCCGGCGCTGGTTCGACCACTACCTCCGGGGCGTCGGCAACGGCGTCGACCGCGAGCAGCCGGTCCGGCTGAAGTCCCGTACCGCGGGGGCGTACGAGGGCTACCCGGACTGGAAGTCGGTCACCGCGACCCGGCGGAAGCTGGCACTCACCGGCTCGCCCACCATCCACGCGAACGTCGACTCCGGCGCGGACGGCGGGATCGTCTTCCTCTCCAGCATCCTGGACCAGGTCGCCCGGCTGCCGCCCACCGCCTCCCTGCCGCTGCTGCCGCGCCGTTGGGCGGCCGTGTGGCAGTCGGAGCGGTACGGCGCCGCCCAGCGGGTCCGCGGCACGGCCACCCTGCACACCACGCTCACCCCGACCGGGGAGAGCGGCACCCTCATCGCCTACCTGTACGACGTGGGCCCGCTCGGCATCGGCAAGCTGGTCACGCACGCACCGTGGACCTGGCACGGGCGGACGCCCGGCGAGCCGTTCGCCGTCGACCTGGACCTGTTCTCCACGGCCTACGACGTCCCCGCCGGGCACCGCCTCGCGCTGGTGGTCGACACGGTCGACCCGCTCTACGCCGAGCACAACCCGTCCGGCGCGCAGCTGACCTTCTCCTCGCCCTCGGACGACCCGTCGTACGTGTCCGTCCCGCTCGGCGAGCAGTGATCTCCGGCTGCCGCCGGACGAGCCTGGCCCGTACTGCCGCCCCCCTGGCGGCAGCGCCCCCGGACCGGGAGCGGCGACCGCCACCCCTTGGTCCCGGGGCCGCACCGCTCCCGCCGGGACACCCGGTCGGCGAACCGGGAGAGCAGTACGCACATCCGATGCGGATCGGCGACATCACCATCACCACAAGGATGAACGGCAAATCGTAGTCGAGGTTGGAGGCGATGGGCTTCCCGGCGTCGGGGAACTCCTCGTGGGTGAGGAGAAAGCCGAGGGAGTTGTCCTCCAGGGCGACCATCAACCGGCTGGTAGCGGCGGGCAGCATGGCACGCACCGCCTGCGGGACGAGGACATGCGCCATGACCTGGGTCTCGCGCATGCCGAGCGCGAACGCGGCCTCGCCCAGACCGCGTTCGACGGCGTCCACACCCGAGCGGAAGACCTCGGCGAGGCGAGCACCGAGCCGTTGCGGAGGGCGAGCCCGGCGACCGGCGCGGGCAGCGGCTGCGCCTTCAGCGCCACGAAGAGGAAGCCCTGCGCCTGGGCACGGTGTTGCTGCCCGCGCGCAGCGCCTCGCAGAGGAACGCGGAGGTGCAGCCGCAGAGGTCCTGCGGGCCGTGGATGTCGTCCTCCGCGTAGCGGACCAGGAGGGACTGGCCCGCCAGGTGGTGGAGGCCGACGAGCTTCTTGCGGCCCGCGTTGATGGTGCAGGTGCCGGCGTAGTAGTCGATCTGGCCGATTGTTGACGTTCCGCAGTGCGGTCAACGGATCGACGGCCACCCGCAGGCCCACCCGCTCCCGGCTGTGTCGTGGTGCCGCGACCTGTCCGGACGACAGCGGAGGTGAAGGATGACACGCATCTTCCGGGCAATCGCCGTATTCACGTCGGAAGGGGCCTCCGGGGCAGCGGGCGTCAGGTCTCGGCGAACTCCGCGTACAGCTGGGACAGCTCGGGAACCCCGCTCACCGCCCACTCCTCCCCGGCCGGCACCACCTCCACGGCGCGGCCGGAGGCGAGGCGTACGACGGGCTCGCCGTCGGACCGGATCCGCCAGGCGGCGCCGGGTACGGTGCGCACGACGACGGTGCCCAGGTACAGCCCGGCGTCGTGGCCCAGCCAGGGCAGGATCTCCGGGTCGTCCCGCCAGCGCGGGACCATCTGGTCCAGGGCCTCCAGCGAGTCCGGGGTGTCGTCGAGGCGGACGCCCGCCCGAGCCGCGTGCGAGCGCAGCAGCTCGCACTCGGACAGCAGCGCGGCGACCGCCTCGGGGTCGGCGCGGAGCGCCGCTTCCGCCTTCTTCGCGTGCCGGTGGCCCAGGAACGGAAGGTTCATGGACCCAGCGTGGCATCACACGTCCAGGTCGACCACCACCGGCGCGTGGTCGGAGGCGCCCTTGCCCTTGCGCTCCTCGCGGTCGACGTAGGCGTCCTTGACGGCCTGGGCGAACGGCTGGTTGCCGTACACCAGGTCGATGCGCATGCCGCGGTTCTTCGGGAAGCAGAGCTGGCGGTAGTCCCAATAGGTGAACGGGTGGTCGTACTTCAGCGGGCGCGGCACGACGTCGTCCAGGCCCGCCTCGCGCAGGGCGGCCAGCGCGGCGCGCTCGGCCGGGGTGACGTGGGTGGAGCCCTCGAAGGCGGCCGGGTCGTAGACGTCGTCGTCCGTCGGCGCGACGTTGTAGTCGCCCAGCACCGCGAACGGGCGGCTGCCCTGCGCGTCGCCGTACACGGCCGCCTTCAGCGCCTCGAACCACTGGAGCTTGTACGCGTAGTGCGGGTGGCCGACCTCGCGGCCGTTCGGCACGTACACCGACCAGACGCGGACCGGGCCGCAGGTCGCCGAGAGGGCGCGCGGCTCGGTCACGCCGTCGTAGCCCGGGTCGCCGGGCAGGCCCTTGACCACGTCCTCGATGCCGACGCGGGAGAGCACCGCCACGCCGTTCCACCGGCCGGTCGCGTGGACCGCGGCCTCGTAGCCCAGCTCGCGGAGCTGGTCGAACGGGAACTGCTCCTCGGCGACCTTGGCCTCCTGGAGGCAGAGCACGTCGGTGCCGCTGCTCTCCAGCCAGGCCAGCAGCCGGGGAAGGCGGGCGGTGATCGAGTTCACGTTCCAGGTAGCGATGCGCATGCCTCACAACCTACCTGGCGGGTCCGACAACGCCCGTCCGCCCGCTCAGACCTCGGTCCACGCCCCGGGGTGCAGCCGCTGGTGTTCCGTGCCGCCCAGGCGGCCGAGGTGGCCCTCGTAGATCGGCAGGGCGAGGTCGGTGAGCAGGGCGTCGTGGACGTCGTACGCGCGCCGCGGGCCCACCTCGCGGACGTAGTCGATCACCTCGGAGATCTTGTTCCAGGGGGCCATCACCGGCACCAGCAGCGTCTCGACCGCCTGGCCGGGCACGGTGAGGGCGTCACCGGGGTGGAAGACCTTCCCGCCGTCGATCAGATAGCCGACGTTGGTGATGCGCGGGATGTCCGGGTGGATCACCGCGTGCAGCTCGCCGTGGACCTGGACGTCGAAACCGGCGGCGGTGAAGGCATCGCCGTGGCCGACGGTGTGCACCCGGCCCGGGAAGGCCGCCTCGACCTGGTCGGCGACCGACTTCAGCGTCCAGATGTGGGCGGCCGGGTTGTTCTCCATGGCGGCCCGCAGCCGGAACTCGTCGAAGTGGTCCGGGTGCTCGTGCGTGATGAGGATCGCGTCCGCGCCGAGGGCGGCGTCCTCCTCGGAGAACCCGCCCGGGTCGATGACGAGGGTCTGCCCCTCCTTCTCCAGGCGGACGCAGGCGTGGGACTTCTTCGTGAGCTTCATGTCTCCCCATCCTGCCGTCTGCGACCGCCCGGGGCGCTACTCGGCGGGCGTGGTCTCCTCCCGGATCACCTGCTGGGCCACCCGGAACGCGCTGTTCGCGGCCGGCACCCCGCAGTAGACGGCCGTCTGGAGCAGCACTTCCTTGATCTCGTCCGGGGTGAGCCCGTTGCGCAGGGCCGCCCGGGTGTGGAAGGCCAGCTCCTCCAGGTGGCCGCCCGCGACCAGCGCGGTGAGCGTGATGCAGCTGCGGGTACGGCGGTCCAGGCCGGGCCGGTCCCAGATCTCGCCCCAGGCGTAGCGGGTGACGAACTCCTGGAAGTCCCCGGAGAACTCGTCGGCCTGTGCCAGCGCCCGGTCCACGTGGGCGTCGCCCAGCACCTCGCGGCGGACCTTCAGCCCGTTCTGGTACCGGTCCGGCTGTCCGGTGGGCTGCGCCGGTACGGCGGCCGGGGCGATCTCGGCGACCGGCGCGGGCTGCGGCGCGGCGGCCGGGACCTGGACCGGGACGGCCGGCGTGCCCGGCAGGGCGGTCTGGCCGGTGTCGTAGGGCTGCTGCCAGGCGGTGGAGAAGTGGTGGACGAGCAGGTCGGTGACGGCGGCGGGCTGCTCGACCGGCACCAGGTGGGAGGCGCCGGGGACGACCGCGAGCCGGGCGTCCGGAATCCCGGCGACCAGGGTGCGGGCCTCGGCCGGGCCGGTGACCTGGTCGTCGGAGCCGACCAGCACCAGGGTCGGCACCCCCACCCGGCCCAGCTCGGGCCGTACGTCGAAGGAGGCCAGCGCCTCGCAGGCGGCGATGTAGCAGCCGGGGTCGGTGGTGCGGACCATCTGCACGGCCCACTCGGTGATCGCGGGCTGCGCCGCGGCGAACCCGCCGGTGAACCAGCGGTCGGGCGCGGTCCGGGCGATCGGGTCGAGCCCGTTGGTGCGCACGACCACCCCGCGCTGGCGGAACTCGTCGGCGGTGCCGAACCGGGGGGAGGCCGCGACCAGGGCGAGGGAGGCGAGCCGCGCGGGGTGGCGCAGGGCCAGCTCGATGCCGATCGCGCCGCCCAGCGCACAGCCCGCGTAGCCGAACCGCTGCACGCCGAGCGCGTCCAGCGTCGCCAGCAGCCGGGCGCTCAGCTCCGCGACCGATCCGGCCGGGTGCGCCGGGGCGCCGCCGTGCCCGGGCAGATCGAACCGGAAGACGCGCCACTGCTTGGCCAGCTCCGGGACCTGGCGGTCCCACATGTGCCAGGTCGTACCCAGTGAGGGACCCAGGATCAGGACCGGGGCCTCTTCTGGCCCGTCAAAGCGGTATTGCAGGGTGTTCGGTGGTGTCTCACTCACGCCCCAGACCCTCTCACGTCTCACGAAATCTCTCACGACCAGGGCGACCCGGCGGCTCTTGGCCCGTCGCGGCGCGGCACGCCCGGCGCTCCGACAGTGGCGGGTTGGAGTCCAACCCGCCCGTTCCGGCTCTTGGCATAACGTTCCGTGGCGGGGCCGGGCCGGTGCATGAGGACTCAGCCGAACGGGGATGACAGCTGGGTGAAAAGCAGGGGGTACGGCAACGTCTGGTACCGCGGGCGGCTGCCCCACTGGTTACGGGGGCTGCTCGTGCTCGCGGCCGGATGGGGAGTCCTGTTCTGCGGTCAGCAGGTCGCTGAAGGCTACGGAGCGACCATGGAGTACCGCGACGCACCGGTCTGCCAGGGCGGGGGCCGGAGCGGGGACGGGGACGAGGGGGAACGGTGCGTGCGGCGCGAGGCGGGCACGGTGCTCGACCGGCGGACGGGTGAGCGCTGCACGTCCGACGGCACGAGTGGCGGCACGACGGGAGGCATCACGACCGGAGGCGTCACGGCCGGAGGCGGTATGAACACCGCCGGTGGCAGCAGCACCGGCGGTGTGACGGCCGGCGGTGTGACCACCGCAGGCGGCGGAGGCGGCGGTACGACCTGTACGACGTACTACGACCTGAAGGTCCAACGGCCAGGGGGTACAAGCTGGTTGGGCGTGGGGTCGGAGACGTACAACGACGCCGGGAAGGGCGACCACGCCGAAGTCCGGCTGTGGCGGGGGGACGTCGTGGAGCTGAGGGTTCGCGGCCACATCGACACCTACGCGCCCTCCTCGCAGCAGGCGGTTTTCCCGTGGCTGGCGCTGGGCTGCCTGATCCTGGCGGCCGGCGCATGGGCGTTGCTGAGCGGGCGGCTCTCCGGCCTCTTCGCCTTCTCCAGCTTCGGCTTGCCGTTCGTGGCCGTTGGGGTCGGCTGGCTCGGCTCCATGGCACTGTTCGGCGGCCACCCCGCGGTCTGGGTGTTCGCCATGGTGTGGACGGGCTTCGCGGTCTTCTGGACCGTGAGTGCCTGGCGGGACGGGTAGCGGCCCGTTCGAGCCTCCAGCGACCGGACCGCCGCCGGCGAGTCGAGTCGGTGCACGGGGTGCGCGGGGTGCGCGGGGTGCGCGGGGTGCGGGAGTCAGAAGTCACTCGTCGAGCTGGCGAGCAGCGCGTGCGCGTTGCTCCAACAGTCCGCGACAGCCCGCAGGTGAGGCCGGCGCACAGGCAACCGGCAGTCTCGTCCGAACTGCTCGCAGCCACGTCGGCCCGCTCGGCCGAGCGAATTGACCGACGCGCCCATCGCCGACGAGCAGAACTGGATCAGGCCGTCCGCCGGATGGCGGCCCAGCCCGGCGGTCGTCCGGCGGGTCCGGCGCCGCGACCACGTCGGGGGATCCATACCCGCAGCGCACGGGGACTGATGCGGCACCGCACGGGAGTCGGCAGACTGACGGCTTCGCCGTCCAGCCCGGCGGGGAGGGCCGGGACGTCGGCGTAGACGACGACGTCGTCGGGCGTGGCGAGACGAGTGAGGCCGTGCGGTTGCCGGCTACGCAGTCTCGTGGCCGTCTCGGCGGGCGTCTCCACCCTGACGGCCAGCACTCCCAGGAGACCGGAGTCGAGGCGCGCACGCCTGCCGAGCCCAGCCGGGTCGTCCACTTGGTAAGGGTTGTTGCTCACCAGTACGGCATCCGGCCCGTCAACGGTGCGCAGCCCGGTGCGGACCACCAGCTCCGGGCCCTCGTGGCGGGCCAGGAAGTCCGGAAGGATGCGCACTGCCGTGCCCAGCTTGTCGTCCCGATAAGCCGGGTCCTGCACCAGGGCGGCATAAGCACCGAACGAGACGTTGTTGACGAACGCACGCTCGCCTGCGTACCCGAGATCCACGCGCACCTCGACGCAGTCCGTGAGGGCCTCCAGCGCGGCCGAGGGGTCCTCACGGTCCAGGCCGAGATCCATGGCGAAGTGGTTCCGGGTACCTGCCGGAATGACCACGAAAGGCAGGCCGCTCTCCGCGGCCACCTCGGCGACAAGCGCCTGTGTACCGTCTCCGCCGGCCACGCCCAGCAGATCCGCACCGTCGTCCACCGCGCGTCGGGCGACCGTCGCCAGGTCCTGGGGCAGGGAAGGATCGATCAGGACCACCTGGGCTCCGAGCGTGCGGGCGCGTTCCGCGATCCGGAACCGGCTCGCTTTTCCTCCCCCCGAACGCGGATTCACGATCAGACAGGGCCGCCGCGCACCGGTCGTCGGCCGCGGCGCGTTCTCGGTCACACCATGACACTCCTTCGACAGTTACGGCGCATCAGACGGGGTCACAAACGACAGCTCCGGGAAATATCGCGCACCGGGCGGAGAGATCTCGTCGTTTTCCCGTGACCGGGGCTGGGCACCCGGTGCCCATGGCGACGCGTCCGGTTCCGGTGCGAACCATCCTCGCCACCATCGGCCTGGTACTCGCCACCTACGCCGTACTCGAACTGGTGGTCCAGGCCCGCCGGGTGCTGATCTGGGCGGTCATCGCGTTGTTCCTGGCCGTCTCCCTTCATCCGGCGGTAGAAGCCCTGCGGCGACGGGTGCCGCGGTGCCGACGGTCGGTGGCCGCCTTGCTGGTCTTCCTGGCCACGGCCGCGGTCATCGGCGCGGTGGTCGCCCTCTTCGTCATCCCCCTGGCCCAGGAGGGAAGCCGGTTCGCCGGTCGTCTGCCCGCGATGATCAGGGACGCCCAGGCCGGCCGCGGGCCAGTCGGTAACCTGCTGGAACGAACGCACGCTCTGCAGTACGTCCAGCACCATCAGGCGCAGATCCACGCGTTCGCCACCGGACTGAGCACGCCCGTCGCGAAGTTCCTCCGCGGCGCCGCGAGCACCGCGGCGGGCGCTGTCACGATTTTCGTGCTGGCCTATCTGATGGTGCTGGAGGGCCCCAGGGCCATAGGCCGGTCCCTGGCCCTCCTGGACGAGGCGCCCGCGGCCCGCATCCGCCGCGTCGGGGCCGCGTGCGCCCGTACCGTCAACGGCTATCTGACCGGGAACTTGCTGATCAGCGTCATCTGCGGGCTTCTGACCTACGTCGTGCTGCTGGTTTCCGGAGTGCCGTTCGCCGGCCTGCTGGCCCTCTTCGTCGCCGTGACCGACCTCATTCCCCTGGTGGGAGCCACCATAGGAGCTGTCGTCGCCTCCGCCGTGGCGTTGGTCCATTCCCTGCCGGCCGGCATCGGCGCCATCATCTTCTTCATCGTCTATCAGCAGGCCGAGAACCACCTCCTGCAACCGGTCATCCTCTCTCGGACGGTGAAACTCAACCCCCTCACTGTGCTGCTGGCCACCCTGATCGCCGCCGAAGTCGCCGGAATCCTCGGAGCCCTGCTGGCGATTCCCGTCACCGGCGTCATCCAGGTCGTCCTCGGTGACATCTGGGCTCACCGCGGCGGTCGGTCACTGGGGCTGCCGACACGGACGGACAACAGCCCCGAGGACACCGACCGGTCCGACGCCCCCGGATGACTGCCCCCCTATGTGACCGCTCGCCGACGTCCGATCGATCCGGCTCCACCGGTCAGTGCTGGGGGTGCGGACGTGCGTGGAACAGGGGACGCCGCTGGGTGGCCGTACCGGCAGCCAGATGGCCGATCTCGACGCGTGTCCTGATGGCGCGGACCACTTCGGTCAGGCCGACGACGATGGCCATGATGCCTACCACCAGGGTGAGTGTCGCGATGGAGGAGAACGGCATGACGATCATCACGATGCCGGCCATGGTGCCGATGACGCCGAAGGCCACGTGCCAGCCGCGGCCTGGCATGGTCTCATCGGAGGCCGCCGCGGCCGTCTCCAAGGTGCCCCGGAGCAGCCAGCTGAAGCCGATCCACAGAGCGAGCAGGAAGACCGACTCAAGGGGGCCCCGGAAGCAGACCAGTCCCAGCAGGATGGAGGCCGCGCCGGTGATGAAGTGCAGTACGCGAAGATGCCGGGGGACGTGGGTGCCGAAGGCGGCGGCGAGTTGGAAGACACCGGTGGCCAGCAGGTAGACGCCGAAGAGCACGCCGACGACGCGCAGCGTCTCGCCCGGCCAGACCAGGGCGATGACGCCCAGGGCGATGGTGGCGAGGCCCATGGTGAGCAGGATCTGCCAGCCCGCGTTCGCCAGGGCGGCGATGCCTTCGGCCGCAGGACCCTCTCGTGGCTCGGTGCCGCGTGGCGGAACGGGGCCGGCGGATTCGGAAGGAGATGTCATGGCACCTGCCTCCTTCTGTGAGCAGCGTGGCACGTCACTACATCTCCATCGTCACCCGATCGGCCTCATGTCGCTCGGCGGAAGTGGCAGGGGGCCGTGGCGCATGAGGTACCCCGGGCAAGCCCCTGCCGACGGCCAGGCACAGTCGTGTGTCCCGTTCGGGTTGGCTGGTGAGCCTCACTGGCGCGTTGCGGGGGAAAGTGCTCGACCAGCATCCAGATGCACGCACTGTGCGTATCCCTGGCACCGGTTCAAATCCACGCCGATTCGCATGGGCGGACTCCCTCGGGCAGACGCGCTTCTCAGGGCAGAAGGCGCTCCGGGACGTGCGGCCCGTGATGGACCGCACGTCACGCTCAGTGGATTCCTCAGTCAGTGGCCTCCGCCACCACCGCCGTGGCCTCCGCCGCCATAGCCACCGTGGTCGCCGCCATAGCCGCCGTGGTCTCCACCGCCATAGCCACCGTGGTCGCCGCCATAGCCACCGTGGTCTCCACCGCCATAGCCACCGTGGTCGCCGCCATAGCCGCCATGGTCTCCGCCGAAGCCGAAGCCGTAGCCGCCATAGTCTCCGCCGTAGCCGTAGCCATAGCTGTCGTCATCGTCGTCGCCCCACCAGCCGTGACCGCCGTGGTCGCTGCTGTAGGAGCTGAGGTTGCCGTGTTCCGCGGCGAAGGCGCTGCCTGCCGTGCCGATTGCCGCCGCACCGGTCAGCAGCAGGCCCGAAGCGGACAACGCGACGAGACGCCGAATGCGCTGTGATCGCATGGGAATACCTTCCGTCTCCATCTTCTTTCGCGGGTCCCGTGAGGGAGGCGCGAGGCGGATGGCCGTCGCCGGGCTCGACAAGCGGGGTGCGGCGCGGTCTTCAGGTGTCACCGCAGCAAGATTGAAGGAACGACCTGTTCACCGATCTCTCCGGGGCCCACGCGCGCGTCATTCGCTTGATCGGGTGCTGTGACCGGGAGGCTGGCAAGCCTGTGAGCGAAAGGCACAGGGCGTGTCGTTGACTGCGGCCTTCGCCCAGAGAGTGTAGTCCCACATGCGCTGCACGGCATGTCGAGCAAGGGCGGCAGAAGCGACCGTCCCGATTCCGCTGATCGCGCTGATCACGGTCGTCGACGTCCACTCCCCCACGAACATCCACCTGGGGCCGCTCCTGGTGATCGCTCCTGCCCTCGCGCCGTCCTTCGCCGGGCCGAGGACCACAGCAGCGGTCGGTGCCCTCGCCGTCGCGGCCCAGGTCTTCATCGCTGTCCTGCACGGCGGGCTGACCACCAGCAACCATCTGGCCCAGATCGCCGCGCTGACAGATCGCCTGCCGCCATCTCGCCGCCGCGGAGGAGACCCAGATCGGCGGCGACCTCTACACCGCCACCCGCACCGACCACACCACCCGCCTGCTGATCGGGGACGTACGCGGCAAAGGTCCGGCCGCGGTCGGTGAAGCCTCCCTCCTGCTCAGCGCCTTCCGCCTCACCACCGCCGGCCACCCCAGCCTGCCCGGCCTCGCCACCCCCCTGGACGACCACGTCCACCGCTACCTCACCGACTTCTCCGCCACCGACGACGAAACGGGCGAACACTTCATCACGGCCCTTCTCCTGGACCTGCCCGCCGACGAGCCCCTCGCCCGTCTCACTGCGGGCACCCGCCACCCCTGCTCCTGCGGCCGAGCCAAGAGCCCCGGCCGGTCGCCGCCGACGCGGCCCCGCCCCTGGGCGTCCCGCCTCACCTCGGCCAACTCGCACGCCGAGACCACCGTGCCCTTCGACACCGGAGACACCCTGCTGCTGTACACCGACGGCGTGATCGACGCCCGCGACACCTCCGGCGCCCTCCATCCGCTGGCCGAGCGCGTCGCCCGCTGGGCCCGCTGCCCGCCGACCGCACTGGTCAAGCACCTGCGCCGCGACCTGCTCACACCTCGTTCCACGTCCTGGACCAGCATGCACTGGGCCAGGGCCGCCCCGATGGGGCCGGTCCCCTCCACTCCGGGTGGTCGGGAAGACCTCGCTGCCGATCACTTCCCCACCGAGGAGAGCGCTGGACGGCACGCCCTGTTGAGACGGACCCCTCGGCATCAGCAGCGCACCATCCCCCGCCGGCGGTCGGCGAGCGCCGGTACGTCGTCGGCGGCGGGGCGTATCGAGCGCTCGGATACCGCAGGCAGTGGATCACCTTGCGCCGCTCTCCGGGTACCGTCAGGGTATGAGTCATCCACACCCCGAACTGAAAGCCGCCCCACCCCTTGCTGAAGGAGGGCTGCGGGTCATCGCCCTGGGCGGCCTGGGTGAGATCGGCCGCAACATGACCGTCTTCGAGCACGCGGGCAAGCTGCTGATCGTCGACTGCGGCGTGCTGTTCCCCGAGGAGACCCAGCCCGGCGTGGACGTGATCCTGCCGGACTTCACCTCGATCCGGGACCGGCTGGACGACATCGTGGCCGTGGTACTCACCCACGGCCACGAGGACCACATCGGCGGCGTGCCGTACCTGCTGCGCGAGCGGCGCGACATTCCCGTCGTCGGCTCCAAGCTGACGCTGGCGTTCCTGGAGGCCAAGCTCAAGGAACACGGCATCCGGCCGCGCACGGTGCGGGTGCGGGAGGGCGACCGGCGTGGCTTCGGCCCCTTCGACTGCGAGTTCGTCGCGGTCAACCACTCCATCCCCGACAGCCTCGCGGTCGCGATCCGCACCCGGGCCGGGCTGGTGCTGCACACCGGCGACTTCAAGATGGACCAGTTCCCTCTCGACGACCGCATCACCGATCTGCGCGCCTTCGCCCGCCTCGGCGAGGAGGGCGTGGACCTGTTCCTCACCGACTCCACCAACGCCGAAGTACCCGGCTTCACCACCTCCGAGCGTGAGCTGAACCCGGCGATCGAGCAGGTGATGCGCACCGCGCCGCGCCGGGTCATCGTCTCCAGCTTCGCCAGCCACGTGCACCGCATCCAGCAGGTCCTGGACGCCGCCCACCAGCACGGCCGCAAGGTCGCCTTCGTCGGCCGGTCGATGGTCCGCAACATGGGCATCGCCCGCGACCTGGGCTATCTGAAGGTGCCCTCCGGTCTGGTCGTGAGCACGAAGGAGCTGGAGAAGCTCCCGGACCACAAGATCACTCTGGTGTGCACCGGCTCCCAGGGCGAACCGATGGCCGCGCTGTCTCGGATGGCCAACCGCGACCACGTGATCCGGATCGGCAAGGGCGACACCGTCCTGCTCGCCAGCTCTCTCATCCCCGGCAACGAGAACGCCATCTACCGGGTGATCAACGGACTCACCCGGTGGGGCGCCCACGTGGTCCACAAGGGCAACGCCAAGGTGCACGTCTCCGGGCACGCCAGCGCCGGCGAACTCGTCTACTGCTACAACATCGTCAAGCCCCGCAACGTCATGCCCGTGCACGGCGAATGGCGCCACCTGCGGGCCAACGCCGACCTCGCCATCCGTACCGGTGTCGACCCCGACCGAGTGGTCATCGCCGAGGACGGCGTCGTCGTCGACCTCGTCGACGGGCGCGCGTCCATCACCGGCAAGGTCCCCGCCGGCAACGTCTACGTGGACGGCATGGAAGTCGGCGGCGCCACCGAAGCGTCCCTCAAGGACCGTCTCACCCTCGCCTCCGAAGGCGTGGTCACGGTGGTGGCGATCGTCGACGCGGACACCGGCGCCCTCGCCGAGGCCCCCGACTTCCTGGCCCGCGGCTTCGTCCACGACGACACCACCTTCGAGCCGGTCATCCCCGTCATCGAGAAGACCCTGGCCACCGCAGCCGAGGAAGGCGTCGGGGACGCGCGCCAACTCGAACAGCTCATCGCCCGCGCCGTGGCGAACTGGGCGTTCCGCGCCCACCGCCGCAAGCCCCTGATCATCCCCGTCATCATCGACGCCTGAGCCACAGCCCGGCAGCACTGTCCGGTTCCGGCCGCGGGGCTGCCGGCATGGAGGTCGGCCGCGGGGTCGGCTGCCGCCCCGGCAGGCCGGGGCGGCAGCAGCGAAGGGTAGTGCCGTCGGGGCCGGTGCGGACACGGACGACGTCCGCGAGTTGGTGGACAAGTAGTGGACAAGTAGGAGTCCCCTGCCGCCGGTCTGCGTGGGGCGGGGCGGCCGGCGCCCCAGGGGATCGTTCAGCCGTCCGCCGTCGTGGGCCCTCGCAGACGCCCCGGTCGCTCTCGGTCCGGATCCGCAGCGTGCCCGAGCAGGCGCCGTGGACGACGCTGCCGGTGGTCGGCTCCGCCACCGCGCTCAGGAGTCGAGGCCGAGTTCGGCCCAGACCGTTTTGCCGGGGTGCCTCGGGGTGACGCCCCAGCGTCGGGCGAGTCGGTCGAGGAGTTGCAGGCCAAAACCGCCGGGCTCGGTGTTCGCAGTGGCGCGTTTGCGGGGCCAGCGGTCGCTGGAATCGCTGACGGCTATGCGCAGCCACCGCCCGTTCCAGGTGAGCTGGATCAGGGGCGGGCCGGAGCCGTGGCGGATGGCATTGGTGATCAGTTCCGAGACGAGCAGTTCGGCGGTCTGGATCACCCGGTGCTGGCGCAGCGGACCGCCGAAACCGTCCACGCAGTCACGGACCCAGTGCCGGGCGGCGGTGATACTCGCCGTGACTGCGGGGAAGCGCGTCTCACAGGATGGGATGGTCGATTCGCCGTTCACCAGGTTCCTCCAGCGCGGGTGGCTCTGGGCCGCCGCCGACCGGTGCTCCGCGCAGCCGGTGGGAGCCATCTGTCGGGTTACCCATGCCTGCCAGGTGAACCGTCTGTGTCTGCCGGGTGACCGGCAGATCCCGTGAAAGTCATCCGCCGGGAGTCCGACAGTGCGGGCGCGTGCTGGGTGAGTGGCTGCGGCCCCCTCGACGCCTTCGGCACCGGGATGGACGCCGACACCGCCGTCCTGGCCGTTCCCGCCCCCCGCCCCCCGCCCGACGGCGAAGCACAGCTGTGAGCGAGATGCCCTGTTCGCCGAGAGCCAGGTCCGAATCGGCACACACGCAGTGAAGGCCCGGCGGATGCCGGGCCTTCACGTTTGAGTAGCGGGGACAGGATTTGAACCTGCGACCTCTGGGTTATGAGCCCAGCGAGCTACCGAGCTGCTCCACCCCGCGTCGGTACGGTGAACTGTACGGCACGGATCGGCATCGGCCCAATCGACTTTCGCCTGCGCTCGGAGCTGCGTTTGCCGACCGGCTCGCGCCGGGCTTCCACGCCCTGCGCGACGGCCATCACGATCTCCAGGCCGTGCTGCCCGACGCGGCCGGCGTCCGAGGCCCGCGCCACCGGCAGCACCGGATCGGAGTTCCACACGACGACCTCCACCGCTTCGCCCGTGATCCGCAGTTCCATCAGTACGGGTCCGGGCGCGTACTTGCGGGCGTTGGTGACCAGTTCGCTGACCACCAGCCGGGTGAGGTCCACGGCACGCTGCGAGACCGGTCCTCCTTGCCCGCTCCGGGCACGGGCGAGAAACCCCGCGGCCAGACGGCGGGCCTGGGCGATGCAGGCGCCGTCCGTACCCCCGCAGCCGAGGTTCACCCCGCCTTGTTGCCTGTGCCACGCGAAGACTCCGCCCGTACCATGCCGGGCGGCACTGCGTACGGCGGTGTGAATATGCCAGGATCACTTCTATGGCTGAGGCAGAGATGACCAATACCGGCCCCACTGAGCCGCCAGGCCAGCTATCGGTCGTGTCCACGACCGTCAACGGCATCCGCGTAGTGACCCTGGCCGGAGAGATCGACCACCACACCGGCGACACACTCCGCCAGGCCCTGGACGCCTCCCACACCCCTCGCCCCCGCGTCGTGGTCGACCTGCACCAGGTCACCTTCATGGACTCCAGCGGCATCAACATCTTCATCGCCGCCCACCACACCCTCAGCGAAGCCGACGGCTGGCTGCGCCTGGCCGCACCCGGCGAATCCGTGATGCGCACCCTGAACATCGTCGGCGTCGACACCCTCATCGACTGCCGGGAAACGCTCCGCCAAGCCCTCGGCAACTGACGCTTCAGCACCGGCCTCTCCATCGGCGGGAAGAAATCGGCCCGCAGAGGGGGTGTGGCCGGCCTCGACGACATGACTGGCGGAACCGCCTCCGGGACCGATGCGCGGTCCTGCTGCCCGAGCGGCCGGTGTGCCACCCGGACCACTCACCGGGTTGTCACCGGCCCCTCGTCACGGACCGGATCGTGCAGGGCCGCGCATGCGCGGCGCGCCCCGGCCGTCGGCGCCGCCCACGGCAGGACCGCCATCAACCTCCCGCGAGGCCCGTGATCAGCCTCCCGGCGGCTGGACGCCCTGCGGGCCGCCCGTCCTCTGCCGACAGGTCTACCGAGACCCACGGCCTCAGGATCGCCATCATCGAGACCGAGTTCGGCGAGGACCGCATCGACGGCACCTGCGAGCATGAGCATCCCGAACTCGTGGCGGGCCCCTGAGGACCCCGCGTCGGATAAATGCGTTGGGCTGACCGGCCCCCGCTGATAGCGTCTGGGCAGCCGTGAGAGAACGCGAGGAGGTGAGACCCATGAAGGCTGTATCCATGTGGGTGCTCCCCCATGTCGTCACGGTGGGCGATTGACGTAGGTGTCGCCGGGAGCGCCTCGGACAAGGCACTCCTGAGAGGCAACACCTATGAACTTCGTGCATTCCACTCCGGGCACGGACAGCCATCCGGTTGCGGTCACGCGGGTCTCGGAAACGCAGTGGCACGCCGTGGAGGACGACCTGACGGTCGGCCGCGGCGTCGCTGCGCGTCGGCCCGACGGGCGGCTCTTCGTCAGCATCGACGCGTGGCACGGCGCGGTCTTCGACCGCATCGCCGACGCGATGCTGGCGGACCTGCCGACACCGCTGTACACCGTCGTCGACGAGGCCGACCACGACTCGATGTCCGCCTGGGAGCGGGCCGGCTTCGCCACCGCACGCCGCGAGTGGGGCTATGTCGTGCCCACCGACCCGCAGATCACCGGGCTCGGCTCGGTACGGCCCCCGTCCGGCGTGACGATCCTGCCCGCCGGTGAGGCGGAGGAGGGCCCGCTGCGCGCCCTGGACCGCCTCATCCGCGACGAGGTCGAGGCCACGGCCGGATGGCAGACGATGCCGGCCGAGGTGCTGCCCCGCCCGGCGGGGACCACCGTGCTCGACCCGTCGAAGTACGCGGTGGCGAGGCACGTGGACGCGTACGTGGGACTGGTCCGAGTGGCCCCGCTGACCCGGCAGCCCCGGATCGGGCTGATCGCCGTCCGGTCCGACAGACACCGCCGGGGCATCGCCCGGGCGCTGCTGACCCATGCGCTCGGTTCCTTGCACCGCTCCGGGACCGCTTCGGCATGGGCCGAGGTGGACGAGTCCAACGCGGCGGCCACCGCCCTGTTCGAGAGCATCGGCGCCCGGCGCACGGCCGGCACCCTGGAGCTCGTCCGCCACTGACGCGCGACCACACCGCACCGGGCGACCACTACCTACCGAATTCGCCGTCACACAACGGCAGAAGTGAGAGACCATGACAAAGGCAGCAGGGGGCGTAGAAGCCGAAGGCACCGTCATCGAGTGCCTGCGCAACGCCACCTTCAAGGTGGAACTCCAGAACGGGCACACAGTGCTCGCCCACATCAGCGGGAAGATCCGGAAGAACCGCATCAAGATCCTCCCGTACGACCGAGTGCTCGTGGAACTCAGCCCCTACGACCTCACCCGCGGCCGGATCCGCTACCGGTACCGGGCGTAACGGAAGGTGCGGCGCCCACCGCCCTACCGGGAGCCGTAGGGCAGGAGCGCCATCTCGCGTGCGTTCTTGATGGCCTGGGCTATCTGCCGCTGCTGCTGACGCGTCACGTGGGTCACCCGACGGCTGCGGATCTTTCCGCGGTCGGAGATGAACTTCCGCAGCAAGTCGGTGTCCTTGTAGTCGATGTAGGTGATTCCTGCGGCGTCCAGCGGGTTGGTGCGCTGGGCCTTGGCAGTCTGACGCCGGATGCCGGTGCGTCGGGTCATGGTGAGGTCGGTCCTCTCTTTCAGGTCACGGGGTCGAGCAAGTCGTCGAAGACGTGCGGGAGTTGCTTCCAGCGGTCCCTGCCCGCCGCGTACTCGTCGTCGGTGAGCAGGCATGAGTCGAGCAGGGCCGACAGGCCGTCGCGGTCCAGGCCGGGCGAGGTGAAGGTGAGGTACTGGCAGCGGTCGCCGTGTTCCGGGTGCCAGTCCACGGAGGCGGCGAGGCGGCGCTCGGCGGGCACCATCTCCCAGGCGGCGTCGGGCAGAGCTGCCAGCCAGGGCCCGGCCGACTCCACGCACAGCGCGCCGCCGGCGGCGTCCCAGGACAGCAGTGTGTCGGGGCGGTCCGCGAGCCAGAACCGCCCCCGGCTGCGCGCGGCGGCGCAGGCGAGGTCCTCAAGCGCCGCGTACAGGCGCTGCGGGTGGAAGGGCCGTTCGCGCCGCCAGACGAAGGTGCTCACGCCGTGCTCGTCGCACGACTGCGGCAGCAGCGCGCACGCGGGATGCACACGGGCCGCGGCCGCTGCCACGTCGAAGCCCGCCGACAGCGCCGCCCCCAGGGCGCCGCCGCTCTCCACCCGTACGCTTCGTGCGCCTGGTGTGAGCTGGGCGAGCAGCGCGTGGTCGGTGTCGTCGGCGACCTCGTCGCAAGAAGCGTCGTCGCCGAGGGCGATCACCGTGGGGTACTCCAGCTGCCGGGCGAAGGTGTCGGCGACCGTGCGCTGGTCGGTCGGCGCGGCGGCGAGGCCGACGTCGGCCAGGTCGTCGCCGTTGGAAAGGTACGGCAGGACGAGTGCCGGGTCGACCACGGTGGCGACCCCGGTCAGGGCCAGCGGTGCGCCGGCGGCGGCAACGACTCCGGCCGCGGCCTGCGGCTCGACGGAGTCCCACAGTTCCACGACGACCAGCCGGTACGTTCCCTCCGCTGCGAGCCTCAATAGTTCGGGGACGAGATCCTCGCGAAGTGCGCAGCAGGCGCAGTCGTTCACCAGGGGGGCATCGCCGCTGCCCAGCAGGCCGTCGGCGTCGCGTACCGTCCGGTGCACCATCCTGTCGGCGGCGGATGTCAGGTCGTGGTGCAGCGCGACCGAGCCGGGGACCGTACGCAGGATCTGCTCTACGGCGGCCCGGCGGGCGTCGGCGTGCAACCCGGCGACGATCGCGACCGGCAGCCGCGCCTCGTCCCGGTTCACGGCTTGCTCCGTCCGCGTCCGTAGCGCCGCTCGAAGCGCTCGACCCGCCCCGCGGTGTCCAGGACCCGCTGGGTGCCGGTGTAGAAGGGGTGGCTCGCCGAGGAGATCTCGACGTCGATGACCGGGTAGGTGTTGCCGTCCTCCCATTCGACGGTCTTGTCGCTCGTGGCCGTGGACCGGGTGAGGAAGGCGTAGTCGGCGGCCCGGTCACGGAAGACGACCGGGCGGTAGGCGGGGTGGATTCCGGGCTTCACGGCTCTCAGCGCTCCTCACGGAAGTCGACGTGGCGGCCGGCGACCGGGTCGTACTTGCGCAGGGTGCGCCGGTCGGGGTTGTTACGGCGGTTCTTGCGGGTCACGTAGGTGTAGCCAGTGCCGGCGGTGGACCTCAGCTTGATGATCGGGCGCAGTTCGTTACGGGCCATGGGCAGCACCATACAAGAGATTGGTTTTCATTTTCATCTGGCGCTAGTGTGCTGCCGCATCCACCCCAAGGAGGAACAGCCATGTCCGCCCACTGCCAACTCACCGGCCGACAGCCCGGCTTCGGCCATCACATCTCCCACTCGCACCGGCGGAGCAAGCGCCGTTTCGACCCCAACATCCAGAGCAAGCGCTACTGGCTGCCGAGTGAAGGCCGGCACGTCCGGCTCGCGCTTTCCGCCAAGGGCATCAAGACGGTCGACACGATCGGCATCGAGGCCGCGGTGGCCCGCATCCGCGCCCGTGGGGGGAAGGTCTGATGGCGAAGAAGAGCAAGATCGCGAAGGACGGCCAGCGGCGCCTCGTCGTGGCCCGGTACGCCGCGCGCCGCGCCGCATTGAAGGCGATCATCGCGTTCCCCGGAAGCTCCGACGAGGACCGCGCCGCCGCCCAGCGGGAACTGCGCCGGCATCCCCGCGACGCCAGCATCACCCGCCTGCGCAATCGCGACTCCGTGGACGGCCGCCCCCGCGGCTACCTGCGCGCATTCGGCCTGTCCCGCATCCGCGTACGCGAGATGGCCCACGCGGGCGAGCTCCCTGGCGTGACCAGCAGCAGCTGGTAACCCGGCACGCCAGGGGCTCGCAACGGGCGCGTCGGCAACGCAGCCCGAATCTGTGCCCGGTTCCGAACGCGCCTTCCGCCACTCTGGACGGGGGCGTGCGGCGGCACCGGCTCGTGGCGATCCGCGACGAGCCGGCGGGTACGGCCCAGACCCGGGCCCGGGCGCGGCCACTGAGCACGGCTCGCGCGGCGGCCTGAGCGTCGAGCGGGTCGGCTGGCTCAGCAGGTTCAGGTCTTCGAAGCGAACCGGCCCGGGTAGCGGGACAGGCCCGCGCCGAAGGTGCCGGTGCCCTCTGCACCGGCCCGGCGCACCGCACCCCGCTTACGGGCCCACACGAGCAACTGCCGGTAGTCGGCCGCCGTCGCGGAAAGGACTCCGTTCGAACTCGGTATCGGGTCGGCCGGCTGCCCGTGCAGACCCACCGGGGCGCCTGCTACATGGCGGGTGAACGGCACCGGCCTCAACACCCCGGCCGGCGTGGCTGCCGGCCGGGGCCGAACCCATGAAGCGTGCGGCCGTGAAAGGGTGGTCGCGTACGCCGGTCCGCGGACTGGTGCACCTGTTGCGGCCAGCTGCCGACCACCGAGCGGGACGCGTGGACCCGACCCGGCACCGCCGGGCCTCCCGTACACCTCGCCTCGTTCGTATGACCTGCTTCCAGGCGACACGAGTGCAAGCCAAGGAGACGCATCCGTGAAGGAATGGACCCATTTCTCCGTGACCGCCGAGACCAGGCGGCTGTGGAGGATCACATTCGACAGCCCACCGATCAACCTGGTGTCCCCGGAGATGATCAAGGAGCTTCCGAGGCTTGTCGACCAGATGGAGGCCGCTTCGGAGCTGCGGGTGGCCGTGTTCGAGTCGGCGAACCCCGATTACTTCCTGAACCACTACGACACCACCCGGGTAGCTGAGACTCCCAAGGAACTGGGCGCAAGCGGATACCCGCTGCTGATCGATGCCAGCACCCGCCTGTCACGCCTGCCCGTCGTCTCGATCGCCAAGGTCCGGGGCCGGGTCAGAGGCGTGGGCAGCGAGATGATCCAGGCGATGGACATGCGTTTCGCCAGTGAACGCGCACTGTTCTGCCAGCCCGAGACGGCCAACGGCAACCTGCCGGGCGGAGGCGGCCTTGAACATCTGCCGCTGCTGCTCGGCCGTGCCCGGGCGTTGGAGGTGGCCCTGTCCAGCGACGACTACCCGGGTGAGCTGGCGGAGCGGTACGGCTGGGTCAACCGCACCGTCCGCGACGGCGAACTCGATGTGCTCGTCGACACGCTCGCCCGCCGAATCGCCTCCTTCGACAAAGAATCGATCGCCGCGGTGAAGCAGCGAATCAACCGGTACACGCTGCCGTCAGCAGAGGATCTGCAGTCCTCCTACGACCTTTACATGCACTCCTTCGGCTGGCCGGGGTCCAAGCGCAGGCTTCCGGCCGCGCTCGCCGCAGGACGCAATCAGCCGGGCGACTACGAGATGCGCCTGGGCTACCACCTCGGCCACCAGCCAGAAGAAGACACACGGTGACGCTCCACAACCGGGATCGCTCAGTCAAGCCCTCCGTCGGCAAGCGCCCGCAGCAACGGTGAGCCGATCACCGTCGGCGCCATGCGCCGAGTTGCTCCAACCAAACGAGGCCAGACGGAAGCAAGGTCACGAGCCATCCGCTCCAGCCCATAAGCCCGCACCGTTCTTAGGAGCCGGTCCGCTTCTCGATCCGCTCCAGGGCCTGCCCCAGGTATTGGGCGAAGCGCGGGTAGTTCTCGCTCATCGGGAAGTGGCCGATCTCCTTCATCTCGATGAACTCCGCTCCGCGGATGGCCTCTGCGGTCCGGCGCCCGTCCTCGGGGGTGGTGAGGTAGTCGTACTCGCCGGTCAGCATGATCACGGGACACCGGTCGCCGTCGATGTCGTCCAGCCGGTCCCTCAGATCGTGGTCGACCGAGTAGAAGTACAGGTCGCCCTTGAACGCCTCCGATCCCTGGGTGTAGTAGAACCAGGTTGCCCAGCGGTCCTGTTCCGGGGACTGCGGTGCCATGAGGTCCCACACGCCGCTGGCGCACACCTGGGCGGCATTGGCGTGGGGATGCTGCCACCAGTCGAGGTAGAAGCCGGGTGAGTAGTCCGCGCCCTCGACGGGGATCACCGCTTTGAACCGGTCCGGGTGCCGCAGGGCGAGTTGCAGGGCCACGTTCCCCCCGAACGACGACCCCATGAAGATCGGGTCCTGCAGTTCGAGGGCGTCGCAGAAGGCGACGATGAAGGACGTGAAGTGGTCCGCGGTGAGCCGGTACTCCTCCTTCCACCACTCCTGGTTCCACGGCGGGTCCGACTTGCCGTGCCGGGCGAGGTCGTAGGCGATCACCCGGTAGCGGCCGGTGATCTCCTCGTCCTCCAGGAGGCCCCGCCACTGGTGGTTGTGGCAGCCCGCTGTGTGCTGGCACACCAGAGGCGTGCCCTGCCCGTTCTCCAGGTAGAACACCCTGTACTGCGCGTCCTCCACGTCGATGGTGACGTAGTGGCCGGTGACCGGGGAGATCCTGCCGCTGACCATGAGGAGCTCCTATGTCTCACGAGGGGGATGGGGCGGGTCCGGCCTCGTCTGCCGGCCCGAGGGGGCCCGTGACGCGCAGCAGCTCCAGCTGCCGGGTCACACAGCGCAGGTTCTGCATGAGCACGAGCAGGTCGCCCTCCAGGCGCATGCCCCGCCGGAACGTGGCCGCCCAGATGCCGTGGCACATCGGCGGAGGCGTCTCCCGGCAGAAGCCCTGCCATGTCTCCGCGTCCGCGCGGATCGCGAAGTCGTAGGCCGCCAACGGCTCGGGGTCGGTGATCAGTTCGTCCACCTTTCCCTTGTGCATCCGCACGAGGAACCGGTGGGGGTCCATGTCCAGCAGGAAGCTGCACGAGTAGTACGTGCCGTGGGCCTGCAGCTCCGGATCGTCGTCGCTGAGCCGACGGAACTCCTCCGCCGCGTCGCTCGTCGTCGCTGATGTCATGTGCCACCTCGTCGAGACGTGTCGTCGCTGCCGTACGTCGGGACGTCGCACCGGCACGGTGACCAGCCGGTCGCCGGCCGGCGACCACTTCCCGGCCTCGCTCCTTCCAGCCTGGGCATCCTGTCGTCCGCCTGCAATCCGGGTGCGGGCCCCCGGGCGGACGGAACCCTTCGCAGAGATCCTCTTCCCGGGTGCGAGCCTTGACCGCGGAGTCCGGGCGCGACCGCTGGGCACCCGGCATCGACGTAGTGGCTCTGCTGGTGCGCCGGCACGGCGACATCCGCAACCTCTTCGACTAAGAGACCCTCGCCGCCATGGCCAAGGCCGTCAAGGCCGCCGAGGCCATGGGGAAGAGCTGACATACCCGGGAGCCGTCGCGCGACGACCTGGGGCACCTCGTGGCCGACCGGGAGGTGCGCTGCCAGCCGTTGCAGGCGCAGGTCGCGCGGACGAGCACGAGCGGATCAGCGGATTCTCGGTGGAATCACTCCACACCCCCTCACTTTCCGCCGTCTGCTCCGTAGGCGTGGCCGCGGGGCAGGGGGCCGAAGCCGGTGTGGCGGCCGGGGCGGGCGGCAGCGTGGCGCTGTCCGGGGCCGGGTCCGCCGCGGGCGGCGAGGGCGTCGGCGACGGCGCCGGTGGTGAAGGCGTAGACGGCCTTGTGGAGGAGGTCCACGGCGAGCTCCTGGCGGGTGAGGGCGCCGACGCCGGTCGCGTTTTCGAGGATCTGGTCGTTGGTGAGGCCGTAGTGCATGACCCAGTTGAGCGGCAGCGGCTGTCTGCCGGGACGTTCGGGCAGGCCGGTCAGCCGCTGGAGAACCCGCGCGGGCACATGGGAGTCGGGCCGGCCGGTGACGGACTGCTCGATCTTCTCACCGAGGGTCATCACGACTCCTCCGGCGGCGCCGGCGAGCAGTCCCTGCCACAGTGCGCGCTTGAGCATGCCCCGGCGGGTACCCTCTGCCACCGCCTTCACCCGCGCGGACGGTGCCCCCGCACAACAGCAGAGCGGGGACGCCGTGAAGAGAACCCGCCCACGCTCCGGCCCGTCCCTCGCCGGTGTGGTGACGGATCCACCGCGTTGCGTCGGCGGGTCATTCGCCGGACGTCTTCTCGATCAGCGCGCTGTACGCCAGTTGCAGCGTGTCCGCCCCGGCGAGGGCGGCCAGCGTGCCCATGGCGGTGCGTGTCGCACGCGGCCACAGGAGCTGGCCGGCGGTCAGGGTGGACGCCACCCAGACGCTCATGCAGAAGGGGCAGGTGGCCAGTTCGCCGACGGTGTGCCTGGCATCCTCGGACTTGGCCTCCTCGTGCACTTCGGCCGGGCCCTGCGGGGCGACGTACTCGGTGAACGGGGCGCGCAGCGGGCTGGTGACCGATGCCTTGGTCAGCAGTCGGCTGAGCCGGAACGTGGCGACCGAGGTCAGGACCACGTCCCACGGCTCGGGCCGGTCGGGCAGCGGCCGGCCGCGGAGCCGTACGGCGGTGGCCCAGGCCGTCGTGTACGCAACGAAACCCGCCATGGCTGCGAGGTAGCCGGCCAGCGGCCGGTCGTGCCCTGCCGCGTACTGGCTCCCGGTGCGCCGCAGCAGCCCGTGCAGACGTGGGGTGAGGCGGCCGTCAGCTGCCGTGTTCATGGGCTTCCGTTTCCGTGCGTCGCTGCCCGTCCCCGTCCTGTTGGCGCAGGCGTATCTCGACGTGACCGTCGGTGATCCGGGTGTCGAAGGACGGCTGGGGCGCGGTGGCCGGGCCGCGGACGTTCCAGCCGTCCGAGAGCCGGAAGACGCTGCCGTGCCACGGGCACCGGACGCAGCCGTCGGAGACGGTGCCCTCGGAGAGCGGTCCGGCGAGGTGGCTGCACCGCTCGGCCAGGGCGTGGATCCGCCCTCCGGTCTCCCGGACGACCAGGACCGGGACGTCGTCCACGCTGCGCCGTACCGGCCGGTCGACCGGGAAGTCCGCCACGGCTCCGATCCGGTGCCAGCCCTGGGTGACGACGTGCGGGACCTCTTCGGCGTGGTTGGCGCCGGACGCCTGGCGGTAGGCCAGGTGACCGCCCAGCATGCCGCCGAGTGCGACCGCCGACAGTCCCAGGAAGCCGTAGGCCCGGCCAGCCGCGTGCCGTCCCCTGGCCCGGCTGGTCAGCGAGGCGGCGTACAGACCGACGGCCGCCGAGTTCGCCAGGGCGTGCACCAGACCGACACGCTGCTGCTGGCGGTGCAGCTCCGCCCAGTCGACCCAGCCCGCCAGGGCCGCGGGCGCGGCGGAGGCCAGGCCGACACCGACCAGGAGGCCCGCCTCACGGGAGCGGCCGGGGTACAGGTCCAGTACCGCCGCCGACAACCAGCTGCCGATCGGCACCTGCACCATCAGCGGATGCACCGGGTGCCCCAGCCACCTGCCGTGCAGCAGGTCCCGTCCGTCACCGAGCGGCAGGGCCCGCACCCCCTTGCGGATCCCCTCGATCACCGCGTCACCCCTGGGCTCCCGCTCCAGGCGGTCCAGCAGCCACAGCAGGCGGCTCTGCCGCATCCGCGGGCGTGGGCGTGGCGTAGCACTCATGGGCAGGCGGGTCCCCACCTGCGCAGACGGCAAACAGCAGCCGGGGGCGGCTTCGGTCGCCGCTGGTCGTTGCGCGGCGCCGGGTCCGGGACCTGCTCGACGGACAGCCCGTGTCGCCTTTGGAGCAGGAGACGGACGAGCGGGACGTCCACCCGGAGGAGGAAGGACCTTCGCTCGCCCTCCGAGTCGCCGGCTTGGCATGGGCGCGATAGAAGTCCCGGCTACGGGGATGGGGTGTGCCTCCGCTGGCGGGCCTCCGGCCTTGGCGCAAGGGTGGGCACCTGCGGGGTCAATCCCCTCTGACCTGCGAGAAACGCTGCTCGCCGGGGCCGCGGCCCACGCCCGTGGTCCGGCTCGGGACCCGCGTTCCGGCGGCGAGCCGCTGATGCGGTTTGCCACGACTCGTGCGGGTTACCCCGAGGTGGCCGCAAGCTGATGCCGGTGACACAGGGGCAGCCTGCGGTGACGGTCTTCGGGCGCACGGGAGAGTGCTTGTGAACGACATCGCTGTTGCCCCTGGCACGCATCCCGTCATCGTCCTGGCACGTGCCGCGACGGAGGGGGACCTGTCGGCGGCGCGGGCCCAGATGGGGTTCTCGCTGGCCTGGCACATCGTGGTGGCCTGCCTCGGGGTGGGCCTGCCGGCGCTGACCCTTCTCACGGAGTGGCTGGGCATCCGCAGGAACGATCCGGCGCTGCAACTGCTGGCGCGGCGCTGGGCGCGGGCCATGGGCGTGCTGTTCGCCGTGGGCGCGGTGTCCGGCACCATCCTCAGCTTCGAGATGGGGCTGCTGTGGCCCGGTCTGATGGGACGCTTCGGCCAGGTCATCGGGCTGCCCTTCGCGCTTGAGGGCATCGCCTTCTTCATCGAGGCCATCTTCCTCGGCATCTACCTCTACGCCTGGGACCGGCTGACGCCCCGCAGGCACCTGCTCACGGGCATCCCCATCGTGATCGCCGGCACCGCATCGGCGTTCTTCGTCGTCTGCGCGAACGCCTGGATGAACCAACCCCGCGGCTTCACGCTGCACGACGGCAAGGTGGTCCACGTGGACCCCTGGGCGGCGATGCTGAACCCGGCGAGTCCGCCGCAGACGGTGCACATGATCCTCGCCGCGTTCATGGTGTCCTCGTTCCTGACCGCCGCCGTGTACGCCGTCGCCCTGCTGCGGGGCCGCCGCGACGCCTACCACAAGGCGGGCTTCGCCATTCCGTTCACCGTCGGCGCGGTCGTCGCCCCCTTCCAGATCGTGGTGGGCGACTGGGCCGCCCGCTTCCTGGCCGACTACCAGCCGGTCAAACTGGCGGCCATCGAGGGCGTGTACCGCACCGGCTCCCACGTCCCGCTGACCATCGGCGGCGTCGCCGGGCAGGACGGACTCAAGTACGGCCTGGAGATCCCCGACGGACTCTCCCTACTGGTCGGCTACCGGACGGACACGGTCGTCAAGGGACTGGACACGGTGCCCCGCAGCCAGTGGCCCGCCGTCACCGGCGTCCACTGGGCCTTCGACCTCATGGTCGGCGTCGGCTTCTTCCTGCTCGCCCTCGGCCTGTGGCTGCTCATGGCGTGGTGGCGCGCCCGGCGCCACGGCGGTGAACTCCTCGACCGGCGTGGGAGCCGTCTGCTCCTGCTGCTCGTCGCCCTCTCCGGACCGGCGTCCGTAGTGGCACTGGAGAGCGGCTGGAGCGTCACCGAACTGGGCCGCCAGCCGTGGATCGTCTGGGGCGTGATGAGCGTACGGGACGCCGTGAACCCGGCGCCCGGCTTGATGGCGGGCCTGTGGCTCGTGCTGGTGGTGTACGCCGCCATGACCGTCGCGACGGTGTACGTGCTGCGCCGCCTGGCTCGGGCAACGGCCGTTCCCACCGCACCGCAGGAAGCGGACGTGCGGGGGTACCCCGTGGTCTGACTCCACAGCGTGGGGACTTCCGACGGGACCGGTCTTCCTTCGGCCCTCGTCCCGGCTCCACCGCCAGCGAACCGCAGCCGTCCTTGGAGGCACCGTGCTCGCCGACACCGCCCTCGCCGTCATGTGGGTCGGGCTGACGTGTTACGCCCTGTTCGGAGGCGCCGACTTCGGTGCCGGTGTGTGGGATCTGCTCGCCGGGGGTGCACGCCGGGGCGACGCACAGCGACGGCTCATCGAGCACAGCATCGGGCCGGTCTGGGAGGCGAACCACGTCTGGCTCATCTTCGTGATCGTGCTGCTCTGGTCCGGTTTCTCACCGGTCTTCGCCGCCGTGATGTCCACCCTCTACCTGCCGCTGACCCTCGCCGCCCTCGGCATCATCGCCCGTGGCGCCGCCTTCGCCTTCCGCAAGGCCAGCACCGAGCTGTGGCAACGCCGGCTCTTCGGTGCGTGCTTCGCCGTCTCCTCACTGGTCACCCCCTTCTTCCTCGGCGCCGTCGCCGGCGCAGTCGCCTCGGGACGGGTGCCGGCCGGCCTCGCCGAGGGGAACGTGATCACCAGCTGGCTCAACCCCACCTCCGCGCTCGGCGGTGTCCTGGCCGTCCTGACGTGCGCGCATCTCGCCGCCGTCTACCTGTGCGCGGACGCCGACCGCGAGGGCGACGCGGAACTGGCGCGGGCCTTCGCCCGCCGTGCGGTGGCCAGCGGACTGGCGAGCGGAGCCGTCGCCCTGGCCGGGATCGCCGTGCTGCACACCGACGCTCCCCAGTTGTTCCACGGGCTCACCCACCGGGCGCTGCCCCTCGTCGTTCTCAGCGCGATCAGCGGTGTCGCGGGCCTCGGTCTGCTGACGCGGCGGCGATACGTCGCGGCCCGGGGAGCGGCTGCGCTGGCCGTCGCCGCGATCCTGTGGGCATGGGGCGCGGCCCAGTACCCGGCCATGCTGGTCGGCAGCCTCACCGTGGGCCAGGCCGCCTCCCAGGCCGCCGTGCTCTCCGCCTGTCTCATCGCCCTGGCCTGCGGCGCGGTGCTGCTGATACCGGCCCTGTGGCTGCTGTACGGAACCTTCCAGCGGGCACACACGGACGAAGCGCCGCACACCCACGGCCGCACGTCCCCCCGATGACCTCGCCGAGCGGGCTGTGACGTCCCTGACGCGGAAGCCCAGCCGGCCGAGGCGGCCAGCGCCTCCCCGGCCCGGCGGACGCGCCGCTCCTCGATCCGTTCCTGCCGCCGGGCTCCCGTTGAGCGCGAGGACGGCGTTGGCGGTCGACGGGCCGAAGTTCATCGATGGCGCCAGGACCCGGTGCCCGATGAGCCGCCGCGCGTCGATCGCTTTGTCACAGTGCGGCCACTGGGCGACTGCGGCGGGAACACGCCGCACGCAGCGTGGGTCGGATCGGCGTACCGGTCGGACCGGCACAGGGGTGCCGAGCATCGGCAGGCGAAGCGAGGGTGTCGGCGGGAGGGACCGCCGCTCGCCGTCAGCCGTGCGAACCGGCACGGCGCGTCATTCCGAAGGGATGCGGAACTCGAATTCGGGACGGTCCCACGGTACGGCGGGCGGGTTCGCGAGCGCGGTCCCGGTCCGCACCGCACCGGCGCGGTGGTAGAAGTCCTCGGCGGGAAGATGCGACACGACCTTGACACGGTCGAGCCCGGCGGCCCGGGCCTCGGACTGCATGTGCGCGACGAGCAGCCGTCCGATACCCCGTCCTTGCGCTTCGTCGGCGACGAACAGCAGGTCGAGCTCCGGCGGAGCGAGGACGAGCGAGTAGAACCCGAGGACCCGGCCTCCCTGCTCGTCGGCGCCGACGGCCACAAAGGCGCGATGGGCCTCGATGTAGTCAGGGCCGACCCGGTAGCCCGCGACCGCGGCCGCGTACTGGCCCTGGTAGGCGCCTGAGCCGCGCACGAGCCGCGTGAGCCGCTTGGCATCCCTCGCGACGGCCCTCCGTATCGTGATCGGCTGGCTGATCGGGGAAGTGCGTGAACTCATCGGGAGAGTATTTCGCACGGGGCTGTGCCGTCGTGCGGCGGGTCGGCTGCTCGGGCAGCATGTCTGCGCCGCTCCCGGGAACCGCCTGCCCAGGCCCCGATCGACACACGTCACTGCCGCCCCGCACCACGGGGTGGACCAGGTACGTCTGGACCATCCCGGCCGGATACATGCCATGGCGCTTGACTCCAGCAGCGGATGCCCTGCTCGGCCACGCCGACGAGCTGCGGGATGTCCACCGCGCCGTCTTCTGCGCGCCGATCAGCAGTTCGCGGACCGTTCACGGCTCAGCGGCGGAACCGTGAACGGCTTCGGCCGGCCGGCGGAAGAGCTTGCGCAGCGCTGATCTCGCCCTGGCGACCCCGCTGTCCACCGCGGTACCCACGATCTGCTGCGCAGTCTGGTGCAGCGCCAGCCACACCACCGGAGTCACCAGCGTGGCGACCTCGCCGAGGCCGAAGCCGAGCGTGTCGCTGCGCCGGCTCCGGCCGCCCAGCCGCCGTACGACCGTGGCGTCGTCGAACCCGGCCACCCCCGCCACCAGCGGTAGTTCCTCCGGGGCCACCTCGGCCACCACGTCGCGCACCCGCGGCCGGTGCGTCCGGCCGCCGGGCCGAGCCGCTTCGTCGCCCATGACACCCCCGCGGGGCAAGCCCGACGGCGTCGCCCCGTCGGCGGGAGGGGTACACAGGCCACAGGCCCGGTACGCCTCACGGCTGGACGCTCATCCTCTCCCCACGGCCTGCCCGAGACCGGGTGTCGGATCCAGGTACAGCCGTCTGATCACCGGGAACGACTCCCGCAGTCGCGCTTCCGCACGTTCACAGGCCCATACGATGTCGGCCGCCGTCGCCGTGCCCCGGAAGTCGACCTTGGCGGCGACCAGGGCCTCGCGCGGGCCCTGCACGAGGGTCGTCAACTCCAGTACGGCTTCGATGTGTTCCACGTGGAGCAGCTCGACGCGTATCCGCTCCCGCACGTCACGCGGGAGCGCGCGGCCGATGAGGAACTCGGCGTTGGAGCGGCCGAGCACGCAGGCGACGTACAGCAGCAGCGCGCCGATGCACAGGGAGGCGATGCCGTCCCAGACGCCGGAGCCGGTCAGCTGTCCGCCGAGCAGTCCGACGGCGGCGAGCAGCAGGCCCATCAGGGCGGTGGAGTCCTCCAGGACGACGGCCTTGACGGCGGTGTCGGGGGTGCGGCGCAGGAAGCGCCCGAAGGGCACTTTGACGCGGGCCGCCTCCCCGCGGGCCTGCTTGAGGCCGGTGCGCAGCGAGTAGCCCTCCAGGAGGAAGGCGACGACGAGGACGACGTAGGAGACCAGGGGGTCGCCGGGGTCTTCGCCGTCGATCAGGGTGTGGATGCCGTCGTAGAGGGAGAAGACGGCACCGCCGACGAAGGTGGCGACGGCGGCGAGCAGGGCCCAGATCCAGCGCTCGGGGCCGTGGCCGAGGGGGTGCTCGTCGTCGGCGGGGCGGGCGCTGCGTTTGAGGGAGGTCAGCAGCAGCACCTCGGTGACGGTGTCGGCGAGCGAGTGCGCGGCCTCCGACAGCATCGCGCTGGAGCCGCTGATCAGGCCGGCGACCACCTTGGCCAGGGCGATGCAGAGATTGGCGAGGGCGGCGACCACGACCGTGAAGAGGCTCTCGCCGTTCCCTGCCGCTGTGTGTACTGGTTCAGACATGACCTCGGGGTGTCCTGTGCGCGGTGGACAAAAGCGCGAGCAGGGAGCCCGCGGTGGAGGGGGCGGCGCCCCGTCGCGGCGGTGCCGGGCGGGAACCGACCACTGTGCGCGTGCACCGGCGGGCCGCGGGACGACCGTGTCGACGTCCGCCTCCAGGGGTGGTGCGCGGTGAGCCGCGGGCATCTGAGCTCCCTCCGCGCCGGCTTGCGGCCGGCGGGACGCACCGCCACGGGTTCAGGTGCGTCTCCGCGGCGAACGTTAGACGCACGACCGCCGGGGACTTGCCGATCCGTGCACGGCCGGGGCACCGAGAGCGCACGGTTGTGGCCGGATGCCGTCCGGCCGTACGTGCGGATCCACGGCCGGTGCGGGGCGCCCCTGGTGCCGGCCTTCGCCCGGCCGGCCTGCCCGCCTCCTTGTGCACGGGGTGGTCAGAGTGCGTGCGCCCGCACGCAAGAGCGGACGGGGCAGCGGCCATACCGTGGCCGCAGTCCAGTGGATCCCTCATCCGGTGAGCATGGCCGCGCCGGGACCACCGGCACATCCATGACGTCTCAGGAGTGTGCAATGTCTTACGTGTACGAGCCGGTGCAGCCGGTGCTGGAGCCCGCCGCGGCCGCGTTCGCCGAGGCGACCGCCAACCCGCCGTACCTGGCCGACCTGGGACCGGTCGAGGGCCGCAAGACGGTCGACGAGGTGCAGTCCGGCGACATCGCCAAGCCCGCGGTCGACGACGAGTGGATCACCGTCGAGGGCGGTCCGACCGGCTCGGTGCGGGCCCGGATCGTCAAGCCGGCCGGCGCCGAGGGCACGCTGCCGGTCATCCTCTACATCCACGGCGCCGGCTGGGTCTTCGGCAACGCCCACACCCACGACCGCCTGGTCCGCGAACTCGCCGTCGGCGCCCACGCGGCCGTGGTCTTCCCCGAGTACGACCTCTCCCCCGAGGTCCGCTACCCGGTCGCCATCGAGCAGAACTACGCGGTCGCCCAGTGGATCGTGAAGGACGGCGCCGCCAAGGGCCTGGACGCGTCCCGCCTCGCCGTGGCCGGTGACTCGGTCGGCGGCAACATGGCGGCGGCGCTGACGCTGATGGCCAAGGAGCGCGGTGACGTCTCCCTGGTGCAGCAGGTGCTGTTCTACCCGGTCACGGACGCGAACTTCGAGACCGGCTCCTACCACCAGTTCGCGGAGGGCTACTTCCTGCGCCGCGACGGCATGCAGTGGTTCTGGGACCAGTACACCACCGACGAGGCCGAGCGCGCCCAGATCACCGCCTCGCCGCTGCGCGCCACCACCGAGCAGCTCGCCGGCCTGCCCCAGGCCCTGGTCATCACCGCCGAGGCCGACGTGCTGCGCGACGAGGGCGAGGCGTACGCGTCCAAGCTGCGCCAGGCCGGTGTCGCGGTCAGCGCCGTCCGCGTCGAAGGCGTCATCCACGACTTCGTGATGCTCAACGCCCTGCGTGAGACCCACGGCGCGGAGCTCGCCATCACCCTGGCGGCCCGCACCCTGCACGCCGCTCTGCACACCAGCTGACCGCGGGCGGGACGGCACGCGCGCAGCGGGTACCGCCTGCGTGGAAAGGCGGTCAGCCGACCGGTTGGCCGCCTTCCGTCGTCCGCCCGGCCGCCGCCCCGCCCCCGCCCCCTCGGCCCCGCCCCACACCCCGTGGAGAGACAGTGACGACATCCAACAGCATCTCCCCCGACGTCCCGCCCAGCGGCACCGGCTGCGTGGAGTGCGAAGCCACCGGCGCCTGGTGGTTCCACCTGCGGCGCTGCGCGAGCTGCGGCCACATCGGCTGCTGCGACGACTCCCCCTCCAAGCACGCCACCGCCCACGCCAGAACGAGCGGCCACCCGGTCATCCAGAGCTTCGAACCCGGCGAGGAGTGGTTCTGGGACTACGACACGTCGACCTTGTACGAGACGGGACCGCGGCTCGCGCCGCCGCACAGCCACCCGGCCGACCAGCCCGTTCCCGGACCCGCGGGACGGGTGCCGGCCGACTGGGCCGACCAGTTGGGCTGACCGGGCCCGCCACCGCCACCGCACGTTCCCTTCACAGCCACCGCACGAGGTACATCACGTCCTGAAAGGCCCTGCCCGTGACCACACCTGGGGCCGCGGACCGGCCCCGGACCAGGCCGGCCGCGGCCCCGTCACGTTCGCGGCCGGCCGGCGCGCTGGAGTACCGGACCCTGCTCGTCCTGCACGGGTGGCCGGACCGAGCAGCGCGCATACGGGGGCGGTGCCGGCTGGCGGAACGCTTCCCGGACGGCCAGATGGTGATGGACCTGCGGGGCATGGACGAGGATCCGCCCTCGGCGGCGGACATCATGCTGAGCGTGCTCAAGGAGTTCCGCGTCGCGGACACGGAGATCGCCGAGGCTGGTGCCGCCGGGCGGGCCGCGCTCTACCAGGGCCTCCTGGGCGACCGGCGCTGCCTGCTGGTGTTCGACAACGCCCGCGACGAGTCCCGGATCGCGCCGTCGCTGCCCCGACGGGGCCGGGGCATGTGCGTGGTGACCAGCCGCAAGGCGCTCACCGGCCCCCGCGACGTGCGCCGCATGGGTCTGGGAGTGCTGTCCGCCGAGGAAGCCTTCGCCTTCCTCGGCGGGATGATCGGGCAGGAGCGCGCCCGCCGGGAAGCCGCTGCCCTCGGTGAGGTGGCCCTGCGGTGCGGCTACCTGCCCCTGGCTCTGCGGATCGCCGGTAGCCGGCTCGCGACGCGTACCGGCTGGAGCGTGCGGCGCCTGGCCGACCGGCTCGCCGTGGACAAGCGCTGGCTCGACGTCCTGGTGGCCGGGGACCGCAGGGTCTCCGCGGCCTTCGACCTCTCCTACCGGCGGCTCACTCCGGATGCCGCCCGGCTGTTCCGGCGCCTGTCCGTCGTGCCCGGTCCGGACGCCGGCGCGGCCTGCGCCGCGCATCTGCTCGGCCGGGACCTCTCCTGCGCCGAAGGCGTCCTCGGCGAACTCGTGGAGGCCGGGCTCCTCGACGTCGTCGGCGACCGCTTCCGGCTGCACGCTCTCCTGCGCCTGTACGCGCGCAACCGGCTGGAGGCCGTGGAAGGGGAGGCCGGAGCCGAACGGGTGCGAGCCGGCCTGTCCCGCCGGCTGCCGGACACGACCGCCGCCGGCCGGTGGTTCGCGGCGAGCGGTGGCGTTCCTGCCTCTGCGTGCATCGATGTGTGCTGACACCGCACGCCGGGGCGGCCGGCTCTGTGGGAACGCCGCGGGCGGATCTTTACTGGTACGCACAGCCGCGAACGGAAAGGTTCATCGATGGCCACGCTGACGGTCTGGAAATTCGACACGCCGGAAAGTGCGGAGCAGGTGGAGCAGACACTGCTCGGCTTGCAGAAGCAGGAGCTGATCACCGTGGTGGACGCCGCCACCGTCAGTTGGCCCGAGAAGGCGAAGAAGCCCAAGACCAAGCAACTGACCGATCTGGTCGGGGCGGGTGCCCTGTCCGGCTCCTTCTGGGGGCTGCTCTTCGGCCTCATCTTCCTCATGCCGCTGCTCGGCGCCGCCGTGGGGGCCGCCGCCGGTGCCCTGGGCGGCAAACTGGCCGACGTGGGCATCGACGACGACTTCATCGAGTCGGTGAAGGCACAGGTGACCCGCGGCACGTCCGCGCTGTTCCTGCTGACCCAGGACGAGGTGCTCGACCGGGTGAAGGAGGCGTTCCCCACGGAGCACGCCGAGCTCATCCGCTCGAACCTCGACCGGGACCAGGAAGCCCGCCTGCGCGAGGTCTTCGAGGGCTGATCCGCACCGAGGGGCCGTTCGACGCCGTGCCGCGTCGGGCGGCCCCTCCTGTGTGCGGGCGGCCGGTCCTCCACAGGCAAGAACTCGGGCGTCGACAAGCAAGAGGGGCCCGAATCCCGTATTTAGGCTGCCCCTCAGTAGGGGAGCCGGTCCTTTCCGAGCAGCTCACGTACGCCTGCGTCGTCGAGAGATGGTGAGAAAACGTGAAATCCACCACCAAGCCATTGTTGCAGGTCTGGGAGTGGCAGGCCGAAGCCGCTTGCCGGGGCATGAAGAGTTCGATGTTCTTCTCCCCGGCAGGCGAGCGCGGCGGTGCCCGCAAACGCAGGGAAGCGCGCGCCATCGCCGTCTGCCGCGGCTGCCCGGTGCAGTCCGACTGCCGGTCCTTCGCCGAGAACTCCCGGCAGGCGTACGGCGTCTGGGGCGGTGCCACCGAACGACAGCGCCGCGGCGCCCATCCCGGCGACTGACCAGGGCACGGAAGCGCACAACGGCGTGCGTTGCCGGACAAGGCGCGCCCGGGAACCGGCGCAGGGTGGGCAGTGATTGTTCCTCCGACCTTAGCGAGTCGACATGACAGCCACCACGGAGATCACCCACCACACCAAGGTGCTCAACGGCATCAACCAGCACTGGGTCAGCGCCGGCCAGGGCCCGCCCGTCTACCTGCTGCACGGCTTCCCCGAGACGTGGTACGGCTGGCGCAAGCAGATCCCGGTCCTCGCCGAGAAGTACACCGTCATCGCGCCCGACCTGCGCGGGTACGGGGACACCGAGAAGCCGGCGTCCGGGTATGACAAGCGCACGATGGCGCGGGACGTCCTCGCCCTGATGGACCACCTCGGCCACGAGAGGATCGCGCTGGTCGGCCACGACCGGGGCGCGCGGGTGGGCACGCGCTTCGCCAAGGACCACCGGGAGCGCATCGACCGGTTCGTCGCGATGGACAACATCCCGACCCGGGTGATCGCCGACACCTACGACGTGGCCATGGCACGGCAGGGGTACTGGTTCTTCACCTTCCTCCAGGTACCGGACCTGCCCGAAGCGCTCATCGCGGGCAAGGAGGAGACCTGGCTGACGCACTTCTACCGCGGCTGGTCCTACGACCCGGAGATGCTGACGCCCGAGGAGATCGCCGTCTACGTCCGCGCCTACCAGCAGCCCGGGGCGGTCCGCGGGTCGTGCATGGACTACCGCGCGGCCCCCGAGGACGTCGCCCAGGACCGCGAGGACGAGGACCAGCCCATCGCCTGCCCGGTGCTGACCATCTGGGGCGAGGACTTCAGCGCCGTCGGCCAGGCCTACGACGTGCTGGACGTCTGGAAGGGCATGGCCCGTGACGTCCGCGGGGTCCCGATCCCCCAGTGCGGTCACCTCTGCCAGGAGGAGAAGCCGGAGGTGGTCAACGCGGAACTGCTGGCCTTCCTGGACGGCTGGGGCGGCTGAGCACGCGGACCGCGGCACCCCACGGCAGCCACCGGGGCGCGCGGAGCACACTCCCGCCTCGCCCCGGTCCCGGCACGCACATCACGAACACCTCCTCCGAGCGAGAGAATCGAGTCCGGTCATGTCCCGTTCCCCCAAGCCGACCGTCGTCCTGGTCCACGGCGCGTTCGCCGACGCCTCCAGCTACGCCCGCGTCATCCCCGGCCTGCTCCAGCGCGGCCTGAACGTCGTCGCCCCCGCGGTACCCAACCGCAGTCTCATCGGCGACGCCGCCTACATCTCCTCTGTCATCCGCCAGATCGACGGCCCCGTCATCCTCGTCGGCCACTCCTACGGCGGCGCCGTCATCACCGTCGCCGGCGTCGAGGACAACGTCCAGGCCCTGGTCTACCTGGCCGGCTACGCCCTGGAGACCGGCGAAAGCCTCGGCGAACTCCAGGGCCGCTTCCCCGACTCCGACCTCGCCACCGCCCTCGTCTACACCCCCTTCCCCGTCGAGGGCTCCGACACCCCCGGCACCGACGTCTCCGTCGACACCGACAAGTTCCCCGCCATCTTCGCCGCCGACGTCGACCCGGAGACCGCCAAGATCCTCGCCGTCTCCCAACGCCCCCTCGCCGCCCAGGCCTTCGCCGACCCGGCCCCCGCCGCCGCCTGGAAGACCAAGCCCTCCTGGGGCCTGGTCTCCTCCGCCGACCACACCATCAACCCCGACGTCGAACGCTTCGGCTACCAGCGCGCCGGCATGACCACCACCGAGGTCGACTCCTCCCACCTCGTCATGCTCGCCCACCCCGACCGCGTCATCGCCCTCATCGAAGAAGCCATCGACGCCACCACCAAGTAACACCCCACCACCCCGGAAAGCCACCGCGCGACACGGCCGACCGATGCCGAGCCGCACGGGAACGCACGGCGCGGCAGGAAAGGAGCACACATGCCGCTGCTCGATCCGAAGCCGGGTGCGCTGCGCCCGCACCCGGCGGACGGTCCTTCCGTCGACCGGGTCCCCGACGACCGGGCCTCCGGTACGCCGGACGGCCTGCGGGACGCCCTCGTCGCCGAACTGGGCCCAGAGAAGGTCCTGCACAGGATCTCGGACCTGGTGAGGTACGCCTCGGACGCCAGCCCGTACCGTCTGGTGCCCCGTGTCGTGGTCATCGCCGAGACCACCGCGGACGTGGCCGCCGTGCTCCGGCACGCCCGCGACAACGGCCGCCACGTGGTCTTCCGCGCGGCCGGCACCTCGCTGAACGGCCAGGCGCAGGGCGACGACATCCTGGTGGACGTACGCCGTCACTGGACCGGGCTGGAGATGCTCGACGACGGTGTGCGGGCCCGGATCAAGCCGGGTACGACGATCGGGCGGGCCAACATCTCGCTCTCCCGCCACGGCCGTCTGATGGGGCCCGACCCCGCCAGTTCCCTCGCGTGCACGGTCGGCGGCGTCGTCGCGAACAACGCGTCCGGCTCCGAAGGAGCCGCCGCCCACCGGGCCGGAGCGGAACCGCGGGTACCGCGCCCGGGCCTGTTTCCGGCCCGGCGGACGTCCGGGACGTCCGGCACCACCGCGGCCTGAGACGACCGGCCACCCCTCCCCGCCGAGCGGCCTTTTCCAGCCATCCGCATTTTTCCGCCAAACACACCCCGTGCGTGCCATAGTGGATCACCGGCGCGTCGTGCGGGGCACACGCAGCGGTCATTGTGGTATGGCCTGGCCTCGGCCGGGTGCTCGTGGATGGAAGGAACGCCTGTGACGGCGGCGGGGCAATCGCTGTCCAGAGGCGGTCTGCGCGGCCGGGAAGCCGAAGTGGAGCGGCTCCGGGCGCTGGTCGGCTCGGTGGCGCGTACGGGCAGCGCGGCCTTGGCGCTGATCAGGGGCGAGGCGGGCATCGGCAAGACGGTGCTGCTCGACGACTGCGCCGGCCACGCGGGAGCGGCGGGCTTCGCCGTCGGCCTGGGCAAGGCCGACGAACTGCACCACCTGGTGCCGCTCTCCTCGCTGATGGCCTGCCTCACCCACCAGGACCGGCCCCTGCTGTCGGACGAGGCGTTCGCGGATCTGTCACGGGGTCATGACCACCGGATCTGGCTGGTGCAGCACCTGGCGGAGCAGATCGAGGCCCTGGCCGCGCGCACCCCGGTGCTCATCGGACTGGACGACGTGCAGTGGGCGGATCCACTGAGCCGTTCCGTCCTGGCGCAGCTTCCGGCGCGCGTGCGCACCTCCCCCGTGCTGTGGCTGCTGACCCGGCGCCCGGACGCGTCCGGGGAGGCGGACGAGATATTCGCTGCGGCGTCCCGCGCCCTACCGGCCGTCGACGTACGTCTGGGCCCCCTGTCGGCGTCGGCCATCGCGCAGCTGGCCGACGACGTCCTGGGGACGGACGTCGACGAACAGGTGCGCGACCTGCTCGAAGGCGCCGGAGGCAACCCCTTCCTGGCGGTCGAGCTGCTCACGGGGCTGCGGTCCACGAACTCCCCTGGGGAGCCGGTCCCGACGGGGCTGGTGGCCGGTGTGCGCGGCAGGCTTTCCGCACTCTCCCCCGGCACACTGCGCCTGCTGCGGATCGGAGCCGTGCTGGGGCGCCGGTTCCGGTTCCAGGACGCCGTCGCGCTGAGCGGTCAGCCCTCGCCGGCCATGGTCGGCATGCTGGACGAGGCGGTGCGCGTCAACGTACTCGCCGACAAGGGAGACTGCCTGGTCTTCCGCCACGACCTGCTCCGCCAGGCGGTCTACGCCGACATCCCGCCCGCCCACCGACGGGCTCTTCACCGGGAGGCCGCCCAGCAGCTCGTCACCGCGGGCCACCAGCCCATCGAGGCCGTCTCCCACCTGCTCACCGGGGCACTGCCCGGTGACGAGGAGGCCGTCCTGCTGCTGCGGAGAGCGGCCGACGACGTGCTGCCCGTGACACCGGCCCTCGCCGCCGACCTGCTCACCCGCGCTCTGGAACTGACACCGCCGCAGCACCCCTCCGGCTTCGACGTCGGCGAACGGGCGATCGTCGCGCTGACCCGGGCCGGCCGGAACAAGGAGGCGCTCGCGACCGGGGAACGGCTGCTCGCGCGCCGGCCTCCGCCGGCCGTGTCCAGCCGCCTCCAGGCGGCGATCGGCGCGACCTTGTGGAACCTGGACCGGGCCGAGGACCTGCGGCGCCGCCTCGACGCCACGCTCGCGGCCGGCGGCGCCTCGCCGGAGACCGCGGCCCGGCTGAGGGCCCTGCGCGCCCTGGCCCTGTCCCGCGGCAACGACCTGTCCGCGGCGCGAGCGGACGGCGAGGCGGCGCTCCGGGAGGCCGTCGCGATCGGCGACCGCGAGGCACACGTCCAGGCGCTGTTCGGGCTCGGCGAGACGGCCCTCAACGCCGGCGAGACCGCCGAAGCCCTGCGCCTGTTCACCACGCTCAGCGCGGTCGATCCCGCGTACCTGCCCGAGGAGGTCATGGCCTGTCAGCACCTGGACGACTTCGCCCGCGGTGAGCACCTGCTCGCCCGGGCGACGGGTCAGAAGGAAGGCTCGCTCCGCGAGGGCATGCTCCTGTGGTCCCAGGGGCATCAGCGTCTGGGGCTCGGGCAACTCGACGACGCCGAGGCCGACTTCGTCACCGTGGAACGCCTGGAGAACGAGGTCGAAGCGCCGGTGCACCAGGTCAACGCCCGGGTCGTCCGGTCCCGCATCGGCCTGCTGCGCGGCGACCTCGCGGCGGCGCGGCACGACCTGGTCGCGGCGCGCGAACGGCTGGCGGTGAAGCCGAATCCCGGCAACACGGCCGCCGTGCGCTTCCTGGAGGCCCTCCATGCCGGTGCCGCGGACGATCACGCACGGGCCCTGGAGCGGCTCCGGGAGGTCCAGCGGCACGACGGCCTCATGCGGTGGCGCCTGCTGCGCACCTGGGTCGACGAGGCGGTCCGCATCGCCCTGCGGGGCGGCGACCGCGAGCTGGCCGAGGATCTCGCCGCACAGGCCGAAGCGCACGCCGCCCGCAATCCGGACGTGCCCACCGCCACGGGTCTGGCGGCGCAGACACGCGGGCTGGTCGCGAACGACGTCGGCCTGCTGGGGCGTTCCGTGACCCTCCTGCGGGGCGGTCCCCGGCCGCTGAACCGGGCGGCGGCGCTCGTCGACCTGGGAACGGCGCTGGTGAACGCCGGCCGGCGGGCGGAGGCGGTGGAGGTCCTGACCGAGGCGCGGGCCACGTTCGCCGAGTCGGGGGCCCATGCCGCCGCGGCGCGGGCGCAGAGCCTGTTGGGACGTGCGGGAGCGCGCGCCCGGCGGGCGTCGGCCGGCCCGCGTCCCTCCCAGGGCTGGGAGGCGCTCACGGCGTCGGAGCGGAAGGTCGCGCGTCTGGTCGCCGCGGGGCACACCAACCGCTCGGCGGCCGACCTGCTCGTCGTCTCGCCGCACACGGTCAACACCCATCTGTCCGCCGTCTTCCGCAAGCTGTCCGTCAACTCCCGGGTCCAGCTCACGCGCGTGGTCGCCGCCTCGGAGGACGGCTGACGGGCGGACCGGACCGGGTACGGCCGGACGGTCGCCCCCGCGGGCGGGGCGGCCCGCATAGGGCAGGCCGGCCGGGAACCGCTGACCGCCCCCCGTGGGTTCAGTGACCGGTGCGCACCGACAGCACGGCGTCGAGGATCACGTCGGTCACCGCGCGCGGATCGCTGACGGCGACGGCGTGCGGGGCGTGGACGGCGGTGGTGCGGGCCCCGGCCCGGGTGGCCATCCAACGCTGCGCGGCGGGCGGGATGTTGCGGTCCTCGGTGGCGATGAGCGACCGGGAGCCCGGCCCGTCGGGTCGGGCCGGTGTTCTCGGTGAGGACGTGGTGGGCGCCCGGCTCCTCGCCCCGGTTCCCGCCCTGGTGGCAGGTGCCCGCGGGGGATGCCGCGCCCGGGGCCGGCCTCTCGGCGTGGGCGGGCCGGCCGGAGGTCGTGCAGGCCGTGGCCGGGGTCGGCGTGGCGACGCCCGGCAGACCGCCGGCGACCCGCGTTCCGGTCATGATCGGTGCCCTGTTCCGTCCTCCGTGACGCGGATGATCGTTCTGCCCGGGGTGCGCTTGCCGGGGGCGAACGCGGAGGGTGCTTCGGCGAGCGGCCGTACCGCACCGACGACCGGCTTGAGCCGGCCGTCCCTCAGCCGCGCGGCGAGATCGGTGAGCCGGGCGCGGTCGGGTTCGACGACGAAGAAGACGGCCCGTCCGTCCTTGGGCCGGACCGTGGGCGGCATGGCGATGGTGACGAGCGTGCCGCCGGGGCGGACCAGGGCGGCCGAGCGGTCGAGGATGTCGCCGCCGATCACGTCGAACACGAGGTCGGCCTCGCCGGCCTCCTCCAGCTTCCCGGTCTCCAGGTCGATGAAGGTGTCGACGCCCAGCGCGAGCGCCTCTTCCCGGGCGGAGGACCGGCCGGTGCCGATGACGCGGGCGCCGGCCTCGCGGGCGAGCTGAACCGCGATCGAGCCGACACCGCCCGCGGCACCGTGGATCAGGACGGTCTGTCCCGTGGTGAGACGGCCGTGGTCGAACAGGCCCTGCCAGGCGGTGAGCCCGGAGATCGGCAGTGCGGCGGCCAGGGTGTGGTCGATGTCCGCCGGCAGCGGGGCGAGGTTGCGGGCTTCCACCGCGGTGAACTCGGCGAGGGTGCCGTCACGGGCCCAGTCGGCCAGCCCGAACACCCGCTGTCCGACGCTCAGGCCGGTGGTGCCGTACCCCAGCTCCACGACGACACCCGAGAGCTCGTGCCCGGGCACGCTCGGCGTCCGGTCGTGGCCCGCGCGATCGGTCCACGTGGCGGGCCAGTCCAGCTCCCCGGGGGTGAAGCCGGCGGCGTGCACCCGCACGATGACGTCGTTCTCGGCTGCGTGGGGGTAGGGCATGTCCGTGAGGGACATCCCGGCGACACCGGCGTCACGGTCTCGAACTGTGATGGCTTGCATACAGGTCCTTACTGGGAGGGGCGACGACGGGAGCGCGCGGCCCGTTCCCGCACGGGGCGCACGGCGGCTCGTCATCGAAAAGACGCGGCAGGGGGATGTATGCCGTTCCGCATGATCGATCTCACCTGGGGTGACAGCGGGACACGGGGGCGGGCTCGCCGCCGACTTCGGCGGAGTCGATGCGGTCCGGGCGCCACCGGCGCACCGTGCGCGCCGTGACCCACCCCGCTGATCCACCGCATGCGTCAGCGGGCCCGGAAGAGACCACATCGCCCCTTTCACCCTAGATTGCGTGCCCCGATCGGGGTACTCGCGGAAGTCCGGACGTACTACATCCTCCGAAGGTGAAGACCATGACCACTTCCCCCAGGCCGTCCATGGAGACGCACCCCGACATCGTCGACATGCGCCTTCGGCACGAGATGGCCGAGCGCGCCACGAGCACGCCCCAAGGCCAGGCCGTCGAGACCATGGCGCTGCTCACCGGTCTGTACCTCGCGGCGTCGCCCTGGATCACGGGCTTCAACAACCTGTCCACCCTGGCGGTCACCAACCTGCTCACCGGTATCGCCTACGCCGTCCTGATGAGCGGCGGATTCGGCCGGGCCTACGAACGCACCCACAGCATGGCGTGGGCGTCCTGCGCCCTCGGCGTGTGGGCGATCATCGCGCCGTGGGTGGTGGCCGGCAACGTCAGTACGACGAAGACGATCGTGAACAACGTCATCGTCGGCGCGCTGGCCCTGCTGCTGGCCCTGGCCGCCAGCGCCGCCGCCCGGACGGCGGAGTCGTCCGAGGCACGGCGCGGCATGCCGACGTCGTACGCGCCCGGTCGCGGCTGACGCCGCCGCGGGATCGGGCGTACGGCTCGCGGGACCACCTGGCCGGAACCGGTGATCCCGCGAGTCCGCGCGGAGACCGCGGACCCGTCAGGTGTCCTGCTGCTCCTCGCCGGGGCGGCGCAGGACGGTGAGCAGGTCGTCGTGGTCCGCCACGGCTTCCAGGGAGAGCGTGTGGTAGCCGGCCCGGTCGAACAGCACGGTGATGCGGTCCGGTTCCTCGCTGAGCACCGTGCCCTCGCCCCACTTCTCGTGCCGTACCTCGGTCCCGGTCGGGAACGCGGCGGCACAGGGGTGCCCGGACCGCTGGTCGCCGCTCGCGCCGCGGTCGGCCCGGTCGGCGGCCCCTTCCTCGCAGGTGTCGCAGTTCCCGCACGGGGCCTCGTACGCCTCGCCGAAATAGCCGAGGAGGAAGTGCCGTCGGCAGCCGGTCGTCTCGGCGTAGGCCCGTGCCATGTCCACGCGCGAGCGGTCCGTCCGGCGGTGGGCCTCGCCCGCCCGCTGCGCCCGCTCCACCGCCCGGCCCGGTGACACGCCCCCGGCCGGGCGCACCGCGCCGTCCTCCGCCGCGGCGACGGCTCCGGCCTCCTGGAGGAGGTTGACCGCGGCAGTGACCCGGTTCCGGGACAGTCCCGTCTCCTCGCGCAGTTCCTCCAGGCCGGCGGGATCCCGGCGGTGCCGGTGGACGGCTTCGGCCACCCGGGCCAGGACCGTGCGGCCGGGGGTCCGGCCCGCGAAGTACGTCTGCATCCCGGTGTCCCGCTCCCGGTAGTGCAGCACCGCGAGCGCGGGCTGCCCGTCCCTGCCGCAGCGGCCGATCTCCTGGTAGTAGGCGTCCAGGGAGCCGGGCAGCGAGGTGTGCAGGACGTACCGCACGTCCTCCTTGTCGATGCCCATGCCGAACGCCGAGGTGGCCACGACGACGTCGGTCTCGCCGGCCAGGAAGGCGCGGTGGACGCGGGCGCGTTCGCCGGCGCGCAGTCCGGCGTGGTAGGCCTCGGCGGCCAGCCCCAGAGAGGCGAGTTCGCCCGCGTACCGCTCGCTGTCCTTCCGGGTCGCCGCGTAGACGATGCCGGGCTTGGGTTCGGCGGCGGCCCGCTCGATCACGGCCTGCCGGCGCTCGTCCTCGTCGAGGAAGCGGCGGACCTCCAGCCGGATGTTCGGGCGGTCGAACCCGGTGACCATCAGCCGGGGGCGGCGCATCCCCAGACGCTCGGTGATCTCCCGGCGCACGGGCGGGGCGGCGGTCGCGGTCAGAGCCAGCACGGGCGGTCTGCCCACACGGTGCGCGGCCTGCTCCAGACGCAGGTAGTCGGGGCGGAAGTCATGGCCCCACGAGGAGACGCACTGGGCCTCGTCCACCACGAACAGGGCCGGACCCACCCCGGCCAGCGCCTCCACCACGTCGTCCCGGGCGAGCTGTTCCGGGGCCAGGTACACGAGACGGGCCCGGCCCGACCGCACGTCCTCCCAGGCCGCCTCGGTCTCCGCCGCGCCCAGGTCCGAGTTGACCGCGACGGCCCCCGGGGCGTCGTCGCCCTCGGGGAGACCCGCGATCTGGTCCCGCTGGAGCGCGAGCAGCGGTGACACCACGACGACCGGGCCGGGCAGCAGCAGCGCCGGCACCTGGTAGACGGCCGACTTGCCGGAGCCCGTCGGCATGACGACCAGGGTGTCGTGGCCGCCCAGCACCCACTCCATGGCCGTGAGCTGCTCCGGCAGGAGGTGCTCCCAGCCGAAGACGTCCGCCGCCGTACGGCGCAGACGCCCGGCCCGGACCCGGCCTTCCGTTTCCCGCCCCGCGTTCCTCACCATGCGCATCGCTCCCTGGGCTCCCTCGGCCCACCGGGTACCCGACGGGCCTGGGCGTACCACCTCCTCAGGGCTGGGCGGGGCCGGGCGCGCGGGGAACCGTGACGGCGCACCGGGCTCGGGCGGCCCGGTCCGCCGGCCCGGCCAGGGTGGTGCGTGCGTGCCGCACCGCCTCGGCGGGGGTCAGCCGCGCACCGCGCTCGAACGCCTCGCTGAAGGCACGCGGGCCCAGGACCGCCCGCGCCGCGGCGGTGACGCGGTCGACGTCGCCGCGCTCGGCGGACGGCAGGGGCGCGCCCACGCTGCGGCGCGCGGCGTGGGCGGCGCCGAGGAGGAGGGCCGCGCAGGTGGCGCCGGACCGGTGTCCGCACAGGGCGGCCGTCCCGGCGAGCCCTTCCAGGGACAGCGCGAGGGCACGGGGCTCGTCCAGGGCGCGGGCGATCCTGAGGCCGCGCAGGTGATGGGCGGCGGACCGGGCGGCATCGCCGCGCAGTTCGGCGAGGAAGCCGAGTTCGGCGTGCCGGAGGTGGTCACCGGCCGGGGAGGAGACGTCGGCGTGGGCGGCGCGGATGCGCCGCAGGTGCGCCTCGGCCGCGTCGAGGTCGCCGGAGCGCCGCGCGCCGAGGGCCAGGCCCATGTCGGCGTGGATCTCGCCGTACTTGTAGCCCTGCTCGACGGCGATCCGGCGAGCCTGCTCGTGCAGTCGGCGGGCGCGGTCGAAGTCGCGGGCGAGCAGCGCCAGGCGGCCGAGCCCGGACAGCCGCGCCGACACCTCGGCCTGAAGACACAACTCCCGGGCGATCCGGAGCCCTTCGCGCTGGCGGTGGGCCGCCCGTGTGTACTCCCCCTTGATCTCGGCGAGCACGGCGAGCGGCGAGACGGTCTGCAACTCCCCCCAGCCGTCGCCCAGTTCGCGGAAGAGGGCGCGGCTGCGCCGTCCGTCGCGGGCGACCGCGTCCAGGTCACCGCGGACCAGGGCGAGCGCCGCCCGCAGGCCGAGCGCGGCGGCGGTGCCCCACCGCTCGTCCACCGCCTCGAACTGGGCCAGGGCACGGGCGTTCAGGACGCGGCTGCCGTCCAGATCGCCCACGCTGAACCCGCCGTAGGCGTTCAGCCACAGCGCCCGGGCGCGGCGCACGGGGTCGGGTACGGCGTCGGCGGCGGGGGTCACCGTGCGCTCGCCGGTGAGCAGCACGAACGCGCTGTGCAGCAGGGCGAGTTGGGGGTCGGGATCACCGGCGGTGGCGGCGAGGACGGCGGCCAGGCCGCGGCGGCCCTCGGTGAGCCGGCCGCGCAGCAGCCACCACCAGGACAGGGCGGTGGCCAGCCGTACGGCCTCCGCACTCCGTCCGGCGGCGGCCCGGCGCACCGCCTCGTCCAAGGCGGCGCGCAGATTGCCCGCCTCGATGTCCAGGCGGGCGAGCCAGTCCCGCTGCCGTGGGCCGCGCAGCCGCTGCTCGGCGCGTTCGGCGAGCGTGAGGTAGTGGCGCAGGTGGCGCTCGCGTACGGCGGTCTCGTCGGCCGTGTCGCGCAGCCGCTCGACAGCGTAGGCGGCGACCGACTCCAGGAGGCGGTAGCGGGGGCCGGCCGGGCCGGTCGTGACGACGACGAGGGACTTCTCCACGAGCCGGGTGACGAGGTCGAGCACCGCGCCGCCGGGCACGCCCTCCCCCGCGCACACCGCCTCCGCCGCGTCGAGGGCGCAGCCGTCGCTGTGCACGGCGAGACGGCTCAGCACGAGGCGTTCCGGCACGCTGAGCAGTTCCCAGCTCCAGTCGATCATCGCGCGCAGGGTCTGCTGACGGGCGGGCGCGCCCCGCTGCCCGGAGGTCAGCACCCGGAACCGGTCGTCGAGGCGCGCGGCCAACTCCCGTACCCCGAGGGCGCGTACCCGGGACGCGGCGAGTTCCAGGGCGAGCGGGATGCCGTCCAGCCGACGGCAGATCTCGGCCACGAGGGCGGGGTCGGCTCCCTGGTCCTCGCCGGTGCCGTCGTCCTCGCCGGTGCCGAGCCGGAAGCCGGGCGCGCAGGCGGCGGCCCGCTCGGTGAACAGGCGTACCGCGTCCGGGGTGGGCAGCGGCTCGACCAGGAACACCGTCTCACCGGCCAGGGCGAGCGGTTCCTGGCCGGTGGTGAGGACGCGCAGCCCGGGGGCGCCGCGCAGGAGCAGCGCGACCAGTTCGGCGGCGGACGCGACGACGTGCTCGCAGTTGTCCAGCACGAGCAGGGTACGGCGGTCGCGCAGGGCGGCGGCCAGCCGGTGCACGGGGGATGCGGCCACGGTGCCGGTGGCGGGCGGGGCGGAGGGGGCGTCGTCACGGATGCCGAGGGTGGCGGCGACGATCCCGGCGAGGTCGTCGGGGGTGGCGGCGCGCAGACCCGCGAACTCCACGAACCAGACCCCGTCGGGTACGCCTCCGGACGCGACCCCCTGCGCGACGGCCACCGCGAGACGCGTCTTCCCGACGCCACCGGGACCGGTGAGGGTGACCAGCCGCTGCCGCGCGAGCAGAGGGGAGAGGTCGGCGAGGGCTTGGTCGCGGCCGATGAGGGGGGTGAGGGGATGGGGGAGGTTGGTGGGGGTGGCTGGGGTGGCGGCGGTGGCCGGGGTGATCTCGGGGGGCGACGAGGACGCCGGGTACGGCGGCACCGGGTCGGCCGGGACCGGGTGCGGCGCGGTGCCGTGGGGGCTCGGCACGGTGAGCTCGGGACTCGGCGTGGTGGTCCCGGCCCAAGTCGCGGGGTCGGTGGTCAGCGACGGGTCCTGGCGGAGCATCGCCCGGTGGAGGGCGCTCAGGGCGGGGCCGGGGCAGGCGCCGAGTTCGTCGGCGAGGCGGGTGCGCAGATCCTCGTACGAGGCGAGCGCCTCGCCCTGGTGGCCCGCGCGGTACAGCGCCCGCATCTGCACCGCGCGCAGACGCTCCCGCAGCGGATGCTCGGTCACGAGCGCGGCCAGTTCGCCGGCGAGGAGCAGGTGGTCCCCCGCCGCCAGCCGGGCCTCGGCCCGCTCCTCCAGCACGGCCAGCCGCTGCTCCCCCAGGCACTCCCGGGCCGCGCGGGTGAACTCCTCGTCGGCGAAGTCGGCGTACGCGGGCCCCCGCCACAGTCCGAGGGCCTCGGTGAGCAGGGTCGCCCGCACCCGTGGGTCCGCGACCGGGCGCGCCTCGGCGACGAGCCGGCCGAACCGCTCGGTGTCCACGTCGTCGGCCGGGCCGAGCCGCAGCCGGTACCCCGGCGGCTGCCGTACCAGCCGCTCGCGGCCGACCACCCGGCGCAGCTGGGAGACCTTGGCCTGGAGCGCGCCGGCCGGATTGCCGGGGAGGTGGTCGCCCCAGAGGTCGTGGACGAGCCGGTCGGCGGAGACGGGGCCGCCGTCGTGCGCGAGCAGATCCGCCAGCAGCGCCCGCACCTTGGTCTCGGGGACCTTGAGCGGTTCCCCCTCGTCGTCCCACACCGCGAGTGGTCCGAGCACCCCAAACCGCATGCGCACCACCGTACCCGTCCGTGAGCGGCCCGGCCGTCCCGTCCGGCGCCGCACCGTTCCCGAAGGATTTCCGAAGCATTCCGCAAGCGCCCGCCCGCACCGTTGCGCCAGACACGGATCCACGAGATACGGAGTGCCTCACCATGACCGCCTCCCCCGACACGGCCGCCCCCTCCGGCAGGGATTCCGGTGCCGCGCCGCCCGCGCGGCGGAGCGGCGGGAAACTGCCGCTGCCGGCGCTGCTCGCCCTCGCCACCGCGGTGTTCCTCACCAGTCTCACCGAGACGCTGCCCGCGGGCCTGCTCCCCGGGATGAGCCACGACCTGCGGGTGAGCGAGTCCGCGACCGGGCAGACGGTCACGGTCTACGCCATCGGCACGGCGCTCACCGCGATCCCGCTGACGGCGGCCACCTCCGCCTGGCGGCGCAAGCGGCTGCTGCTCACGGCCGTGGCGGGTTTCGCCCTGGCCAACACGGTCACCGCCGTGTCGTCCGTCTACGGCCTGACGATGGTGGCGCGCTTCCTCGCCGGTGTCGCCGCGGGCCTGGCGTGGTCCCTGCTCGCCGGCTACGCGCGGCGCATGGTGGAGGTCCCCCTCCAGGGCCGGGCGATCGCCGTGGCCATGACCGGGATTCCGGTGGCGCTCTCCCTCGGTGTGCCCGCCGGGACCTTCCTCGGCCAGGCCCTCGGCTGGCGCGTGGCGTTCTGGGCGATGACGGCGCTCGCGGTGGTGCTGCTGGTGTGGATCACCGCCGTGGTACCCGACCATCCGGGCCTGCCGCGCGGCGAACGGCCGCGGATGCTGCGGGCGCTGGGGGTCCCGGGCGTGCGCCCGGTGCTCTTCGTGACGCTCGTCTTCGTGCTGGCCCACACGGTGCTGTACGCCTACATCGCCACGTTCCTGGACGGCCTGGGGATGGGTGACGACACCGACCTGGTGTTGCTCGCCTTCGGTGTCGCGTCCCTGCTGGGCGTCTGGGTGGTGGGGGCGCAGATCCAGTACCGGCTGCGCTCGTTGACCATCGCCGGCACGCTGCTGGTGGCGGTGGCCGCGGCCTGGCTGGGGGTGCTCGGCGACGGCGGGGTGCCGGTGTACGTCGCCGCCGCGCTGTGGGGGCTGGGCTGGGGCGGGCTGCCGACCCTGTTGCAGACCGCCGTCGGTGACGCGGGCGGCGACCGGGCCGACGCGGCGCAGGCGATGCTGGTCACGCTGTGGAACGTGGCCATGGCGGGCGGCGGCGTGCTGGGCGGCGTCCTGCTGGACGCGGCCGGCAGCGGCTCGTTCCCCTGGACGGTGCTGGTGCTCCTGCTGCCCGTGCTCGCCGTGGTGCTCGCCGCGCGCGGCCATGGCTTCCCGTCCCGGCGCCGCGCGGCGTGAGCGCCGTACGCCGGTGACGGTACGGGGCCTTCCGCGCGGACCTTCCTCCGCGTCCCGACGCACCGTCGGCCGCCGGCGGGAGGCGCGCGGAAAGGTGCCCCGGCGGCCGTGGCCGCCGGGGCACCGAGCACGTCGGCCGCCGTGCGCGTCCCGCGGGGGATGGTCGGACGCGCGGTGGTGGCCGGTCGCGCTCACCGAACCGTGAGGACGGGATCCTCGACGGCCGCGGAGGCGGCCTGCGCCTTCTTGCTGGGCAGGCCGAGCGTGATGAGCAGGCCGACCACCATGCCGACCGCGGTGAGCAGGACGACGAGGAACTCGCCGTCGGCGGTGGCGGCCTTCAGCGCCTGTCCGGTCTTGCCCCCGGTACCGGCGTCGGCGATGGCGGTGAGGACGGCCAGGCCGATGGCGTTGCCGATGTTGAGGGTGGTGGAGGCCATGCCGTTGGCGATGCCCTGCTCGTTGGCGGCGACCCCGGTGGAGGCGGCGATCCACATGGCGGTCCAGACGATGCCCTGGCCCACACCGGAGACGATCAGTCCGGGCACGGCCATCAGGTACGTGGCGTCCGCGTCGAAGCCCCAGGCCAGGAGTGCCGTGCCCACGGCGCCGACGAGGAAGCCGGCCAGCAGCGTGGGCCGGGTGCCCAGCCGGGTGGTCAGGCGCTCGCCCAGCTGGGTGCCGGTGGCGATGGCGACGGAGGGCACGAGGAAGGCCAGGCCGGTCTGGAGCGCGCTGAAGCCGTGGACGGACTGGAGCAGCACGGTCAGGAAGTACGGCAGGGTGCCGAAGGTGGCCATGTAGAGGAAGGTGACCGTGATGCCCACGCTGAGGCTGCGGTTGCGGAACAGCCGGAACGGCATGAGCGGGTCCCGGCTGCGCGACTCGATGACGGCGAAGGCGATCAGGAAGACGACGGCGGCGACGAAGGAGCCGATGACCTCGGGCGCGGTCCAGCCGTTCTCCGGGCCCTCCACCAGGGCGAACACGAGCAGCGTGGCACCGGCGGTGACCGTGAGGGCGCCGGGCAGGTCGAACCGGCGGCCCGCGGTGCGCGCCTCGTCGCGCGGGATGACGGCCAGTGCGGCGAGGGCGACGAGACCGGCCAGCGGCACGTTGACGAAGAAGACGGCGGGCCAGCCGAAGCTCTCGGTGAGGATGCCGCCCAGCAGCGCGCCGACGGTCAGACCGCTCGCGCCGGCCCCGCCCCACACGGCGAGGGCCCGGTTCCGCTTGGGCCCTTCCTCGAAGAGCGTGTTGATCAGGGACAGCGTGGACGGCAGCAGGAGCGCGCCGCCGATGCCCTGGACGGCACGGGCGGCGATGATGACGGCCGGACTGCCGGCCAGCCCGCCGGCCAGGGACGACACGGCGTAGACGGTGAGTGCGAGGACGAAGATCCGGCGTCGCCCGAGCAGGTCCGCCGCCCGCCCGCCGAGCAGCAGGAAGCCGCCGGCGAAGACGACGTAGGCGCTGACGACCAGTTGCTGCGTCTGGCCGGGGAAGCCCAGGTCGTCGCCGATGTCGGGCAGGGCGACGAAGACGATGTTCAGGTCGAGCGAGAAGATCAGCTGCGCCAAGGCCAGCAGCGCCAGACTCCAGCCCAGTCGTCGCCCGTCCGGGCCCGCGTGGCCCGACTGGAGCGTGGGTGAAGTGGACATGAGAGGTCAGCCCCTTTGGGTCGTGGGCAGGGCAGCCCAACCAGTACGACTGTTCACATGCTTACGTACAATCGAACCGTCGGCAACCGGGGGGACGAGATCCGGCCACGACCCCGCGCGCCGGTCAACGAGGGCCGCACACCCAGGGGATGGTCATACTGTCGCGGTACAGTGGGACAATGATCGCCCACCACCCCGACCGTGATCAGATCCGCATCGAAAACGTCCTCAGCGCCCTCGGCAACCCCATGCGCCTGACCGTTGTCCGCGTCCTCAGCGACGGCGAGGAGCACAACTGTGGCAGCATCCTGGACGGGGTCTCGAAGTCGTCGATGACGCACCACTGGCGCGTTCTGCGCGACGCCGGCGTCATCTGGCAGCGCCCCTCGGGCCGGGAGAACCTGCTGTCGCTGCGCCGCGCCGACCTCGACCACCGCTACCCCGGCCTCCTGGACGCGATCCTGGACGGCGCGCGCAGCGAGGCCGGCCTCCAGCGGCAGGACTGACCGGTCTGACCCCCGGCCCGGCCCGGGATCAGCGCCGGTGCCGGGCCACGCCGGCGATCTCCTCCAGCAGCGAGGCCGTACGCCGGATGTCGGCGTGGTCCGGGGGCTGCCAGGCCGGACGGCCGCCGAGCTGCCGCAGGAACGCCGTGAGCACCGCCCGGGCCTGGGGCGGTTCGTGCCGCCACGTCGTCCCGGTCCGCCCCGTCCGCAGCGTGACGCTGCCGCCGGCGACCTGGACCGTGCCGTGCCGCCCCGCGAAGTGCGCGGTGAAGCCGGTGCGCGGACCGATCCAGCTCGCGTGCAGCGTGACCGGGACGCCTCCCCAGCGCAGCAGCGCGGTGCCGGCCGGTTCCACAGGAAGCCCCGGGCGGTGGCGCAGCTGCGCGTCCAGGACGTCGAGCGGCCGGCGCGGGGCCAGCCACAGCAGCAGGTCGATCAGATGGATGCCGAGGTCGCTCAGCGCTCCGGCCGCCCCGTGGGCGGGATCCAGCATCCAGGCCGCCTCCCCCGTGAACACGCCGTCCGTGAGCCCGGTGTGCGCGAAGCCCAGCCGTACGGCGGTGAGCGGCCCGAGGACGTCCTGCCGCAGCAGCTCCCGCACCCGTCGCAGGCCGGGCGCGCAGCGCAGGAACATGGCGGTGGTCGTGGGTCCGCCGGCCGTCGGCGGCGGCAGCAGACGGGCGGTCTGCCCGGCCGTCGCCGCCAGGGGTTTCTCGACCAGGGTCGGTACGCCGGCCCTGACGGTGTGGGGCAGGAGCTGGGCGTGCTGCGCGGTGGTGGAGGTGATGACGGCCGCGTCCGCGCACCGCAGCGCCTCCCGCACGGACGCGGCACCGAACGCCGGCCTGTCGCCGGTGTCCGGTGCCGCGGGGAGCACGACCGCCGAGACGCGGGGGTCGCGGGCCAGGAGGTCGTGGTAGTCACGGAAGTGCACGTGTGAGGTGCCGAGCAGGGCCACGTGGAGTGGTCTCAACGGGTCGCTGTCCCTTGGTGTCGCGTCCGGCGGTGTCAGCGGGCGCCGACGGCGGTGGCCTCGGGGACGGGCCGGCCGAAGGAGCGGTCGCTGTAGACCAGCGGGACGCCGTCACCGGTGTGGATCGCCTCCACGCGGCCGATGAGGATGCTGTGGTCTCCCCCGTCGACGATGTCGTGCAGGGCGCAGGCGACGCGCGCCGCCGCGTCGCGCAGGCCGGGGAGGCCGAACTCGCAGGTCTCCATGTCGCCGTCGGCGAACCGGTCCACGCCGGAGCGGGCGAAGCGCAGGGCGACGTCGCTCTGGTCGGCGGCCAGGACGTTGACCAGGAACCGCTCGGCGGTCACGAAGGCGTGGTGGGTGCTGGCCTTCTTGTCCAGGCAGATCAGGACCAGCGGCGGCGTGAGGGACAGGGAGCTGAAGGAACTTCCGGTGAAGCCCCACCGGCCGCCGGACGCGTCGACGGTCGTGGCGATCGTCACGGGAGCCGGAACGCGGGCCATGGCACGGGTGAAGAGGGAACGGTCGACGGTCATGGAGAACATCCGTTTCGCGGGGCCGGGGTGGCCGGCCGGGTGAGAGGGGTGGCCGGTGTCAGGGGCTCTTCGGCATCGACTCGGTGACGTACCGGTGGAGCCAGGTGCGGAACTCCTCGCCGAGGTCCTCGCGTTCGCACGCGAGCCGCACGATGGCGCGCAGGTAGTCCCCGCGGTCGCCGGTGTCGTAGCGGCGGCCCTTGAAGACGACGGCGTGGATCTGCTCGTCCCCGTCGGACAGCAGCCGTTGCAGCGCGTCGGTGAGCTGGATCTCCCCTCCCCTGCCGGGCGGGGTGTCGCGCAGGACGTCGAAGACGGCCGGGGAGAGCACGTACCGGCCGATGACGGCGAGGTCACTGGGCGCCGTGCCGGGCTGCGGCTTCTCCACGAGGGAGGTCACCTGGACGACGTCGGCGTCCTTGGTGAGGTCGACCGCGGCACAGCCGTAGAGGTGGATCTGCGCGGGGTCGACCTCCATCAGCGCGATGACGCTGCCGCCGTGCTCGCCCTGGACCTCGGCCATCCGGGCGAGCAGGGGGTCGCGCGGGTCGATGAGGTCGTCCCCGAGCAGTACGGCGAAGGGTTCGTCCCCCACGTGCGGGGCGGCGCACAGGACGGCGTGGCCGAGCCCCTTGGGCTCTCCCTGTCGCACGTAGTGCAGGGCGGCGAGGTCGTTGGTGGCCCGCACCTTCTCCAGCCGGCCGTGGTCGCCCTTGGCCCGCAGGAGGCGTTCCAGCTCCTGGTTGCGGTCGAAGTGGTCCTCCAGCGCTCTCTTGTTGCGTCCGGTGACCATGAGGACGTCGGTCAGTCCGGCGGCCACGGCCTCCTCGACGACGTACTGGATGGCCGGCTTGTCGACGACGGGCAGCATCTCCTTGGGCGTGGCCTTCGTGGCGGGCAGGAACCGCGTTCCCATGCCTGCCGCGGGGATGACGGCCTTCCGCAAGGGGACGGGTGGTACGGGTGTCATGTCAGGGCCCATTCGGTGTCGGAGGCGAGCGGCGCGGAGCCGTCCGCCACGGAGGAGCCGGGAACGCCGGGGCGGCCGTCGGACAGGGCGGCGAGGAACGACCGGGCCCAGAAGTCCACGTCATGGGTGAGGACTTGGTGGCGCAGTCCGCCCATGCGCAGGCGCGCCTGGTGCGGGGACTGGTCCAGTGCCTCGGCGAGGGCGTTCTTGACCTCGTCCAGATGGTGCGGGTTGACCAGGTACGCGCCGGTCAGCTCGGCCGCCGCGCCCGCGAACTCGCTGAGCACCAAGGCCCCGTCCTCCCGGTACCGGCAGGCGACGTACTCCTTGCAGACGAGGTTCATGCCGTCGCGCAGCGGGGTCACCAGCATGACGTCGGCCGCGCTGTAGAAGGCGGCGAGTTCCTCCCGGCTGACGGAGGTGTGCAGGTAGTGGACGACCGGCCGGCCGACGCGGCTGAACTCGCCGTTGACCCGTCCGACGGCGCGCTCGATGTCCTCGCGCAACCGGACGTAGTGCTCGACGCGTTCACGGCTGGGGATGGCGATCTGGACGAAGGCGACCCGGTCGGGTCGGATGCGCCCCTCGGAGAGCATCTCGTGGACGGCCCGGAGGCGGACGTCGATGCCCTTCGTGTAGTCCAGCCGGTCCACCCCGAGGATGATCTTCTCGGGGTCGCCGAGTTCCTCGCGGATCTGCCGGGCGCGCCCCTGGACGTCGGGCCGCCGGGCGAGCTCGTCGAGTTCGGCCGCGTCGATGGAGATGGGGAAGGCCCCGATGCGGACGTCACGGTCGCCGAGACGGACCATCTCCTGGCCTGGACCGGACGCGGGGTGCGGTGCGGTGGGCAGGCCGGTGAGCCGGTGCGCGAGCCAGCGGAAGTTCCGCGCGCCGCCGGGCCGGTGGAAGCCGATGAGGTCGGCGCCGAGCAGGCCGCGCACGATCTCGGTCCGCCAGGGCAGCTGCATGAACAGTTCCACGGGCGGGAACGGGATGTGCAGGAAGAAGCCGATGCGCAGGTCGGGGCGCAGCTCGCGCAGCATGGCCGGCACGAGCTGGAGCTGGTAGTCCTGGACCCACACGGTGGCTCCGGGACCGCTGGCCCTGCTCGCGGCCTCGGCGAACGTGCGGTTGACCCGCACGTAGGCTTCCCACCAGCCGCGGTGGTACTCGGGCGGCACGATCACGTCGTGGTACAGCGGCCAGAGGGTGCCGTTGGAGAAGCCCTCGTAGAAACCCCGGACGTCGTCGGCGGAGAGCCGCACGGGGTGCAGGCGCAGGCCGTCGTCCGGGAGGGCGGGCAGGTCGTGGGCCGTGGTCCCGGGCCACCCCACCCATACGCCCCGCCTTCCGCGCAGGAACGGCTCCAGGGCGTTGACGAGGCCTCCGGGGCTGTGCCGCCAGTGCGGGCGGCCGGCGGCGTCGCGTTCCAGGCTCACGGGCAGGCGGTTGGCCACGACCACGAGGCCGGCCTGCGCTCGCGGTGCCTGTGTGTCTTCGTCGTCCATCCGGAAGCTCCTTGTGCAGCGGGCTGGGGGGGGCGCCGCGCCGGGTGTGCCGGTCGGTGGTCGCCGGCGGCACACCCGGCGACGGGTCACTTGCGGAAGTCGACGATGGTCTTCAGGTCGGTGGTGAACCGGTAGTTCTCGAAGATGGCCACCAGACCGTCGTAGTCGTCGAAGGGGTGGACGGTGGACAGCAGCGCCTTGCCGTCGACGATGCCCCTCAGCAGCATCTGCATGGCCGCCGCGATGACGTTGGCGCTCTTGTGCATCGGGAAGTGGGTGACGTCGAAGGGCGCCGAGCGGATGTTGATGCCCTTGGCGAGCATGAGCCAGGTGTCGAACTTCTGCATCTCCTGGGACGCCCCGTAGAGGACGTAGCGGCCCCCGGCCTTCATCTTGCGCATCGCGACCCGGCGCGGGTCCTTCTCCTCGTCGATGCCCTTGACGGTGGGCAGGGCGTCGAAGACGTAGTCGAAGGTCCCCTCCGGGACGGAGTCGATCAGCTCCTCCGGCAGGTAGGCCCGGTCGGAGAACTGGCTCTCGGCGAAGGCGTTGCGGGCCGGGTTGGTGTCGACGGAGACGACCGTGTTGGCGGCGAGGAGCTTCTTGATCACGCTGCCCGCGATGATGCCGATGGGGCCGGTGCCCAGGATGAGCACCTTGTCGCCGACCCGCGGCGGGTTGGACAGCACCGAGCGCATGGCGCCGGTGACCGGCTCGATGAACGACGCCTCCAGGTCGCCCATCTCGTCCGGTATCTTCACCGCCGCCGCTCGCCGGTCGTCGTTGAAGTTGCGGTCGGCGGCGAAGACGTCCTCCTTCACCTGACCGGAGAAGATGGGGCGCACGGTGCGGTACTCGGCGAAGCCGCCGAAGTCCGTCTGGCCCCAGTAGACGATGCGGTCCCCGACCTTGACGTCGACGGAGCCGCCGTCGAACTCGGGACCGATGTCGACCACTTCGCCCAGGTACTCGTGACCCAGGATGACGGGGTATTCGGACGGGAAGAGATGTCCTTCGTAGAAGGAGATGTCGGTGGAGCAGATCGACACGCACCGCGTCTTCATCAACAGGCCGTCGACCGGGGCCGCGGGGACCGGGAGTTCGGCCAGAACGGTCTTGCGCGGGGCCAGGAGCTGAACTGCCTTCATCGATTCCACTGGTTTCCTCCGGAGTGTGCCGGCATCGGATTCTTGGATACTTCTCGCGGTCAGCGGCGCTTCAGCAGTTCTCCGCCGAGGAGGTACTGGCCGGCCATTTCAAAGTGCGTGGACGACAGCGTGATGTGCTTGACCGCGGAATGCACGTCACGGAAACAGCGCTCCAGTCGGCTGGTGGCGTAGACGGAGGTCGCGCCCGCCAGGTTGTAGGCGATGTCGACTGCGGCCGAGGTGTTCTCCGCCACCGTCGCGGCGGTCAGCCGCACGAGCGCCGTCAGCGGCTTTCCACCGGTCTCACCGAATTCGCTGACGCGGTCGGCGGTGTCGGCGAGCAGCAGGCGCGCGGTGTGGACGAGCATTTCGGCGCGCGCCAGTTTCTCCTGGACCACATGGCTGGTGGCCAGCGTGCTGCTGGCACCGGTCGCGGTCTTCTTGACGGCGAGTTCCTTGAACGCGCCGACCGCGTCCTGGGCGATTCCGAGCGCGGTGGAGGCGGATGTGAACGGCCCGAAGTCGTCGTAGCTGACGGCGTACGCGCGCGATTCCCGGGCGGCCGGCGGACGGGTCATCTCCGCGCCGTCGACGGTGTATTCCCGCGGGACGAAGACGTCCTGGACGGTGTAGTGGTTGCTGCCGGTTCCGCGCAGCCCGACGGTGTACCAGGTGTCCTGGAACTCGACCGACTTGCGCGGCACGAACAGCATGCGCAGTTCGGGGCCGCTGTCGGTGCGGCGCACCTCTCCCCCCTCGGTGACGAAGGCCGCGCACACCAGCCACTCGGCGTGGGCCGACCCGCTGGCGAACGCCCACTCGCCGCTGAGCCGGTATCCGCCCGGGACGGCCTCGGCGCGGCCGGAGGGGTTGACGCCGCCCACGACGAGGCCGTCGTTGTCGCGGAACAGCTCGGTGGAGGTGGCCTCGGGCAGGTAGTCGGCGAGCCGGCCGATGGCGCCCTGCACGCCCATCTGCCAGGCCACGGAGGCGTCCAGACGGGCGAGGGCCTGGATGACGGCGGAGCCGGTCCGGATGCCGACCTGCGAGCCGCCGAACCGCCGCGAGACCCACATCCGCGGGATCCCCGCGTCCCGCAGGGCCTCGAACACGGGCCGCGAGGTCACGCGTTCGCGGTCGGCCTGCTCGCGCGCCGCCTCGATGACCGGCGCGATCCGCTGGACCCGGTCCAGCCACGCTTGCGTCTCCTCGTCCGGCAAGACGGAAGGCAGCGCGTGCTCGACGCTGAATTCATTCATGAGATAGCTCCGTACTGTCCCGGAATGGGCTACGAGAGAAAACCGCAGGACATGAACTGCGAGAGAATGCGTCGACGTTGACGCTGAAACAGAAGAGCTTCGGCCTCACGGCAGCAGCCTTGGCGCCGGACAGGGATCCACCTTCCGAAAAGGGAATCCGAGGCCTTCTTCGCTCACTCCGCGAACAGTGGCTCCCACCTCGCGGCTTCGTTCTCCATTCTGGGAAGGACCGGGACTCCGGGCAAGCCCCGCCGGCCGGAAGTTGCACGCCGCGGACGAAAAAAGAGCCCGGGAGAACTCGGTGAGTTCTCCCGGGCTCGGCGTCCGCGCCGTGCGGCGCGGTTCGTCAGTGCTGGCCGGTGAGGCTGAAGGTCGGGGTGATGGAGAATCCCGGGGTCTTGGCCTCGGTCGACGCCTCGACGGCGGCGGCGAGTTCCTCAAGGTCGGTGTAGGCGTCGAAACCAGTGGCCAGTTCGGCGGTCTCGTTCATCATGCTGCTACCTCCTGTTTGTTTTCAGGGGCTCCGGCCGGAGACATTTCTTTTATAGCAAGCACGGATCTGACCACCAAGATGCATCTTGCACAGTGCGGCGCATTTCCGGGTGACCGCCGTGTGACGAATGCGCTACATCATGCGGCGAGATTGCGGGACGGGTCGGAGGGGTCGATGGACGCCTCGGCCAGCCGGCGGGCGAGCAACAGGTCGAGGGGCTCGCCGCGGCCCGTGGCGGCGTGCTCGACCAGGGCCTGGGCCATCACGTGGCTGCGGTGCTGGCCGAAGCTCATCCCCCGCATGCCCGGCCGTGGGTCCCCGGGCTCCGCCGCCGATGCCAGACCGGGCGCGTGCCGGCGGGCGAAGAGCGACGTCTCCTCGCCCAGTGCGGGATGCCCCTCCACCTCGCGGGCCACCAGGTCGGCCAGCGCCCGGTCCTCGGCCGCGAGATACACGACGACGGCGTCGTACCGCGGGTACTGGTGAGGAACGGAGGCCGCCTTGGCCCTGTAGGGCCGCCCGCTGGCCTCCAGCGCCCTCAGCACCCGCCCGAACAGCGCGGGGGCGGCGTCCTCGTCGCGGACGTGCAGGTAGACGCGGAGCAGGGGCTGCTCGCGGGGCGGTGGTCCCTGCGAGCCGGTGACGAAGAAGAATCCCGGGGAGACCGCCGGGTGGGCGGCCGGCCAGGCGAGCCTGACCGGCCGCCCGTTCCGCACCGGCCCGTCCACCCAGGCTCCGGGCACCGCCACCGCCACGCCCCCTGTCCGCACCACGACGCGGCCACCGGTGCCGGATTCCGGTGGGCGGTCGCCGATCAGCTCGGCGTCCGAGGGGAAGGTGGCGTGCGGCACCTGACGGGCCAGCGCCTCTTCCAGTCGCGGGTCGCGCAGCCGCCGGGAAGGGGCCGACGACTCGGGCAGACCGGCGTGCAGGCTCGCGTACAAGGCGTCGGCGAGCAGACCGGTCAACTGCCGCGTGTCCTCGGCGGCCACCCGCCGATCGGCCAACTCGGCCTCGGCCGCGGCGGCATCGACACGGACGGCGTGCAGGGCCGCCCGCAGGTCCTCGGGCAGGCGCGTGCCACTGGTCATGCGACCGCCTCCGGACTCGGCCGCGGTTTCTGGAGGGAACGCATGCCGAGCCTCCTGCGAACGCCTGTTACCGGTCATGCGGCCACCTCCAGGCCCAGGGTCGTCGTGAAGCGTTCGGGGGTGAGGAGGATCCGTCGGCCGATTCCGGCGGCGGCGCGGTCGACCGCGCCCAGCCGGGCGGACTGCGTGGCGCCGGCCAGCAGGCGGTCGTACATGTGCCAGCCCGCGTAGGCGGCGGCGCGTACCGCGAGGTCCCGGTCCGGGGCACCGTGGGAGCCCGCCCGCCCCGCGTCCGCCGCCCGGTGCCGGGCGGTCAGGTAGCTCTGCCAGAAGGCGGCGATCTGCACCCGGGCCGCGGCGATCGCCTCGGTCAGCCGTGCGGTCATCTCCTCGTGGGTCGGTGCGGGCGCGCTCTCGCCGCGGATCACCCGGGTCAGCGAGCGGAACAGCCACTCCCCCGCGAGACTGCCGAGGTCGCGGGCCGGGTCGCCGAGGCAGAACTCCTCCCAGTCCGACAGGTACATCTCGCCCGCCGAGATCAGGAACTGGTCCAGGCGCAGGTCGGCGTGGAGGGGCCGGGCGACAGCGGTGGCCGAGGCGTCCCGCAGCCGGTCGAGGGCCTGGTGCAGCGGGGTGTCGCGTTGCAGCAGCGCCCAGGCGTCCAGTTCCGCCCGCGTCGAGTCGAGATAGGTCTCCGCGGTGAGGGCGCGCAACGACTCGCGGGGGAAGAAGGACGCGGGTGCGGCGGGCAACGACGGGTCCGGTGCCAGGCCGTGGACGTCGGCGACGAGTTCGCCGGCGCGCTCGCACCAGGCCGTGGAGAAGCCGTCGTCGGTCTCGGCGACGTCACTGCCCGAGCGCGCGTCCTCCAGCAGTTCGAACGCCATGAGGCAGGCGGCCGGGTCCCAGCCCAGGCACGTCGGCCCGAGGTGGCGGGAGCGGTCACCGGCGCGCCGGGCCTGTTCGAAGGCGATGGCCCGCTCCAGCCGGCGGCCGGGTGCCCGCCCCGCGCCGTCGAGCCGTTTGACGAACAGTTTGACGCCGCGCGTGGTGGTGCCGGCCCAGTTGGCGTTCCGGCCGGGGTACGACGTCACGTCCGCCTCGCGCAGCCGGCCGAGCCCGAGGGTGTCCAGCAGTTCGTTCACCTGGGGGACGCGGGACAGTTCCAGGGCCCGCACGTGCCGGCGCGCACTGCGTGCGTGCGGCGTGGAGAGTGTGTTCGGCATGGAGAGCTCATCCTCTTTCTTCCAGGCGTCTGCTGAAGTCGAGCCACACCTGCGCGCATTCGCGTGCCGCGGCGGACAGTCCCGACAGGCTGTGGGGCGGCAGGCCGGCTATCAGCCGCTCGCTCTCGGCCTGCGACAGGAGCCGGTTGTCGAGCAGTTTCAGCAGCAGGCGCCCGGTCTGGGTGTGCCGCAGGGAGGGGTCGCGCATGAGGGCCGCGAGCGTCGGGCCGCTCGGCCGGCGCCCGGTCCGCTCCGGCGGCCGGGGCGGGTCGGCCTGCGCGGCTCCCCCCGTCCGCCGGCGCAGCCGGGGCGGCAGCGGGTCCTCGCTGCGCTGTAATCGCCGGCGTACGTCGCGCGCGGTGCCGGGGGAGATTCCCGCGGCCTGTGCCACCTGCCGCAGGGACGCGTCGGGGTGCCGTCGCAGGAAGGCCGCCGCGCGCTCCCGGCCGTCCGCCCCGTCGACCGGACGGGCCCGCCCGTCCCGGCCGATCCGGGTGTGCAACTGCTGTTCCTGACCGGTTGCACACTTCTGCCGGAGCTTGCCGATCGTGGTCGCCGACAGGCCCGTGACCTGGGCGACGGCACGGTCGGACCAGTGCGGGTGCGAGTCGAGGACGCGTTCGGCGGCGGTCAGCCGCTCGGCCCTGGACAGCGGCAGCCCGTGCCGTACGTTCGAGGCCACGGCCAGGACGAAGGCGCCGTCGTCCGGTCCTTCGTAGAAGCGGGCCGGGATCGTCGTCTGCCCGCGCAGCCTGGCGGCGTGCACGCGGTGCGTCCCGTCGATGAGGCGCAGGGTGCCGGCGTGCACGATCACGGGTGGCAGTGGCGCGTCGCTCTCGGCGAGGGTGCGGACGTGCTCGTCGTCCTCCTGGACGCTGCGGGGCGAGTCCGCGGGGAGCAGGTCGCTGATGTCGACCGTGTGAACGGTCGGGGAGACCGCCGTGAGGACGGCGTGCTCCTCCGTCGTCGGCGCCTCGGTCGGTGGCGTGTGGTCGGGTGGAGGTCCGCCGGCGTTCGACGACTTCCGGTGGGCCATTGTCGTTCCTTCCCCCTGCCTTTCGGCTCGGATACGGCATCGGCGTGACGTCGTCTAGGACGTGAGTTCGAGCAGCGCCCCCCTCGGGGTCGGGTGGTGACCGTGCCGGCAGGTCCGGGGCGCGGTGTGGTGAAGGCGGCTGAAGACGTAGGCCGCCGCGGCCATCGTCATGTGGTGGTGCCAGCCCGGATAGGAACGTCCTTCGAAGTCCTGGACGCCGAAGTCGTCGATGAGGTCGGCGATGGCGCAGTCCGTGGCCGTGACGCTCTCCGCCAGTGCCGGCACCTCGTGGATCCGGGTCGCCATGTTCGTCAGCCAGTACCGCCCGTCCCGGTGGAAGGGCGAGGCGGGCTGCATGACGAGCCGGTGGGAGAGCGGGACGCTGTGCGGTCCTCCGGCGAGGCAGGCGGGTCCGGTGTGCAGCAGGAAGCGCCCCGGACGGCGGTCGTCCGGGGGGACCGCCGACGCGAGGGCCGGCTGTCCCCGGCGGTGCGTCATGGCGGTGGCGGCCGACACGGGACGCCGGCCCAGGGCGGCCAGGTGCATCCGCTGGGCCGGGCCGACCTCGCACAGGAAGTCCTGCCCGTGTTCCGTCAGCGCGTCGACGACCAGGGCGGCGTCCGGGGTCTCGGTCAGGTCCAGCACCCAGGGCGCCTGGTTCCCGTCCGGCACGGCCGGGGCCCCGGTCACCAGCTCCCGTACGTGTTCGGCCAGGGTCCGCGCGGTCTCCGTGTCGGGCACACGGGCCCGTCCGCGTCGTACGGTGTCGGTGCTCCAGGTGCCGTCCAGGAGCAGCCGCCAGTCCACGGGCAGGCTGCCGTGCGGCGTGACCGCGAACAGCCCTATGGCGAGCTGGCAGTTGACGACGCGTCCGGCCCGGGGGTCGAAGCGCCGGTGGACGCCCACCGAGTGGTGGCCGCGCTTGCGGATGGTGATGGTGGCGATGCTCCAGGCCCGGGGCCGGCCGTGTTCGGTGATGACCCGCGCCAGGGCCTGGCGCACCGGGGCCCAGTCCCAGGGACTGCCGTTGATGAACTGCTGGAGACCGTGCGCGGACGCCGTACGGGGAGTGACCGCCTGGGCGAGGCCGCGCAGGGTCTTCCTGCCCGGCACGGTCAGCAGACCGTGCAGGTACGCCTGTGCCCACCTGCGCTGGTCGACGCGCGGGAGCGAGGCGAAGACCTCGTTGACGAAGGCTGCGACGGCGGCGCTCTCCGGGATGGTCGGGTGCCCCTCGTACATCTCTAACATCCGGTGTTCCCCCTTGTTGCCCACCCACCGCAGCGGGTGCCGGCCGCCGGCCGACCGGCCGCAGCCAAAAATACCTTCCCACAGGTAGTTTTCCCGGATGTAGGAACGACTTTGCGAATTCCGCTGGTGAGCTGGGAAGTTGTCGTCGGATCAGGACTGGAAAGCGGTTGTGACGGCGTGCAGGTCCTCCAGGGCCGCACGTGCGCCCTCGGTGAGGAACACCCCGGTGACGTTGAGGATCACCTCGTCGACGCCCTCGGCCCGGTACGCGCGCAGTCGCGCCGCGATGTCCTCGGGCTCACCGGTCAGGTGGACGCCGTCGCCGACGAGCCGGCCGGCCGCCTCCCGGGGGCGGCCCGGGTCCACGTCCAGCCCCGCCCGGCGGAGCATGTCGGTGTAGTGGGCGGACCTGAGGTGGGCTCCGACGGCGGCGAAGGCCACCCGGTCCAGGTCGCGGCCCGGCCGTCGTACCGCGAGGTGCACGACGCTCGCCACCCGCGGCACGGGCCGGTGAGCCGCACGGGCCCCGGCACGCAGCGCGGGCATGATCCGGTCGGCGAGGTAGGGCAGCGGCGCCAGCCAGGTGATGGCCACGTCGGCGCAGGCGCCCGCGGTCCTCGCCATCCCGGGGCGGAGCACCCCGAGCCCCACCTCGACCCGCGGACCCGGCAGTTCGGGCAGGACGTAGCGGGTGGTGTGCGCCGCGCCCCGGTGCTCGACGGCGTCTCCGTCCAGTAACCGCCGCATGACCGTCGCGTAATCGGCCATGGCCGTCAGGGGGCTGCCGTACGGCTCCGGCAGCAGGCGCTCCTGGAGGTCGAGCGAGCCCGGCCCGTACCCGGCGACGTACGGCGCCTTCGACAGCACGCTCACCGTGCGGGCCTCGACGGCGGCCTGGTACGGATGGCGCAGCGGCGCGAGGGAGACCGCGGTGCCGAGCGGGAGACCCGGCTGCCGGGCGGCGAGCGCGGCCAGCGCCATCTGCGATTCGAGGTGGAAGGACTGCCCCAGCCACAGCCGTCCGGCACCCAGGCGCCGGACGAAGGACGCGAAGGCCGACATGCCGTCCAGGTCCCGGGGCGGCGCGGGGTAGAAGACGGACAGCCCCTTCGGTTCGGCGAGCATCGGGTCTCCTTGTCGCTGTGCCGGCACCTCGGGTGCGTACCGGCCCTGCCGCTGTATACCTGACGCGCGAGCGCGCGGAGCCGGGGCGCGGGGAACCTGCCGAGATGGCGGTACGACTTCGCGAGGTCCGCGCCGGGGCATGCCACCGGGACGGGCCCGGTGCCGGTTTCGGACAGCTCCTGCCCTTCCGCTTGTCGGCCCTGCTCCGCTGATAAAAAATTCCGTAATGATGGTTTGCTCTTCGTTTCCGATGCCGAAGGGGCGCTGTGGTCAAGCAGGACAGAGCACGAAGGACCCATGAGCTGCTGCTGGACGCGGCAGCCGCGGAGTTCGTCCGCCACGGCTATGTGGGGGCCAACCTCCAGCGCGTGGCCGCGGAAGCCAACCTGACCAAGGGGGCTCTGTACGCGCACTTCACGTCGAAGCGCCTGCTGGCGAACGCGCTGATCGCGCCGTTCGAAGGCACCTGGCGCGAACTGCTGGCGCAGGCCGGGCGGACCGACCTGTCACCGGCGGAGCGGCTGCGCCTCGTCACGGACGCGCTCGCCGGGCGGCTCCAGGCGGATCTGCGCTTCCGCGCCGGGTTCCACCTGGCCAGCGAGGACGCCCGCGCGCACGGCCGGCTCCCCCGTTTCGCCGTGGACTTCAGCGGCTGCGTGCTGGGGCTCGCGGCCGAGGCCCGGCGGCAGGGGCAGTCGGCGGGGGTGCAGGATCCCGAATGGCTCGGGCAGTTGCTGCTGGTCCTCATGTACGGCGTCTACTACACCACGCCCGCGTGCGGCATGGACCGGTTCGGTGACGCGGTGTGCGCGCTGTGGCAGCAGGTCGTGCGCGGCGGCGAGGCCGCTTCGCCTTCCCTGCCCGCCCTGTGCGGTCAGCGGTGACGGGGGTCCTGCCGGGCGGGCAGGCGGTGCGCGCCCGGCAGGGCCCGGCTCAGCTCCGGGTCGTCCCCCACCACCACCGGGTGTCCCACGGCCGCGAGCATCGGCAGATCGCTGATGTGGTCGCCGTAGGCGTGACAGACCGCGGGCGAGACGTGCGGATAGCGGCGGAAGACCTCCTCCACGGCCCGCAGCTTGCCCGCGCCGATCACCGGATCACCGACCAGCTCCCCGGTGTAGCGGCCGTGGCGGATCTCGGGGCGGCTGCACAGCAGATGGCCGGCTCCCACCTCTGACGCGATCGGTGCCAGCAACGCGGGGAACGAGCCGGACACCAGCACCAGCAGGGCGCCCCGCGCGCGGTGCCGCAGCAGGGCGGCGCGGGTGGCCTCCAGGAAGAGCCGGTGGTCGCGCTGCCGGTCGTCCGCCCAGCGCTTCGCCGCCGCCTCGACGTCGGCCACCGCCTCGCCGCTCCACACCCGGTAGTAGAGCCGGTTGGCCTCCACGCGACCGCCGCCGGCGTTGAGCAGCCGTCCGACGGCGCGGCGCGTGTCCTGCGCGCGGTGCGCCCGGGGCCCGCCGAGGAAGTAGTGGTCCATGAAGTCGAACAGGCTCTTGCACGCGATCAACGTCTCGTCTACGTCGCTGAAGACGATGCTCGCCGGGCGGCTCGCGGCCACGTCCCAGGGCGCGGCGGAGGGGGTGCCCGTCATGGACGCTCACCGGCCGGCAGGGCCGCGGCATAGGCGGCGGCTGCCGCGTCGAGACTCAGCGCGCCGTGCGTGGCGACCGTCCGTACGTCGTCCCACCCGCGCCGGAACTCGTCGTCGAGGGCGTCCGGCGGACAGGTGACGTCCTGCGTGAGGGAGGTCACCGCGTCGGCCAGGCGCTGCGCGGAGACGGCCGCGTCCCGTTGGTTACGGGCCACCGTCCCCGGGGTGACGGGCGCGGAGTCGGCGCGTAAGGCGGCGGCGTCCAGCAGCAGTTCGACGGCGTCGATGTCCGCGCCGGCCCGGGCCAGGCCGATACGGCGGGGCGCGTGCTGCCGCGCCTCCAGCCCGGGCCTGACCTGGCGCGTCCACGCGCGCAGCGCCGCTCGGGCGGCGCCCAGGGCCGGGGCGCACATCAGGAGCTGACCGGCCAGCTGGGCCGGGGCCGTGTGGCACCGCGCCCCGTCCCGGTCCTCGCGCGCCTCCAGCAGGGCGGGCAGCGGCAGGCTCCGGTGCTCGGGCACGAACGTCTCGGTGAGCGTGACGTGGTGGCTGCCGGTGGCGCGCAACCCTGCCGCGTCCCAGGTGTCGCGCACGGCGACGGCGTCGCGCGGCACGGCGAAGACGCGGGACGGGCCCGGCTCGTCCTCCGGCGCGACCAGGAGGAGCCACGCGGCGTGGTGGACGCCGCTGACCACCGGCCAGCGGCCCTCGACCAGCCATCCCCGATGCGCGTTTCGGGCCCGGCCGGACGACGGCCACAGGCCCGCGGCGATCCGGGTGTCCGGCCCCTCACCCCACAACTCCCGCTGCGCCGGCAGCGGGAGGCGCGCGGCGAACCGGCCGTGCACCGCCCAGAGCATGCCGCACCAGGCGGCGGACGCGCAGCTCTCGGCCAACACGGCGGTGGCGTGCAGCAGTTCGCGGAACGTGCCGCTGCCGCCGCCCCACCGGCCGGGGACGAAGTGCCGGGCGAACCCGGCCTCGTCCAGAGCCCGCAGTGTCTCCTCGTGGAGGCGGCGCCGGGCGTGCGCGTCCGGGGCGAGGCGAGCGGTCACGCGAGCGGCGCGCTCAAGTCCCTCCTGGCTGAGCCCGGTTGCCCGTACGACGTCCGACGCGGCGGCAGGCACGGGGGGTCGCGGCACCCCCTGGACGGCCGTCGCGTCGCCGGGACGTGCCGGAGCAGGCGTCGCTCGCGGTATCGGTGTGTTGTCGGAAGTCTGCTGATCGGTAGGCATGACGCTGTTTCCTGACGGGGGCGGCCGGAAGAGGCTATCGATGGCTGTCGGACGGTACGGGCGTCCCGGCGTGGTGCCAGCGCCCCGTGATCGCGGCGACGCCGCGGTCGTCCTGGGTGGCGTCGATGGCCAGGTACCGGCCCCCACGGGAAGTGGTGCGGTCGTCGGTGACCCTGAGCCGGACGGGCGGGTCCAGCTCCGCGAAGGCGAGGCAGTCGACCGTCAGGGAGGTGAGCTGGGAGGCGACCGCGGGCCGGCCCCCGCTCGCGCCGGGGCCGCTGGTCACCAGGTGGCCGAGCTGCCGCACCCCTTCCAACAGGACCATCAGCGGGACATGATCCGTGGGATGGTCGAAGAGGACGGCGTGGTCGAGGTCGGCGTGGAGCTCCCATTCGCCGGCCCGCCCGGTCGCGGCCAGCACGCTGTCCTTGCCGCGCAACCGCCCCACCTGGGCGGCGGGCAGGGTGAGCACCCGGCGCCGCTGCGCGGGAATCACCGTTCCGCTGCCGCCGGTTCGCCTTCTCAGCACGGAGTAACGACGCTCGTCCAGGGTGACGACCTGGAGGCTCCCCCGGCCGATCTTCCGGTCGCCCACGACCAGTTCGGCCTCCAGTCGCATGCCGTGGCGGTGCGGCGGCCGGCTGTCCACCCACTCCCAGCGTGCTTCCAGCACGACGGGCAGCGGCTGCCCGGTGACCCGCAGCGCCTGCGGTTCCGTGATGTCCAGTTCCATGCGCCGGCCGACGAACCGCCGGTCCAGCGGTATCGCGTAGTGCCAGTGCGCGAGGTAGACGAGCGCCTGACGGATGGTCTCGGCGGCGAGCAGGGGATCGCTGCGCCCGAGTACGTCAGGATGGTAGAGAGCGTGATCACGCGGCCACTGCGCGCCGAGCAGGAAGCGGTCGTCACCGAGCGCCAGCGCGTCCGTGAGGAACACCTCCGCCACGGACGCCCGGTGCACCAGGCGCCGGGGAACGGTCCGTTGGAAGGTGAGCCGCCCCGCATGTCCGCCAGGGCTGGTCCGCGCGCCTGCGTTACCCTGCTGCACCTCGCTCATGCATACTCCCCCGGTTGCGTCTGAGACGGCCGAACGGCCAACCCCCCACGTCAAACCTACCTTTGGGAAGGTTTATTCCCTGGCAAGGAACGTCTCGCCGGCGCGCAGCGGAAGAGGGACCCCTAGGCATTGGAGACGCCAGATGAACGACCCCCACGACACGACCGCCGGCCACGGCCCGAGGGCGCAGCGCAAGGAGCTCAAGCAGGAGCGTGCCATCCGTTCACGGGGGAACATCCTGCTGGCCGCGGCCCGGGCGTTCGCCCAACGGGGCTATCCGGCCGTGACGATGCTCGATGTCGCCGAACTGTCCGGCATGACGAAGGGCGCCGTGTACTTCCACTTCACCAACAAGGAGGCACTGGCCCTCGCGGTGACCACCGAGTTCTACAAGCGGCTGCCCGCCATCTCCGACACCGTCGCCGAACTGGAGCTTCCGCCGGTCGCCTCGGTGGCGGAACTGCTGCTGCGCACGGCGGCGGCGCTGCGGGACGAGCCGATGATGAAGGCCGGGGCGCGGCTCCAGATAGAGCGGGGACTGATCGACGCCGACCTGCCCATCCCGTTCCAGGACTACACCGAGCTGATCACGTCCTGGTTCCGCAGCGCGCTGGCCGCCGGGGAACTGGAGCACGAGACACCGCCCGCGACGCTGGCCCGGGTGCTGGTCTCGGCGTTCTTCGGCGCCCAGCACATGTCCTGGGTCCTGCACGACCGGGAGGACATCATCGAACGGACCGTGGAAGTGCTGCACGCGGTGGTCCCCTGCACCAGGGACCCCCGGCACGTCAGCCCGTTCCTGCTGGAGCAGACGTCCGCGTGAACCACTGAGGAGTCAGGCGTACGCCGGTGCGGTTCGCGGGGTCGGCGGGAGGCCGGTGCCGTCCGCGGAGTCGGCGGGAGGCCGGGGCTGTCGGCGAAGTCGGCGGGAGGCCAGGGCTGTTCGCGGGTCAGCCGGAGGCCGGGGCTGTTCGCGGGTCAGCCGCCGGGGTCATCCGCGGAGCCGGCCCGAGCCTGGGACCATCCGCGGAGCCGACCCGAGCCCGGAGCCATCCGCAAAGTCTGCGGGGGGCCGGTGCCGTCCGCGAAGTCGGCGGGAGCCAGGGCCTTTCCGCGGGTCAGCCGGAGGCCGGGACCGTCCGCTCCCGCCTCGCCCGCTTCTTCTCGTGGTTGCCGCACGCGCCCATTGAGCACCAGCGGCGGCTCCCGGGGCGGGAGTTGTCGAGGAACAGGGCCCCGCAACGCGGACCAGCGCAACGGCGTACGCGCTCCATCGCCGGGGAGGTGACGAGGTCCAGCGCGTCCCGCGCCACCAGGGACAGCACCGCGCCGGCGACATCGACGGCCTGCCACCACAGCCGGCCGGCCGCGTCGAGGTGGGGCACCGGTGGGGGCGCGGACGCCCATGCGTTGAGGCGTGCGCGGACCTCCGCGGGCACCGGGACCGGGCCCGTGCCGTCCAGCCTGCCCGCCAGCAGCCCGTACAGCACCTCGCGCGCCTCCCGCGCACGGTTCACGTCCTCCTGGCGCACCGGCCGCGATCCCGCCGCCGGGGCGCAGGCGCAGCACTGTTCGGCCCACGCCAACAGCTCGTCAGGCGTGCGCAGTTCCTCCACCTCACCGGCGTCGCCGCGGTACCGCAGGGTGCGCAGGAAGTCGAGGCTGAGGCGCCCCGCGCCCTGCCGGAAGACGATCGAGCCGGGCCTGTTCATGCCGGCAAGCCTACTGAGGGAACCGGTTCGACTGGTACCTTGAGGAACCCTGAGGAACCACTTAAACCGGTTCCCGCTTCCTGTTGGGCTTCCGCGTCTCCTCTTGGGGCTTTCGTGTCCGTCACCTCCGCACCCTCCGCCACCGCGACCCGGTTACCCGGCCGGCTCCTGGCCCTGTTGTCCCTCACCTGCGGCGTCAGCGTCGCCAACATCTACTTCCCGCAGGCCCTCACCCCGCTCATCGCCGACGACTTCTCCATATCGTCCGGCTCGGCGGCGTTCGTCGTGACGGCCGGTCAGTTCGGCTACGCGGCGGGGATCTTCCTCCTCGTCCCGCTCGGCGACCGCCTCCCCTGGCGCCGGCTGCTCGCCGTCCTGCTCTCCCTCACCGGGGCGGGCCTCCTCATCGCCGGTACCGCGACGACGCCGCTCGTCCTGACCGTCGCCAGCGTCCTGGTCGGAACGACCACCGTGGTGCCGCAGATCATCATCCCGCTGGCCGCCGGTCTCGTCGCCGAACACCGGCGGGGCGCGGTGACCGGCATCCTGCTCAGCGGCCTCACCCTGGGCATCCTGCTCGCCCGGGCGTTCGGCGGCGGCCTGGGCGGCTGGCTGGGCTGGCGCGCCCCCTACCTCCTGGCCGGCGCCCTCGTCCTCATCCTCGCCGCCGTCGTGCCCAGTCTCGTCCCGGCCCACCGGCCGGCGAGCGCGCCCGCCTACCTCGACCTGCTGAAGGCACCCGCCGAACTGCTGCGGGCGGTCCCCGAACTGCGCCGCTCCTGCCTCTACCAGGCGCTGGTGTTCGCCGGGTTCAGCGCCGCCTGGACGCTGGTGCCCCTGCTCATGACCGGGCCCGCCTACCACCTCGGTACCGGCGCCGTCGGGCTCGTCGCCCTGGTGGGGGCCGGCAGCGTCCTGGCGACCCCGTTCGCGGGCCGGCTCATCGACCGGTACGGGACCGACCGCATGAGCCTGTGGTGTCTGCTCGGCGCGCTGGCGGCCCCCGTCGTCCTGCTGCCGGCGTCGGCGGGCGGCGCGGCCGGCATGACGGCGCTGATCGCCGGGATGCTCGTGCTGGACGTCGCCCTCCAGTCCGGGCAGGTGGCCAACCAGACCCGCATCTTCAGCGTGCGCCCCGACGCCAGGAGCCGGCTCAACACGGCCTACATGACCTGCGTCTTCCTCGGCGGAAGCCTGGGGTCGTGGGCGGGCGTCACCCTGTACCGCCACTTCGGGTGGGCCACGGCCCTGAGCGCGGTCCTCCTGGTCAACGCGGTGGCTCTGGGCCGGCACGTGCTGCACCTGACGTACGGCCGACGGCGGCGCGCGGGGACCGCCGGCCCCTGAGTCGGGCGGTGTGCCGCAGTGGTGGTGCCCTCTCGGCGGGGTACGGCCGCACGTCAACGCCCCTGCCACCGGCGGGAGTTGCTCAGACCGCGTCGTCGGGTATGCCCAGGCCGGTCAGGGCGCCGACCGGGTCGAGGTCCGGGGTGCCGCGGGGCCACCAGTCGTCCTGGCCGGGGTCCGACTCGTAGGCGTACCACAGGCCGTCGCGGCCCAGGCGGAGCTGGACGTGGCCGCGTGGGTGGGTGAGGCGGTTGCGCCAGGGCCGGAACGCCGGCAGGTCGGCGGCGAGCAGCAGCGGGCGGGCCCGGTCGAAGCGGCCGGCCGGCGGGTCCCACGGCTCCTCCAGCGCGGCCAGCCCCGCCGCACCGCCCTGCCGCCAGGCCGCGACCGCACGCGCGAGATCGGCCGGGGTGCGCCGGGCGGCGTCGGCGAGCGTGGCGTACAGCGTGCGGGTGGCCGCGGTCAGTCCGGAACCGGGCCGGGCCGCGGCGAGCCGTACCGCGTCCTGCCACAGGGTCAGCTCGCCGACCGGGTCGCGTCCGGTGGCGAGCAGGGCGTGGGCGCGGGCGGCGGCGTCGGTCGCCAACTGGTCCAACGCGAAGGGGTCGGGGCCGCCGGGCACCGACGGGTACGCCGGGGGCTGCTCGGGGTGCGGGGGCACCGGCAACGGCCGGGGCAGCGGCGGGAGTTCGCGCGGAGCGAGGGCGTCGGCGGCACGGACGCCCGGCAGCGTCTGCGGCTGCCGTTCCCGGGCGGCGCGGGCGGCTCGGGCGGCACTGCGCCGGGACAGCGCGTCGAGCAGTTCCCTCTCGCCCCGGCCGCGCAGCAGGAGCAGCACGAAGGGATCGGCGTCGAGCAGACGGGCCGTCTGGTAGCAGAGGGCCGCGGCGTGCTTGCAGGGGTGGCCGGAGTCGGGGCAGCTGCACCGGGGGGCGAGGTCACCGGGGCCGGGCAGCAGGGGCACCCCGCAGTCGGCGAGCGACTGGGGCAACTCCTTGTCGAGCAGCGCCGCGATGTGCCCCGGCCGGTCGGCCGCGGCGTCCAGGAACCTCTCCCAGTCCTCGTCCCCCAGCGTGCGCACCCGCACCTGTACGCGGTACGGCCGGGGCCGGCTTCCGCGCACGTACGCCAGCACGAGTCCGGGGGTGACGGTGATCGCGTCCACGTGCCCCTGGTCCGCGTACCCCCGTCCCCGCGCCAGCCGCTTCGCGTCCAACGCGCCCTGCTCCAGCGCCCCGACCCAGGCGTTGCCCCACCAGGTCCCGGCGAACGGCCCGGTCCCCCCGGCGCTCTCACGCGGGGCGAACGCCGGGAAGGTACGGCGGAGTTCGGTGTCGCGGTGGGGGGTGGCCATGGTCGTCGGTACGTGCGGGGCGGCGGGGGCCGAAGAGGTGCCGGGGGCGGGGTGCGCGGAGGGCTCGGACGGGACGGCCTGTGCCGGGGTGGGCCGGGCGGCCGGGGTCCAGCGGGCGAACGGCCCGTCCGGGCCGGGGCGGGCGGACGTGTGCGCCGAAGGCTCGGGCGTGGGCGCCTGCCCCTCCGGGGCCGAGGCAGTGGTGCGGGACACCTCGGCGGAAGGGCCGGACACCGAAGGCGCGGACGGTACGGAGGCCGACGGCTCCGTCGGCAGGGCAGGGGTCCGCACGGCAGGGACCGTCTCCGACGGACCGGACGCCGGGGACGGCGGTGCCGACGCCGGTGCCGGCGGGGTCGGTCCGGTCGGCGTGGGCGGGGCGTGCTCCTCCGGCTCCTCGGGGGTTTCCGCCCACGTGGGCATGCGGAAGGCGGTCGCCAGGTAGTGCCGCATGTCCTGCGCGGCCTTGGTCCTGGCGGCCGAGGTCTGCTGCCCGGATGCCGGTGAGGTGCGCGGCGTGGCGGTGGCGGAGCGCGCCGGTGTCCGCCGCTCAGGCCGGGGGTCCGCCGCCTGGGCGCGCGACGCTTCGCGCCGGGCCGCGCGCAGCGCCTCCCGGGCGACGTCACCGGGACGCCCGCCCGTGGCACCGGGCGGCCCCGCATCCTCCGCACCCGTGTCAGCGGCACCAGCGACAGCGGCGTCAGCCGCGCCCGCTCCCCGCCCGGACCCCGTTTCGGGACGTGCGGCCTCCGCGCGGTCTCCCTCCACCACCGGGCCGTCGGCATCGGTCACCGGTGCCGGGCCGGCGGCCGTCGGCGGTGCGCCCCGGCCCCGGCGCGTGGCAACGGCGGCCCTCAGAGCCGCGCGCGCCACATCGCCGGGCCTGTCCCCGCCCGTGCCGGCAATCCCCTCCGGCCCCTCGTCATCCGGCGCACCCCCACCACCGGACACCACCGCATCATCCAGCTCACCCCGGCCACCAGCGACAAGCCCCGCGCACGGCACGCCCCCCGGCTTGCTCTCCCCATCGGAGGGCACCGGGTCGTCAGCGATCGACCCGCCGCCAGCGAGCCCCGCTCGTCCCTCATCCACCGGCCCGGGGTCCGTGCCGTCCCCGCTCTCCGGGTGGGCCGTCGCCTCCCCCTCGGTCGGCTCGGCAGCCGTTTCCTCCGGGGTGTCCCGCGTCGGTCCCGCCGTCCGCGCCCGCTCGGTCTCCGTTCGCTCGCGGGCCGCGCGGAGGGCCCGGCGGGCGGCGTCGCCGGGGCGGGGCGGGGGTGTCATGAGGTCCTCCGCAGGGAGACGAGGTCGGAGAGTTCACGGTCCGTCAGCTCCGTGAGGGCCGCCTCGCCGGAGCCGAGGATCGCGTCGGCCAGGGCGCGCTTGGACGCGAGCATCTCGGCGATGCGGTCCTCCACCGTGCCTTCGGTGACCAGGCGGTGGACCTGCACCGGCTGGGTCTGGCCGATGCGGTACGCGCGGTCGGTGGCCTGCTCCTCCACGGCCGGGTTCCACCAACGGTCGAAGTGGATGACATGGCCGGCGCGGGTGAGGTTCAGACCGGTGCCGGCCGCCTTCAGGGACAGCACCAGCACCGGTGTGCCGCCGTCCTGGAAGCGGTCGACCATGCGTTCGCGCTCCGGCACCGGTGTGCCGCCGTGCAGCAGGTCGACGGGGATCGCGCGGGCGGACAGGTGGGCGGTGAGGAGGCGGGCCATGCCGACGTACTGGGTGAAGACGAGCGCCGAGCCGTCCTCGGCGAGCAGGGTGTCCAGCAGCTCGTCCAGGAGGGCGAGTTTGCCGGAGCGGGCGGCCAGGCGGTCGGGGCGCGGGTCCTCCTTCAGGTAGAGCGCCGGGTGGTCGCAGATCTGCTTCAGGGCGCCGAGGAGCTTCAGCACCAGGCCCCGGCGGGCCATGCCCCGCGCCGTCTCGATGGCCAGCATCGACTCGCGCACCACCGCCTCGTACAGCGCGGCCTGTTCCCGGGTGAGCGGCACCGGGTGGTCCGTCTCCGTCTTGGGCGGCAGCTCGGGCACGATGCCGGGGTCGGACTTCTTGCGGCGCAGGAGGAAGGGGCGGACCAGCCGGGCCAGGCGCCGCACCGCTTCCTCGTCCTCCCCGGTCTCCACCGCCCGCGCGTGCCGCGCGCGGAAGGACTTCAGCGGGCCGAGGAGTCCGGGGGTGGTCCAGTCGAGCAGGGCCCACAGTTCGGAGAGGTTGTTCTCCACGGGGGTGCCGGTCAGCGCCACGCGCGCGGGGGACGGGATCGTGCGCAGCGCCTTGGCGGTGGCCGAGTAGGGGTTCTTCACGTGCTGGGCCTCGTCGGCGACGACCATGCCCCAGGGCTGTTCGGCGAGACGGGCCGCGGTGGAGCGCATGGTGCCGTACGTGGTGAGGACGAAACCGCCGTCCACCCCGTCCAGGGTGCGCTCGGGGCCGTGGAAGCGGCGGACGGGGACGCCGGGCGCGAACCGGGTGATCTCCCGCTGCCAGTTGCCGAGGAGGCTGGCCGGGCAGACGACGAGGGTCGGCTCGGTCCGGGCCCGCTTCAGGTGCAGGGCGATGAGGGTGACGGTCTTGCCGAGGCCCATGTCGTCGGCGAGGCAGCCGCCGAGGCCGAGGGAGGTCATCAGGTCGAGCCAGGCCAGGCCGCGCAGCTGGTAGTCGCGGAGGGTGGCGCGCAGGCCGGGGGGCGGGTCGGCGGGGCGCAGGCCGGCGGTGAGGCGGTCGCGGAGGGTGGCCAGCGCGCCGGCGGGGACGGCCTCGACGGTCTCGCCGTCGACCTCGGCGGTGCCGGTGAGGGCGACGGCGAGCGCGTCGACCGGGTCCAGCAGGCCCAGTTCGCGGGTGCGGGCCTTGCGGACGAGCGCGGGGTCGACCAGCACCCAGCGGTCCCGGAGCCGTACGACCGGGCGGTGGGCCTCGGCGAGGGCGTCCATCTCGGCCTCGTCGAGCGGGTCGCCGCCGAGGGCCAGCTGCCAGCGGAACCGGAGCAGGTCCTCGCTCTCGAAGAAGCCGGTGCCGTCGGTCGCCGAGCCGGGCGCCGGGCGGACCACGGCGGTGGCGGTCAGGTCGCGGGCGAGGTCCCGGGGCCAGTGCACGGCGACCCCGGCGGCGGCGAGCCGGGAGGCGGCCACCCCGAGCAGCTCGCCGAGCTCCTGCTCGGACAGGGCCAGGACGTCGGGGACGTCCTGCTCGGCGAGGCGGTCGAGGGGCGGCCACACCCGTGCGGCGCGCCGCACGGCGAGGGCCGCGTCGACGCGCGCGCGGGGCCCGAACGCCCCGTCCGCCTCCCCCGCCCACAGGGCCGCGGCGTCGGCCACCAGGGTCGGGTCGGCGAGGCTGTGCACCTGGACGACGGCCGCTCCGGCGGCGCGGACGCCCTCGTCGGCGCCGGCGTCGAAGACGTCGTACGCGGACAGGTCCAGGCGGAGCGAGATCCGGACGCCCGCGTCCATGCCGGCGGCGACCTCGGCCGCCCATGCGTGCGCCGCGGGCAGGGCCTGGGCTTCACGGGCGGCGAAGGGCCGTCCGGCGGTGTGGGGGGCCGCCGGCGTGCGCGGCAGGGTGTCGGCGACCGCGTCCAGGAAGGACCGGATCAGGGCCTCGGGCTCGGGCAGCCGGAGCGCGCCCGGACCGGGGAGGGGCACGGCGTGGCCCTCGGGAGGCAGGGCCGCGGCGATGGCGCGCAGGTGGGCGATGTCGTCGGGTTCCAGCGGGCCGGCCCGCCAGGCGTCGTGGCCGGACGGGGTCAGGCCCGGCAGCAGCCGGCCGCGGGCGACGAGCCGCAGCGCGTGCAGGGCGGCGGCGCCCCAGCAGGCGGTGGCCGGGTGGGCGGCCGGGTCGCGCCGGGCGCCGACCAGCAGCGGCAGGGCCTCGGCGAGGGGCAGGGTCAGCGCGGGCACCTGCCGGCGGCGCACCCCGGCGCCGTGCCGTCGTACGACCGTCAGCTCCTCGGGGGCGCCCCCGCTCGCGGGGGGCAGCGGGTCGCCGGCGGGATCCCAGAAGGCGAGGCGGCCCTGGCGCGGCAGGGGCGCGGGCAGGTAGACCGACGCGAGGCGCACCGGGACCGGGTGCCCGGTCCCCGTCTCCCGGGGACCCCCCGTACGCTCGGCCACCGCGGCCGTGCCGCTCATACGTCCTGCCACCTCCCGCCCGTGTGTCGGATCAGACGTCTCCGACTCTACGGGCGGGGTCTGACAATCGGCTCCGCGGGCGGGTCACGGCCCTAGGGGACCGTGCGGGAGACCACGAACACCATCGGATACTCCGGGTCGGACAGGTTGACGACCACGTCCTGGGTCGGCGCCGGGTTCTTCTGCGCGTGGGTCAGGCCCCACCAGGGGCCGGTGCCGTCGAAGGTCCAGCCGCTGACCTTACGGTCGCGTGCGCCGACGGCGATGTCGTCCTTCCTCAGCTGGTCCCGGCGTACGCCCATGGCCTGGAGGAAGCTGTCCAGACCGGCGGGGTTGGTGCGGAACTGCACGTAGAGGCGGCTGGTCTTCCAGTTGTTCGTCTCGTAGTAGGCGATGTCGTCGGCGGGGTGCGGGACGGCCACCTGGTAGAGACGGCGCTGCACCTTCGACGGCCACCCCGGGGTGAGACCGGTCGCCGAGTACTTCGCCTCCTTGTCCTTGCCGCTGTCGCGGCTCTGGTTCGCGGAGATCACCAGGTAGCCGGCCGGGACGCCGATGAGGAGGACGATGATCAGCAGGGTGAGCGCCCGGCGCCTGGCCTTGTGCCGCGGGTCCTCGGCGGGCCGCTGTGGCTCGTCCGGCGGGCCGCCCTGGTGGGGCAGCGACGGCGTCATACGGTGTCCCGGTCGCGGCGGGCCTGGGTGTACCGCTCGTAGCGCTCGTACCGCTCCACCCGGCGCCGCTTGGCCCGGCGGAACCGGCGGGCGACCAGCCGGGCCAGGTCGGCGGCGCCCACCATGCCCGCCTCGGGGCCGAGCTGGGCGCGGGTGATGCGGGCCTCGGGGCGGTAGCCGCGGCCGGTGAGGTGCCGCTTGAAGGCGTCCCGGGCCGGGCCGATGAGCAGGTCGTCGGCGGCCGAGACGCCACCGCCGATCACGAAGCAGGAGGGGTCGAGGGCGGCGGCGAGGTTGGCGATGCCGACGCCGAGCCACTGGCCGATGTCCTGGAGCAGCTCCACGCACATCGCGTCGCCCTCGCGGGCCAGCTCGGTGATCATCGGGCCGGTGATGTCGCCGATGTTGCCCTTGACGTGCTCGATGATGCCGTAGGCGACCGGCGAGTCGGCGGCGGCCAGCTCGCGCGCCTCCCGGACCAGCGCGTTGCCGGAGCTGTACTGCTCCCAGCAGCCGCGGTTGCCGCACGGGCAGCGGTGTCCGCCGGGGACGACCTGCATGTGGCCGAACTCGCCCGCGACGCCGAACTTGCCGCGCTTGACCTGGCCGTCCTCCAGGATGGCGCCGCCGATGCCGGTGCCGAGCGTGATCATGACCAGGTGGTCCTCGCCGCGGCCGGCGCCGAAGCGCCACTCCGCCCAGGCGGCCGTGTTGGCGTCGTTGTCCACCAGGACCGGTACGGAGAGCCGGCTGGCGAGGCGGTCGCGCAGCGGTTCGTTGCGCCAGGACAGGTGGGGGGCGAACAGGACGCGGTTGCGGTCGGCGTCGACCCAGCCGGCGGCGCCGATGCCGACCGCGTGCACGTCGTGCCGGTCGGACAGGTCCAGCACCAGCTCGACGATGGTGTCCTCGACGACCTTGGGGCTCTTGGACTTGTCCGGGGTCTCCGTGCGGAGCTTCTCCAGGATGTTGCCGTCGGCGTCCACGACGCCCGCCATGACCTTGGTGCCGCCGATGTCGATGCCGACGGTGGGGACACGGGGTGCGGTCAGGTGTGACCGGCGCTCTCGTGTGCCTACGGTGCGCAGGACCGGGGCTCGGCGGGAACCGATGGGGGCGGTGAGGTCGCGGTAGGTGCTCATCGGGCTCGATTGTGCCGCACGCTCACGCCGGGTGCCGCGCGGGGCCGGAGCGACGGGTGCGCGTCCGGCGCCGGCTGCGGGTGCGTCGTGGTTGCCCGCCCCGCGCGGCGGAGCCGCACATCGGCACGGTCCCGCGCCCCTCAGCCTCGTCGCAGTTCATGGCGCAGCGCGTCCAGGTCGGATCCCCCGGCCATCTGCTGGGTCAGCTCGTCCAGCGTGATGTCGTCCCGTGTGTAATGGCCCACCATCGTGCCCCTCCTCAGGAGCACGAACCTGTCCCCCACCAGGTACGCGTGATGCGGGTTGTGGGTGATCAAAACAACGCCCAGGCCCTCGTCCCGTGCCGCCGCCACATATTTGAGGACCACACCGGACTGCTTGACTCCCAGTGCCGCCGTCGGCTCGTCCAGCACCAGGACCTTCGCGCCGAAGTGGACCGCCCTGGCGATGGCGACGCACTGGCGCTCGCCGCCCGACAGCGTGCCGATGGGCTGGTCGACGTCCCGGAGGTCGATGCCCATGCGGAGCAGCGCCTCGCGGGTGGTGCGGCGCATGAAGTCGGTGTCCAGGCGCTTGAAGGGGCCGGCGCCCTTGCGGGGCTCGGAGCCGAGGAAGAAGTTGCGCCAGACCGGCATGAGGGGGACGACGGCCAGGTCCTGGTAGACCGTGGCGATGCCCCGGTCCAGGGCCTCGCGCGGGGAGGAGAGGGTCGTCTCCTCGCCCTCGACGCGCAGGGTGCCGCCGTCGTGCCGGTGCAGGCCGGCGACGATCTTGATCAGGGTGGACTTGCCCGCGCCGTTGTCGCCGAGGACACAGGTGATCTCACCCGCGTGGACCTCCAGCGAGACCCCTTCGAGGGCGCGGACGGTGCCGTAGTGCTTGCTGACGTCGGTCAGCTCGACGAGTGTCACTTGGTGGCCTCCGCGCGCTTGCGGACCCAGGCGTTGAGCAGGGTCGCGAGGAGCAGCATCGCTCCGAGGAAGAACTTGAACCAGTCGGGGTTCCACTCGGCGAAGACGATGCCCTTGCTGGTCATGCCGAACAGGAGCGCGCCGACGGCCGAGCCGACCGCGCTGCCGTGGCCGCCGGTGATCAGGCAGCCGCCGATGACGGCCGCGATGATGTAGATCAGCTCGTTGCCGACGCCTTCGCCGGACTGGACGGCGTCGAAGGAGAAGAGCAGGTGCTGGCCGGAGATCCAGGCGCCGAACGCGACGCCCATGTAGAGGCCGATCTTGGTCCGGGCGACCGGGACGCCGACCGCGCGGGCCGCGTCCTCGTTGCCGCCGACGGCGAAGATCCAGTTGCCGGTGCGGGTGCGCAGCAGGATCCAGGAGGCGAGGGCGACCAGGCCCAGCCACCACAGGACGGTGACCTTGATGTCGACCCCGCCGACGTCGATCGTCGAGGCGAAGACGGCGCGGGCGCTCGGGAAGCCCTCCATGTCGGCGATGCTCTTGGTGGACACCGTGTCGTCGATCAGCTTGGTGAAGCCGAGGTTCATGCCGGTCAGCATCAGGAAGGTGCCCAGCGTGATGATGAAGCTGGGCAGCTTGGTGCGGGTGAGCATGAAGCCGTTGAAGGCGCCGATGGCCAGCGTGACCAGCAGGGACACGCCCACGCCGACCCAGGTGTTCGCCGTCATCTGGTAACTGAACATCGAGGAGACCAGCGCGGACGACGTCACCAGGACGCCCGCCGAGAGGTCGAACTCGCCGCCGATCATCAGCAGGGCCACGGGGACGGCCATGATCCCGATGGTCGAGGAGGCGTACAGGACCGTGCTGAGGCTGGTGGCGCGCAGGAAGCCGTCGGCGGCGAACGCGAAGAAGACGAAGACGGCGAGGGCGCCGACGACCGAGCCCAGTTCCGGGCGGGCCAGCAGCTTCCGCAGCGGGGAAGCCTGCACCACCCTTTCGTCGAGCGGCTTGCCGTCCGTGACCGCGCTCATCGGGTGCCCCGCTCGGTGTACTCCGCGAGGGCGGACGCCTGGTCCTTGGTGATGATCTGCGGGCCGGTCAGCACCGGCTTGCCGCCGCCGAGGACGTCGCCGTTGTACTTGTACAGCCACAGCAGGTCGACGGCCTGGTAGCCCTGGAGGTACGGCTGCTGGTCCACGGCGAAGCCGAGGGTGCCGTCCTTCAGCGAGGCCGCCACCTTGGCGTTGAGGTCGAAGGTGTCGATCTCGGCCTTGCTGCCCGCGTCCGTCCGCGCCTTCACGGCGGTGTCGGCGTAGGGCGCGCCGAGGGTGACGACGGAGTCGATGGACTTGTCGGCCTGGAGCTTGGCCTCGATGGCGGACTGCACGTCGGGCATGTTGGTGCCGTTGACGTAGAGCTTGCGCAGCGTGCCGTGGAAGGTCTTGGCCACGCCGTCACAGCGCTGCTCGTGGCCGACGTTGCCCTGCTCGTGCAGCACGCACAGGGCCTTCTTCTTCCCGCGCTTGTTCAGCTCGTCGCCGACGGCCTCGCCGGCGATGGTCTCGTCCTGGCCGATGTGGGTGAGGGCGCCGAAGGCCTTGGACTCCTGCGAACCGGAGTTCACGGTGATCACCGGGATGCCGGCCTTCTCGGCGCGGGCCACGGCGGTCTTCATGGCGTCCGGCTTGGCGAGGGTGACGATGATGCCGTCGACCTTCTTGTCCACGGCCGCGTCCACCAGCTGGGCCTGCTGCTGGGCCTCGTCGTCGTGCGAGTACAGGAAGTTGATGTTGTCCTTGACGGCGGCCTGCTTGGCGCCGCTCTGCACGATGTCCCAGAAGGTGTCGCCGTCCCCCGAGTGGGTGATCATCGCGAAGGTCCAGCGCGGGGTGTTCACCGCCGCCCTGCCCTGGGCGGCGGCGGCCTTACGGGCGTCCTCCGCCCGCTTGCCTCCGGTGCTGCTGCATGCCGCCAGGGACACGGAGAGTGCCCCCGCCAGCGCTATGCCTACCCAGGTCCGAAACCGTGCCACGAGGCCGTGCCCTTCTTGCCGTGTTCGTACAGACGCAAGGGGCCGTCGATCGCATCAGCGGCCCCAAACACTCCAGTATCGAACACGCGGAACACCCGTGACGTGACCGGGGAGCCTCCACGGGTCGCATTGTCCGGACATTGCGACGAAGGCGGTCGCTCGCTCAGGGGCGGACGAGCAGCTGGAACTCGAAGGAGTAGCGGCTCGGCCGGTAGGTGTGGTCGCCGAACTCCACCGCGCGGCCGGTGTCGTCGAAGGTGGTGCGCTGCATGGTGAGCAGCGGGGCCCCCTCGGCCTCGCCGAGCCGCTCGGCCTCGGCGGCCTTCGCTCCGCGGGCGCCGATGGACTGGCGGGCGCTGTGCAGGGTGATCCCGGCGGAGCGCATCAGCCGGTACAGGCCGGTGGCCTCCAGCTGGTCCGTGTCCAGGTCGAGCAGGCCGAGCGGCAGGTGGTTGATCAGGTAGGCCATCGGCTCGCCGTGCGCGAGGCGCAGCCGCTCGATGCGGTGGACGTCACCGCCCTCCGCGACGCCGAGTGCGGCGGCGACCGCGGCGGGGGCCGGGACGACCGTGTTGACCAGCACCTTCGTCGCGGGACGCTGGCCGGCCGCCTCCAGGTCGTCGTAGAGGCTGCTCAGTTCCAGCGGGCGCTTGACCTGACTGTGCACGACCTGGGTGCCCACGCCCCGGCGCCGCACGAGGAGTCCCTTGTCGACGAGGGACTGGATGGCCTGGCGGACGGTCGGCCGGGACAATCCGAGCCGCGCGGCCAGCTCGATCTCGTTGCCCAGCAGGCTGCCCGGGGTGAGACTGCCGTGCTCGATGGCGGCCTCAAGCTGCTGGGAGAGCTGGAAGTACAGCGGCACCGGGGAGCTACGGTCCACACGGAGGTCGAGCGACACGGTCGGGTCCACATCTGGTTTCGGCACGGGCCCGAGCGTAGCCCTGTGCCCGGTTGACGGGAAGTCGTGTAGTCCGGTTGTCCGGACATATGTATTGACAGCGTACGGGGTCGGCCCTCACTTTGTTTCCATGCGCATCGGGGTCATCGGTACGGGCCGCATCGGCACCCTTCACGCGAGGACGCTCAAGCGCCACCGCGAGGTCGGGTCCCTGATCCTGACGGACACGGACCCGGCGCGGGCACAGGCGCTGGCGCACCGGCTGGGCGAGACGGCGGCGCCGGGCGTGGACGAGATCTTCCGGTGGGGCGTGGACGCGGTGGTGATCACCACGGCGACGGCGGCCCACGCCGAGCTCATCGGCCGGGCGGCCCGCTCGGGCCTGCCGGTCTTCTGCGAGAAGCCCATCGCGCTGGACCTGCCGGGCACGCTGCACGCGCTGGCCGAGGTGGAGACGGCCGGGACGGTCCTCCAGATGGGCTTCCAGCGGCGGTTCGACGCGGGCTACGCCGGCGCCCGGGAGGCCGTCCGCGCGGGCCGGCTCGGCCGGCTGCACACCGTACGGGCCCTGACCTGCGACCAGTCCCCGCCACCGGTGGAGTGGCTGCCGCTGTCCGGCGGGCTGTTCCGGGACACGCTGATCCACGACTTCGACGTGCTGCGCTGGGTGACGGGCCGCGAGGTGACCGACGTGTACGCCACCGGCTCGGACCGCGGCCCCGCGATGTTCCGGGAGGCCGGGGACGTCGACACGGGCGCGGCGCTGCTGACGCTGGACGACGGCACCCTGGCCACGGCGACGGCGACCCGGCTGAACGGCGCCGGCTACGACGTGCGCATGGAACTGGCCGGGGAGCGGGACACGGTGGTGGTGGGCCTGGACGACCGTACGCCCCTCGCGTCCACCGAGCCGACCGGTCCGCCGCCCGCGGACAAGCCGTGGACGGGCTTCCTGGAGCGGTTCGGCCCCGCCTACGAGGCCGAACTGAACGCCTTCGTGGAGGTGGTGCGCGGCGAACGGCCCAACCCGTGCGACGGCCGCGAGGCGCTCCAGGCCCTGCGCATCGCCGAGGCCTGCGAACGCTCCCGCCGCGAACGGCGCCCGGTGGCCCTGGCCGAGGTGCCAGGCGGAAGGGGGACGCCGTAGGGCCGGGTTACGGGGTGGATCGGGGGCGGGGGCCGGGGCGCGAGCTCGTACGCCTGAGGGACGGGGACGTACGCCGTCACCAGCGGACCGGCAGGCTTCTCACGCCTCGCATGAGCATGCCCGGCAGCCACTCCCCCGGCTCGCCGTCCAGGGTGAGGCCGGGAGCGCGGTCCAGGAGTGCGCCGAGGGCGACACCGGCCTCCAGGCGGGCCAACGGCGCGCCCAGGCAGTAGTGGATGCCGTGGCCGAACGCGAGGTGGCCCCGGGTGTCGCGGCGGATGTCGAAGCGGTCTGGGTCGGTGAACCGGGCGCCGTCGCGCTGGGCGGCGGTGAGGCCGACCAGCACGTCGTCGCCCCGCCCGATCCTGGTGCCCGCGATCTCCAGCGGCTCGGCGGCGAACCGGTACGTCGCGGTCTCCACCGGCCCCTCCCAGCGCAGGGTCTCCTCGACCGCTTTGTCGAGGAGGCTCGGGTCGGCGCGCAGGGCCGCGAGCTGGTCGGGATGGGTGAGCAGCGCCAGCACGGCGTTGCCGATGAGGTTGACCGTGGTCTCGTGGCCGGCGATGAGCAGCAGGTAGGCCATGCCCCGCAGCTCGTCCATCGAGAGCCGGTCACCGTCCTCGGCGGTGGTGCGGATCAGGTCGCTGAGCAGATCGCCCGTGGGACCCGCGCACCGCTTGTCCTCGATCAGCTCGGTGAGGTACTCGGCGAGGCGGACGGTCGCCGCGCGTTCGGAGTCCGTGCCGGTCGGCGCGACCACCTCCGTGGAGGTCTTCCGGAACTCCGCGCGGTCCATCTCGGGCACCCCGAGCAGCTCGCAGATGACGGTGATCGGCAGCGGGTAGGCGAGGGAGTCGACGAGGTCGGCGTGGCCGCGCGGCAGCATGTCGTCGAGCAGTTCGTCGGTGATCTGCCGGATGCGCGGGCGCAGCCGCTCGACCCGGCGCATGGTGAAGGCACGCGCGACGAGGCCCCGCAGGCGGGTGTGCTGCGGCGGGTCGGCGACCAGCAGGTACTTGCCGATGAGCTGCTCGTCCAGGGGCACGAAGCCCGTCCTGGCGATGTCCTTGGCCAGCCGCTGGTCGGCGAGGGCGGCCCGCGCCTCCTCGTACCCCACGACCAGCCAGGTCTCCCAGGCTCCGCCCGGCGTGGCGAGCCTGACCCGGTGGACGGGACCCCGCTCGCGCAGCCGCGCGTACACCGGGTGGGGGTCCCGGCGGAGTGCGTCGCCGTACTCCGTCAGGTCGATCACTCGTGCCATGTCTCCCCCTGTGGACTGCCCCGAGGTCCCGGACAGCGGCCGGTACCGGGACAACGCGCACGGCGCCCGGATCGTGCCCGCCGATCAGCACCCGCCGGTCGGCACGTGTCGCCCCGTGCCCGCCGCCTCGGTCCTGCCGACCGGGACGCCGGGTACCTGGTCGACTCCCGGAAAATCCTCGGACTTCACGGGAAATTCTCCAGGGTTGTCATTGACATGCCACCTTCTACGCGCGTCATCATGAGGCCATGAGATTCCCCCCACGGATCACACGCGTCGGCGCCGCAGCCGCCGTCCTGTCCGCCCTCCTCGTCGGCGGCACCGTCACGGCCACCCCGGCGACCGCCGCGGTCGGCAGCATCTGCTCCAGCGACCTGCCCTCGCAGGCGCACGACACGCTCGACCTGATCGAGCGGGGCGGGCCGTTCCCGTACACGCAGGACGGCGCCGTCTTCCAGAACCGGGAACGCGTCCTGCCCGGCCGGCCGTCCGGCTACTACCACGAGTACACGGTGATCACCCCTGGCTCGCCCACGCGCGGCGCCCGGCGCATCGTCACCGGCGAGGCGTCCCGGGAGGACTACTACACCTCCGACCACTACGCCACGTTCGACCTGGTCGACTTCGGCTGCTGAGGTCCGGCCGGGCCCCTCGCCCCGCGTACTCCCCCCACGGAGAACGGACGCGGGGCGAGGCGACCGCCGGCGCTACGCCTCCTTGTGGCTGAGCAGGATGTCGACCGTGGCCTGGCCGCCGTCCACGGTGACCTGCGTGGCCACCGGCGCGTAGCCGGCGGCGATCACGGTGTACTGCTCACTGGCGAGGTCGGCGAAGGAGTAGCTGCCGTCGACGCTCGTGGTGCGCGATCCGACGACGTTCCCGGCGGCGTCGATCAGGGTCACCCGGGCGTCCTCCAGCGCCCGTCCGTCCCGGGTGCGCACCGTCCCCCACAGGGTCGCCGCCGTGGACAGCCGGATGTCGCAGCGGGTGGTCTCGCCGAAGACCGTGGCCGGCACGGCGGCCGGGCGGTGGCCGGCCGCGCTGACGCTGAGCGTGTAGTCCCCGGGCGGCAGGTCGCCGAGCCGGTAGCCGCCGCCCGTACCGGTGGTCGCGGAAGCCGTCACGTCACCGTGCCGGTCCGTGGCCACCACCAGGGCACCGGGAAGCACCTCCCCGTCACCGCCGCGCACCGTGCCGGCCACGCCGCCGGGGCTGGGCAGGAGCACGAGGTCGTGGGCGACGGGTGTGCCGTCCAGGGTCAGCGTGGCGACCTGCGGCTGGTATCCGGACGCCGAGCCGATGAGGACCAGGCTGCCGCGTTCGGGCGTGTCCACCGCGTACCAGCCGTCCTCCCGGGAGGTGGTGCGGGCGAGCTGGTGACCCGTCGTGTCCAGCACGGTGATCGCGGTACCGGGCACGGGTACGCCCGCGCCGTCCCGCACCTGTCCACGGATGGCCGCCGCACCGCCCGCGCCGACGGCCGGAAGGGGCGCGGTGGCGGTCCCCCCGGCGGCCTCGGGCGCGGGCTCGGTGACAGCGGTGGCCCCGGCGGCGGGGGTGGCCTCGGCCCGGACCGGCCCCTCGGCGTCCTCCGCGGGCGTGTTCGCCCTCTTCCTCGCGCGGAACAGCAGCACGGTGACGAGCACGGCGAAGGCGAAGAAGCCGGCCGACCACCAGTAGGCGACGGTGTAGCTGTGCAGCGCCGCGTTCGCCTTGACCAGGGGGTCGCTCAGATGGTGCTCGGCGTAGTCGGTGGCCGCGCTGGTGGCCAGCGTGTTCAGCAGCGCGGTGCTGATCGAGCCGCCCACCTGCTGGGTGGTGTTGACGGCCGCCGAGGCCACGCCCTGGTCGCTCGCCCGCACCCCCAGGGTGGCGTAGCTCATGGCCGCGGGCATCGACATCCCGAGGCCCGCGCCCAGCAGCAGCAGCGGCGGCAGCACATGCGGCGCGTAGCTGCTGTGCAGGTCGAGGCGGGTCAGCCAGACCATGCCGCCCACGGCCAGCAGCATGCCGAAGGGTACGACGATCTTCGGCCCGATCCTCGGCACCAGCCAGTTGGTGGACAGCTGCGCCATCACCATCAGCGCGCCGACCATCGGCAGGAAGGCCACGCCGTTCTTCACCGGCGAGTAGCCCAGCGTCGCCTGGAGGTAGTAGGTGAGGAAGAGGAAGACGCCGAACATCCCGGCGGAGGAGATGAGCACGGTCGACAGGGCGGCGGCGCGGTCCCGGTCGGCCAGGACGCGCAGGGGCAGGACGGGGTGCTTCGCGCGGGCCTGCCAGAGGAAGAACGCCACCAGCAGCAGACCGCCCGCGGCGAGGAAGCCCCAGGTCATCCAGTTGTCCCAGTCGTGCGTCTCGGCGTTGGCGAAGCCGTAGACGACACCGAACAGGCCGCCGGAGACCAGGACGGCGCCGAGGATGTCCAGCTTGGGCCGCTCGGCCGGGACGGAACGGCCGATGAGGACGACCGCGCCGATCAGCGCGGGAATCGCGATGACGTCGTTGACGTACAGCGTCCAGCGCCAGTTGAGGTACTCGGTGAGCAGACCGCCGAGGACCAGGCCGACGGCGGCCCCGGAGCCGGCGATGGCCCCGAATATGCCGAACGCCTTGGCGCGTTCCTTGGGCTCGGTGAACGTCGTGGTCAGCAGGGAGAGCGCCGCCGGCGCGAGCAGGGCGCCGAACAGCCCCTGCACGGCGCGCGCGACGACCAGCATGGTGAAGCCGTTCGCCGCGCCGCCGACCGCGGAGGCGGCGGCGAAGCCGGCGATGCCGATGATGAAGGTCGTCTTGCGGCCGAAGAGGTCGGCGAGCCGGCCGCCGAGCAGCAGCAGGCTGCCGAAGGCCAGGGAGTAGGCGGTGACGATCCACTGCCGCCCGTTGTTGTCGAAGCCCAGGTCGTGCTGGGCGGACGGCAGCGCGATGTTCACGATCGTGGCGTCGAGCACGACCATGAGCTGGGCGAGGCCGATCACGGCCAGGGCCCACCAGCGGTGCTTCGGCGGGGCATGGGTCTGGCCGGACGGCCCGGCCTGGACGGTGGCGACCGGGATGGCTTCCACGATGGGACTCCCTGATGGGGCTCGGATTGCTCGGTTGTGCGTCAGCGCCGGCAGGACGACCGTGTCCCCGTGGCGATCGGTCCGAAACAGTTTCGTATCGCAAAGGTAGGCAATCCCGCAGCGAAACTCAAACGTTTCGATCGACCTCCGGACGATGTGCGGCAGGTCACAGGCCGGGGAATCGAGCAGCCTTTCGGTCAGGCTGCCGCCCGGCGTCCCCACGCCGTCCCCAGGAGCACCAGCGCGCCGCCCGCCAGGCCGAGCGCGCCGAGCCGGTCGCCGCCCAGCGCGATGCCGGCGCCGGCGGCCCACAGCGGCTCGGTGCCGAGCAGCAGGCTGACCCGCGAGGGAGAGGTGCGGCGGACGGCCCACATCTGCACGAAGAAGGCGAACACCGTGCACAGGGCCGACAGGAACAGCAGCCCCGCCCACTCCCGCGCGCCGAACCCCGTCGCCGCGGTCCACGGCGCCGGTCCGCCGCCGGCGGCCGACAGCAGGGCGAAGACGACGACGGCGGAGCCGAGCTGGACCGTCGTCAGCGGCAGCGCGCCGGCGCCCTGTACGGCCCTGATCCGGGACATGGCCAGGACGTGCACGGTACGGGCGCACGCGGCGAGCAGCATCAGCAGATCGCCGAGCGAGGGCCGGGTGAAGCCGGCGCCCTGGGTGAGCAGGACGACGCCCAGCACCGACAGGGCCGCCGCACCGAGGAAGGACGGCGTGGGCCGGGTACGGGTGACGGCGGCCTCGGCCAGCGGGGTGAAGATCATGGTGAGGCTGATGATCAGACCGGCGTTGGTCGCCGAGGTGTGCACCACCCCGTACGTCTCCAGCAGGAAGACCCCGGCGAGGACCAGCCCGAGCAGGGCCGCGCCGCGCCACTGGGCGCCGGTGAGGGCGCGCAGGGCCCGGCGGCCGGCGACGGCCAGGGCGGGCAGCGCGAGGGCGAACCGCAGCACCAGGACGGCGAGCACCGTCCGGGCGGTGGTGATCTCCTTCGCCGCGAGGTAGCTGGCGCCCCAGCAGACCGCGACGAGCAGCACGGGCAGGTCGGTGTGCCAGGCCCGGCGGGGCGCGAGCGCGGCGGGCACGGCGAGCGAGGACATCGGTGCGGCTCTCCCGGTCTGCGGAAAATGGGGTGCGCAGACAACGGCGGCTCGCGCGGGACGCGCTCACGGTACCGGCGGCGACGATCTTTCGGCCAGGTCTTTCCGGGCGGTCGCGTCCGCATGATGCTCCCGCCGTCGATCCCGGCGCGCGGTCCTCCGCGCCGGCCCGACCCGCCCTTCCCCCGGGTCCCGGACGACGCGGAACGCATGCCGCGGCGGGCACGGTTCCGCTCCGCCCCGGCGCCGGTGGCTCGTCAGGACTCCTCGGGGAGGTCGTACGTGCCGTACTCCGGGCTGCCCGCCAGGTCGTACGTCTGGAGGGAGATGCCCGAGCCGGTGACGTGGCCGCGGCGGTGGGTGAAGCGGGTGGGGAGCGTGCCCGGCGTGAACAGACGGCGGCCGGCGCCGAGGACGACCGGGAACGTCAGCAGGTGCAGGGTGTCGACGAGCCGGAGGTCCAGCAGCGAGCGGACCAGGGCGCCGCTGCCGTGGATCTGGAGTTCGCCGTCCGTGCGCTCCTTCAGCGCGGTGACCTCCTTGGCGAGGTCGCCGGAGACGACGGTGGTGCCGGCCCACGCGGGTGCCTGGAGGGTGGCGGAGACGACGTACTTCGGGAGGGCGTTGAGCCTGCCGGCGATCGGGTGGGCGGGATCGGTCACCTTCGGCCAGTAGGCGGCGAAGATGTCGTACGTACGGCGGCCGAGCAGGAAGCCGCTCGCGCGGGCGAAGATCTCGGTGATGTACCTGCCGGAGTCGTCGTCGGCGAGCGGGAAGCTCCAGCCGCCCTGGTCGAAGCCGCCGGAGGTGTCCTCCTGGGGGCCGCCGGGTGCCTGGTGGACGCCGTCGAGGGTGACGAAGATCGTGGAGACGAGCCGGCCCATGGCGGGTGCCTTCTTCCGGGTGCGGGGTCTGCGGTCGACAGGTCAGACCCCGCGTCCGCCCGAGACTCATCGGTCCGGCCGGCCCCGGGAGCGTCCGGCTCAGCCGGCGTGCGTGGAGAACAGCCCGCCGGTCGGGCCCTGCTTGTCGCCGCCCTGGGCCTTCTTCAGGGCGTTGGCGAGGCTCTCGATGGTGAGGGACTGGAGGATCACCCGGCCGTTGCCCTCCAGTGTGGCCAGGGACAGGCCCTCGCCGCCGAACACGGCGTTCATCAGGCCCTGGCGGTTGAGGCCGCCGACGCGCTGGACGCCGTACTCGATGCCCTCCTCGAAGGCGACCACGCAGCCGGTGTCGACCTCGATGCGCCCGCCGAAGTCCGCCGGGTTCAGGTCGATGAAGTTGCCCGCGCCCGCGATGATCACCGTGCCGTGTCCGGTGAACTTCTCCAGGACGAAGCCCTCGCCGCCGCTCATGCCGGTGCGGCCTCCGGCGAAGGCGATGCCGAAGTCGACGGTGGACTCGGCGGCCACGAAGGCGTCCTTCTCCGCGAACCACGCGCGCGTGCCGTCCAGCTCCAGGGCGCGCATCTCGCCGGGGAGCACGCCCGCGAAGCCGACCGTGCCCTCACCGCCCTGGGCCGTGAAGTACTGGAAGGCCAGCGACTCACCGGCGAGCATGCGCTGGCCGACCTGCATGGCGGTGCCCATGGCCTGGCGGAGCAGCCCGCCCATCCCGCCGCCCGAGCCGCCCTGCTGCTGCCCGCCGCTGCCGGACGGGCCGGACAGCCGCGTCTCCATGGTCACGTTCGTCGTCTTGAACAGGAACTTCCCGGCCTCGCAGTACACGGTCTGGCCGGGGTGCAGGTTGACGACCGCCATCTGCATGGCGTTGCCGACGATCTCTTGCTTAAGGGTCACGCGGAGAGAACGCGGGAGGAGCGGGGAAGAGTTCCGGCGGCCCGGAACAGGGGTCCGCGCGGGTGACGCGGGGCGCCCCGGTGCTGTCCGGCCGGGGCGCCCCACGCGCGCGTGGACGGGCGTCGGCGCCGGGTCAGCCGCCCAGCTCCTGGTGGCGGGCGGCGAGGCCGCTCGCGCCCTGCTCGGTCAGGGAGCCGAACAGCCGCAGGCGGGAGATGCCGCCGTCGGGGAAGATGTCGATCCGCGCGTGGGTGCCGACCGCCGGCTCGGGCAGGACGAAGCGGTGGTCGGTGTCGGGCTGGAGGCGGGTGCGGGGCAGGATCTCCCGCCACGCGCCGTCCTCCCCGTCCTGCACGGACACCGAGGCCCAGCCGGCGCTGTTGCCCTTCAGGTAGGCCGTGTCGATCTCGATGGCGCGGATCTGGGACTGGGCGACGAGCCGGTAGCGGATCCAGTCGTTGCCCTGGTCGCGGCGGCGGCGGGTCTCCCAGCCGTCGTCCATCTTGCGGGAGCGGCCCGGCTGGATGGTGTTGGTGGCCGGGGAGTAGAAGAGGTCGGAGGCGTCCTCGACCCGGCCGCCGTTCTCCAGGGCGACCACGTCGAAGGTGCCGAGGACGGCCAGCCACCCGGGGTCCGGGACGACCTCGCCGTACACGCGCAGGCGGGCGATGCCCCCGTCGGGGTGCTGGTTGACCCGCAGGTGCGTGAAGCGCTGCTCGGCCGAGACGGCGAAGCCGTTCGCCGCGTGGCCGCCGACGGCGGTGCGCGGGAGGATCGTCGTCCACTTCACGTCGTCGCCCAGCAGTTCCTCCGGGGACGGCGAGCCGGGTACGGACGCGGCCTCGACCGAGACGGCCTGCGGGTAGTTGCCGCGGAAGTGGGCGGTGTCGACGACGATCCCGCGGATCACCCCGGGCGCGCCGAGGCGGACCAGCGCCCAGTCGTGGTCCTCGGCGGTGGGCCACGGGTGCTCGGCCGAGGCGCCGCGCCGGCGGCGGGTCTCCCAGCCGTCCATGATCTTGCCCTTGTGCCCGAAGTGCTCGGGGTCGAACTCGGCCCGCTCGGGCACCAGCAGGTTCTCCCGCTGGGCGAAGAACTCGTCGTTGGCGGCGATGACACCGGCGCCGAGCCGCCGGTCGGCGAGGTTGGCGTACCGGGTGAAGGGGAAGTCAGCGGTGCGGTAGTCCGCGTACGGGTCGCCGCCTCCGTAGGGGTTCGCGTCGCCGGTGAAGCTCGAAATCGCCGTCACGGTGATCAGTGGGTCCTCTCTGGGAGTCGGCCGGGTGCGGTTGCGGTGGTGGCTCACTGGGGGCGGGCGAGCAGCGTGCCCTTCGGCGCGGTGAACTCGCCGTCGGCGACGATGCGTTCGCCGCGCAGCCAGGTGGACTTCACGACGCCGTACAGGGTCCTGCCGGCGTAGGCGGTGACCCGGTTGCGGTGCTGGAGCCCGGCCGGGTCGACGGTGAAGGTCTCGTCGGGGGCGAGGACGGCGAAGTCGGCGTCGTGGCCCGGGGCGATGGCGCCCTTGGAGGCGCCGAGGCCGACGAGGCCGGCGGTCCGCGTGGACATCCAGCGCACGACGTCCTCCAGGCCGTGCCCGCGCGCGCGGGCCCCGGTCCAGACGGCGGACAGGCTGAGCTGGAGGCCGGAGATGCCGCCCCACGCGGTGGCGAAGTCGTCCGTCTTCAGGTCGGCGGTGGACGGCGAGTGGTCGGTGACCACGCAGCCGATGGTGCCGTCGGCGAGTGCCTCCCAGAGCAGGTCCTGGTTGGCGGCCTCGCGGATGGGCGGGCAGCACTTGAACTCGCTGGCGCCGTCCGGGACTTCCTCGGCGGTCAGGGTGAGGTAGTGCGGGCAGGTCTCCACGGTGACGCGAACGCCCTCGGCGCGGGCGGCGCGGATCAGCGGCAGGGCGTCGCCGGAGGACAGGTGCAGTACGTGCACGCGCGCGTCCAGGCGCCGGGCCTGGGCGATGAGGTTCGCTATGGCGGTGTCCTCGGCGTCGCGCGGCCGGGAGGCGAGGAAGTCGGCGTACTTGGGGCCGCCCTGCTGCGGGGCGGCGGCCAGGTGGTGCGGGTCCTCGGCGTGCACGATGAGCAGCCCGTCGAACCCGGCGATCTCGGCCAGGGACCGGGCGAGCCGCTCCTGGTCGAGGTGCGGGAACTCGTCCACGCCGGACGGGGACAGGAAGGCCTTGAAGCCGAAGACGCCGGCGTCGTGCAGCGGGCGCAGGTCCTTGACGTTGTCGGGCAGGGCGCCGCCCCAGAAGCCGACGTCGATGTGCGCCTTGTCCCGGGCGACGTCCTGTTTGATCCGCAGGTGCTCGACCGTGGTGGTCGGCGGCAGGGAGTTGAGCGGCATGTCGATCAGGGTGGTGATGCCGCCGGCCGCCGCCGCGCGGGTGGCGGTCCAGAAGCCCTCCCACTCGGTGCGGCCCGGGTCGTTGACGTGCACGTGGGTGTCGACCAGGCCGGGCAGCAGGACGTGGTCGCCGACGTCCTCCAGCCGGGCGGCGGCCGGTACCTCGGCGTCGTACGGCAGGACGGCGGTGATCCTCCCGGCGGACACGGTGACGGTGGCGGCCCGTGTCCCTTCCGGAGTGACCACGCGCGTGGAGCGCAGCACCAGTTCAGCGTCGGACACCCGAACCCCTCTCTCTACCGCCGTTTTACGTCCAGGAAACGGGATTTACTCCCATGTAACGGACTTCAACGTTTTGTTGAACGAGTCTTCACTCCTCGTTCCCCGCCGTCAAGAGGCACACTTCTGGGCAGCATCGAAGCGGCGCCGGGTCTGGACGTTTCCACAACGCGGAATTAGAATTCCAGCAAGCAGAACGTAGCTACGTACAAGCAGGGAGTCAACCGACTGCCGGGTAGGCTTCTGCTCTCCCCGCCAGTCCCGAAAGGAACGCGCCGTGCCGACGTCCAGCGCCAGCACCACCGACTCCGCCAAGCCCTCCGCCGCCGGCGGGGTGCAGTCCCTGGAGCGCGCCTTCGACCTGCTTGAGCGGATGGCGGACGCGGGCGGCGAGGTGGGGCTGAGCGAACTGTCCGCGGCGAGCGGGCTGCCGCTGCCGACCATCCACCGGCTGATGCGCACGCTGGTCGCCTGCGGCTACGTCCGCCAGCAGGCCAACCGGCGCTACGCCCTCGGGCCCCGGCTGATCCGCCTCGGCGAGTCCGCCTCCCGGCTCCTCGGCACCTGGGCGCGGCCGTACCTGGCCCGGCTGGTGGAGGAGACCGGCGAGACGGCGAACATGGCGCTGCTCGACGGGGACGAGATCGTCTACGTGGCCCAGGTGCCGTCGAAGCACTCGATGCGGATGTTCACCGAGGTCGGCCGGCGGGTGCTGCCGCACTCGACCGGTGTGGGCAAGGCGCTGCTGGCCGGGGTGCCGGACGACGAGGTGCGGGCGCTGCTGGCCCGGACGGGCATGCCGGCCGCCACGGAGAAGACCATCACCACGCCGGAGGGGTTCCTGGCGGCGCTGGCGGAGGTGCGGCGGCTGGGCTACGCCGTGGACGACAACGAGCAGGAGGTCGGGGTGCGGTGCCTCGCGGTGTCCGTGCCGGACTCCCCCACGGCCGCCGCCATCTCCATCTCCGGACCGGCGGGACGGGTCACGGAAGCGGCCACGGACAAGATCGTGCCGGTGCTCCAGCAGATCGCCGACGAACTGTCGGCGGCACTGGTCAGCCAGAACCAGGCCTGACGGGGGTACGGCGCCGGCCCGGCCGGCACCGTCGAGCGCCGTCGGAGAGCCCGACGGCCGGGGGCCGACCGGGACGGCGCCGGAGGCTGACCCTGCGGCGCCCGGGGCGTCCGCGTCGAGGGCGGCGGCCACGTGCGTCTGCCTGGGGCTCCCGCGTCGGGGGCAGCGGCCACGTGCGTCCGCGTCGAGGGCGGCGGCCACGTGCGTCCGCCCGGACCGCCCGGCCACGGCGGCCTGCCGTCGGCGACCGGCACCGGGCCACCGGGGACCGCCCCCGTACCCCCGCTCACACCCGGCTGAGTACCCGTACTCATGTGCCCCTCCCGCCCCCGCGGGCAGGGTGGCGGGCATGGACCTCCCCGTCGCCCCGCCGGCCTTCGACGCCACCGCCGGTCCCGGGCCCCGCCGCCGTGCCGACCGGGGCGCCGATGTCGGAGCCGGGTGCGGGCTGGTGGTCCTGGAGCTGGTCGCCCTGGTGGTGATCTTCGGGCTCTGGGTGTTGTCCGGGTGGACCTTCGACACGGCCGAGACCGTCACGGCCGACCCGTTGTGGAACTACCTGGCCGCCGCCGGCGCGGTCGGCGTCCTCGCCCTGGCGGCGGGCCTGATCGCCGCGTGGGCCGGTGCCGTCGTCACGGTGGCCACCCAGGCCGTCGTGGCCGTCCTGGTGTGCCTCGTCGTCTTCGGCGGGGCCGCCGCGCAGTCACACCAGGACCAGGTCTGCCGGGACATGCCGTCGGCATCGGGCTGCCGGGGCGCCGGGCGGCCGTAGCGGACGGTCAGGCCCCGCCGTCCGGATCGTCCCGGCGTCGCGGGGCCCGGTCGAGGGGCGGTCCGCCGAACAGGTCCACCGCGTCGCGCACCTGGGACAGCCCCCGGGCCAGCGCGCTCATCGAGCCGATGGCGCCGGCGATCAGCAACAGGGAGCTGCGCAGGCGCGGGGTCTCCGGCAGGCCGCCGGCGGCCATCGCGGCCAGCGCCGCGAGTTCGTCCTCGGCTATCGCCCGGTCGGGGAAGTCCGCCGGCACCGCGGCGAGTTCGCGGCGCAACCGGGACACCGCGGTCCGCAGTTCCGCCACCCTCGGGTCCTCGTCGCTGCCGGTCACTGGCCTCTGCCCCAAGCTCCGCAACACAGCCCTCCCCCCTGCCACGGCGTCGTGCGCGGGCCAGTAAACGCCACCCCGTGCGGGAGCGCCACTGGGCGGACCGAAATTCAGCCCAACGGAAGCGGCACCGGAAGACCGGCCGAATCCACGGCCGTCGGGTATGCAGGACCCATGACGGACAACCAGGATCTTCAGGGGGGCGTCGCGGGACTGCTGCTCGCCGCCGGCGGCGGCAGGCGGCTCGGCGGACGCCCCAAGGCACTGCTGCCGTACCGGGGCCGGCCGCTGGTGGAGCACGCGGTCGGGGTGCTGCGGACGGCCGGATGCGAGCGGATCCACGTGGTGCTGGGCGCCGCGGCGGACGAGGTGCGGGAGCGCGCCCGGCTGGACGGCTGTGTGCTGGTGGACAACTCGGACTGGGCGGCGGGCATGGGCTCCTCGCTGCGCGCGGGGCTCGCCTCACTCGCCGGCACGGGCGTCCGCGCGGCCCTGGTGAGCCTGGTCGACCAGCCCGGCATCGGTCCGGCCGCCACGGCCCGGGTGCTCGGTGCCTGCGAGGACGAGACGTCCCTGGTCTCGGCCGCCTACGCGGGGGTACGCGGGCATCCGGTGCTGTTCGGCGCGGCGCACTGGGCGGGCATCGCACAGACGGCCACCGGGGACCGCGGGGCGCGGGCCTACCTGACGGCGCACGAGGGGGAGATCCGGCTCGTGGAGTGCGCGGATGTCGCGGAGCCGTACGACATCGACACGGAGGCCGACCTGAGCCGCCTCCGGTGACCGGGGTGGCACCGGGCGCCACCTTGCCTCGACCCGGAGATTCTCGACATCAACAAACCATTGAACTTCCACAATGAGGAAACTACTATCCACTGATCAGAAGCGCCTGTCCGCACAGCCGGCGCTCACCGTCCTGTTCGTGCCCCTTGGCACCAGGTGCCACCGCTGAAGGAAGTGACAGCTCATGTCCGCACCAGCGCCGTCCCCGCTGGCCATCGTCGACGCCGAGCCCCTGCCCCGGCAGGAGGAGGTCCTCACGGACGCGGCGCTCGCCTTCGTGGCGGAGCTGCACCGGCGGTTCACCCCGCGCCGTGACGAACTCCTGGCCCGCCGGGCCGAGCGCCGCGCCGAGATCGCCCGCACCTCCACGCTCGACTTCCTGCCGGAGACGGCCGCGATCCGCGCGGACGACTCCTGGAAGGTCGCCCCGGCCCCGGCCGCGCTGAACGACCGGCGCGTCGAGATCACCGGCCCCACCGACCGCAAGATGACCATCAACGCGCTCAACTCGGGCGCGAGGATCTGGCTCGCCGACTTCGAGGACGCCTCCGCCCCCACCTGGGAGAACGTGGTCCTCGGCCAGCTCAACCTGATCGACGCCTACACCCGGAACATCGACTTCACCGACGAGCGCACCGGCAAGTCGTACGCCCTGCGGCCGAACGAGGAGCTGGCGACCGTCGTCATGCGCCCGCGCGGCTGGCACCTGGACGAACGGCACCTGGCCGACGCCGGCGGCCGGGCCGTCCCCGGCGCCCTCGTCGACTTCGGCCTGTACTTCTTCCACAACGCGCGGCGGCTGCTCGACCTCGGCAAGGGCCCGTACTTCTACCTGCCGAAGACCGAGTCGCACCTCGAAGCCCGCCTGTGGAACGACGTGTTCGTCTTCGCGCAGGACCACCTCGGCGTCCCGCAGGGCACCATCCGCGCCACCGTCCTGATCGAGACCATCACGGCCGCGTACGAGATGGAGGAGATCCTCTACGAACTGCGCGACCACGCCTCCGGGCTGAACGCCGGCCGCTGGGACTACCTGTTCTCCATCGTGAAGAACTTCCGTGACGGCGGGCCGAAGTTCGTGCTCCCGGACCGCAACGCGGTCACCATGACCGCCCCGTTCATGCGGGCGTACACCGAACTCCTCGTCCGCACCTGCCACAAGCGCGGCGCGCACGCCATCGGCGGCATGGCGGCCTTCATCCCGTCCCGCAAGGACGCCGAGGTCAACAAGGTCGCCTTCGAGAAGGTCCGCGCCGACAAGGACCGCGAGGCGAACGACGGCTTCGACGGCTCCTGGGTCGCCCACCCCGACCTGGTCCCGATCGCCATGGAGTCCTTCGACAAGGTCCTCGGCGACAAGCCCAACCAGAAGGACCGCCTCCGCGAGGACGTGCGCGTCGAGGCCGCCGACCTCATCGCGATCGACTCCCTCGACGCCAAGCCGACGTACGCCGGTCTCGTCAACGCCGTCCAGGTCGGCATCCGGTACATCGAGGCCTGGCTGCGCGGGCTCGGCGCGGTCGCCATCTTCAACCTCATGGAGGACGCGGCCACCGCCGAGATCTCCCGCTCGCAGATCTGGCAGTGGATCAACGCCGGGGTCGAGTTCGAGAACGGCGAGAAGGCCACGCCGGAGCTGGCCCGCAAGGTCGCCGCCGAGGAACTCGACGCCATCCGCGCGGAGATCGGCGAGGCGGCCTTCGCCGCCGGGCACTGGCAGGAGGCGCACGACCTGCTGCTGCGGGTGGCCCTCGACGAGGACTACGCCGACTTCCTCACCCTGCCGGCGTACCGGCAGCTGCGCGGCTGAAGCCCCGCCCGGCGGGTCGGCGGGTCAGCGGGTCATCCCAGGTGTACCGACCAGTCCTGTTCCGCCGCCGGCTTGCCGTGCAGGTCGGGGACCCGCTTCAGCCAGTCCGGGCGGCCCGCCTGTGTCCTCGCGGTGCGGGCGGCCTCCTCGGCCGCCAGCTCCTCGCTGCTCGGGAAGTCGGTGGGCAGCCACTGGGGGGAGAGCCGGACCCGCTCCAGGAGGTAGCCGACGTAGGCGTCCCGGACGTCGTCGGGCGTGGCGAACCCGGCGTCCTCGGCGAGCCAGACGTCCGGCACCTCGGCGACGATCCCGCGCAGCAGCTCCTCCGTCACCCGGGGCGCCAGTTCGGCGTCGGCGGCGCGCACGTCGGGGCCGTAGTGGCCGAGGGCGTGGTGCCGGAAGTCGTACCGCCGGCCCGGGGCCGTGGTGTCCCAGCGGTGGTGGAAGACGAGGGCGGCGCCGTGGTCGATCAGCCACAGGCGCGCGGGCGCGGTGCCGAGCGTGGGCCAGACCATCAGGTTGGAGCTGTGGACGGTGCGGTCGACGTTCACGGTCAGCGCGTCCAGCCAGACGATCCGGCCGGCCTCCAGCGGGTCGACCGGGAACGTCCGGGCGATCTGCGGGGTGAAGTCCCGGGCGCCCGGCAGGTAGTCCATGCCGAGGTTGACGCCCGCGCTGGCGCTGTGCAGCTCGCGCACCTCCTGGTGCGGCTCGCCGGCGGCGATGGCCGGGTCGAAGTGGACGAGGACCAGCTCGGGGAAGCGCAGGCCGAGCGCGCGGGCGAGTTCCCCGACGATGATCTCGGCGACCAGCGCCTTGTGCCCCTGCGCCGAGCCCGTGAACTTCACGACGTAGGTGCCGTCGTCGTCGGCCTCCACGACCCCGGGCACGGAGCCGCCGGAGTGGAGCGGGGTCACGTATCGAACAGCAGTCACATCGCGCAGCACACCGGCCAGAGTACGGCAGGTCAGGCGCCGGCCAGCGGGTTCGGCAGCGGCAGGTAGCGGGCGTCCGCGCCGTCCGCGCCGGTCCAGCGCAGGAGCAGGTTGGTCTTGCCCGGCAGGGTGGGGGCGGTGAGCAGGGCGGGGATCTCGGGGAGGTCGTGACGGGCGAGTTCCCGGCGGGCGGCGGGCCAGGGGTCGAGGCCGGGGTGGTGGTCGGTGAGGGCGCCGGCGATCTCGATGAGGTGGTTGACGACGAGGCAGTACACCAGCCGCTCCCAGCCGGCGGCCCGGTTCACGTCCCCCAGCAGCTTGGCGCCCTCCGCGTCCCGGAACAGGGCCTGCACGGGCGTACCGGCCGCGTCCACGGCGACCAGCGTGTTCTGGAGGTGGGCCTCCAGGACCACCCCGTGGTCGCCGAACGCGCTCAGGGCGGGCGGCACGACCTGCCGCAGGTACGCCTCCCACCAGGCGGCCGGGTCGGTGGCGGCGGCGAGCGGGCTGCCGTCGAAGCCCTCGGCGAGACCCGCCGCGAGCAGGGGGGTGGCGCCCGGCAGCAGATGCCCGCGCAGCCCGTCGCGGACCAGGACGGCCAGTTCCTCGAAGGCGAACGCGGCGGTGCGGTAGCCGCGGTCGCCGAGCCAGGCCGCGGGCGGGCCCACCGCCGCGAAGGCGTGCCGGACCGCGGTGTCGGTGCGGCGCAGTTTCCGCAGGTCGTGGCGCCACAGTCGGCGGATGTCGTTGGTGATGCGGACGTCCAGGCTGAACTTCAGGAACAGATCGCGGCGCGGCTCGTACACCGTGCGGACGGCGGCCGTGGGCCAGGTGTCGAACGGGGTGGTGCCCAGCCGCAGCAGCCGCCCGTCGGCGAAGGCGGGCGCGAGATCGCGGGCGACGAGGTCGAGCTGCCAGGGGTGGGCGGGCAGCAGCCGGTAGCCGGGCGGGGCGGTGCCGAGGGCGTCCAGGGCCCGGGTGTCGCCCTCCTCGGCCACCTGGTCCTCGCGGACGCCGAGCAGCGTCAGCGGGAACCGCGCGTGCGCCTCGGGGGCGTACGGCAGCCAGGAGGCGACCGGGCCGCCGCCGCGCGCCTTGGGGGCCGGGTGGTGGGGGTGACCGGTGAGCAGGGACTGCTCGGAGCGCAGATACAGGTCCTCGGGCGCCGTGGCCCGGGCGCGGGCGGTGAGCAGGGCGGCGATCGCGTCCCGGCTGTCGATCATCTCGGCGGGCAGGTCGCCGCCGGGCAGCCCGGTGTGCCGGCGCAGCTCCTCGGCGACCAGTTTGACCAGTTCCGAGTGGCCGATGCGGCGCCAGCCCCCGGCCGTGCACAGCTCGGGGTCGGCGGGGCGCCGACCGGGGCGCACCCGCAGCAGCCGACCGTCCGGCAGCCGGTGGACGCGGCGGTCCCCGGCGTCCGGGAGCGGTTCGGCGACCTCCCGCAGCAGGCAGTTGAGCAGGGGCGCGGTCGCGTACGCGTCGGCACGGCGGCCGACGGCACCATGGGGGGGTGTGAGGTCCACGCGATCCATTCGTTCTTCGTCCAGGGGGCCCGCGGTCTTCCCCGGGGCACGCCGGGTGCGCCCCGCGGGAGCCGGTGACGATCAGTATGGCTGCCGTCCCGGACAATCGTGCCGTGGCCCGTGTACCCGAGGAGCCGACCGTGCACCGTCCCCCGACCGCCGACGCCGAGATCGCCGAGGAGCTGGCCGCCGTCCGGCCCGCGCTGCTGCCCCGGTACGCGGCGGAGCTTCCCGGTGCCCGTGCCGCCGTGCTGACCCGGCTGTGGCGGGCGCTGGCCCATGAACCGCTGCCCTGGCTGTCCGGCCGGGTGTCCGGGGCGGACGGCCTCGTCCTGCGCCTGGCGGACGGGCGGACCCTGCACGGGCCGCACGCGGATCCGTACGCCACGAGCGCGTACGTCACCGCCGTACGACTGGACCGGGAGCGGTACGACGATCCGGCGTGGCTGATGACCGCGCTCGGGGTGCCGCACGCGCCCGCCTTCGCCGCGGAGCTGGCGCACAGCGTGGCCTCGCTGGCGCTGTCCCGGGCCGGCGCCGATCACCCGAAGGGCTGGCCGGTGCGGGGCGGCGGGAGGGACTGGGAGTGGGAGCAGCGGGTGGTGGACGGGCACCCGTACCACCCCAACTGCCGTTCCCGGCCGGGTTTCTCGGTGGCGGACCAGCTCGCGTACGCCCCCGAGCACGGGCCGGTGGTGGAGCTGGGGACGGTGCCGGTGCCGGCGGACGGGTGCCTGGTGTCCGGCGACTGGCCGGCCGAGCTCCGCGACGGCGACCGGATCCTGGTGCCGGTCCACCCCTGGCAGGCCGCGCACGTGCTGGGGCGGTCGTACGACCGCTGGCGCACCGCCCACCCGCTGATGTCCCTGCGCACGCTGGCGGTGCCCGGCGGCCCGCAGGTGAAGACCGCGCTGAGCGCCCGGCTGACCTCGTCGGTGCGGGACATCTCGGTGTACTCGGTGCGGGCCGCGGCGCCGCTGTCCGCGTTCGCCGAGGACCTGGCGGCACGCACGGACGGCCTGCTGCACATCACCCGCACACTGGGCGCGGTCACGGCCCACTCCCCCGACCTGGCCGCGCTGCTACGGGAGTCGCCGGAGGTGTACGCCGGTCCCGGTGAACACGTCCTCCCGGTGGCCGCCCTCGCCACCACGTCCCTGCCCGGCTCCCCCGCCTGGCTGGCCGCGTTCGCCCGGCTGGCGCTCACGGTGGGCCTGCGGCTGCTGGATCTCGGCGTGGCCCTGGAGGCCCACGGCCAGAACCTGCTGGTCGTCCTGTCGGCCGACGGCACCCCGCTGCGCCTGGTCTACCGCGACCTGGCCGACATCCGGATCAGCCCGGCCCGCCTGACCCGCCACGGCATCACCCCGCCCGCGCTCACCGGCCGTCTGATCACCGACGACGGCACCGCCCTGCGCCGCAAACTGTTCGGTTCCCTGGTCGCGGGGGCACTGGCGGGCACGGCCGGCTCGGCCCCCGCACTGGGCGCCGCGCTGCGGGCCGCCCTGCCCGACCTGCCGCCCGGCCCGGACCTGGCGTCCCTGCGCGAGGACCCGCTCCCGGCGAAGGCGTTGACGCTGATGCGTCTTTCGCCCGACCGGGCGGGAGACATCTGGACGTCCCTGCCTCATCCCTGCACGGCGCCGTTCCCGGTCCAGAGCTGATTTCGCGTCATGTTCGGTTACGGAACCTGCCATTGTTCTCACGAGGCGCCGTCCGGCGGTGTACCCCTGATGAGCCAGTCAGGACACGACAGTTTCGAGAGCAGCAGATGACCGATGACGACCGCAGTGACAGCCTGATGTCGCCGATCCAGCCCGAACAGCTGGATCCGGGGGCCGTGATCGCCCAGTCGCTCGACAACCAATGGGTCCCCGCGCAGCTGACCCGGAAGATGATCGAGCGCGGTGAGTCCCTGGACCAGGTCGACCGCCAACGCGTGCGGGAGGTGCGGGCCGAGTACTTCCGCAGCCTCATCAACGCCAGCCAGGTCGTGGTCAACCGGGCCTACTTCTACAACAACGACGCGATCAGCCGTGACCTCGCCGAGGAGGGGGAGGCCCGCGCGGCGCACCGCAAGCTGCTCGCCTCGGGCGCGATCGTCCCCTTCCTGCTGCGCGAACGCCACCCGGCCGAGGATCCGCCCGCCCACCTCCACCTGCGGCAGGACGGCTTCACCGCCTGGCAGGAGACGCTGGCGGGCATGTCCGCGGGCGACCGGGTGCGCTGTGTGCGCATGTCCTGGGACGACTCCGCCGGCGACCAGGAGAACCTGAACCGCACCCGGATACGGCTGTACCAGCCGTTCACCGAGAAGGTCCAGGGACTCACGGCCAAGGACATCGACATCCTCGCCGCGCAGGTCGGCGTGGCCCGCGAGGACACGGACCGGTTCGGAGAACGGCTCGGCGAGGTCGTCGCGTTCAGCAACGGCCTCAGCGTGCGCAGGCAGCAGGTCGTGCGCAACACCCTGTACGAGGAGTTCGTGACCGTCCCGGGCACGAACGTGGCGGAGGGCAGGTACGACCGCGCCAAGCCCTTCGCGGCGGAGATCAAGCAGCTCCTGGACCTCATCTACAACGTCAACCTGGCCGACGCCCTGGGGCGTTACCCCCTCACACCGGTCGGCAGCCTGCGCCGCGTGGTGCTCCAGGAGGCCCGCGAGGCCACGTCCTCCACCGCCGGTGTCGTCCAGGACCCGGAGCGGCTGCTGACGTTCCTGCGGCAGCAGACCTTCGCCGTCGTGCAGGACCACCTGACGCCCCAGGCGGTGAACGACCTGACCCTGCACGACATCTGGCGGCTGCGGCAGACCCCCGCCTGGAACTCCTACATCAAGGCGTTCGGCGCGCTGACCGCCGCGCCGGAGACCTTCCACGACGGCGTCGGACAGGTCTTCGACTCCTACGTCCGGCTCAACAAGGAGATCCTCCGGCTCGCGCGGGAGCGCCGGCAGGCCCGGCCGGCCCCCTGGCGCCCGGTCGTGGAGGTCGTCGTCACGGTGGGCGCGGCCGTGTTCACCGCCGTCAGCGGCAACGACATCTGGGAGGTGGCCGGTACGGTCCTGCCGCTCACGGTGAGCGGCTCGCTGACCGGTTCGGTGCAGTTGGTGCTGCGCAACCACATCGCCGGACGGCAGGAGCAGAGGTTCGCCCGCGAGATCGCCTCCGTACGGCTGGCGAGTGAACGAGAATGGGCGCAGTTCCACGACCTGGTACGGCGGCTGCCCGGCTACCGGGACACGGCGGGCCCGGTTTCGGCGGGGACCGCCTCGACGACCACCCAGGACAACGAGGACCTGCCCGACTACTGACGGACCGACGAGCCGGAGTACCCCTTTGCCCAGCCTGCCGAGGCGCCGATGAACCGTTACGACGCACTGCGCCGGGACGTCCCGGAGTGGTTCCGCGACGATCCCGAAGGAGTCCGGATCCTCACCGACCCGGCGCAGATCCGCGACGCCCGCCGCCAGGTGACCCTGGCCGGGCAGAGCGGTCGCGGCGGCCTGTTCGGGGCCCTGTGGGCACGGCTGCGGGCCGTGCTGCGGCCGGTCCCGGCGGGTGTGGTGTCGGCCGGCCGCTACCTGTGGTACCTGCGCGACCCGGTGCGCTTCCCCGACGGCCGCCTCGGCCTGTACGACCGGATCCTGCCGCCCCCGGATTCCTCTCCCGGTGTGGTGGTCCTGCCGCTGCTCGGTCCGGAGAGGAGGGTCGTGCTGATCGAGCACCACCGGCACGCCACCCGGAGCCGGCACTGGGAGGTGGTGCGCGGCTTCGGGGCCCCGGGCGCGACACCCGCCGAGAACGTCACCCGGGAACTGCGGGAGGAGATCACGGCCACGCCGACGGAGGTGATCCCGCTGGGCGAAGTGCACCCCGACACCGGGCTGCTCGGCCACAAGGTCCTCCTCTACGCGGCGTCCGTGGACGGCGTCGGCGCGGTCGAGCGGGGCGAGGCGATCCACCGTGCCGTCACGGTGACGCCGGCCGAGGCGGAGGAGATGGTGGCCGACGGGCGGATCACCGACGGCTTCACGATCGCCGCGCTCTACCGGGCCCGCCTGGCAGGCGTGTTCGGGACCCCGGCGCCGGACGACGGGAGCTGACGGGGCGGCCCGGGCACCCCGGGGGCAGGGGGGTGGCGGTCGTTTTGGAGGACGGCCTGTCTGATCAATAAGATCCGGCGATGATCAGAAGACAACGGCTGGCGGCGGGCGTCTGTGCTCTGCTCGCCGCCCTGACGGCCGGGCTCGCCTTCCCCGCCGGTGCGGTCGCCGACGAGACGGACCAGGCCGCTCCGAAGGTCGAACTGGTGCTGGACGTCAGCGGTTCCATGCGCACCCGTGACATCGACGGCGGCACCCGGATGGCCGCGGCGAAGCAGGCGTTCAACGAGGTGCTGGACGCGACCCCCGAGGAGGTCCGGCTCGGCATCCGTACGCTCGGCGCCAACTACCGCGGCGACGACCGCAAGGAGGGCTGCAAGGACACCGAGCAGCTCTACCCGGTCGGCCCGCTGAACCGGACCGACGCCAAGACGGCCGTGGCCACACTGGCACCGACCGGCTGGACGCCGATCGGCCCGGCGCTGCTGAAGGCGGCGGACGACCTGAACGGCGGTGACGGCACCCGCCGTATCGTCCTGATCAGCGACGGCGAGGACACCTGCCAGCCGCTCGACCCGTGCGAGGTGGCGCGGGAGATAGCCGCCAAGGGCATCGGGCTGACCATCGACACCCTCGGCCTGGTCCCGGACGCCAAGACCCGCGACCAGCTCAGCTGCATCGCCGACGCCACCGGCGGCACCTACACCGACGTGCGGCACAAGGAGGAACTGAGCGACCGCGTCGGCGAGTTGGTGGACCGGGCGGCCGACCCGGTGGTCACTCCGGTGGCCACCGAGGGCGCGGACCGGTGCGAGAAGGCGCCGGCGCTCAAGTCCGGCCTGTACACCGACCGCGCCGGGTTCGGGCAGCAGCGCTGGTACAAGGTGGACGTCGAGCCCGGTCAGGAGCTGCGCGCCTCGGTGAGCGTGGCCGACGACCGGGCCGTCCAGCCGAACTACGGTGTGCTGCTGCGGGCGGTGACCGTGCACGGCCGGGAGATCGTCCGCGGCGAGGCCGCCGGCACCGGCCGTACGGACGTCGTCTCCACCGGTCTGCGCTACCCCAGGCCGGACAGCGACGACGACGCGGCGCCCGCGGAGACGGTGTGCCTCCAGGTCACCAGTTCCTTCTCGGCCGCGTCCGGCGTGAAGACGACCCCCGGTCTGCCGCTGGAGCTGACCGTCGACGTCGTGGACGGGCCGTCCGGTCACCACGACGTGGCCGCGTTCGGTCTGGGCCGTGGCTGGTGGCTGCTCGGCACGCTGGTGCTGATCGGCTTCCTCGCCGGTCTGCTGTGGGGCTGGCTGTCGCGCTGGCGGGTCGCCGTCTGGAGGACGAACTGATGCGGATCACACGTGTGATGGGCGCCGCCCTGCTGGCGCTGGGGCTGGCCGCCGGACCGGCCGCCGCCGACTCCTCGCCGTCCCCGAGCGCCTCCGCCGACGGCGACGCGCCCACCCGGGCGGGCACCTCCTTCCGTACGGCGACCGAGATCGAGCAGGGGCAGCAGGCCACCGCCTCCGGCTCCACCGGCGACTACCTGTACTGGTCGTTCCCCGCGGACACCGGGCAGCGCCCCACCGTCAAGGCGACGGTGAAACTCCCCGACGCGCACGGCTTCGAGACCTGGCAGCTCGACGTGTACGACGGTCTGCGGCGCCGCCAGTCCTGCCAGTACGGCGCCCAGACCCGGACCGCCGCGCAGGGCGCCGGCTCGGTCGAACTGGCCTGTGTGCTGCGCACGGTGCGGGGCTGGGCGGAGCCGTGGGCCAATGACCCGCTGCCGGGCACGTACTACGTCCGGCTGACGGTGGTGGACCTCGGCGCCGCCGACCTCGGCAAGCCGGTGGGCGCCGAGGTGCGCGTCGACTCCAAGGACATCGGCGGCGCGGCGGCCGTGGACGGCTCGCTGGGCAAGCCGCTCGTCCCCGGCATCGCCGCCAAGTCCGAGCAGGACGAGGACGGTTCCAAGGGCGCCGTGCTGTCCAGCTTCGGCTCCGACGACGGCTGGTCCTCCGGATGGTGGTCCGACCGGTGGGTGTGGACCGGGATCGGCGCGGTGCTGGCCGCGCTCGCCGGGATCGGGGGGTACGTGCTGACCCGGGGGTCCGGGCGGCCGTCCCGGGTGCCGCCGAACGTGTGATCCGCTGGAGCGTGAAGGCCCGCCGTACGGCGGGCCTTTGCGTTTCTCCGGGCGGTCACGCCTCCCGCAGCGCCTTGGCGAGCGTGCCGTCCCCGGTCACCGCGACCCGGCCGTCCCGTACCGCGTCCGGCAGCCGCGTCTCCCCCCGGGCGACGGCCTCGCAGGTCGCCGCGTCCATCTCCAGCCGCGCGTCCGCCTCGCCGGGGGCGGGCCCGTCGCCGTACACCGGGCCCTCCTGCGCGCCGACGCGCAGGTGGAAGTCCCCCTCCTCCAGGCGGACTTCCACGACGCCCTCCCCGTCCAGCGCCCGCAGCAGCGGCAGTGCGAACCAGTGCGCGCGGACGGCGTCGGTAGGCCTGCGCTCCCCCAGTTCCTCCTCGCCCCACGCGCCCAGCGCCTGGAGCACGGGCAGCAACCGGCGCCCCCGGGCGGTGAGTTCGTACACGTACGCCGCGCCCGGCGGGGGCAGCCGCCGCCTGGTGGTGAGCCCGTCACGTTCCATGTCCTTCAGCCGCGAGGCGAGTACGTCCGTGCTGACGCCGGGCAGGTCCGCGTGCAGGTCCGTGTAGCGGCGCGGACCGGCGAGCAGTTCGCGGACGATCAGCAGGGTCCAGCGGTCACCGACGAGGTCGAGGGCGCGGGCTGCGGAGCAGTACTGGTCGTAGCTTCGGCGAGGCGACATGCGACGCAGTCTAGACGCGTTGTTGGACTTTCCAAGCTCCCGCTTGGTAAAACCAAGCAACACGAGTTTCCGGAGGGGCGCATGGAGTTCCGGCAGTCCAACAAGCTCAGCGAGGTGTGCTACGAGATCCGCGGCCCGGTGATCGAGCACGCCAACGCGCTGGAGGAGGCGGGGCACAGCGTGCTGCGCCTGAACACCGGCAATCCCGCGGCCTTCGGCTTCGAGGCGCCGGAGGAGATCCTCCAGGACATGATCCGGATGCTGCCGCGGGCCCACGGCTACACGGACTCCCGCGGCGTCCTCTCCGCCCGCCGCGCGGTCGCCCAGCGCTACCAGGCCCTGGGCCTCGACGTGGACGTGGACGACGTCTACCTGGGCAACGGCGTCTCGGAGCTGGTCTCCATGGCCGTACAGGCGCTGATCGAGGACGGCGACGAAGTCCTCGTCCCCGCGCCGGACTTCCCCCTGTGGACCGCCGTCACCACGCTGGCCGGCGGTAAGGCCGTGCACTACCTGTGCGACGAACAGGCCGACTGGAACCCGGACCTGGCCGACATGGCGTCGAAGATCACCGACCGCACCAAGGCCGTGGTCATCATCAACCCGAACAACCCGACCGGCGCGGTCTACCCCAAGGAGGTCGTCGAGGGCATCCTCGACCTGGCCCGCCGGCACGGCCTGATGGTGTTCGCCGACGAGATCTACGACCAGATCCTCTACGACGACGCCGTCCACCACTCGGCCGCGGCGCTCGCCCCCGACCTCGTCGTCCTCACCTTCTGCGGCCTGTCCAAGACCTACCGGGTGGCGGGCTTCCGCTCCGGCTGGCTGGTGGTCACCGGGCCGAAGCAGCACGCCAAGGACTACCTGGAGGGCCTGACCATGCTGGCCTCCATGCGGCTGTGCGCCAACGCGCCCGCCCAGTACGCCATCCAGGCCGCGCTCGGCGGACGGCAGTCCATCGGCGAACTCACCGTGCCCGGCGGGCGGCTGTACGAGCAGCGGAACGTGGCCTGGGAGAAGCTCAACGAGATCCCGGGCGTGTCCTGCGTCAAACCCAAGGGCGCGCTGTACGCGTTCCCGCGCATCGATCCCAAGGTGCACCCGATCCACGACGACGAGAAGTTCGTCCTGGACCTGCTGCTGCGCGAGAAGATCCAGGTGGTCCAGGGCACCGGCTTCAACTGGCCCTCCCCCGACCACTTCCGCATCCTGACCCTGCCGCACGCGGACGACCTGGAGGCGGCGATCGGCCGGATCGGCAGGTTCCTCAGCGGCTACCGGCAGTAGGCGCCTGGCCCGTTTCGCGCATTCGTGCGAAGATCACCCCCGTTGACGACCGGGGGACCGCCGCGGGGCGGGCCGCCCCTCGGCCGCCGGTGCGCGCCCGACCAGCGCCGCACCCCCCTGGTCCGGTTCGAGCGGACCGCTCGGACACGTCAGACCAGGGGGAGTCGCAGTGTTCTCGTACGGACAACGCCGTACGCGCGGAAGGCGCCGTACGGCCGTCGCCGTGCTGTGCGCGGTGATACTCGGGCTCACGGCGCCGGGCGCCCGGGCCTCAGGCGGGCCCCGGCCGGCCGCGCCCACCGCCGGGCAGGAGGCACGGCAGGCCGCGCGGTTCTGGACCGCGCAGCGCATGGCCGGCGCCCGGCCGCTGGACGCGGCGCGGCACGTGCCGGCGGAGCCGGGGGCGGCGACCGCGGCGGCGGGCCGGCCGAAGGGCACCCTGTTCACGGGAACCCGCCTGGTGGGCACGTTCTTCGGCGCCGACGGACCGGGCGGCACCACCTGGCACTGCACCGGCAGCGTGATCGACACCAAGGCGCGGAACATCGTCCTCACCGCGGCCCACTGCGCGCTGAACATGACGGACGACTACATCTTCGTCCCGAAGTTCGTGAAGGGCGCGGCCCCCGACCGGCAGCCGTACGGCATCTTCCACATCCAGCGGATCTTCATCGATCCCCGGTACGTGCCCGACCGCGGTTCGGCCACCACCAAGAAGGCCGCGTCCGACCTGGACACCGCGTTCGCCCGGGTCTCGGCCAACCAGCGGGGCACCTCCCTCCAGGACGCCGTGGGCGGCGGCCTGACCTTCACCCGGCCGGCCGGCTACACCCACCGGAACGTCACCGTCGTCGGCTACCCCTCGCACCGGCACAACAGCGCCGGACGCGCCGTCAGGTGCACGGTCCCGACCACCCAGCTGCGCGGCTACCGGCAGCTGTCGATGACCTGCGGCGGCTACTACGGCGGTGTCTCCGGCAGCCCGTGGATCACCGACTACCAGGACGACGCCCGCACCGGGCACGTCATCGGCGACCTCGGCGGCTACAACGGCGGCGGCAACGACGCCGACGCCGACTACATCAGCTACGCCGCCGCGTTCGGCGCGGATGCCGCGAACCTCCTCGCCGACGCCGTCGCCGACCAGGCCCCGCCCGCCGACCTGCCGCCGTACCGGGGCCTGAAGGGCAGCCTGCCCGGCGGCGCGGCACGCTGGCGCAAGGCCGCGCTCATGGCGTCCGGCGACTACACCGGCGACCGGCACGGCGATCTGCTCGTGGTCTGGCCGGACGGCGGGGTCACCCTGCACCCGGGCGACGGCAAGGGCGGTTTCCTGGCCGAGAAGCGGCTGCGGCGGGCCAACTCCACCTGGACCCACGCCCGCACCCTGACCGGCGGCACCTTCACCGGCGGCACCCGGTCCGGCCTGCTGGTGCGCTGGTCCGACGGCGAGGTCACCCTCTACCCGCAGCCGGGCCCCTCCGGCCTGGGCCGGGAGATCCGGATGGCACCGCCCGGCCCGGCGTGGAAGAAGGCCGTCCAGTTCACCTCCGGGGCGTTCCGGGCGGACGGGGGCACGGGGCTGCTGGTGCGCTGGGCCGACGGCGCGCTCACGCTGTACCCGCGGATCGGAACCGGTGGCCTCGGCACCGGCACGCGGCTCGTCGCGGCGAACGGCACCTGGACCAAGGCCGCCCTGCTGGCCGGCGGCGACTTCGACGGTACGGCCGGCGGGGACCTGCTGGTGCGCTGGGCGGACGGCGCGCTCGACACGTACACCGGCACCTCGGCGGCGGGTCTCGGCACCAGGACACGGGTGCGCGGCCCGAACAGCCTGTGGCGGCACGCGCAGGCGCTGACCGTCGGCGGCTTCCGCCACGGCGACCCGGGGAACGACCTCGTCGTGCGCTGGTCCGACGGGGAGACGACGCTGTACGCCGACACCGGCACGAAGGCGGTCGGCACCGAGCACACACTGGTCCATCCCGGCACCTGACCGCGCCACCACGTACCGTCCAGGGGGAACCATGCGCGTGACCACTCGCCTCGCCGGCGGCCTGGCCCTGCTGACGGCCGGCCTGACGCTGACGGCCTGCGGCACCGGCACGACCGCCGCACCGGACGCCACCGCACCGCCCTGCCGGACCGGCTCACTGGCCTGGACGCTGTCCCTGCTCGACGGGGACGGCACGGGCGCCGGCCGGGCCGACGCGCGGCTCACCGCCGTCAACAAAGGCCCCGGCGCGTGCGTGTTCGCGGGCTTCCCGGCCCTGGAGATCCACAACGGCAAGGCGGAGAGCGTCGAGGGCACCGGGCAGGGACGTCCGGCCCCCCTCGCCCTGCCCGTCAGGGCCTCCGTGACCGTGGACCTCCGCTACACCCGCCGTGGCACGAAGGGCGCGGACACGCGGTGCGTGCGGCAGACCGAGGTCTCGGTCCGGGCCCCGCACGACACCCGCGGCGCGGTCGTCCCCGTCACGGACGCGCACGGGAAACCCGCCGCGATCGACGCCTGCGGGGAGACCCTCGCCATGGCGGTGCCGCGCCGCACACCGGCCGGGTCCTGAGCCGGCGGGCGTCCGGACCGCGAGCCGCCGCGCGAAGGCCGTCGCCCCGCGGACCGGCCGTCTGGCGCAGTCCGTCCTGCGGGCGGCGGGCGCCCTGTGCCACCGTGCCGTCATGGGTGACCTCTTTCTCGTGCGGCACGGTGAGACCGAGTGGTCGCGGTCCGGGCGGCACACGGGCCGGACCGACGTACCCCTCACCGAGCACGGGCGGGAGGAGGCGCGCCGGCTGGTCCCGCTGATCCGCTCGCACCGGATCGGGGCGGCGTTCGTCAGCCCCTTGCAGCGCGCCCGCGAGACCGCCGAGCTCATCGGCGTCCCGGACGCCCGGGTCGACGCCGACCTCCACGAGTGGGACTACGGCGGCTACGAGGGCGTGACCACCGTGGACATCCAGCGGAGCCGGCCCGGTTGGTTCCTGTTCACGGACGGCGTCGCCCCCGGGCCGCCGGACCACCCGGGCGAGACCCCCGAGCAGGTCGGGGAGCGCGCCGACCGGATGCTGGCCAAGGTCGACGCGGCGCTCGGCAACACCGAGGGGGTCGTCGTACTGATCGCCCACGGCCACTTCCTCCGCGTCCTCACCGCCCGCCGCCTGGGCCTGCCGCCCCGGCACGGCGCCCTCTTCCAGCTCGCGACGGGGGCACTGTGCCGACTCGGCACGGAGCACGGCCGGCCGGTCATCGCGGGGTGGAACATCCGGCCCCCGGGGGAGTGAGGGCCGCCGCGGGTGGAGCCGGCGTTGTCGGACCCGGGCCGTACTCTGCGAGTGGGTCACCCGTTCGGCAGGAAGGAGCCCTCCGTGAGCCGACCGCCCACCCCCGCGCAGCGGCGGGTGATCGAGGACGCCGATCCGGTCACCGGCCGGCTGCGCGGTACCGACGCCCAGCTCGCGGCGCTGGTGAAGCGGGGGCTCGCCTTCCGGCATCCCCGGCCGCCGCACGACCACTTCCTCACCCCGGCGGGCCACCGGATACGGGACGCGGTGCCCGAGCCGCCGGCGGAGCCGGCGCGGGACACCGGCGTGTTCACGGCCCGCGTCGGCGGCGAGGAGGAACCGCCCGCGTCCGGTCCGGCGCGGCGGCGCGAGGTGCACAGTGCCTGGCAGGGGCTGCTGGAGCTGCGCCGGATGACGAATCCCGACGGCGCGGCGGACCGGCCGTGCGGGTGGGAGCGGACGCATCTGGTGCGGGCCGCGGCGCTCGCGCTGGAGGCGGCCGGGCACCGGCCGGCGGACGCGGACGCGGACGGCTACCGGGTCCGGGCGACCCCGCAGCCGGAGGCGGTGGCGGTGTACGCGCCGGACGCGCGGACGCTGGCCGCCTGTGCGGTCACGCTGGAGCGGGCCGGCTGGCAGGCGGGCGAGTACACCGAGCCCCGGACGAGAGCGCGCTATCTGCTGGCCTCGCCGCGCCGGGTGTGACCGGCGTGTCAGGATCGGTCGACCGGAGAACCGAACAGGAGAAGGGCAAGCAGTGGCCGAACCGTTTTCCGTCCGTGTGACCGTCCGCGGCTACGAGACCGATGTGCAGGGGCACCTCAACCAGGCGGTGTACCTCAACTACGCGGAGCACGCCCGCTGGTCGCTGCTCCAGGCGGCCGGGATCAGCCAGGCCCGGCTGGTGGGCCGGGGCGTGGGCCCGGTGGCGCTGGAGACGACCATCCGCTACCGCCGTGAGCTGCTCGCCGGCGACGAGGTCGACGTGACCTGCGCGTTCGAGTGGGGGGAGGGCAAGACCTTCCGGATCCGGCAGGAGATCGTGAAGGCCGACGGCACCCTGGCGGCCGAGGTCGTCGCGGTGGGCGGCCTGATGGACCTGGCCGCGCGCAAGCTGCTGGCCGACCCCCGGGAGGTGTTCGGGGAACTGGCGACGGACCCCGGCCTGTTCGGCCTGTAGGCCCGCCGGGGGCCTACGCGTCGAGCGACTCCGGCCGGTGCTCGGCGTCGTAGGCCGCCCGCGCCTCGGCGACGTACACCCGGTTGCGCTCGGCCCAGTCGGTCAGCCGTTGCAGGGTGTCGTGCAACTCGTGGGCGACGGGCGTGAGTTCGTACTCCACCTTCGGCGGCACCGTCGGATGGACGGTGCGGGTCACCAGGCCGTCCCGTTCCAGGTTGCGCAGGGTGAGGGTCAGCATGCGGCGGCTGATGCCCTCGATGCCGCGCTCCAGCTCCGTGAACCGGATGGGGCCGTGCGCGGCGGCGACGAGGATCTGCACGCTCCACTTGCCGGCCACCCTGTCAAGAACTTCGCGGACGGGGCACGCGTGCGCGTTCACTGCCTGGACGGTAACACCGGTGTTCCCCTGGGACATCGGACTGCCTCCTTACGCCGGCCCTCATGGTCACCCACGATGATCCCCGTTACAAACCGTGCACCAAGGTGCGCGGGAAGAACCGGAGAACGCGGGAAGAACGGGGAGGCGGCACACGATGTCGGCCATGATCGAGAACAGTCCGTCACCGGTGGCGGTGGCCGCGGGAGCACGGTACTCCCGCTGGACTTCCCTCGCCGTGCTGTGCGCGGGCACGCTGATGACGGTACTGGACGGCAACATCGTCACGGTGGCGATGCCCGCCGTCCAGAGTGACCTCGGCTTCAGCGGGCCCGGGCTGGCCTGGGTCGTCAACGCCTATCTGATCGCCTTCGGCGGACTGCTGCTGCTGGCGGGACGGCTCGGTGACCTGGTGGGCCGCAAGCGGATGTTCACGGCGGGGCTCGCGGTGTTCACGCTGGCGTCGGTGCTGTGCGGGACGGCGACCGGGCAGGGCATGCTGATCGCGGCGCGGGCGGTGCAGGGCGCGGGCGGGGCGATGGCCTCGGCGGTGGTCCTCGGGATGCTGGTGGCGCTGTTCCCCGAGCCGCGCGAACAGGCCCGGGCCATCGCGGCGTTCAGCGCGGTCGGCGCGGCGGGCGGCGCGCTCGGCACCTTCCTCGGCGGCGCTCTGACCGAGGCCCTGAGCTGGCACTGGATCTTCCTGATCAACCTGCCGATCGGGGTGGCCGCGTGGCTGGCCGCGGTGCGGGTGCTCACCCCGGAGCCCGGCGCCGGGCTCGGCCGGGGCGCCGACTACCCCGGGGCCGCGCTGGTCACCGGCGCGCTGATGCTCACGGTGTACGTGATCGTCGGCGCGGGGGACCGCTCCCGCACCGTCACCCTGCTGCTGGCCGCCCTCGCCCTCGCCCTGTTCGCGGCGTTCGCCCTGCGCCAGGCCCGGGCCGCGCGCCCGCTGCTGCGGCTGCGGCTGTTCCGCTCCCGGCTGCTGACCGGCGCCAACGCGGTCCAGGTGCTGATGATCGCCACGATGTACGGCTTCCAGTTCATCGGCGCGCTGTATCTGCAACGGGTGCTCGGCTACGGCGCGCTCGCCACCGGCACCGCGTTCCTGCCGGCCCCGATCACGATCGGTGTGCTGATGCTGGGGCTGTCCGCGCGGACCGTGGCCCGGTTCGGCGGGTACCGGGTGCTGCTGACCGGCCTGGTGCTGATCACGGCGGGCATGGCCCTGCTGGGCCGGGCGCCCGCCGACGGCTCCTACGGCACCGATGTGCTGCCGGCGATGCTGCTGCTGTCCGCAGGGTTCGCGGCGGCCATGCCGGCACTCACCGGGCTGGCGATGTCGGGCGCCCGGGCACAGGACGCGGGACTCGCGTCCGGGCTGTTCAACACCACGCAGGTGGTGGGCGGTTCGCTGGGCCTGGCGGTCCTGTCGACGCTCGCGGCGAGCCGCACCGAGGGCCTGCTCGCCGCCGGCACGTCCCTGCTGCCCGCGACCGCCGAGGGCTACCGGCTGGCGTTCACCGTGGCCACGGGCATCGCGGCGGCGGCCCTGCTGCTGGCGGCCCTGGTCCTGCGCGAACGCCGCGCCTGAGGCCGGGCGGCGCCGTGTCGAGCCCAGTCCGTACCTCTCCGCCGGCATCGAGGCCGACGGTCCGACCGCCGAGGGTACGACTGGACGTTCCCGGACTGGTACCTGGTCCGCCCGACCGGGAGCGCGTGGCCGGGGGGACGGCGTCGCCGCCGTCTCCCCCGGCCGGTTGAGCTCCGACCGCCGGCCTCAGTGCGCGGCGGCGATCTCCTGGCCCGACTCCATGGGGTGGGTGACGTCGTGGGCCTCGCGGCCCTTGCCCAGGTGGTTGAAGAGGAGGTTGAGCACCACGGCGGTGACGCAGCCCGTGGAGATGCCCGAGTCCAGGACGATCTTCGCGGTCTCGGGGAACGCGTGGTAGAACTCCGGCGCGGTGATCGGGATGATGCCGACCGCGAGGGACACGGCCACGATCAGGACGTTGTTGTCCCGGTCCAGGCCGGCCCGGACCAGGGTCTGGATGCCGCTCGCGGCGACCGAGCCGAACAGGACGACGCCGGCGCCGCCGAGGACCGGCCGGGGTACGACCGCGATGAGCGAGGCGGCCATCGGGCACAGGCCCATCAGGACCAGGAAGCCGCCGCCGGTCGCGACGACGTACCGGCTGCGGATCCTCGTCATCGCGACCAGGCCGATGTTCTGGGCGAAGGCGCTGCACATGAAGCCGTTGAACAGCGGGCTGATCGCGGAGCCGAGGGTGTCGGCGCGCAGGCCGGCCGCGATGGTCTTCTCGTCCGCGGGACGCTCCACGATCTCGCCGAGCGCCAGCATGTCGGCGGTCGACTCGGTCATCGAGACCACCATCACCACGCACAGCGAGAGGATCGCGGCGAGCTGGAACTGCGGGGCGCCGAAGTGGAACGGGGTGGGGAAGCCGACCACGTCCGCGTGGGCGACGGGGCTGAAGTCCGTGACGCCGAACGGTATCGCGACGAGCGTGCCCACGATCAGGCCGAGCAGGACGGCGATCTGCTTGACGAAGCCGCGGGTGAAACGGCGCAGCAGCAGGACGATGAGCAGGGTGATGCCGGCGAGGGTGAGGTAGGTCGTGGAGCCGTAGTCGTCCGCCCGGGGATCGGGGCCCTGGGCCCAGCCGAAGGCGACCGGCAGCAGGGACACACCGATCAGGGTGATGACGGAGCCGGTGACGACGGGCGGGAAGAAGCGGACCGCCTTGCAGAAGACGGGCGCGGCGAGGAAGCCGAGGAGGCCGGCGACGATGACCGCGCCGAAGATGATCGGCAGGGCGTCGGACTTGTCCTCGGTGGAGGCGACGATCGCGGTCATGGGGGCGACACCGGCGAAGGTGACGCCGTTGACGAAGGGCAGCCGGGCGCCGATCTTCCAGAAGCCGAGGGTCTGGAGGAAGGTGGCGAGGCCCGCGGTGAACAGGCAGGCACCGGTGAGGAAGGTCAGGTCGGTCGCGCTCAGGCCGATGGCCGCGCCGACGATGAGCGGTGGGGCGACGACCCCGGCGTACATGGCGGCCACGTGCTGAAGGCCGCTGGTCGCCATGTTCAGGGCGGGGAGTTTCTCGTCTACGGGATGGTCGGCCACGGCGGGTCCTCCGGGCGGGTAACACGTCGTCGACGACGTGGGTTTCATGGAGGTGGTGCGGGTGGGCATGGGGGCACCTCCCTGTTCGAGCGAAGCCGAGAACTGGGGGAGGGACCTGGGGGGCGAGCGGTGGGGGGCGAGCGGTGTGGGGGTGACCGTCCCCGGGGCGCGTGTGTGCACCCGCCCCGGGGACGGCTGCCGTGGATCCCGCTCGGATCCACGGGTCCCGGCCGGGAGCCGTCCCTCCCGGCCGGAGTCTGTGCGGGCCCGAGCCGGATCAGGCCTGTGCGGCGATACGGGCCAGGCGCTGGGCCTCCGCGCGGGTGGCGACGGCGATGGCGTCCTCGTCCACGGTGAGCAGGCGGCCGTTCCGGACGATCTGCCGGCCGTTCACGAAGGACGCGGTGACCGGTGCCGCGGCGCCGAAGACCAGTGCGGTCACCGGGTCGGCGATGGAGGCGTGGGCGAGGGTGTCCATCTTCCACAGCACCAGGTCGGCGAGTTTGCCGGGCTCCAGCGAGCCGATCTGCTCCGCCCGGCCGAGGACCCGGGCGCCGCCGTGGGTGCCGAGCCGCAGCGCCTGGCGGGCGTTCAGCGCGGCCTCGCGGTGGGCTCCGAGGCGGTTGATCAGGAGGGCGTTGCGCAGTTCGGTGTGGAGTTCGCCGGACTCGTTGGAGGCGGTGCCGTCGACGCCGAGGCCGACCGGGACGCCCGCCTTGAGCATGTCGGGGACGCGGGCGATGCCGGCCGCGAGACGGGCGTTGGAGGACGGGCAGTGGGCGACGCCGGTCTTCGTGCGGGCGAACGCGGCGATGTCGGAGTCGGTCATGTGGACGCAGTGCGCCATCCACACGTCCTCACCGAGCCAGCCGGTGGACTCGAAGTAGTCGGTCGGGCCCATGCCGAACAGCTCGTGGCAGAACTTCTCCTCCTCCACCGTCTCCGAGCCGTGGGTGTGCAGCCGTACGCCGAGACGGCGGGCCAGTTCGGCGCCCTCGCGCATGAGTTCGGTGGAGACGGAGAACGGCGAGCAGGGAGCGACCGCGACCTGGGTCATCGCGTCGAAGGAGGCGTCGTGGTGCTCGCGGACGGTCTCCTCGGTGGCGGCGAGGGCGCCCTCCAGTGTCTCGACGGCGAAGTCCGGGGGCAGCCCGCCGTCCTTCTCGCTGCGGTCCATCGAGCCGCGGGCCAGCGTGAAGCGGACGCCCGTCTCGGCGGCGGCCCGGATGATCGAGCCGGACAGGTCGCCGGAGCCGTGCGGGTAGACGTAGTGGTGGTCCATGGCGGTGGTGACACCGCCCCGGGCCATCATGGCGAGCGATCCCCGCGCGGCGGCGTACGTCATCTGCTCGTCGATGCGCGCCCACGTGGGGTAGAGCGCGACCAGCCAGTCGAACAGGTTGTGGTCGGTGGCCAGGCCCCGGGTGATCCACTGGTAGAAGTGGTGGTGGGTGTTGACCAGGCCGGGCGTGGCCAGGTGGCCGGTCGCGTCGATCCGGCGCACCACGTTCTCCAGACCCTCCGGGGCCTTGCCCGCGCCGACCGACTCGATGCGGTTGCCGGCGAGGACGAGGTGTCCGCAGGCGTACTCCGTGTCGCCCGCGTCCACGGTCGCGATGGCGCAGTTCTCGATGACGGTGCGCTCGGCTGCCGATGGAGCCATCGTGCTTCCTTGTCTTTCGGTGACGGCCCGTGGCCGGGGGAGGTCCACGGGAAGGGCACGGCAGGACCCTAGGAGGATTTGAGTGCCGGGGCGGGCTGCCCGCTCCGGGTGCCGAGGTGGTGGAAGAACAGGTTGAGCAGGACCGCGACGAGCGCGCCGGCGCTGATGCCGGAGCCGAGCACGGTCTGCGCCCAGGCCGGGAAGCCGGCGTAGAAGGTCGGCGCGGCCAGCGGGATGATGCCGGCGCCGAGGGCCACGGCCACCAGGATGATGTTGGAGCTGTCGTCCAGGCCCGCCTCGGACAGCGTACGGATGCCGCTGACGGCGATCGAGCCGAACAGGACGATGCCCGCGCCGCCGAGGACCGGCATGGGGACCAGGGAGACGACCGCGCCGAGGACCGGGAAGGCGCCGAGGACCAGCAGGGCCCCACCGGCGACGGCGACGACGTACCGGCTGCGCACCCGGGTGAGGGAGACGACGCCGACGTTCTGGGCGAAGGCGGAGGTGGGGAAGCCGCCGAAGACGGGGCCGAGCAGGGTGGCGATGCCGTCGGTGCGCAGGCCGCGGGTGATGGTCCGCGCGTCGGCGCGGCGGTCGCAGATCTCGCCGAGGGCGAGCATGCCTGCGCTGGACTCGGTCATCAGGACCAGCGTCACGATGCACAGGGAGAGGACGGCCGCGGGCTGGAACTCGGGGGCGCCGAAGGCGAACGGCGTGGGCAGCGCGGCGACGGGCGCGGACGTCAGGCCGCTGAAGTCGGCCATGCCGAAGGGGATCGCGGCGAGGGTGCCGATGAGCAGCCCGGACAGCAGCGCGATCTGCCGGACGAAGCCCTTGCCGAAGCGCTGGATGAGCAGGATGACGGCGAGGGTGAACCCGGCGAGCGCGAGGTGCCGCATGGCGCCGAAGTCGGCGGCGGTCTTGTCGCCGCCCTGTGCCCAGCCGACCGGCACGGGCATCAGCGTGACGCCGATCAGGGTGATGACGACGCCGGTGACCAGGGGCGGGAAGAAGCGGAGCAGCCGGCCGAAGAACGGGCCGAGGGCCAGGCAGAAGGCGCCGGCGACCATCACCGCCCCGTAGATCGCGGGGAGTTGGTGGCCCTTTCCGTTGCTCTCGGCGATCGCGAGGATCGGGGCGATGCCGGCGGAGGAGGCGGCGTTGACGAAGGGCAGCCGGTTGCCGACGAGGCCCTTGACGCCGAGGGTTTGCAGGACGGTCGCGACACCCGCGATGAGCAGGCTCGCGGCGATCAGCCGGGTGCGGGCCGCGATGTCGAGTCCGCAGGCCTGGCCGATGATGAGCGGAGGAGTGACAACGCCCGCGTACATCGCGGCGATGTGCTGGAGCGCGGCGGGGACGAGCCGCGGGAGGTGGAGCTTCTCGTCCACCGGGTGCACGGACGTGACGGCGTCCTCGGTGTGCTCCGGCGGGGTGGAACTGGGGGCTGTGGCGGGCCCCTTCGCAGGCTGTGCCATTTCGTTCCCTCCGGTGTGGCGGGCCCCCGGGCCCGGTGGCGGGGCCGGGGGCGCGCGTCCCGCGTCAGAGGTTGGTCATGTCGACCGGGATACGGGCCTCACAGCCGTCCCGCAGGATGGTGGCCTCGATGAGGCCGTAGGGGCGGTCGGCGGCGAAGTAGACCTCGTTGTCGTTCTTCAGTCCGAACGGCTCCAGGTCCACCAGGAAGTGGTGCTTGTTCGGCAGCGAGAAGCGGACCTCGTCGATCTCGCCGCGGTTGTTGATGATGCGCGCGCCCATCTGGTACAGCGTCTGCTGGAGGGAGAGGGAGTACGTCTCGGCGAAGGCCTGGAGCATGTGCTTCTTCGTCTGCTCGTAGGACTTCTCCCAGTGGGGCATCTTCTGCTCGTCGTCGGTCCAGTTGAACCGCCAGCGGCCGGAGACCTCGGTGGCCAGGATGCGGTCGTACGCCTCCTGGAGGGTGGTGTACTTGTCCTTGACGTAGCCCCAGAACTCGGAGTTGGTCGAGTTCATCACGACCAGGTCCTTCAGGCCGGAGATGACCTCCCACCGCTCGCCGTCGTAGGTGATCTGGGTGAGGCGGGTCTCCTGGCCCCTGCGGACGAAGGAGTGCTTGACCTCGTCGGCGCCGATGAACCGGGAGTTGGCGTCGGAGGTCTCGATCCGCTCCCAGCCGTACTCCTCGATCCGGATCCGGGCGCGGTGGATCGGCTCCTGGCTGGTGACGAAGTGCCGGGCGAGGTGGATGCCGAACTGCTCGGCGGACTCGATGCCGTACTCCTTGGCGAACGCGTACACCGTGTTCTTGGTGGTGTCGGTCGGCAGGACGTTGGCGTTGGAGCCGGAGTAGTGGACCTCGTCCATGTCGCCGCTCAGTGCGACGGAGACGTTGAGGTCCTTGATGTGGTGGGTGGCGCCGTCCCGCGTGATCTTGACGACTCGGTTCTCGGCCTTGCCGTACTGGTTCTGTCCCAGGATCGTGGGCATGTGTCTGCTAGCTCCCTCGGTAAACGGAGTAGCCGAACGGGTTGAGCAGCAGCGGTACGTGGTAGTGCTCGCCCGGTACGACGGCGAACGTGATCGCCACCTCCGGGAAGAACACGGACGACGCACCGCTGTCCCGGTTCGCGGGGGCGTCCTGCTGCGCATCGGCTTGCTTCTTCGCGAAGTACGGCTCCACCTCGAAGTCGAGCCGTACGTGGGTGGTCCCCTCCGGCAGGGCCGGCAGGTCCTTGCACCGGCCGTCGGTGTCGGTCGCGGAGCCGCCGAGCGCCTGCCAGTCCGCCTTCCGTCCGCTGCGGGCGAAGAGGCGGACGGCGACGCCCTCGGCGGGGCGGCCGATCGAGGTGTCCAGGATGTGCGTGGACACGGAGGCGGTGGTGCTGGTGCTCATGGTGTCAGGCGTCCTCTTCGACGAGTCGGGCCAGCCGGATGCGGTTGATCTTGCCCAGCTCGGTGCGGACGATCTCCCGCTCCTGCTCCGGCGCGTTCCCGATCCGCTCCTTGACCGCGTCCCGCATCTGCTCGCCGGTCCGCCCGGTGGCGCAGATGAGGAAGACGTGGCCGAACTTCTCCTGGTAGGCCAGGTTCAGTTCGAGCATCTCCGCCTTGAGCGCGTCGGAGGCGCCGGCCATGCCGCGCTGTTCGCGGGCGGAGGCCGGGTCGCCGGGCTTGGGCCGCCCGATCGGCGGGTGCCCGGCCATCGCCTCCTCAAGGTCCGCGGTGGTCAGCTCGGCCATGGCGGCGTCGCTGGCGGCGTACAGGTCCTCCGGCGTGGCGTAGGGGCGGGTGGCGAGCAGCCGCCGGGCCCACTCGGTGGAGGCGCACGCCTCGTGGAGGGCGGCGAGGGCCGCGCGCTCCTCCAGATCGTTGAACCGGGCCAGGCCCGGGGGCGTGGAAGTCGACATCACGGGAGCCTCCGTGGCCGCGTTGGGCCGTCGTGCTGATCGGGCTGCCGATAGCTAACGCCCTCGGAAACATCACGTCAACACTTTGTTGAAGATTCCGCGTAACAAGCCGGACCGGGCCCGGACGGCACCACGAACCCCGCTTCCGGCCCGGTCAGGAACCCTTCTCCCGGTTCAGATAGTTGTAGACCGTGAACCGGCTGACGCCGAGCGCGCTCGCCACGGTCTCCACGCCGTGCCGCACGGCGAACGCGCCGCGCGCCTCCAGACTGCGCACGACTTCCTGTTTGGCCTTGCGGTCCAGGTCGGCCAGCGGCCGGCCCTGCCGGCGCTCCATGGCGGCGAGGATGTGGTCCAGGGAGTCGGCGAGCTGGGGCAGGCGTACGGCGACGACGTCGACGCCCTCCCAGGCGAGCACGACGTCCTCGGGGCCGGCCTCGTCGGGCGGGAGCATCTCCCCGCCCATGGCGTCGACCAGGGGCTTCACGGCCGCGATGAACGGCTCGTCCCCGCTCACCTGCCGCCCTCCGCGGTCCCGTCGCCGTGCACGTCGCCGATCACGTTGACCTGGAGCGAGACCCGGGTGGCGCCGGCCTCCAGGGACTTGCGCAGCAGCGCGTCCACCGCGGTGAGCACGCGATCGGCGACGCCCTCGGCCGTGTTGCCGAACGGGCCGACGTCGACGGCGTCCAGCCCGGCCGTCTCGATGACCTCCCGCGCCACCAGGGCGTGCGCGGGCGCCTCGTCCAGGTCGAAGGGTTCGGTCGTGAACTCCACTCTCAATCGCACGCGCTCAACCTAACGCCCGGCGCGGATTTTCGGGCGGCCGGCGACCGGCCCCCCTTGACAAGCTCCGACACCCGACGGCAATCTTCCATTAAGCAGAAACAAACTTCCGCAATACGGAATCTCGACCACGGAAGGGAGCGCGGCCCGAATGCCGGGTTTCGAGTGGAGCACCGCCGCAGACCAGCGCTTCAACGTCAACCTGTCGATCCTCTTCACCGAACTCCCGCTCCTGGAGCGTCCCGCGGCAGCCGCCGCGGCGGGCTTCTCCGCGGTCGAGCTGTGGTGGCCCTGGGTCGACTCCCCCACCCCCGCCCGGTCCGAACTGGACGCCCTGAAGAAGGCGATCGAGGACGCGGGAGTCCGGCTCACGGGCCTGAACTTCTACGCCGGACGGCTGCCGGGCCCGGACCGCGGCGCCCTGTCGATCCCGGGCGAGGAGTCGGAGAGGTTCCGCGCCAACATCGACGTCGCCGCGGACTTCGCGGCCTCCCTCGGCTGCACGGCCCTCAACGCGCTGTACGGCAACCGCGTCGAGGGCGTGGCCCCGGCCGAGCAGGACGCGCTCGCCCTGGAGAACCTGGCCCTCGCGGCCCGCGCGGCCGACCGGATCGGCGCGGTCCTGCTGATCGAGGCCCTCAACAAGCCCGAGTCGCCGCTGTACCCGCTGGTGAGCGCGCCCGCCGCCGTCGCGGTCGTGGACCGGGTCAACGAGGCGACGGGCCTTGGGAACGCGAAGTTCCTGATGGACCTGTACCACCTGTCCATGAACGGCGAGGACCTGCCCGCGGTCATCGACCGGTACGCCGCGAAGACCGGCCACGTGCAGATCGCCGACAACCCGGGCCGCGGCGCCCCTGGCACGGGCTCGCTGCCGCTGGAGGACCTCCTCGGCCGGCTGAGGAAGGCCGGTTACGACGGCTGGGTCGGCCTGGAGTACAAGCCGGGCGACCGCCCGAGCGCCGAGGCCTTCGACTGGCTGCCCCGCGCGGCCCGCTGACCACCCCGCACTGAGAAAGGCACCCCCGATGAGTCTTCCCAAGATCGCCTGGATCGGCCTCGGCATCATGGGCTCCCCCATGTCCGAGAACCTGATCAAGGCGGGCTACGACGTCACCGGCTACACCCTGGAGCGGGAGAAGCTGGACCGGCTGGCCGCCGCCGGCGGTACGGCCGCCGCCTCCATCGCCGAGGCCGTGCGGGACGCCGACGTGGTGATCACCATGGTGCCCGCCTCCCCGCAGGTCGAGGCCATCGCCTACGGCCCGGACGGCATCCTGGAGAACGCCAGGCCGGGCACCCTGCTGATCGACATGTCCTCGATCACCCCGCAGACCTCCGTCGACCTCGCGCAGAACGCGAAGGAGAAGGGCATCCACGTCCTGGACGCGCCCGTCTCCGGCGGTGAGGCCGGCGCCGTCGAGGCCGTACTGTCGATCATGGTCGGCGGCGAGCAGGCCGACTTCGACCGGGCCAGGCCGGTCTTCGAGGCGCTCGGCAAGACCATCGTGCTGTGCGGTCCGCACGGCTCCGGCCAGACCGTGAAGGCGGCCAACCAGCTGATCGTCGCCGTCAACATCCAGGCGTGCGCGGAGGCCGTGGTCTTCCTGGAGAAGTCGGGCGTGGACCTGAAGGCCGCGCTGGACGTGCTGGGCGGCGGCCTCGCCGGCTCGACCGTGCTGGCGCGCAAGAAGGACAACTTCCTGAACCGCGACTTCCAGCCGGGCTTCCGCATCGACCTGCACCACAAGGACATGGGCATCGTCACCGACGCCGCCCGCACCGTCGGCGCGGCGCTGCCGGTCGGCGCCGTGGTCGCCCAGCTGGTCGCGTCGCTGCGCGCCCAGGGTGACGGCGGCCTGGACCACTCGGCCCTGCTGCGGGCCGTGGAGCGCCTGTCCGGCGCCCAGGTCTGACGGTTCCTCGCAGACTTCCGGGCCGCGGCGCCGCCGACACCTGTCCTGTCGCGCCCAGGCGGCGCCGCGGCCCGGAACCACCTTCGCCCCGGCTCGACCCCGGCACCGATTTCGGTTCAACAAACTGTTGACGCTCAGATCGCCCCGCTTCTAGGCTCCACGAAGCGGAAACAGGTTTCCGCTGACACCCGCACGGAAGGTCCACGATGTCGCAGCGCGTGCTCACCACCGAGTCCGGCGCCCCGGTCGCCGACAACCAGAACTCCGCCTCCGCCGGCGTCGGCGGCCCGCTCCTGATCCAGGACCAGCACCTCCTGGAGAAGCTCGCGCGCTTCAACCGCGAGCGGATCCCGGAGCGTGTGGTGCACGCCCGTGGCTCCGGCGCGTACGGCCACTTCGAGGTGACGGACGACGTCACCGGCTACACCCACGCCGCCTTCCTCGGCGAGATCGGCAAGCGCACCGAGGTGTTCGTGCGCTTCTCGACCGTGGCCGACTCGCTCGGCGGCGCGGACGCCGTCCGCGACCCGCGCGGTTTCGCGGTGAAGTTCTACACCGAGGAGGGCAACTACGACCTCGTCGGCAACAACACCCCCGTGTTCTTCATCAAGGACCCGATCAAGTTCCCCGACTTCATCCACTCGCAGAAGCGGGACCCGTTCACGGGCAGGCAGGAGCCGGACAACGTCTGGGACTTCTGGGCGCACTCCCCCGAGGCCACGCACCAGGTGACCTGGCTGATGGGCGACCGCGGCATCCCGGCGTCGTACCGGCACATGAACGGCTACGGCTCGCACACCTACCAGTGGACGAGCGCCGAGGGCGAGGCCTTCTTCGTCAAGTACCATTTCAAGACGAACCAGGGCATCCGCTGCCTGTCCGCCGAGCAGGCGCAGGAGCTGGCCGGCAAGGACCCCGCCTCCCACCAGACCGACCTGCTCCAGGCGATCGAGCGGGGCGTGCACCCGTCCTGGACGCTGTACGTGCAGATCATGCCGGCGGCCGAGGCGGCGGACTACCGCTTCAACCCCTTCGACCTGACCAAGGTGTGGCCGCACGGGGACTACCCGCTCCAGCGGGTGGGCCGCCTGGTCCTCGACCGCAACCCGGACAACGTGTTCGCCGAGGTCGAGCAGGCCGCGTTCAGCCCGAACAACTTCGTGCCCGGCATCGGCCCGTCCCCGGACAAGATGCTCCAGGGCCGCCTGTTCGCCTACGCCGACGCCCACCGCTACCGCCTCGGCGTCAACCACACCCTGCTCCCCGTGAACGCCCCGAAGGCGGTCCCCGGCGGCGCGCGGAACTACGGCCGGGACGGCTTCATGGCGCTCAACGCGCAGGGCCGCCACGCCAAGAACTACGAGCCGAACTCCTACGACGGCCCGGTCGAGACCGGCCGCCCCCTCTCGGCTCCCCTGGCGGTCTCCGGTCACACGGGCACCCACGAGGCGCCCCCGCACACCAAGGACGACGACTTCTTCCAGGCGGGCGAGCTGTACCGCCTGATGTCGCCGGAGGAGAAGTCCCGCCTGGTCGCGAACATCGCCGGCGGCCTCTCGCAGGTCTCCCGCGACGATGTGATCGAGAAGAACCTGGCCCACTTCCACGCCGCCAACCCCGAGTACGGCAAGCGCGTGGAGGAGGCGGTCCGCGCCCTGCGCGAGGACTGAGCACCGGGAACCGCCAAGCGGCGTACGGCATCTGACGGGAGGTCACGATGTCCGCACGCGGCCCGCGCGGCACGCCGGACGGCCCGGATGAGGGGTGGCCGCCGGGCGGAGCGCGCGGGCGGGGCGAGGACCGCGGTGGCCTGCGAGCCAGTGCGGTGGTGAAGGACCCGCGTCCCCTTCTCGACCAGAGGGAAGGGCACCCGGTTCCGTCGCGTCCACCGCGGTCCCACCCGGCCCCTCGCGAGGGGCCCACCCACCCCGTCCGGCGGCGCGAACGACCTGTCGCGCCCAGCCTCGCGCCGTCGGACGGCTACCAAGCGCTCCCGGCACCGGGGTCACGTCCCCCGGCGAGGGAGCGTTCGGCGTTGTCCAGCAGCTCTTTGTAGGTGAGCACCTCGACCCGGGTGACGTGCGAGTTGAAGGTCCGCAGGGCCTCGTTGACCTCCCGTTCCGGTACGTCGGGGTGCAGACCGGGATGACCGACGAGCACCAGCGCGCCGGCGCGCCGGGTCTCGATGCCGAACTCGTCACGGATGCGGGTGCGGTGCTCGTCCAGTCCGACCAGGTAGTTGACGGCCTGACCGACGGCCTCGTGGACCTGCGCCGCCGGCACCCAGGCGTTGCGCTGGCGTTTGACCAGCGGGGGCGTGAGGCTCATGGCCCGCTTGAGCTCGACGACGTACAGCGCCCCGTCACCACGTATGAGCGGGATGTCCACCTCGTCCCCGGGCACCAGCCGGCGCCGCGCGGCCTCGCCGACGAACCGGCCGCCGAAGATCCAGTGGTTCCCTTCGAGGGCGCGTTGGAGATCCGCCTCGGTGGCCGCGCGGTCCTCCACGACAGCCCGCAGCGCCTTCAGCCGCTCGGCGCGACGCCGCAGCTCGGCGGCCCGCAGGACGAGCTGTCCCGCACGGTCGGCGGCGAGCAGGGAGACGGCCTGCGCCGAGCCGGCGATCCTGCGGGCCGACTCCGCCGGGTCCGCGACGTCGATCCGGTCACTCCTGAGCAGCCGCTCCAGCCACAGCGAGATCTCGGCCGCCCCGCGGGGGATCACATAGCGCCCCGGGCGTTCCTCGGGGGCCCGCAGGAACGCGGCGTCCTCCCCCTGGGCCCGGAAATGGTCCAGCGTCTCCTCGGCGCCCGCACCGGGATGATCCCTCAGGTAGGCCTCGCCCGCGGCGACCATCCACTGGTGCATCGCCCGCAGGCTGCTCGCCACGAAGTCACGGGACTGCTCCCTGCGCGCCCCGTCCTGGAAGATCCGGTACCGCTCCTGGAAGTCCTGTTGCAGGATGCGGCCCTCCGCGTAGTCCAGCGAGTCCTGCAAGAGCCGCACGACGTGCCACTCCCCCGCCTCCGCCGCCGTGCCCCGGGCGGCCTCCATGAGCCTGACGAGTTCCCTGCCCTGTCTGCGTCGGCCGCGGCTGCCGCTGCCCATGTAGGTGAAGACCGCGTCCACCGCCGACCGCACGGCCTCGCCGGCGGCCACCCCGCGCACCTGCCCGAGCTGCCGCTCCAGCACCATGTCGCTCCGCACACTCATGGACGGCAGTGTGCACGCCGCCACTGACAGTCGCCGTCCCGGCGTGCAGATCCGCCTCCCGCGCCGCAGGCTGAAGGCATGGCCAATCCGACCGACTACCCGCACATCGTGGTCCACCCCCCGGCCCTGGACGGTTCCCGGCGGGTGACCGAGGGGGACGTGACGCTGGGGATCGCCTCGCATCTCGACGACGTCGTGGAGATCCTGCGGCTGGCCGATCTGGACCGGATCGAGGTGGAGCAGAGCGATTTGATCGAATGGCAGGGCGGCGGCCCGGACGACTGGCCGGGGCTGTCGGAGCACGAGTGGTGACGGCGGCGCGTACGGCAGCGGTCGTAGACCGGGTGCGCAACCCTCAAATCAACCTCTGAAGACCGCGGCGGGGGGCTTCAACCACCCCGGTGCCAGGGCACATTAACGGCACACGGGGCCCGTCGGCACGGGGGCGACGGGCCCCGTACGGGGGGGGGGTGTCTCATGAGCCGTACGACGTCGAATCCGGCGGACCCTCGCGCGGTGGCGCTGTTGCGCGGGGGCGATCGCGCCGCCCTCACCGTCGCCGTGCTCGGGATGCATCTGCGCGGGGCGGTCGAGGCGGGCCGGCCGGGCACGCTGCGCAAGACCGCGACCGGCAGCGCCGAGCCCCTCCGGCATCCGCTGGAGAAGGCCGTGCGCACCGCCCTCTACCGGCCCGCCGGTCCCCGGGAGCTGCCCGCCCGCGCGGTGGTGCGGCGGGCCCTCGCCCGGATGCGGGCCGAGTTGGCGGCGGAGGGGCTGCTGCGGGTGCTGCCGCCCGGCCGCACCCGTGCCGCCCGCCGTCTGCTGGCGGACCTCCGCGAGCGCCGTCCGCTCCCCGAGGGGCCGGACGGACTGGCGGAGGACGAGGTGCTGCTCGCCGTCGCGCTGTACGGCGAGCGGGCCCTGACCGCCCTCGCCCCGCGTTTCGCCCGGGAAGCGGGGCTCACCGGCCGGGGCGCGTTCGCGGACGAGGGCCGCTTCCCGTTCGGCCGGGGCAACAGCCTCCGCCACATCACGGGGGGCGAAGGCGCGTACGACGGCTGGGACGGCGGTGGGTACGGCGGGCACGACCACGGGGGCCACGGCCACGGCGGGCACGACTACGGGGGCCATGACTACGGGGGCGGGTTCGGCGGAGGCGGCGGGTTCGGCTGAGGGCCGGGCGGGTGCGCGTACGACGCGGGGGCGGCCCGTCCGGATGACGGGCCGCCCCCGCGGTGCGCGGTGCGCGCGGTCGGTCAGACCTTCAGCGGCTTGACGGACGTCGGCGCGTGGCCGGGCTCGGTGGCCAGGTCCTCGAACTCGCTGATGTCGCTGATGTCCATGGTGCGGCTCATGGAGATGTTGGTGATCCGCTCCAGGATCGCCTCGACGACGACCGGCACCCGGTACTCGGCGGCCAGCTTCTTCGCCTGCTCGAAGGCGGCGCCCAGCTCGTCCGGCTCGGTGACCCGGATCGCCTTGCAGCCCAGCCCCTCGGCCACCTTGACGTGGTCGACGCCGTAGACCCCGATCTCGGGGGCGTTGATGTTCTCGAACTCCAGGTTCACCTGGAAGTTGATGTCCAGGCCGATCTGCGCCTGCCGGATCAGGCCCAGGTAGGCGTTGTTCACCAGCACGTGGACGTACGGGATCCGGTGCTGCGCGGCGACCGCGAGCTCCTCGATCAGGAACTGGAAGTCGTAGTCCCCGGAGAGTGCGACGACCGGGGAGTCCGGGTCGGCCTTGGCGACGCCGATCGCGGCCGGGATGGTCCAGCCGAGCGGGCCGGCCTGGCCGCAGTTGATCCAGTGGCGCGGCCGGTAGACGTGCAGCATCTGCGCGCCGGCGATCTGGGAGAGGCCGATCGTGGTGACGTAGCGGGTGTCCGGGCCGAAGGCCTTGTTCATCTCCTCGTACACGCGCTGCGGCTTCATCGGCACGTTGTCGAAGTGCGTACGGCGCAGCAGCGTGGCCTTGCGCTCCTGCGTGGCGGCGACCCAGTCGGAGCGGTCGGGGAGCCTGCCTTCGGCCTTGAGCTCCTTCGCCACCTCGACGAAGAGCTCCAGCGCGGCCCTGGCGTCGGAGACGACCCCGTAGTCCGGCGGGAAGATCTTGCCGATCTGGGTGGGCTCGATGTCGACGTGGACGAACGTGCGGTCACCGCGGTACACGTCGAGCTTGTAGCCGGTGTGGCGGTTGGCCCAGCGGTTGCCGATGCCGAGGACGAAGTCGGAGGCCAGGAAGTTGGCGTTGCCGTAGCGGTGCGAGGTCTGCACCCCGACCATGCCGGCGTTCAGCTCGTGGTCGTCGGGCAGCGCGCCCCAGCCCATCAGGGTCGGGATGACCGGGGTCCGGGTCAGCTCGGCGAACTCCACCAGCAGGTCGGTGGCGTCGGCGCCGATGACGCCGCCGCCGGCGACGATGACGGGACGCTCCGACGCGAGGAGGAAGGCGATGGCCTTCTCGATCTGGGCCCGGGTCGCGGCCGGCTTGTAGACGGGCAGCGGCTCGTACGTCTCCGGGTCGAACTCGATCTCGGTGAGCTGGACGTCGATCGGCAGGTCGATCAGGACCGGGCCGGGGCGGCCGGAGCGCATCAGGTGGAACGCCTGCTGGAAGACGCCGGGGACCTGCGCGGCCTCCAGGACGGTCACCGCCATCTTCGTCACCGGTTTGGCGATGGAGGCGATGTCGACGGCCTGGAAGTCCTCCTTGTGGATCACGTGGGTGGGCGCCTGGCCCGTGATGCACAGGATCGGGACCGAGTCGCCGATGGCCGAGTACAGGCCGGTGATCATGTCGGTGCCGGCCGGGCCGGAGGTGCCGATGCAGACACCGATGTTGCCCGGCGCGGTCCGGGTGTAGCCCTCGGCCATGTGCGAGGCGCCCTCGACGTGGCGGGCGAGGGTGTGGTCGATGCCGCCGCCCTCCTGGAGGGCCTTGTAGAACGGGTTGATCGCCGCGCCCGGCACACCGAAGGCGTCGGTGACGCCCTCGCGCTTGAGGATCTCAACTGCCGCGCGGGCAGCGGTCATACGAGCCATCGAGTACTCCTGCTTCGGCTGTCGGATGCGTACTCCCGTCGCGCCCCGCGGTGAGCACCCACACCTTCCGCATAGCGGAAACTGACTTCTACTATCTGGAAGCAATGTAAGGGGGTGGGACAAGGCCGTCAAGAGTGCTCCGGACACCGGCAAGCGCCGGACAGGAGCGGCCGGAGAGGAGCACCATGGGAGCGCCGTCCCGACGCGACGCCTTGGAGTGGGCCATGCCCGAGAGCGTTCCGGTGCGTTGCCCGGCCTGCCGGCGCGCACACGTCTACACCGCGCCGGCGTATCCCTGCGCGTGCGGGGCACCGACCGCGCCCCGGCTGGATCCGGCGGCCGAACCGGCCGTGGCGGCGCACCGCGCCTGGGACGACGAGTGGCTCACGCTGCCGTGCGCCGTCTGCGGGCGCCTGGGCCACTGGCCCCACCCGGAACTGGGCTGCCCGTGCGGCACGGTCCTGCGCATCCCGGTGACGGGGGCTCGGGCGGCGGAGCCGACGGCGGGGGCACGGGGACCGGCCGGCGCATGGGGATCACCGGGGACGCGGGAACCGGTCGGACCCCAGGCCCCGGCGGACCCACAGGGACCCGCCGGCCCGCACCGTCCCCCCTTCCAGCCCCGCACCATCCGCACCGCCCGGGACGCCGTCACCACCGCCGCGCTCTACCTCCGCTGGCTCGGCTACCGGGACATCCGCCGGGCGGACCAACGGCCGCCGAACGGCATCGGACTCGCCGCCCGCGGGCTGCTCGCCCAGGTGGACCCGACCGTGCGGCCGGCCGGGCCGAGGGACGTGGAGTGCCTGTGGCTGACGGCGATGACCGAGTCCGCCGCGTGCGCGTACTTCTCCCTCGCCGGCTACACCGACGCCGCCCGGTGCGGCGCGGACGCCCTCGTCGTCCCGCTGTTCGTGCTCGACCTCGCGGGCGTCCCGCAGCCGGTGAACGACCCCGCCGACACCCTGCGCACCACGGGCGCCCCGGAACGGGGAACGAGGGCCCGGGACGGACTGGCCTGACCTCCCCTTCGCGTGGCGGAGGCGGTAGCCCCCCCCCCGACGCTCCCCCGGCGCTCCCCCGACGCTCCCCGGGCCGAGCGCGCCGCCGACCGTGCGCTCGCCCGGGGACCGCCGTGGAACATTCACCGCCTGCTCGTTCCCGGCCGTTTCACACCCGGGATCACACCGCGTACGTGTCCCGCAGTTCCACCTTGCGGACCTTCCCGGACACCGTCATCGGGAAGGCGTCGAGGAGCTGGAGCCTGCTGGGGACCTTGTAGTGCGCGAGCCGCCCCGCGCAGAAGTCCCGCAGTTCCTCCAGGGTGAGGGGGTCGGCGGGGTCGCTCGGGATGACACAGGCGAGGACCTCCTCGCCGTACCGCTCGTGCGGCACCCCGACGACCTGGACGTCCCGGATCTTCGGGTGGGCGTACAGGAACTCCTCGATCTCGCGCGGGTAGATGTTCTCGCCGCCCCGGATGATCATGTCCTTGATCCGGCCGACGATCTCGACGTACCCGTCCTCGCGCATCACCGCCAGGTCCCCGGTGTGCATCCAGCGGCCCGCGTCGATGGCCTCCGCCGTCTTCTCCGGCTCGTTCCAGTAGCCGAGCATCACGCTGTAGCCGCGCGTGCACAACTCTCCCGCCGCGCCCCGCGGCTGGGTGACCCCGGTGGCCGGGTCGACGACCTTGACCTCCAGGTGGGGCAGGACCCGGCCGACGGTGGCGGTGCGGTGCTCCAGGTCGTCCTCGATCCGTGTCTGCAACGACACCGGGGACGTCTCCGTCATGCCGTAGCAGATGGAGACCTGCTCCATGTGCATCTCGGCCACCACCCGCTTCATCACCTCCACCGGGCACGGGGAGCCCGCCATGATGCCGGTGCGCAGGCTGGAGAGGTCGTAGGAGGCGAAGTCGGGGAGGTTCAGCTCCGCGATGAACATGGTCGGGACGCCGTACAGCGACGTGCACCGCTCCCGCTGCACCGCCTCCAGCGTGGCCGCCGGGTCGAAGGACCGCGCCGGTATGACCATGCAGGCGCCGTGCGAGGTGGCCGCCAGGTTGCCCATGACCATGCCGAAGCAGTGGTAGTAGGGCACCGGGATGCAGATGCGGTCCTGCTCGGTGTAGGCGATCGACTCGCCCACGAAGTACCCGTTGTTGAGGATGTTGTGGTGGGAGAGGGTGGCGCCCTTCGGGAAGCCGGTCGTGCCCGAGGTGTACTGGATGTTGATGGGGTCGTCGCAGGACAGCTCCGCGTACGGCGCCTCGGGCGTCGCCCGTCGCAGCAGTTCGTCCCAGCTCGGGTCGCCGATGTACACGACCTCGCGCAGCTCCGGGCAGTTGCCCCGCACCTGTTCGGCCATCGCCCGGTAGTCGCTCGTCCGGTGGCTGAGGGAGGCCACCAGCAGCGAGACGCCCGACTGCCTGAGGACGTACTCGGCCTCGTGGGTGCGGTAGGCCGGGTTGATGTTGACCATGATGGCGCCGATGCGGGCGGTGGCGTACTGCACCAGCACCCACTCCGGGCAGTTGACCGCCCAGATGCCCACCCGGTCGCCCTTGGTGATCCCGCCGGCCGCCAGGGCCCGCGCCAGCTCCTCGACGTCCGCGCCGAACTCGGCGTACGTCCAGCGCCGCCCGGACGGCACGTCGACCAGGGCCTCGCGGTCCGGCCAGGTCGCCACGGCCCGGTCCAGGTTGGCGCCGATGGTGTCGCCGAGCAGGACGGTGGGACTCGTCCCGTGTGTGTACGACAACCGCGCGGTCACCGGAAGTCCTCCTCGCGGTACTCGCTCTCCGAGCCGGCCGCGGTGGCCTCGCGCAGTTCGATCCGGCGGATCTTGCCGGAGACGGTCTTGGGCAGCGCGCCGAACTCCAGCCGGCGGATGCGCTTGTACGGCGCGAGCACGTCACGGGAGTGCTCGAAGATGACCTTCGCGGTGTCCGGGCCGGGCTCCCAGCCCTCGGCGAGGACAACGTACGCCTTGGGCACCGCGAGCCGCAGCTCGTCCGGGGCGGGCACGACCGCCGCCTCGGCCACCGCCTCGTGCTCCAGCAGGGCGCTCTCCAGCTCGAACGGACTCACCTTGTAGTCGGATGCCTTGAAGACGTCGTCGCTGCGCCCGATGTAGGTGAGGTACCCCTCCTCGTCCCTGGTGGCGATGTCCCCGGTGCGGTAGTAGCCGCCCGCCATGGCCTCCGCCGTGCGGTCCGGGTCGCCGTGGTAGCCGGTCATCAGGCCGACCGGGCGCGCGGCGAGGTCGAGCGCGATCTCGCCCTCGGTCGCGCCGGGCGCGCCGGAGACCGGGTCCAGGAGCTCCACCCGGAAGCCGGGGCTGGGACGCCCCATGGAGCCGGTCTTCAGCGGCTGGCCGGGGCTGTTGGAGACCTGCACGGCCGTCTCGGTCTGCCCGAAGCCGTCCCGGACGGCCACCCCCCAGGCGCGCCGGACCTGCTCGATGACCTCGGGGTTGAGCGGCTCGCCGGCGGCCACGATCTCGCGGGGCGGGGTGCGCAGCTGCCCGAGGTCGGCCTGGATGAGCATCCGCCACACGGTCGGCGGCGCGCAGAACGTGGTCACGCCGGCCCGGTCCATCTCGGCCATCAGCCGGGCCGCGTCGAAGCGGGTGTAGTTGAAGACGAAGACGGTCGCCTCCGCGTTCCACGGCGCGAAGAGGTTGGACCAGGCGTGCTTGGCCCAGCCGGGCGAGGAGATGTTCAGGTGGACGTCGCCGGGCTTGAGACCGATCCAGTACATGGTGGCCAGGTGCCCGACCGGGTAGGAGGTGTGGGTGTGCTCGACCAGCTTGGGGCGGGCGGTCGTCCCGGAGGTGAAGTAGAGCATCAGCGGGTCGTCGGCCAGCGTCGGGCCGTCCGGGACGAACTCGGCGGGGACCGCGTAGGCGTCCTCGTACGGCTCCCAGCCCTCCTGCGGCAGGCCGCCGACGGAGATCCGGGTGTAGGCGCCGGGCACGTCGGCGAACTTGGCGGTGTCCTCCGCCCGGACGACGACGTGTTTCACCCGCCCCCGCTCCACCCGGTCGGCGAGGTCGGCCGGGCCGAGCAGCGGGGTGGCCGGGATGACGACCGCGCGCAGCTTCATCGCGGCCAGCGCGGTCTCCCACAGCTCGGCCTGGTTGCCGAGCATGACGAGGACGCGGTCCTCGGCGGCGACCCCGCGCTCGCGCAGCCACCGGGCCACCCGGTCGGACCGCTCGGACAGCTCCGCGAAGGAGAGCCGGGTCTCGGTGCCGTCCTCCTCGACGATGTGCAGCGCGGTGCGGTCGTTGCCGTCGGCGATCTCGTCGAACCAGTCCAGCGCCCAGTTGAAGTGCTCGGGCCGGGGCCAGCGGAAGCCCTCGTAGGCGGTGGCGTAGTCCTCACGGTGTTCCAGCAGGAAGTCCCGGGCCCTGCGGAACATCTCCGTCGCCGTCGTCATCGGTTCTCCTCCTATGCTCCGGACCATTGCCGGGCGGCTCTCTGGCATCGTCTAATCCGTGATGCGGGTCTCACTACCCCCGAACGGGGGTGTGGGCGGCCGAAAGGGCGAACGGGTGACGGCAGACGCGGTGCAGGCGGTGGAGATCGGTGGCGCGCTGGCACGGCTGCGGCGGGCGACGGGACTCCCCGTGGCCTTCGGCGGCCTGGTGGAGTCCGGCCGGCCGCAGATCCGGATCAGCGAGCTGAGCGGCACGACCACGGCCGCGCTGCGCTCGCTCGCGGTGACCTCCGGCAGCGGGCTCGGCGGCAAGGCGGTGGCGCTGGCCCGGCCGTGCGCGGTGACCGACTACTCCAGCTCACGGCAGATCAGCCACGAGTACGACGTGCCGGTGGCCGCCGAGGGCATCCGCGCGGTGCTCGCCGTGCCGGTGGTGGTGCGGCGCCGGGTGCGCGGGGTGCTGTACGGCGCGCTGCGCTCGGCCCGGCCGCTCGGTGACCGCGCGCTGGGCGCGGCGGTGGCGGTGGCGCGGGACGTGGAGCAGACGCTGGTGGTGCGGGACGAGGCGCGGGAGCTGCTGGCGGCGGCCCGGCCCGAGCGGACCCGCACCGGTGAGAACGCCGTGTGGGAACAGGTGCGCGAGGCGCATGCCGCGCTGCGGGCGCTGGTCCCCCGGATCGCCGACCCGGAGCTGCGGGCCGAACTGCTGGCCGCGTGCGGGCTGCTGACCGCGCCGCCGCGAGCCGGGGGCGTGACCCTGGCGCCACGCGAGGTGGACGTGCTGTCCTGGGTGGCGGCGGGGGCCACCAACGCGGCGGTGGCCGAGCGGCTGGGCATCGGCCCGGAGACGGTCAAGGCATATCTGCGTTCGGCGATGCGGAAGCTGGGCGCCCACACACGAGGGGAGGCGGTGACCGCGGCGCGCAGGGCGGGACTGCTGCCGTAGCCCGAAGCCGGCCGGGAAACCTGACGGTCACGAAACCTGTCGGTCAGGAAACCTGACCATTCATCCGGCGCCGCTTTGAATTTCCCTCTGCTTGACCGTTTGTTATTTCCCTCACCAGGGCTTCCGTCCGAATTTCAAGGATCGTTGCCTAGAATTTGGTCCGGACACGACACACGAGGGGAGCGGTGACCGTGCGACGGGACTTCCAGGAGCCTGCCAGGTGCCGCCCCGACCTGGTCATCGGCCGCGAGGAGCTGTTCGCCGGCGCCCGTGGGCAACTCGCCTCCGGGGGCAGTGTGCTGCTCCACGGCCCCGCCGGAATAGGGAAATCCACCGTCCTGCGGGCTTTGGCCGAGGAATACGGCGCCACCGTGCGCACGGTCTTGCGCTGCTCGGCGACCGAGTCCGAATCCCACCTCCCCTTCCTCGCCCTCGCCGACCTCCTCGGCCTGGTCCTCGACGAGGTCTCCGGGCGGCTGCCCGCCGCCCAGCGCACCGCCCTGGAGTCGGCGCTCACCGGCCGCGGCGAGTCCAGCCTCCAGCGGGACGGACTCGCCCTGCGCCTGGCCGTGCTCTCCGCGCTGCGCGCCCTCGCCGCCCACGGCCCGGTCCTGGTCGTCGCCGACGACCTCCAGTGGCTGGACCCGGCCAGCGCCGAACTCCTCGGCTTCGCCGCCCGGCGCCTGGAGGGCACCCCGGTGCAACTGCTGTGCGCGGTCCGCACGGAGGGCCGGCAGAGCCAGGAGTACGACCGCCACCTGCGCGCCTGCCCGCCGGGCACCCTCGCGGTCCGGCTCGGCCCGCTCTCCCGCACCCAGGTCGCCGAGCTGCTCGACCACCGCGGCCACGGCTGCCTGTCCCGCTCCACGGTCCGCGAGATCCACCGCACCAGCGGCGGCAACCCGCTCTTCGCCCTGGAGCTGGGCCGCGCCCTCGCCGACAGCCCCACCCCGCCCCGGCCGGGCGAGCCGCTGCCCGTGCCGACCTCGCTGCGCGCCCTGGTGCTCAGCCGGCTGGACATGCTCTCGGTGGAGGCCCGCCGCACCCTGCTGGTGGCCAGCGCCGGCGCCCGCCCCACCCCGGCCCTGCTGCACGCGGCCGGCCGGGAGAACGCCGAGGCCGAGTGCGCCCAGGCCGCCGAACTCGGGCTGCTGGCCACCGAACCGGACGCCCCGGCCGTACGGTTCGCGCACCCGCTGATATCCGCCGCGCTGTACGCGGAGGCGCCCGCCCACGAACGGCGGGCCGCGCACGCGGCGCTGTCCACCGCCGCCTCCGACCCGATCGAACGGGCCCGGCACCTGGCCCTGGCCACCACCGGCACCGACCCGGAGGTCGCCACCCGGCTCGCCGAGGCCGCCGCCCTCGCCCGGGACCGCGGAGCGCCCTCGGTCGCCGCCCAGCTGGGGCTGCTCGCCGCCCGGCACACCCCCGCCGACGGCGCCCCCAGCCCGCAGGAGCGCCGGCTGACGGCCGCCGAGGACGCGATCACCGCCGGCGAGGTCGACCTGGCCCGGGACATCGCCCGCGAGGTGCTCGCCCGGGCGACCGTGCCCGCCGACCGGGTGCGGGCCTGGATGATCGTCATCGACACCGCCGGCCACACCATGGCCGAGGTCGACGCCGTCTTCCCACAGGCCCTCGCCGACGCTGGCGACGACCCCCGGCTGCTCGCGCTGGTCCACTACCAGCTGGCCTGGCGGGCGCTCATCGTGGAGGGTGACTTCACCGAGGCCCGGGAGGCCGCCGCGCACGCCGCCGAGCTGGCCGCCCGCGGCGAGGACCGCCGCACCGAGCTGCTCTCCCTCGCCTTCCAGGCGCAGACCGAGACCCTGATGGGCCATCCGGAGGCGCCCCGCACCATCAAGCGGGCCCTGAAGGAACCCCAGGACCCCCGGGTGGCGTGGCATCACAACGGCGCGGGCAGCGCCCGGTTCCGCTGGCTGGTCATGGGCGACCAGCTGGCCGAGGCCCGGACCACCGTCACCGCGCTGCTGCGCGAGGTGCGCCGGCGCGGCTCGGTGGAGAGCGAGGTGCACTTCCTGCGCGGCCTCGCCGAGACCGAACTGCGCGCCGGGCACTGCGGACGCGCCCTGGAACTGGCCCGCGACAGCCTGCGGCTCGCCCGGGACTCCGGGATCGGCGAGACCGCCTCGGCGATGCTCACCTCGCTCGCCGAGGCCTCCGGCGGCGATGTGGACCGCGCCCTGGCCCTCGCCCGGGAGGCGGTGGACCACGCCGAGGAGGACGGCGACCAGATGTACCTGTCCCGCGCGCTGGGCGCCCTCGGGTACGCCCAGCTGGTGGCCGGGGACCCTACGGGCACCGTGCGCTCGCTGCGCCGGGTGCGCACCCTGGAACTGGGCCTCGGCATCACCGACCCGGCTCGTGGCCGCTGGCACGGCGACCTCGCCGAGGCACTCGTCCGGACCGGTGAGGTGGCCGAGGCGCAGGACGTCATCGACGTCAGCCGGGAACACGCGCTGCGGCTCGGCCGGGAGAGCGTCCTCGCCGTGCTCGACCGGTCCGAGGCGCTGGTGCGCGCCGCCCGGGGCGACCTGGAGGCCGCGCTCGCCCAGCTGACGTCCGCTCAGGAACGGCTCGGCAAGCTCGGCTACGGCCTGGAGGAGGCGCGGGCCGCGTTCGCGCTGGCCCGGCTGCGGGGCGGCCCACGGCCCGGATCGGCGGTGTTCGACGAGGCCACCCGGATGTTCCGGCGCTGCCGGGCGCTGCCCTGGCTGCGCCAGGTGGACGAATCCCCGGCCGCCGCCGAACCGGAACCGGAACCGGCCGCACCCCAGGCGCCGGCCGCGCTGCTCGCGCTGGCCGCGATGGAGCGTCAGGTCGCCGCGCTCGTCATGGAGGGCGCCACCAACCGGGAGATCGCGGCCCGGCTGTTCATCAGCGTGAAGACGGTGGAGGCGACCCTGACGCGGGTCTACCGCAAGCTGGGGATCCGCTCGCGGGTGGACATCGTCCGATTGGCGGCAGGTCACCGCGCGCCCTGAGCGGTGCTCTTGTTAACTGAACCGGACCGAGGGTTTTCCCTCACCCAACCCCCTAGGGGGTTCCCTCATTGGGAGCCAAGGGTTCCGGGTCCTAGCGTAATGGGCGTGCCGCTCGCCCGGGCACATGGGGGTCGGTCCCGCGACCCCCATGCAAACCCCCCACACAGACCCGCGCGACCCCCCACCGGTGCAACCCCACTGAGGAGACTCATGTTCGGGCTCACACGTGCAAGAAAGACCGCCGCGACCGTGGTGGCCACCGCCGCCGCGGCGGCGTCCGCGCTGCTCGCCTCCCCCACGGCGAGCGCCGCCCCCCAGCCCATCGTCGGCGGTACCACTACCACGACGACCGCGTACCCGTTCATGATGCAGATCACGGACGCGTCCCAGAACCAGTTCTGCGGCGGCACCCTGGTGGCGCCCAAGAAGGTGGTGACGGCCGCGCACTGCATGGTCGGCGAGACCACGAGCAGCGTCCGCGTGGTCGGCGGCCGGACCTACCTCAACGGCACCAACGGCACGGTGAGCCGGGTCAGCAGCATCTGGATCAACCCGGACTACACGGACGCCACCAACGGCGACGACGTGGCCGTGCTGACCCTCTCGACGTCGATGCCGTACACCGCGGCGAAGTACGTCTCCTCCTCCCAGACGAGCGTGTACGCGGCCGGCACCACCGCCCGCATCCTCGGCTGGGGGACCACCTCGGAGAACGGCGGCTCCTCCAACCAGCTGCGGACCGCGACCGTCCCGGTCGTGTCCGACTCCAGCTGCCGTTCCTCCTACGGTTCGGACTTCGTCCAGTCCGACATGGTCTGCGCCGGATACACGTCCGGCGGCGTGGACACCTGCCAGGGCGACAGCGGCGGTCCCCTGCTCATCGGGGGCGTCCTGGCAGGGATCACTTCCTGGGGCGAGGGGTGCGCGGAGGCCGGTTACCCGGGTGTCTACACCCGGCTGACCACCTTCTCGGACCTGGTGACCGCGCAGGTCGGCTCGTGACCCGGAAGACTTCCCGAGCACCCCTCGGGTGACAGCCGGGGGGCGTTGCGGGCCACCACGAGCGGCCCGCAACGCCCCCTCTCCACCGCTCCGGTCGCATCGGCCGGCGCCCTCACCGCCGTACGACGTCCCCGAACCGGATGGCGTACGCGGACGCGGTCGGCGTGGGAGAGCGGGAGGCCGTCCCGTCCTGGCCGCGGACCGCGCGGGGTCACCCGGACGAGCGGGAGCGTGCAGCGGGCCGCGACGGCGAGGGCCCGCCGGCCGGCTCAGCGCGGCGGTTGTCCCTCCGCCGTCTCCTGTGGTGTCGTACCCGGAGATCGGGGACTTCGCGGAAGGGGCGGACATGGGCGAGGCGTTGGTGCTGGGCGGTGGGGGTGTCGGCGGGATCGCCTGGATGACCGGGGTGCTGGCGGGGCTCGCCGAGGCCGGGCGGGACGTGACCGGCGCCGATCTGCTCGTGGGGACCTCCGCCGGGTCCACCGTGGCGGCGCAGGTGGGCAGCGGGCTGGAGCTGGAGGAGCTGTACGCCCGGCAGGTGGATCCCGCCCGGCAGGCCGCCGAGATCATGGCCGAGATGGACCTGGAGAAGTTCGCGGCGGAGATCGGCGCGGCCATGGAATCGGCCGCGTCCATGACGGAGTTGCGACGCGCGGTCGGGCGGGTCGCCCTGGACGCGCGGACGGTCTCCGAGGCGGAGCGCCGCGCGGTGATCGAGTCCCGGCTGCCGTCCCACGGGTGGCCGGAGCGGGCGTTGAAGATCGTCGCGGTGGACGCGGAGAGCGGTGAGCCGCGCGTCTTCGACCGGGCCTCGGGCGTGCCGCTGGTCGACGCGGTCGCCGCGAGCTGCGCCGTGCCGGGCGTGTGGCCGCCGGTGACGATCGGCGGGCGCCGGTACGTGGACGGCGGGGTGCGGTCCGTCGCCAACGCCGACCTCGCCGCCGGTGCCGACCGGGTGCTGGTGCTGGTGCCGCTGGGCGCCACCGAGCCCTTCCCCAGCGAACGGCCGCTGGAGCGGTCCGTGGCGGAGCTGCGCGAGGGGGGTGCCGAGGTCGTGGTCGTCGCGCCCGACGAGGCGTCCGCCGCGGCGATCGGCGACAACGCCCTCGACCCGGCCACCCGCCGCCCGGCCGCCGAGGCGGGCCGCGCCCAGGGCCGCGCGCTCACGCTCCCCTGGACGCGGGGCTGACCCGGAAGAACGTACGCCGGCCGCTCACGGGCCGCGGTCGCACACGGACGGCAGCCAGGTCAGCCCCGAGGTGTGGCTGAGGGTGTCCAGGGAGTGCAGGAGGTCGTCCAAGCGGCCGGGGTGGGCGAGGAATTCGATCGCCGCCTCGGCGAACGCGTCCCGTACCGCGGGCGGCATCGCGTCGGAGGCGTCGAAGCAGTGCACGGCCCGCCGGTCGCGGAGGGTGAGCGCCAGGGAGCGCCGCCAGTCCGGGTCGGTGCCGCCGGCGGGCGGGACGCCGGTGTGGACGGAGAAGCCGGACTGCTCAGCGCTCCAGGCGCGTTGGGCGTCGGCGGAGGCCAGGTAGCGGATCAGCTTCCTGGCCGCCGGGGTGGCGTGCAGCAGGACGACCAGGTCTCCGGAGACCTCCCACGCGCGGTTGGCGGGGGCGCCGAGGAGCAGCCGGGCGGAGGGCTCGTAACGGCCGTCGACGTCCTTCCAGGCGTGCTGGCGGCCCCGGATGAACGAGGCCTGGTGCTCCAGCGTGCAGCCCCGCGGGCGCGCGGTGACCGGTCGTGACGCCGCCTCGTACGGGGTCTTCAGGGCCCGCCGGACGAGGTCCGGGTCGCCTCCCGCGCCGACCAGGTCGCGCCAGGTGGTCCAGGCCGTCCTGACCTGCTTCGACCTCCAGGGCAGCGCGCCGCGCGCCCACTGCTCGTAGACGCCCGGACCGTACCGTTGCAGCAGGATGTCCTCGATCCAGTCGGTGCCGGGCCAGCCGCTGGTGGCACCGGAGCCCATGCCGACGCACCACGCGGCCGGCCGGTGCGCCGCCTGCCGCCGCTCCTGCTCCCCGACGTCGGCCGGGTACCAGACGATGCTCTTCAGGTCGGCCTTCAGGGGGAACCAGTACACGTGCCCGTCCGCCAGCGGCATGGCCCAGGACGGGCCGAAGTCCGCCTGGTCCACCAGGTCTTCCAGCGGCAGCAGGTGCTTCTGCCGGGCGTACTCGGCGAGTTCGCCGGGGCCGGTGAGCACCACGACGTCGGGCGGTGTCCCGGCCTCGACGTCGGCGCCGAGCACCTGGCTCTCGGCGTTGCTGCCCTGGTAGTCGACATGGATGCGGTACTTCCGCTCGAAGGGCTCGACGACCGCCTTCCGGAAGTCGTTCTCGTCCTCGCCGGTCCAGTTGGCCAGCAGGGTGACGGTCGGCTCCTGCCCGAGGGCGCGTACGCCCACCACGACGGCCGCCGCCAGCAGGGCCAGGCAGCTCGCGACCACCGTGACGATGCGGGCCGGGCGGCGGGAGGGGCGGGACCGGGTGCCGGGGGCGGCCGTCGCGGAGCCGCCGGGGTGCGCGTTCACCGGGGCCTGAACCGGTAGTCGTCGATGTGCCGCCGCAGGCCCGTCTCGGCCAGTGCCATCAGCAGGACGCCTCCTATCAGGATCCACACCGCCGCCGACGCGCGGAAGCCGGTGTGCGAAAGGTACGAGGCGGTGTCCCGCCCCGCGACGGGTATGAGCCGCCCGGGCAGCGGGCTGTCGAGCAGCTGCCGGGTGTCCGCCATCCCCCGCTGGGTCCACACGGTGAACAGCACGGCGGTGGCGACACCGGCCGCCGACAGCACCAGGGCGGCCAGGAGCTGGCGGTTGTACCGGCGCCGGAAACGGCGGCGCAGGAAGAGCTGGGTCTCCAGCAGCGCGGCCCAGAGGGCGAGGGCCAGCAGCAGGGCGACGCTCCAGGCGAGCCACAGCAGCGGCCCGAACGAGGTCTGCCGGTGCACGGCCGCCCGCTGCTGCCGTTGCAGCGCCTTCAGTCGGTCCTGTATGCCCGTGCCCTTCTCCGTCAGGATGCTGGTGGCATAGCTGCGGTAGGCCTCGCGCATCAGGCTGCCGTCCGGCTGGAGCTGCGACTTCTGGACCTTGACCGCGTAGACCGTGATCAGCCCGGCGATCGTCTGGAGGGCCTGCCGGCCCGCCGGCCCGCCCACGTCGTCGTCCGCGGCGGCGGCCGACAGGCTCTGCGCGGCGACCGAGATCTGCTTCTGGAAGTCGCTGGTCGGGGCGGGTGCGCCGGCGTCCCGCTCGGCCTGGCCGAGCGCGTACAGCGCGGTGTCCAGGGACAGGACGGCCGGGGCGGTGGAGGTGCGCAGCGGGTTCGCGTCGCCGTGCACGCCCTGGTACGACACGAACAGCGACAGCGCGAGCAGGGCCGACAGGGCCAGCAGCAGGCGGTGGCGGACGGTCAGGTCGTGGGCGGTCGTGCTGCCGCCGTCCGCCGGGCGCGGCCCGGCACCGGGGAGCCGGACCCACGGGGCCGCCCTGCCGGGGGCGCGGCGGTCGGCGGGGCGGGCCCGTGCGGGGCGTGGGGCGGGCGGGGCCGTCGGCCGCGCGCCGGTCGCGGGGCCGGTGCCGGGTGTCGTCCCCCTGCCGGTGGTCATGCGGGCGCCCCTCTCAGCGGCCGGCCGCACCTGCCGCCGCAGTAGACGGAGTCGGCCGGACCGAGCCACTCGCAGCCCGGACACTCGACGAGTCCGTCGGGGCGAACGGGGAGGGACGGCCCGGCGGAAGCGGGCGGGACGGCTCCCTGCGGCGCGACCGGGCCGGGCGAGGCGGCTCCCTGCGGCACGGCGGAGCCCGGCGGGGCGGCTCCCTGCGGCACGGCGGAGCCCGGCGGGGCGGCTCCCTGCGGCACGGCGGAGCCCGGCGGGGCGGCTCCCTGCGGCCCGATGGACCCCGGCGGGGCGCCGGAACCCGGCGGGGTCCCGGCGGCCTCGGCGCTCCGCGCGGCTGCACCGCCCTCCGCCGGGCCCACCGCCGACGCTTCCGGTGGCGTCGTCAGGGCGCTGGAGAGGATCAGGTGCTGCCAGTCGACGTCCTTCAGCCCGGTCCGGACCCGGCCGGTGCCCGGCGCGGCCTCGACCAGCCGGAGCGCGCCGAGCAGCTGGGTGTCGCCCAGTTCGGCGGCCAGCGCGAGCGCGCGGGTGAGTTCCCGGTCCGCGGTGTCACGGCCGTCCGTGCCGCGCAGCCAGGCCCGGTAGGCACCGGCGACGGCGGCGCCCGCCCGCTGGTACAGCTCGTGCCGGCGGACCCCGGGGTGCTGCCGGGAGGCGTCCAGCGGGTTGTCGGTCCAGCGCACCAGGACGGGCTGCGGCGCGGGCAGCCGTACCGGCCGGCCGAAGTCGGGTACGGCGATCTCCACGGCGGCGAGCTGGAGGTCCTCGCCGGTCTCGCGGCCGGTCGGGTCGGCGGTCAGGACGACCTGGAAGTGCCGTACCTCGTCGCCCCAGGCGCGGGTGACGTACTCCGCGCCGCGTCCGCCGGAGCCGGCCGGGACGGGCGGCAGTTCCTGTTCGCTCGGCACCACCTGCTTGACCTGGCGGATCACCGTGCCCGGGGTGGGCGTGAGCCGGATGCGCAGCTCGGGCACCGCCGTGCCGAGCAGCCCGGCCACCAACTCCTCGTACGCGGTGGTCAGTTCGGACTCGGCGCGGACGGCGCGGGCGCGGCCGTGCAGCCGCCGGGTGATGCGCAGCAGCAGGTCGGCGTCCCAGTCGTCGCCGATGCCCCAGGCGTCGCAGACGAACCGTCCCTCGCAGGCGTCGAGCGCGGTCTCCAGGGACATGGCGGCCCGGTGGTCGTGCTCGTTGCGCCCGTCGGTGAGCAGCAGGACGTGTTTCACCGGGGCGGGGTGGTCCTTGAGCAGCCACCGGGCGAGGTCGAGCCAGGTGCCGATGGCGGTGCCGCCGTCCGCGTCCAGGATCCGTACGGCGCGTTCGGCGGCCTCGCGTTCGCCGGGACCGGCGACGGCGAGCACCGCGCTGCCGGCTCCGGGGTGGACGAGGGTGGCGTCGAACCGTCCGGAGAGCACGGCGAACGCGGTGCCGTCGGGCAGCATCCGGACCGCCGCGACGGTGGCGTCCTTGGCCGCGTGCAGTTTGGCGGCGGGGTGGAGCATCGAGCGGGAGGTGTCGACGATCAGCACCTCGGCGAGCGCGGGCCCGGTGCCGGGCACGGGCGCGCCGGGGCGTTCCGGGCGGCCCCGGCTCCTGACCCCGATCTCCAGGATGGCGTGCATCCGAGGGTCGGGGTGCCGCCCGGCGGGGTCCGGCGCGACCGGCAGTTCCTTCTGCTGGCCGACCGCGAGCGTCACCTCGGTCTCCTCGGCCACGGTCATCGCTGCCTCTTCCCAAGTGGTCCGGAATCTCGTCTCCTCCGGGCGTCGCTCCCGGAGGGCCGTGCGGGTTCAGAACGTGGTGATCGGCCGGACCGCGTGGGCCAGGTCGAGGAGCCGGCCGTGTTCGCCGGCGGTGCGGGCCTGGGCGGCCAGTTGCCGGAACGAGTGCTCCAGCCGGGTGCGCAGACCGTCCTCGTCTCCGGGCCCGAGGAGCTCCCCGGCGGGGAAGTCCGGGCCCCAGCCCTGGGCCGGCCGGCCGTGCAGGGCGTTCTCGCGGACCTCCGCGACCAGCCGGGCCCGGGACTCCCCGGCCGTCGCGCCGCCGTCCAGGCGCAGTTCGGGCAGTCGCCGGACGGCGTCCCGCAGGCCGGCCGGGGTGGGCGGGTCGCCGTGCAGGACGCCGGCGCGGACGCGGACGGCCGCGATGCGGGCGGCGTCGTGGTGCCGGGAGGTGGCGGGCACCTCGTCGAGGACGTGGACGGCGGCGTCCCGGTCGCCGCCGGCCAGGTGGCCGCGGGCCAGGCCGAACGCGGCGGCGGTGTGTGCGGAGTCCCGTTTCCAGACGGCTTCGTAATATCGCATGGCCCGCGTGGGGCGCCCACGGTCCGCGGGCCGGGGGCCGGTGTGTTCGGCGCAGTAGCCGAGGGCGAGCTTGGGCGCGTACTCGCCGGGCAGGGCCCGGTAGACGGCGTCGAAGCGGGCACCGGCCGGCTCCACCTCGCCCTTGCTGAGGTGCAGCACGCCGTGGTGCCAGGCGATGCGCCAGTCATGGGCGGCGCGTTCGCCGAGCTGGGTCTCGGCCTCGGCAAGCCAGCTCTCCGCCGCCTGCTGCTCGCCCTTCCTGAGGTAGGCGCGGCACAGCCACAGCGCGGTCTCGGGGGTGCCGAGGCGGGATTCGCGCGGCCACTGCCGGGCGACGCGGTCGGGGGCGTCGGGCGGGAAGGTGTCCAGGAGCAGGGCGGCGCCGTCGTCGGGGTCGGGCAGCGGCTCGGGCAGGGCGCCGGCCACCTCGGCGGCGGCGGGCGGGGAGACGTCCAGGCCGACGGGCCGCTCGCCGGGGCGGGTGGTCCAGTGGTCCAGGGCGGGGATGGCGCCGAGTCCGGCGTCGAGGCCGGCGCCGGTCGCGCGGAACCGGGTGGAGCTCTCCGGCAGCTGCTCGCCGAACTGGAGCGAGCGGAACTCACGGAGGACTTCCCACAATTGGCGGGACATCTCGGCGGCGGAGCGGAACCGGGCGCGGGGTTCGGCGTGGGTGGCGCGGGCGATGAGGCGGCGGAAGGAGTCGGGGGCGAGGCCGCGGGCGGGTTCGGTGTTCCGGGCCAGGGCCTGGAGGGTCATGCCGACGGTGTAGAGGTCGCTGTCGACGTGCCAGCCGCGCCGGTCGATCTCCTCCTGGGGCGGGGCGTAGCCGGCCGTGTGGACGTGGGCGGAGGTGCGGTCGCCGATGGCGCGGACGGCGCCGAGGTCGATGACCTTCAGCGCCCGTCCGAAGTGGATGACGTTGGCGGGCTTCATGTCGCAGTAGAGCAGCCCGCGTTCGTGCATGTACTGGAGGGCGCCGAGGATCTTGCAGCCGTAGGTGAGGACGTGGTCGAGCCGGGGGCGGCCGTGGAAGATCCGCTCGACGTCGTCGGCGTCGAAGAGCTGTTGCAGGGAGCGTCCGCCGATGTAGTCCATGACCAGGTAGCCGGTGGGCGGACGGCCGGGGGCCCGGTGTTCGGCGTAGGTGATGATGCGGACGATGTCGGGGTGGTGCAGGTCGGTCAGGGAGCGGCGCTCCTCGACGGCGGTGCGGCGGGCGAGGGCGTCGTGGACGTTGATCTGGCCCTTGAGGACGACCCGGTGGCCGGCGGCGCGGGTGTCCTCGGCGAGGTACACCCAGCCGAGGCCGCCGTGGGCGAGGCAGCCGAGGACCTGGTAGTGGTCGGCGACGATGTCGCCGCGGGTGAGCTGCGGCCGGAAGGAGTAGGGCGTGCCGCAGCGGGGGCAGCGGCCGGTGTCGGGAGCGGGCTGGCCGCCGTAGCCGATGCCGATGGTCATGGTGCAGCCGTTCGCGCCGCAGCGGCGGCCCCCGGTGGGCGGTCGCGGGTCCTCGACGAGGACGTCGTCGGGGACGGGGACGTCGGGCAGGACGACCAGTCCGTGCTGGTCGAGTTCGCCGGTGCCGGCGACGGCGTGCACGGCCGCCGGGCCGGGGGGCTCGGGCTCCTCGGCGGTGCCGGCCGGGGGCCGGGCCGGCGGTGCGGTGCGCGGTTCGGCGTGCCGGTGGCCGCAGGTGTCGCAGTAGCCGGTGCCCATGATGCGGCCCGCGCAGCCGGGCCGGACGCACGAGGTCACGAGGCGCCCTCCTCACCGGGTGGGGTGGCGGAGCAGAAGCCGACGAACCGCTCGACGGCGGCCTCGGCCCGCTCGATGTCGCAGGGGGTCTGCCGCAGCAGCGAGACGGCCTGTTCGTAGAGCCGGTACGCCGCCACGACCCGGTCGCCCTGCGCGGCGGCCCGCTGCCGGCACAGCGGCCACTCGGCGCCGACGCGGCCGAGGAGTTCCTCGCGGCGGCGCAGCCGGGCGTCGAGCAGGTCGACGGCCTTCTCCAGGCGGCGCCGGCGGCGGCCGACGGCGTCCTCGAAGGTGAACAGCAGTCCGGCGCGCGCGGGTGCGCGTTCCTGTTCGGGAGCGTGGTCGATCCAGGCGCGCAGCATGCGGCTGCGCCGGACGCCGGCCTCGGCCCGGTCGATCAGCTGCCGGGTGCCGGGCGGGGGCAGGACGCGGTCCCGGCGGGTGTCCAGCTCGGGCCCCAACGCGTCGGTGATGCGATCGAGTTCGGTGTGCAGGCGGGCCCAGCGTGCGCGCAGCGGCCGGTGCACGAGGAACTCGGCGGCCTGCTCGGCGCGTTCCGCCTGGCCGCGGAAGACCAGCAGCAGCCGTGCCCCCTGCCGGGCGAGCCGGTCCAGCAGACCGAGCAGCGCGTCGGGTTCGGCGGCCTCGTCGACGGCGACCAGGACGGCGGCGAGCGGGAGGCGCAGCGTGCCGAGCCGTTCGGGCCGGGGGTCGTCGCGGATGCCGAGGCGTTCGGCGATCCGGTCCATGACCTCCGCGGCCGTCAGTCCCCTGACGTCCAGGGCGAGGTCGTGGGCGCCGGCGGGGGGCACGGTCTCGGGCGGGTCGTGGCTGACGGCGCTGGTGTTGCGGTGGGTGCGCAGTTCGCGGTCGGCAAGGGTGACGGCCCGTTGCAGGGTCCAGGCGCGGTCGCCGCGCGCGGGGACGACGGTGACGAGCACCGGCCAGCCCTCGCCGCGGAACCAGGAGGCGAGTTCGGTGGCGAACGGGACGTCGAGCCAGCCGGCGCCCGCGCCGGTGCCGGTGCGCAGCCGGGGGTCGACGGCCTCGGCGCCGTCGGTCCAGGCGGCGACCTGCGGCAGATGGCTGAGGATGGTCTCGGTGGGGCTCATGTAGCTGAAGGCGGAGCCCGGGCCGTCGTCCACGCTCAGGACGATGCCGATGACCTGGTCGGTGGCGTGGTCGACGACGCCTCCGCCGCTGAAGCCGTCGTCGGCGAGTTCTTCGGGGGTGAGCGGGCGCAGTTGCACCTGGCTGTCCCGGCCGCGCGCGGCGACCAGGGTGGCGCCGTGCCAGCGCCCGCCGTCGTCGCCGCGCGGGAATCCGTACATGCTGACGGGGCCGTGGGGGGCGGCGAGCCGGTAGAGCCGCGTGGTGTGCTCGGCGGGCAGTGGTGCGTCCAGGCGCAGCAGGGCGAGGTCGCCGCTGCGGTCGCCGAAGGTGTCCTCGCTCTGCGGTACGTGTTCGTCCGGGCGGACGGCGGCGGTCACGGCGGCCAGGCCGGGCACGCCGACCAGGCGGACGGTGTAGCGGTGGCCGGGACGGACGACGTGCGCGGCGGTGAGGACCCGCTCGGCGGCGAGCAGCACGCCCGCGCCCAGGACCCGGCCGTCCGGTGTCTCGATGCGCGCGATCCAGGACGGTGTCCGTAAGCGCGATGCGACGACTCGCTCCCCCGTGCGCGTCATGGTCGTGAGGTTACTCCGCGTACCCGTCCGGTACTACTGGTGTGCACGGGGTCGTCGCGGAAGCCGTACGGCAGGGCTCGAACGCGTGCACTATACACACGGTGTATAGTCCCGGCATGCCTCTGACGACCGACACGAACTCGACGCCGCCGCACGCGACCACCGACGCACCCGGGAAGATGCGCACGACGGGCCGGAGGTTGCGTGGCTGGGCGCTCGCGTCCGCCGCCGCCTGCCTGGCGCTCACCCTGTCCGGCTGCGCCCAGGTCGACACGACCGCCCCGAGCACCGCTCGCGCCGAGGCGGCGCACGGGGCACCGGCCCGGTTCGGGACCGTCGACTGCCGCCAGGCCAAGTGCATCGCGCTCACCTTCGACGCGGGCCCCAGCGAGAACTCGGCGCGGCTGCTCGACATCCTGAAGGAGAAGAAGGTCCCGGCCACCTTCTTCCTCCTCGGCAAGCGGCACATCGAGAAGTACCCGGAGCTGGTCAAGCGGATGGCGGCGGAGGGCCACGAGGTCGCGAGCCACACCTGGGACCACAAGATCCTCACCCGGATATCGGACGAGGAGATACGTGAGGAGCTCAACCGGCCCAACGAGGCGATCGAGCACCTCACCGGGCACAAGCCGACGCTGATGCGCCCTCCGCAGGGCCGCACCGACGCCAACGTGCACGAGATCTGCAAGGAGCTGGGCCTGGCGGAGGTGCTGTGGAGCGTGACCGCCAAGGACTACACCACCGACGACTCGGCGCTCATCACCAAGCGGGTCCTCGACCAGTCGTCCCGGGACGGGATCATCCTGCTGCACGACATCTACCCCGGGACCGTGCCGGCCGTGCCCGGCATCATCGACGCGCTCAAGGCGCGGGGCTACGTCTTCGTGACGGTCCCCCAGCTACTGGCACCCGGCAGGGCCGAGCCCGGCAAGGTGTACCGCCCGTAGCCCCCGCCCCGGCTCAGAACACCACCGACCAGCCCTCGCGGGATGCCTGTTCGGCGGTGTAGGAGACGCCGTGCACCTTCAGGCCGGCCGCGTCGAGGAGCGTGATCTCGCCGCCCTGGTTGCCGAGCGGTGCCTCGGCGGTGAGCGGCACGGTGAGGCAGTCGCCGGGCGCGAGCGGGGCCGTGGCCGGGACCGGTGAGCCGTGGCCGAGGCGGCTGACGAGCCGCCAGCCGGTGAGATCCGCGGGCTCCGGCGAGGCGTTGAGGAGGGTCACGGTCTCCGTCTCGGGGGCGGGGCCCTTCGGGTTGACCCTCGCCGCGATGATCATCACGGGCTGCGCGCCGGTCGTGGGGCGGGTGCCGTCGACGTCCTCCAGGGTGTGCCCGGTGGTGTCGTCGGTGTGCCAGGACTGGCTCTGGAAGGCCAGGAAGATGCCGACCCAGCGGGACTGCGCGGGGAAGCGCAGCAGGAGTCCGCCGTCCTGCCACACCCCGTCGTCGCCCTTGAAGCGCCGGCTGTTGCCCTGGTTCATGTGGACGTCGTGCACGCCGTTGCCGGGCAGGAAGCCGAACACCTTGTCCTTGACGGCGGGTTCGGGGCCGAAGCGGGAGCCGAAGACGTACGCCCGCGCCTGCGGGTCCGCCACCGCGCGCTGTACGTAGTGGTCGAGGAGGTCGGCGAGGTCGTTGTCCGGTCCCTCGACGTCCGGTGGGAGCGTGCGCATCCCGGCCGGGTCGAAGAGGTTGCCGCGCACGAAGTCGAGGGTCGGGCCGCCGGGGCCGGCCGGCAGGGTGTTCCAGCCGCCGGGCAGGCCCTCCAGGGCGGCGGTCAGCGGGTGGTGGAAGTCGTCGGCGACCAGGTAGAGCAGTTCGGAAGGGTGCTCCTGGGAGAGCACGTTGACCGCGGCGCGGTAGTGCGTGCCGTGGTCGTCCGTGAGGTGGATCTGGTAGTGCGGCGTCTCCCGCGCGCCCTCACGCCGTGTCTCGACGGCGCGGGCGATCAGAACGCCGTAGTTCTTCACCGGCATGACGATCAACTCCCCCGTACGACGGGCCGCTTGACCGGCCCGTGGCAGGAAGCGTAGAAGCAGGATCCCCGTGGCGCCGCCCCGCGCACCCACTGTTCCAGAATACGACTCCCCCAGGACACCTGCTACGCGAGCGGCACGGCGCGGCGGGTGAACGCGCAGGTGACCGGCGCCCCTTGCCTACGATCGTGCCGTGCCCACCTTCTCCTTCGCACGCACGGTCCCGCTCCCGCCCGACGAGGCGTGGCGCCGGCTCACGGACTGGCCGCGCCACGCCGAGGCGGTCCCGCTGACCCGGATCCGTGTGCTCACGCCCCCGCCGACCCGCGAGGGCACGCGCTTCGTGGCCCGGTCGGGGTTCGGCCCGCTCGCCGTCGACGACGTGATGGAGGTGACGGTGTGGCGCCCGCCGGCCGACGACGCCCCCGGCCTGTGCCGCCTGGAGAAACGCGGCCGGCTCGTCCTCGGCTGGGCGGAGATCGAGGTCCACCCGGAGCCCGGGGGCCGCAGTCGCGTGGTGTGGCGGGAGGACCTGGGCGTCCGCTTCCTCCCCGGGGCCTTCGACGGCCCGTTGAAGTCGGCGTCCCTCCTGCTGTTCGGCCGGGCGGCGGACCGGCTGCTGACACGGGGGTGAGCCGGGGCGGGTGCGTCCGTGCCCTCAGTCCTTGCGGCCTGTCAGGGCCACCGTCACGCCCAGGCCGATCATCGTCAGGCCGCCCGTGCCGCCGACCGCGGACAGGCGGCGGGGCGAGCGGGCGAACCAGTCGCGGGCGGCCGAGGCGGCCAGGCCCCAGACGGCGTCGGAGATCACCGCGATGGCGTTGAAGACGAGCCCGAGCAGCAGCATCTGCGCGGGCACGTGACCCTGCTCGCGGTCCACGAACTGGGGCAGTACGGCGGCGAAGAAGACCATCGTCTTGGGGTTGGCCACGCCGACCGCGAACCCCTCCCCCAGGGTGCGCAGGCCGCCGCGCGGCGGGCCGGACTCCGCGACCGAGGCGCGCAGCGAGCCGCGCTGCCGCCACGCCTTGACGCCGAGGTGCACGAGGTACGCGGCGCCCGCGAGCTTCAGCGCGGTGAAGACGAGGACCGAGCGCTCGACGACCGACCCGATGCCGAACGCCACCGCGACGACGAGCAGGTACGCGCCGAGCGTGTTGCCGACGACGGTGGTCAGCGCGGCGCGGCGGCCGTGGGCCAGGGCCCGCCCGATCACGAACAGCACGCTGGGGCCGGGGACGATGACGAGCAGGAAGGAGAGGGCGGCGAAGGCCGCCAGACGGTCGGGGGGCACCATGCCGTCATGCAACACAGGGGCGACGGCGGCCGGCAAACGCTTTTCAGGCCACCGACCCGATCCGCCCCGCCAGCCGCGTGGCCGTGTCGTGGTGAATGGGGGTGTGCGCGCCGGTCAGCGACACCCCGCTGCCCCCGCGCCGGCCCGCGACGATCTCCGCCGCGATGGACAGCGCCGTCTCCTCGGGTGTGCGGGCGCCGAGGTCCAGGCCGATCGGGGAGCGCAGCCGGGCCAGCTCCAGCTCGGTGACGCCGACCGCGCGCAGCCGCTCGGCGCGGTCGAGGTGGGTGCGGCGGGAGCCCATCGCGCCGACGTAGGCGACCGGCAGCCGCAGCGCCAGCTTCAGCAGCGGTACGTCGAACTTGGCGTCGTGGGTGAGGACGCACAGGACGCTGCGGCCGTCGACCTCGGTGCGCTCCAGGTACCTGTGGGGCCACTCGACGACGATCTCGTCGGCCTCGGGGAAGCGGGCGCGGGTGGCGAACACCGGGCGGGCGTCGCAGACGGTGACGTGGTAGCCGAGGAACTTCGCGATCCGGACCAGCGCCGACGCGAAGTCGATCGCGCCGAAGACGATCATCCGGGGTGCGGGGACGGAGGACTCGACCAGGACCGTGAGCGGGGCGCCGCAGCGCGAGCCCTGTTCGCCGATCTCCAGGGTGCCGGTGCGGCCCGCGTCCAGGAAGGCTCCGGCCTCGGCGGCGACCGTGCGGTCCAGCTCGGGGTGGGCGCCGAAGCCGCCGTCGTACGACCCGTCGGGCCGGACCAGCAGGGCCCGGCCGCGCAGCTCCGCCGGGCCGGCGGCGATCCGTGCGACCGCCGCCGCCTCCCCCCGGGCGGCGGCGGCCAGCGCTGCCGCGAACACCGGCCGGGCGGGACCGTCCGCCCGGACCGGTGTGACGAGGATGTCGATCACACCGCCGCAGGTCAGGCCGACGGCGAAGGCGTCCTCGTCGCTGTACCCGAAGCGTTCGAGGACGGTGTGGCCGTCCTCCAGCGCCTGTCGGCACAGCTCGTACACGGCGCCCTCCACGCATCCGCCGGAGACCGAGCCGATCGCCGTGCCGTCGGCGTCCACCGCGAGGGCGGCGCCGGGCTGGCGCGGGGCGCTGCCGCCGACGGCCACCACGGTGGCGACGGCGAAGTCACGGCCCTGCTCGGCCCACCGGTCGAGCTCCTCGGCGATGTCCAGCATGTGTCGGTCTCCTTGAACGGGGTCGCAGGTATCAGGGTGGCTAGTGCACGCCGAGCCACGCCTCGATGGGATGGAGGGCGAAGTAGACCAGGAAGACGGCCGTCAGGCCCCACATGAAGGCGCCGGTCTCGCGGGCCCTGCCCTGGGCCGCCTTGATGGCGGTGTAGGAGATGACGCCCGCGGCGACACCGGTGGTGATGGTGTACGTGAACGGCATCAGGACGACGGTCAGGAAGACCGGGATCGCGGTCGCCCGGTCGGCCCAGTCCACGTGCCGGGCGTTCATCAGCATCATGGCGCCGATGACGACCAGCGCGGCGGACGCGACCTCCTGCGGCACGATCGCGGTGACCGGGGTGAAGAACAGGCAGGCCGCGAAGAACAGGCCGGTGACGACGGAGGCGAGGCCCGTGCGGGCTCCCTCGCCGACGCCCGTCGCCGACTCGATGAACACGGTCTGGCCGGAGCCGCCCGCCACACCGCCGATCGCACCGCCGGCGCCGTCGATGAACAGTGCCTTGGACAGGCCCGGCATCCGGCCCTTGTCGTCGGCCAGCCCGGCCTCGGTGCCGACGCCGATGATGGTGGCCATCGCGTCGAAGAAGCCGGCGAGCACCAGGGTGAAGACGATCATGCCGATCGTCATCGCGCCGACCGCGCCCCAGCCGCCGAACCCGACGTGACCGAAGAGCGAGAAGTCGGGCATCGAGACGGCACTGCCGTGCAGTTCGGGGGCGCCGCCCGCCCACTGCCCCGCGTCGATGACGCCGAGGCCGTTGAGGAGGGCGGCGACGACCGTGCCGGAGACGATGCCGATGAGGATGGCGCCGGGGACGTTCCGGGCCTGGAGCATGAAGATCAGCAGCAGGGTTCCGGCGAAGAGCAGCACCGGCCAGCCGGCGAGTTCCCCGGCGGGGCCGAGGGCGAGCGGCGTGGCCTTGCCCTGGTGCACGAAGCCGGACTTGTAGAAGCCGATGAGGGCGATGAACAGGCCGATGCCCATGGTGATGCCGTGCTTGAGCGCGAGCGGGATCGCGTTCATGATCATCTCGCGCAGGCCGGTGACGACCAGCAGCATGATGACCACGCCGTACAGCACGCACATGCCCATCGCCTGCGGCCAGGTCATGGCGGGGGCGACCTGCGAGGACAGGACGCCGGAGACGGAGAGGCCGGCGGCGAGGGCGAGCGGCACCTTGCCGACGAGACCCATCAGCAGCGTGGTGAAGGCCGCCGCGAACGCGGTCGCGGTGATCAGCGCCTTCTGGCCGAGCGTGTCCCCGGCCGCGTCCTTGCCGGACAGGATGAGGGGGTTGAGCAGGAGGATGTAGGACATCGCCATGAAGGTGGTGATGCCGCCGCGCACCTCACGCGCGACCGTGGATCCTCTTCCGGATATGTGGAAGTACCGGTCGAGCCAGGACCGCCCGGCCGGGACGCGGCTGCCTTCGCCCGCGTCCTCGGCGGCGGTCCCGGGCTCCACTGACTGCTGGGTCATGGGCCAACTCCCAAGGTTCACAGGTGCACCCGTGCGGCGCCTCGCGGCACGGGATTTGGGAATGGACGACCCGGGGGACGGCCCGAGACGAACAGGGGGGCCGGGGGGACGGGGTCCCCCCGGGAGATCACCGGCTGGATCCCCGGAGGGTCACGTTCCGGTCAGATGCTCGGGCCGCACCGGCGTGCGGTTGAGCTCCAGCCCGGTCGCGTTCCGGATCGCCGCGAGGACGGCCGGGGTGGACGACAGGGTCGGGGCCTCGCCGATGCCGCGCAGCCCGTACGGGGCGTGTTCGTCGGCGAGTTCGAGCACGTCGACCGGGATGGTCGGCGTGTCGAGGATGGTGGGGATCAGGTAGTCCGTGAAGGAGGGGTTTTTGACCTTCGCGGTCTTGGGGTCCACGACGATCTCCTCCATCACGGCCACGCCCAGGCCCTGGGTCGTACCGCCCTGGATCTGGCCGATGACGGAGAGCGGGTTGAGCGCCTTGCCGACGTCCTGGGCGCAGGCCAGTTCGATGACCTTGACCAGGCCGAGTTCGGTGTCGACCTCGACGACCGCGCGGTGGGCGGCGAAGGAGTACTGGACGTGTCCGTTGCCCTGGCCGGTGCGCAGGTCGAAGGGCTCGGTCGGCCGGTGCCGCCACTCTTCCTCGACCTCCACGGCCTCGTCTTCGAGGACGTCGGCCAGGTCGGCGAGGACCTCGCCGCCGTCGGTGACGACCTTGCCGCCCTCCAGCAGCAGCTCCGCCGTGGCCCAGGCGGGGTGGTAGGAGCCGAACTTGCGCCGGCCGATCTCCAGCACCTTCTCGCGGACCAGCTCGCAGGCGTTCTTGACGGCTCCGCCGGTGACGTACGTCTGCCGGGAGGCCGAGGTCGAGCCGGCCGAGCCCACCTGGGTGTCCGCCGGGTGGATCGTCACCTGTGCGACGCCCAGCTCGGTGCGGGCGATCTGCGCGTGGACGGTGACTCCGCCCTGGCCGACCTCCGCCATCGCGGTGTGCACGGTGGCGACGGGCTCGCCGCCCACGACCTCCATGCGCACCTTGGCGGTGGAGTAGTCGTCGAAGCCCTCGGAGAAGCCGACGTTCTTGATGCCGACCGCGTAGCCGACCCCGCGTACGACGCCCTCGCCGTGCGTGGTGTTGGACAGGCCGCCGGGCAGCTGCCGTACGTCGGCGCCCTCGCTGGACTCCCACTGGCGCTCCGGCGGCATGGGCATCGCCTTGACGCGGCGCAGGAGTTCGGCGACCGGGGCCGGGGAGTCGACGGGCTGCCCGGTCGGCATGACGGTGCCCTGCTCCATCGCGTTGAGCTGCCGGAACTCCACCGGGTCCATGCCCAGTTCCTTCGCCAGCTTGTCCATCTGCGCCTCGTAGGCGAAGCACGCCTGAACCGCGCCGAAGCCGCGCATGGCGCCGCAGGGCGGGTTGTTGGTGTAGAGGGCGATGGCCTCGATGTCGACGTCGTCGATCACGTACGGGCCGACGCTCAGCGAGGAGGCGTTGCCGACGACCGCCGGGGAGGCGGAGGCGTAGGCGCCGCCGTCCAGGACGATCCGGCACTTCATGTGGGTCAGCTTGCCGTCGCGGGTGGCCCCGTGCTCGTAGTGGAGCTTGGCCGGGTGGCGGTGGACGTGCCCGAAGAAGGACTCGAACCGGTTGTAGACGATCTTCACCGGCTTGCCGGTGCGCAGCGCCAGCAGGCAGGCGTGGATCTGCATCGACAGGTCCTCGCGTCCGCCGAAGGCGCCGCCGACGCCGGCCAGCGTCATGCGCACTTTCTCCTCGGGCAGGCCGAGGACGGGCGCCATCTGGCGCAGGTCGGAGTGGAGCCACTGGGTGGCGATGTAGAGGTGGACGCCGCCGTCCTCCTCGGGCACGGCGAGGCCGGACTCGGGGCCGAGGAAGGCCTGGTCCTGCATGCCGAAGGTGTACTCGCCCGTCACGATCACGTCCGCGCGCCCGCGTGCCGCCTCCACGTCGCCGCGGACGATCGGCTGGCGGTGCAGGATGTTGGGGTGCGGCACGTGCCCGGCGTGGTGGTCGTCGCGGTTCTCGTGGACGAGGATCGCGTCCGGGGCGGTCGCGGAGGCCTCGTCGGTGACGACGGGCAGCTCCTTGTAGTCCACCTTGATCTTGGCCGCGGCCCGGCGGGCCGTCTCCGGGTGGTCGGCGGCGACGATCGCGACCGGCTCACCGTGGTGGCGCACCTTGCCGTGCGCGAGGACCGGGGTGTCCTGGATCTCCAGGCCGTAGTTCCTCACCTCGGTGGGCAGGTCGTCGTACGTCATGACGGCGTACACGCCCGGCATGGCGAGGGCCTCGGAGGTGTCGATGGAGACGATCTCGGCGTGCGCGACGGTGGAGCGCAGGATCTGGCCCCACAGCATGTCCTCGTGCCACATGTCGGACGAGTACGCGAACTCGCCGGTGACCTTGAGGGTGCCGTCCGGGCGGAGCGTGGACTCCCCGATGCCGCCCTTGGTCTGCGATCCCTGGGTGATCTTGGTGGGTGCGCCGTTGGCCGGCATGCTCAGACCCCCTCGGACTGCCGTGCGGCCGCCAGGCGGACCGCGTCCATGATCTTCTCGTAGCCCGTGCAGCGGCACAGGTTGCCCGACAGCGCCTCCCGGATGTCGGCGTCGGTCGGGTTCGGGTTGCGTTCCAGCATCTCGTCGGCGGCGACGAGCAGGCCCGGGGTGCAGAAGCCGCACTGGACGGCGCCGGCGTCGATGAACGCCTGCTGGACGGGGCTCAGTCCGGTGCCCTCGCCGGTCTGCGAGTCGGCGCCCTTGGCCTGCCATCCCTTGGCCTCGTCCAGACCCGTGCCACCGCCGGCACCCGTTCCGCAGGAGCGCTGCCTGGCGTAGTCCGCCAGCCCCTCGACGGTCACGACGTCCCGGCCCTCGACCTGGCCGGCCGCGACCAGGCAGGAGCACACGGGCACGCCGTCGAGGCGGACCGTGCAGGAACCGCACTCGCCCTGCTCGCAGGCGTTCTTCGAGCCCGGCAGGCCGAGCCGCTCGCGCAGCACGTACAGCAGGGACTCACCCTCCCAGACGTCGTCGGCCTCCTGCGGACGTCCGTTGACGGTGAAGTTGACGCGCATCACGCAGCTCCCTCGGTGGCGTGGCGGGCGCCGCGGTACGACTCCCAGGTCCAGGTCAGGGTCCGGCGGGCCATCACGCCGACCGCGTGCCGGCGGTAGCTCGCGGTGCCCCGGACGTCGTCGATCGGGTTGCAGGCGGCGGAGCACAGGTCCGCGAACCGCTTGGCGACCGACGGGGTGATGATCTTCCCGTTGTCCCAGAAGCCGCCCTCCTCCAGGGCCGCGTTCAGAAACTCCTCGGCGGTCTTCGCCCGCACCGGGGTGGGCGCGGCCGAGCCGATGCCGGTGCGCACGGTCCGGGTCCGCGGGTGCAGGGCGAGCCCGAAGGCGCACACGGCGATGACCATGGCGTTGCGGGTGCCGACCTTCGAGTACTGCTGCGGGCCGTCGGCCTTCTTGACGTGCACCGCCCGGATCAGCTCGTCGGGCTGGAGCGCGTTGCGCTTGACGCCCGTGTAGAACGCGTCGATCGGGATGAGGCGGGTGCCCCGGGCCGCCGACGCCACCTCGACCTCGGCGCCGGCGGCGAGGAGGGCGGGGTGGGCGTCGCCGGCGGGCGAGGCCGTGCCGAGGTTGCCGCCGACGCCGCCGCGGTTGCGGATCTGCGGGGAGGCGACCGTGTGCGAGGCGAGCGCGAGGCCCGGCAGCTCGGCACGGAGGTTCTCCATGATCGCGGTGTACGGGACGGAGGCGCCCAGCCGTACGGCGTCCTCGCCGACCTCCCACTCGTAGAGGTCTGCGACGCGGTTCAGGTCCAGGAGGTACTCGGGCCGGCGGTGATCGAAATTGATCTCGACCATCACATCGGTGCCGCCCGCAATCGGCACAGCGGCGGGGTGCTCGGCCTTCGCGGCGAGCGCCTCCTCCCAGCTGGCGGGGCGAAGGAAGTCCATGACCGGCTCTCTTCTTCGTCTCGGTGCTCTTGAAGTCCTGCGGATCGAGCCAATCCGTGTGCGGCGGGCCCGGCTCGTTCATGTGCTGTTCACGCGGAGCGGACTCAGTACACCGCCCTGTGCTCCGACGGGGTCAGTCACCGAAACCATGAAGGAGTTCGCTGGCCAGCACGAGCATCTTGTAGATTCGTATGAACGGAGGTCATCGCTCACCTCTCCGTTTTCCCGAGGAAACACGGGTGACGGCACGGCGACCCCGGACTCCGGCCGGTGCGGCCCCTCACCGGACCACTTCCCGGCTCCCCTCCAAGATTCATCGTAGGTTTCGAGACACAGAACGGCGGCGACGAGATGCGGCTGCGCGCACTGCTGGACACCGATGCGCTGGGCCTGCGGCTGCTCGGCGGCGAGGACGAGCTGGACCGTGCGGTGCGCGGGGTCATGACCACCGACCTGCGCGACCCGAGCCGCTACCTCTCCGGCGGTGAGCTGGTGCTCACGGGGCTGGCCTGGCGCCGGGACGCCGCCGACTCCGAGCCCTTCGTACGGATCCTGGTGCAGGCCGGGGTGGCCGCCCTCGCGGCCGGCGAGGCCGAGCTGGGCGATGTGCCGGAGGACCTGGTGCTGGCCTGCGCGAAGCACCGGCTGCCGCTGTTCGCCGTGCACGAGTCGGTGGCCTTCGCGACGATCACCGAGCACGTGGTCCGGCAGGTCTCCGGGGAGCGCGCCGGGGACCTGGCGGCCGTCGTGGACCGGCACCGCCGGATGATGACCTCGGGCCCGGCCGGCGGCGGCCCGGACGTCGTCCTGGACCTGCTCGGCTCCGACCTCGACCTGCGCGCCTGGGTGCTCTCCCCCACCGGCCGGATGATCGCCGGCTCCAAGGTGGCGGGCCCGGCGCTGCCCGCCGACACCTGCGCCCGGCTGGCCGCCGAGCACCTGGCGGCCACCCGCACCGGCCGCCGCGGCCCGCACCGCGTCCACGTGCACGGCACCACCTACTCCCTCTTCCCGGTCCGCTCCTCCGGCCGCTCCCCGCAGGCCGCCCGCGATGTCCGCGAGACGGTCCTGTCGGACTGGCTGCTGGCCGTCGAGGCGGACGCCGGCGACTGGCCCGGTGAGCGCCTGGACCTGCTCCAGGGCGTGACCCAGCTGATCGCCGTCGAGCGGGACCGCCGGGACGCGGCCCGCACGGTCCGCCGCCGGCTCGCCCAGGAGGTGCTGGAGCTGGTGCAGACGGGCGCCGCGCCCGCCGAGATCGCCGCCCGCCTCAGGGTGGCGGCCCCGGTGCTGCTCCCCGGGCTCGGGGCGGCCCCGCACTGGCAGGTCGTGGTGGCGCGGGTGGAGTGGGAGGACGGCGAGGTCGAGGGCGGTCCGGTCGCCCAGTCGCTGCTGGAGGAGGTGCTGGTCGACCCGCTGGCCACCGGCCCCGAGCCCTCGGACCGCATCGCCGTCGCGCACACCGGCGACGAGGCCGTCGCCCTGGTCCCGCTGCCCGCGGTCGCCTCCGAGCACGACGGCTCGGAGGCCGGCCTGCTCGCCGACGCCCTGCTGCGGGCGGTGCGCGAGCCGCTGTCGGCGGGCCTGGACGACGACGGCCGGCTCACCCTCGGGGTCAGCGCGGCCGTGCACTCGGCGGAGGGCCTGCGCGGCGCCCTGGAGGAGGCCCGGCACGCCCGCCGGGTCGCCGCCGCCCGTTCCGGCCGGGTCTGCGCGGCCGGCCACCAGGAGCTGGCGTCGCACGTCCTGCTGCTCCCGTTCGTCCCGGACGACGTCCGGCGCGCCTTCACGGCCCGCCTGCTGGACCCGCTGAAGGACTACGACCGCCGGCACCGGGCCGAGCTGATCCCGACCCTGGAGGCGTTCCTCGACTCCGACGGCTCCTGGACGCGCTGCGCCACCCGCCTGCACCTGCACGTCAACACGCTGCGCTACCGGGTCGGCCGGATCGAGCAGTTGACGGGACGGGACCTGTCCCGCCTGGAGGACAAGCTGGACTTCTTCCTGGCCCTGCGCATGAGCTGAGGTCAGCGGGGGCGTGCGCGGCCGGAACAGGTCACGGCCGCGCCCCACTACTTTGTGAAATCTTTCACCCACCCTCTTGGCCGGGCCCCGCGATTGGTGCTGGAATGCCGCCACCACTCAACAGCTCGATGGCGTGCTCGGGGAGGGCAACGTGGCGCATACCGCCATGTCTGGTAACGGAACCACCGGTGACGATCCGCTCCAGACCGCGGTATGGCGGTTGCGCAGCCGGGCCTGCTGGGCCGACGCGGCGGCCCTGCTGCCCGCCGACCGCCCCGCCCCGGCGTTGCAGCGGGCCGCCCTGCTGGCCGAACGGTGCCTGTACACCGAGGGGGGCTGGGAGGAGGCGGAGGACGCGCTGCGCACGGCGGAGGCGGTCGCGCACAGCGACGAGGAGCGGGGGGCCGCCGCGTGCGAGCGGGGCTACCTGGCGTACGCCGCCACGCTGCTCGGCGTGCGCGACCGGGCCGACGAGGCGCGGGCCGCGCTGGGCCGGGCGGCGGCGCTGATCCCGCCGGGGGCCGCGGGGCGGGCCCTGCTGGACTTCCGGCGCGGGCTGGTGGCCCAGAACCTGGCCGGCGCCCCGCAGGCGGCCCGCGCCGCCTTCCGCCGGGCGCACGCGGGTGCCACGGCGAACGCCGACCCGTTGCTGCTGTCCTTCACCTGGCGCCACCTGGCGGGACTGGCGCTGCGGGACGGCGAGTTGACGGAGGCGCGGCACGGCTTCGCCGAATCCCTCCGCATCCGGGAGGAGCTGGGGTACCTGGTGGGCACGGCGCCCGCGCTGGTCTCCCTGGCCGACACGGAGGAGGAACCGGAGGCGTCCCGGCTGCGCGAGGAGGCCCGCCGCCTGTTCCGTTTGCTGGGGGGTGTGCCGACGTGGCTGGCGCAGCAGCTGGCACCGCCCGCGCCGGGGGCGGCGACGGCGTAGCGGGGCGGGGGTCCGTCACCGGGTGCGGGCGCGTGGTGCTCGCCCGCACACCTCCGGTGCGCGTCGGCCGCACCCCTCAAGGGGCGCGGGGAACCGCGCGTCCGGCCACGACGTACCCGCGGCACGGCCCGCACCCCGACGGCGGCACCCCGCGAAGGCTCAGCCGGCGCCCGCGAAATGCCCGCCCACCAGCCCCCGCACCCGCTCCACGTCGCCGGAGGCAAGGGCGTCCAGCAGGGCGAGATGCTCCGCCGCGTCGGCGACCAGCTCGGCACGTCCCCGCCGCACCGGGGGCCACTGGGAGCGCCGGTGCAGGTCCTCGGCGATGCGGACCAGTTGCTCGTTGCCCGACAGGGCGAGCAGCGTCCGGTGGAAGGCCCGGTCGGACTCCGCGTACGCCGCCGGGCAGCCGGTGGCGGCCACCCGTACCGTCTCCTCCGCGAGCGGCCGCAGCTCGGCCCAGCGCTCGGCGGGCGCCGTGCGCGCGAGCCGCAGCATCACCGGCACCTCGATGAGCGCGCGCACCTCCGCCAGCTCGGCCAGCTCCCGCGCGCCCCGCTCGACCACCCGGAAGCCACGGTTGGGCACGACCTCGACGGCGCCCTCCAGCGCGAGCTGCTGCATGGCCTCCCTCACCGGCGTGGCCGAGACGCCGAAGCGGTCCCCGAGCACCGGCGCCGAGTAGACCTCGCCCGGCTTCAGCTCGCCGGTGACCAGCGCCGTGCGCAGCGCGTCCAGGATCTGCCCGCGCACCGAGGAGCGCTGCACCGCGGCCCGCGGCTCCGGGACCGGCCGCTCGCCGTGGGTGTGTTCGCCCCGCGCCGTGCCCGGCACCGCGGCGTCCCGTTCCCGGCCCGGGTCGGCGCCGGCGGCGGGCCGCTGCCGCTGCTGCGCGGGCACCGGGGCGGCGGCCGGCGCGCCCGGGGAGCCCTGCACGCCCTGCTTCACGGCTCCTCCTGGCGGCTTGTCGGCACTTGGGGTCATTAACGACGGGTTGTCGCTTGTCCGTCAAGCACCTTAGGCGCACCGGGCGGCAGTTCAAATTCCGACAACTCCGGGTAAGGTAAGGCTTACCTGTGCAGCCCAGTCCGTGCTGACCGCGGACGCGTCCAAGGACCGGTGGTCCCGCCATGCCCGCTGCGGCCTCGCCGCTCACCGCCGCGTACGACCGCCTCGCCACGGCCTTCCCGGGCCTGGCCGTGACCGAATTGGGCCCGGACGACCCGGCACCCGCGGGCGGGGACTGGACCGCCGCCGCCGGGCTCGCGGCGGGCGGCGCGGAGCTGGACGCCTTCCTCGCCTGGGACGCGGACCAGGTGGTGCGGGACTACGGCCGGCCGGCCCGCCCGGACGTCGTCGCGAGCTTCGGCCTGCACCGCTACGCCTGGCCGGCCTGCCTGCTCATCACCGTTCCGTGGTTCCTGCACCGCCGGGTGCCCCGGCTGCCCGTGACCCACGTCTGGTACGACCGCACGGCCGGCCGGATGGCCGTACGGCCCCCCGTCTCCGTCGCCTGCCTGCCGGACGACCCCGCCGCCGCACTGCCCGGCGCGGTCGTCGTACCGGACGAGGAGGCGCTGCGGGCCGAGGTGCGGGCGGCCGTGGCCGGGCACCTGGAGCCGGTGCTCGGCGCCTTCGGGCCCCGGATGCGGCGGCGCGGGCGCGCGCTGTGGGGCATGGCGACCGACGAGGTCGCGGAGGGGCTGTGGCACGTCGCCCGGCTGTTCGGCGAGCGGGAGGCGGCGCGGGCCGTGCGGGAGCTGGAGCTGCTGCTGCCTGGGGCGACCCCGCCGTACGCCGGTTCCGCCGGGTTCCGGACGCCGACCGGGCCGGACGGCTCACCGCTGCCCACCCGGGACCGGGTGAGCTGCTGCATGTTCTACACCGTCCGCCCGGAGGACATCTGCGCCACCTGCCCGCGCACCTGCGACGGCGGGCGGATCGCCGAACTCGCCGCGTCCGCCGCCGCTTGAGGGGCCCTCAGGGACGGAGCACGCCCCAGGGTCCACTAAGATCACCGGCACAGGACCGCCCACCCTCGGCCCGGTTCGCGGACAGGTGATTCACAACTTCCTCACCCGTCACGGGAACTTTCCGAGGAACCACCCGTACGGGTAGTCTTATTCGAACTCAACTCCCGCCCCTCAAGCGGCAGTTCGAGCAGAACGCCGTCCCTGGGCATTCCCTTGCACCTTATTGGCGGCCTCTTGCCCCGAAACCCCCTGAGGGCCCTCGGGAGTGGGCCACTATGGCGGGCGTTACGCCCTATCCCAATGCAAGGGACCCCTGATGAGACTGACCGACATATCGCTGAACTGGCTGCTTCCGGGCGCCGTACTGCTCCTGGGCGTGCTGGCGGCGGTGGCGGTGCTCGCGCGCGGCAAGCGCTCCTCCGGGGAGAACGCGAGCGCGGACGACTCGTGGGAGCGCAGCGAGGAGCGCCGCAGGCGCAAGGAGGCCATCTACGGCACGGCCTCCTACGTACTCCTGTTCTGCTGTGCGGCGGTGGCGGCGGCCCTGTCCTTCCACGGCCTCGTCGGCTTCGGTGAGCAGAACCTCGGACTGACCGACGGCTGGCAGTACCTGGTGCCGTTCGGCCTGGACGGCGCGGCGATGTTCTGCTCCGTCCTCGCGGTCCGCGAGGCCAGCCACGGCGACGCGGCGCTCGGTTCCCGGATACTCGTCTGGCTGTTCGCCGCGGCGGCTGCCTGGTTCAACTGGGTGCACGCGCCGCGGGGCGCGGGGCACGCCGGTGCGCCGCAGTTCTTCTCCGGCATGTCGCTGTCGGCGGCCGTGCTGTTCGACCGGGCGTTGAAGCAGACCCGCCGGGCCGCGCTGCGCGAGCAGGGCCTGGTGCCGCGTCCGCTGCCGCAGATCCGGATCGTGCGCTGGGTGCGGGCGCCCCGCGAGACGTACAAGGCCTGGTCGCTGATGCTCCTGGAGGGCGTGCGCAGCCTCGACGAGGCCGTCGAGGAGGTCCGCGAGGACAAGCGGCAGAAGGAGGAGACCCGGCAGCGCCGGCGCGACCAGCAGCGTGTGGAGCGCGCCCAGCTGAAGGCGATCAGCCGGGGCCACCGCGGCTTCGCCGGCCGGAGCGCCGGCCGGCAGGTGGAGGTGCAGGCCGTGGAGCGCGGCCCGGCTCCCGCGACCGCGGAGCCTGCCATATCGACCGCGGAACAACTGCCCGTCCGCGCACGGCCCTCCCTTCAGCGGGTCCCCAGCGGAAGTGAGCCGGTGACCGTCGACCTCACCGCCGAGGACGACACCATGGCCCTGCCGCGCCTGGACTCCCTGGAGCGCAAGCTGAAGGACCTGGAGCAGCAGTTCGGCTGACGGGACCCGCGGTGCGACCGCGGTACGGGACGGGGGCGTGACCGCGCGGGTCACGCCCCCGTCCCGTCGCGCTGTGCCTCACGCCGCCTCGGCGCCGAGTTCGAACCACACCGACTTGCCCACCTCGTGCGGCCGTACGCCCCAGGCGTCGGCGAGGGACTGCACCAGCAGCAGGCCCCGGCCGTGGGTGTCGTCGTCCGTCTCCGGCGCGTGCGGCTCGGGTCTGCGGGCCACGAAGTCCCGTACTTCCACGCGCAGTCCGCCGGGGTCCACGACGGCCGTGAGCACGGCGTCATCGTCGGTGTGGACGAGTGCGTTGGTGACGAGTTCGCTGGTGAGCAGTTCGGCGATCTCCGAGCGGCCCGGTTTGCCCCAGTGCCGCAGCAGTTCGCGCAGCTCCCGGCGGGCCTCCGGCACCGCCCTGAGGTCCGCCCGGCCCAGCTCGCGCCGCAGCCGCCGCGCGTGTTCGGTGATGGTGTCGGTCCGTTCCCCCGTTGTCGCCGAGAAGGCCCCTACCGTCACGGGACCGCCCCCTCGCGCCTGCCTCTTCATGACCCCCGCCCGCACGCCGCCGGTCCCTGCCCCTCCTGGTCGAACACGTTCACGGGGGGATGCTTGCCCAGCAGGCTCCCGGGCAGTCCTGGCGCATGCCCGATGACCGGTGGTTCAGCCATATCCGTACCCCGCCCGGTCCGGCTGCCGGACACCGCGGCGGCCGGACCTCGCGCTCACCGGACGCCGCCGGACGCCACGGACGTCCCGGGACACCGGTCCGGCCGCGTCCGGCACCGGTTGACGTCGTATCGTCACGCCACATGAAACTGGCCGAAATCACTCCCCTCAGGGCCGCGGTACGTTGCGCAGGTTGGAGCGGGCCATCTGGAGCATCCGGCCGACCCCGCCGTCCAGCACGATCTTGGAGGCGGACAGCGCGAACCCGGTGACCATCTCGGCGCTGATCTTCGGCGGGATGGACAGCGCGTTGGGGTCGGTGACGACGTCCACCAGGGCCGGCCCCTTGTGCCTGAAGGCGTCCTTGAGGGCCCCGGCGAGCTGCTTGGGCTTCTCCACGCGCACGCCGTACGCGCCGCAGGCCCGGGCGACGGCGGCGAAGTCGGGGTTGGTGTTGGTGGTGCCGTACGAGGGCAGTCCGGCGACCAGCATCTCCAGCTCGACCATGCCGAGGGAGGAGTTGTTGAACAGCACCACCTTGACCGGAAGGTCGTACTGCACGAGGGTCAGGAAGTCCCCCATCAGCATGGAGAATCCGCCGTCCCCGGCCATGGCGACCACCTGCCGGCGCCGGTCGGTGAACTGGGCGCCGATCGCCATCGGCAGCGCGTTCGCCATCGACCCGTGCGAGAAGGAACCGATGATCCGGCGGCGGCCGTTGGGCGAGACGTACCGGGCGGCCCAGACGTTGCACATCCCGGTGTCCACGGTGAACACGGCGTCCTCGTCGGCGACTTCGTCCAGTACGGCGGCCACGTACTCGGGGTGGATCGGGATGTGCTTGTCGACCTTCCGGGTGTACGCCTTGACCACGCCCTCCAGCGCGTCGGCGTGCCTCTTCAACATCCGGTCGAGGAAGCGCCGGTCCGTCTTCTCCTTCACGCGCGGGACCAGGCACCGCAGCGTCTCGCGGACATCGCCCCACACGGCCAGGTCGAGCCGCGAGCGGCGGCCGAGCACCTCGGGCCGCACGTCGATCTGCGCGATCCGCACGTCGTCCGGCAGGAACGCGTTGTACGGGAAGTCGGTGCCGACCAGGATCAGCAGATCGCACTCGTGGGTGGCCTCGTAGGCGGCGCCGTAGCCGAGCAGTCCGCTCATGCCGACGTCGTACGGGTTGTCGTACTGGATGAACTCCTTGCCGCGCAGCGCGTGCCCGACCGGCGCCTTGATCTTCCCGGCGAACTCCATGACCTCGGCGTGGGCGCCGGCCGTGCCGCTCCCGCAGAACAGGGTGACCTTCCCGGCCGCGTCGATCATCTCCGCGAGCGCGTCGATCTCGGCGTCGCCCGGCCGCACGGTGGGCCGGGAGGTCACGAGCGCGCTCTGCGCCGCCTTCTCCGGGGCCGGTTCGGCGGCGATGTCGCCGGGCAGGGCCACCACGCTCACCCCGCTGCGGCCGACCGCGTGCTGGATGGCGGTCTGGAGCAGCCGGGGCATCTGCTTCGGGCTGGAGATCAGCTCGCAGTAGTGGCTGCACTCCTGGAACAGCCGGTCCGGATGGGTCTCCTGGAAGTAGCCGAGACCGATCTCGCTCGACGGGATGTGCGAGGCGAGGGCCAGCACCGGGGCCATCGAGCGGTGCGCGTCGTACAGGCCGTTGATCAGGTGCAGGTTGCCCGGACCGCAGGAGCCGGCGCAGGCGGCCAGCTTCCCGGTGATCTGTGCCTCGGCGCCGGCCGCGAAGGCGGCGGTCTCCTCGTGGCGCACGTGGATCCAGTCGATGGCGGCGTTGCGGCGGACGGCGTCCACGACCGGGTTGAGGCTGTCGCCGACGACGCCGTACAGGCGCCGCACCCCGGCGCGGACGAGGATGTCGACGAACTGCTCGGCGACGTTCTGTTTGGCCATGGCGCGCGTCAGCCCCTTCACTGTCCCGGGATACGGCCTTCCCGTTCCATCAAGTCACAGGGGCGGTGGTCACGCCTCCCACACGGCCGCCGCCGTACGGTCGTCGGCGTAGCCCTTCACCCGTACCTGGGCGTCGGCGAGGAAGGCGGCGAGGCCCGGCGGGGTGCCGCCCGACCAGCGGCGGGCCAGGTAGGCGCAGAGGGCGGGCTCGTCGCGCAGCGGGCCGGCCAGGCCCGCCGTGCACATCACCAGCGCATCACCCGAGCGGGCTACCGAGGCCCGGAACCGGAACGGCTCGCGGAGCGGCTGAGGGGCCGGCACCGCGGGCTCGAACGGGCTCGGCGGGGCGGGCAGGCCGAGGTCCGTCGTCAGCCGGTCGCCCCCGGGCGTCCGCTCCGGCGGCGCGCCGGGGCCGATGAGGGGTGCGCCGGTGCCGTCCTCGGGCGCGACCTGCGGCTCGATGTCCTGCCAGGTGTCGTCCCGCAACCGGAACAGCCCGCCGTCGCCGACGCCGAAGAACACGCGGGTACGGCAGTCCGGGTCGGCGGGCAGCAGCAGACAGCGCAGGCTCGCGGTGTACTCCTCGGGGTCCAGGCCCTGTTCGGCGGCGCTCGCGCGGAGCTTGCCGAGGCTGCGGTCGGTCAGCCGGTGCAGACCCGACCTCAGGTCGCCGCGCCGGGCCGCGCGGATGTCCGCCACGAGCCGCTGGTGGCTGCGGCCCACGGCCCGCCCGATCCAGCGGCACGCCTCGGCCGCCGCCAGGTGCGCCCCCGGCACCCCCCGGGCCCCGGTGGCCATCGCGACCAGCACCAGGGCCTGTTCCCCGGTCCCGAACCGCGCGGTGAGCAGCGCGTCCCGGCGCGGTTCGCCCCGGTACCGGGCCGAGTCCCCGCGCAGCGACACGGCCCGCAGTGTGCAGGCGCCGTACCGGGCCCCGTCCAGCACGGTGTCCGCGACCAGCCCGCCGAGCCCGTCCGGCTCGGCGAGCGGAAGCGCGGTGGGCTCGGGGTCGTAGGTGGGGGGACCGGAACCGACGTAGTCGACGGAGGGCGGTGGAGTACTCCCGGTGGGCGGGGCGGACTCGGCGGGGAGGGCGGGTTCTGCCGGTGGCGGCGGCGCGGTCCGCTGGGCCGGCACCGGCGCCTTCGCGGGAGCCGGTGGCGGCGCCGGCTCGGCCGGTACCGCGTCAGCCGGTTCGGGATCCACCGGTCCGGGCTCCGCCGTGTCCGCCGGCCGTCCCCCCACCGCGTTCCGCGCCGAGGCGAAGCGGTCGTCCAGGGAATCGGGCGCTGCCGTGGGACCCGTGTCCGCGGTGGAGTCGTCGTACAGCTGCCCCCACCAGTCGTCGTCGTGACGGGCGGGGCTTCCCCCCTGCTGGCTCATGCCCTTCATTGTCCACCGCACGGGCGGTGGGAAAACGGGGCATCAGGAAAATTCGGCGCATCGCCCCCGTCGAACGGCGTGTCGAGTGAGCGGGTGAACTGCCGTACGAGCGGCGGCTGGTGGCCGCCGGGTGGCCCCACCCCCCACGGGAGGACCACCCGGCGGCGTCCGCACCCACCCTGGCAGAGTCCCCACCGGTACGGCGATGATGTCCGGCGGCGGGTTTGCGCCGTGGCCGGTTTCCGCCAGGCCGTTCCGCTTCCGTCGGTTCGTGCACAGGGGAGGGACGCGGGGCGATGCTGGCAGCGATAGGGCTGGACGAGACGCACGAGGCGGCGTACCGGGCGCTGGTGTCCGTGGGCGCGGCCGACGTCACCGATCTGGCGCGGCGCCTGACGCTGACCGAGCACGACACCGAGCGGGCGCTGCGCCGACTGGAGCGGCAGGGTCTCGCGGCCCAGTCCTCGGCGTGGCCGGGCCGCTGGGTGGCGGCTCCGCCCGGGGTGGCGCTGGGCGCGCTGCTCACCCAGCAGCGGCACGAGCTGGAGAAGGCGGAGCTGGCGACGGCGCTGCTCGCGCAGGAGTACCGGGCGGCGGCGGCCGAGCCGGCGGTGCACGACCTGGTGGAGGTGGTGACCGGCGCCTCGGCGGTCGCGCAGCGCTTCCTCCAGCTCCAGCTGGGCGCGGCCGAGGAGGTGTGCGCGCTGGTGACCGGGAACCCGGTGGCCGTCTCCGGCACGGAGAACGACGCGGAGGAGCAGGCGGCCGGGCGCGGAGTGCGCTACCGGGTGGTGGTGGAGCGGGCGGTGCTGGACCTGCCGCACGGGCTCACCGAGCTGACGGCGGCGCTCGGCCGTAACGAGCGGGTGCGGGTGGTGGACCGGGTGCCGACGAAGCTGGTGGTGGCCGACCGGTCGCTCGCGATGGTGCCGCTGACGTCGAGGACGGCGGAGCCGGCCGCGCTGGTGGTGCACGCCAGCGGGCTGCTGGAGCTGCTCGCCGGGCTGTTCGAGTCGGTGTGGCGGGAGGCGCTGCCGCTGCGGCTCGGCGCCGCCGGGGTGACCGAGGGCGAGCCGGACGGCCCGGACGCCACCGATCTGGAGGTGCTGTCGCTGCTGCTGGCGGGGCTGACCGACGCGAGCGTGGCCAAGGCGCTCGACCTGGGCCTGCGGACCGTGCAGCGCCGGGTACGGCGCCTGATGGAACTGGCCGGGGTGACGACCCGGCTGCAACTGGGCTGGCACGCCCGCGAACGCGGCTGGGTGTCCCGCGGAGCCGGCGGCTGACCACCGGTGTGCCGGTGCGGCCTCACCTGCCTGCCGGTCGCGGGCGCGGTGCGGTGCGGGTGACCGGCGCCGTGGCGTGGGCGCGGCCCGTCAGGCCGGACCCGAGCGGCCCCTGGGTCAGCACGCGGTGGACGGTGTCGGCCACGGCGGCCATGCCCGCGTCGTTGAAGTGCAGATGGTCGCCGGGGTCGTAGGCGGGCAGGATGCGGCCGGGGTCGTCGGGGTCCCGGACGGTCGCGTCGACGTCGGCGACCGCGTCGAAGGCGCCGCCGTCCCGGATGAAGGCGTTCACCCGCTGCCGTACCGCCTCGCCGGCGGCGGTCCAGGCGGGGTACCCGGCGTACGGGGTGAGGGTGACGCCGACGACCCGGACACCGCGGGCGTGGGCGCGGGTCACCACGGTGCGGTAGGCGTCCGCGAAGGCGGCGGTGTCGTTCGCCTCCGGGGTGCCCTTGATGTCGTTGATGCCCTCGAAGACGACCAGGACCCGCACCCCGGCCCGGTCCAGCGCGTCCGCGTCCAGGCGGGCGAGGGCGCTCGGTCCGGCGCCGTCGAGCAGCAGGCGGTTGCCGGCGATGCCCGCGTTGAGGACGCCGAGCCGCTGCTCGCGCAGCCGCTGGGCGAGCCGGTCGGGCCAGCGGCGGTTGGTGTCGGGGGTGGAGCCGTTGCCGTCGGTGAGCGAGTCCCCGAACGCGACGACACTGCCGGCGGCGGGCCCGCGCACGTCGACGCCGGTGACGTAGTACCAGCGGCTGGTGGTCGCCGTGTACGCGGTGCCGTCCTCGTCGGCGGCCCGGCCGGCGCCGGCCGGGGCCACATAGCTGGTCTGGAGGGCGGTGCGGTGATAGGTGGCGGGTCCGGAGTTCTCCGGGGTGTACACGGTGACGAGCAGGTCGGCTCCGGCCGGTACGCGCAGCGGCACCGGGTCGGTGACCGCGTCCGCGCCCGCCGGGACGGTCAGCTCCGTGGCACTGCGGAAGGTGGCGGTGCGCAGGGTGCCGGGTACGGCCTCGGGGCCGGCCGCCCGGCTCAGCGCGACGGTGACCGCGCCGAGGCGCAGGGGCGCGGTGCCGAGCCGGTTGCTGAGCCGGACGCGGACCGCGGTGCCGCCGACGCTGAGGTGGACGACGTTGCGGACGGCGGCGCCGGGCAGCGCGGCGGCGGTGCCGGAGGGCGCGGTCTCCCAGCTTCCGGTCCAGGGCAGCGGGGCCGGCTCGGCGACGGCCGGTGCCGTCAGGCCCGGCAGCAGCGCCGGGAGGAGGACCGCGAGGACCCGTACGACCTTGGCCATGTCTGCCCGCCCTTCCCCGTCGGCCGTCGGAGGCGACCGTGCCACACGGGCGGGCCGTGCCGCCGGAACATCGACGGGGGTCCACCCGCTCGGCGCAACGGGGCACCGGGGAGCCACGGGACGGCGGGCGCGGGTGGAGAGGCGCCGGCGGACGCGGGGCGGCAGGCGCGAGGGACGCGGGGCGAGAGATGTGGCGGGGCGGGGGCGCGTCAGGGGAGCACGCCCTCCAGGGTGAGCAGCCGGACCTTGCGCTCAAGTCCCCCCGCGTAGCCGGTCATCGATCCGTTCGCGCCGATCACCCGGTGGCAAGGGCGCACGATGAGCAGCGGGTTGGCGCCGATCGCCCCGCCGACGGCGCGAACGGCGGCGCGGGGCGCGCCGATCCGGGCGGCGATCTCGCCGTAGGTGGCGGTGGCGCCGTACGGCAGCTCGTCCAGCGCGGCCCAGACCCGCTGCCGGAACTCGGTGCCGGTCGCCCGGAACGGCAGCCGGAACTCCTTGAGTTCCCCGGCGAAGTAGGCGGCGAGCTGGTCGGCGGCGGCGCGGAACGGCCCGGGGTCGTGCCGCCAGCCGTCCTGGACGGTCCGGCCGCCCTTCTGTCCGGGCACGGACAGGGAGGTGAGCGCGCCGTCCGGGTCGGCGGTGAGCAGCAGCCGCCCGACGGGGGCGTCCAGGTGAGTGCAGTAGACGGTGGTCATCGCAGCGGATTCCTCGGCTCGGCGGTGGTCGGGGGACGGGCGGACAGGGCGGTGCTACGGCCGGCGGTCACCGGACCGGCTCCCCCGCCACCAGCAGATGCCGGACGGCGTACGACCGCCAGGGCCGCCAGGTGTCGGGGACGTCGGCGCCGGGCGGGGCGACGTCGGGATCGCCGAGGGCGCGGACGCGGAGGGTGGCGACGGTGGCCGGGTCCATGCCGGGCACGGCGAGCAGGGCCTCCTCGGCGTCGTGCCGGTCGGCGCCCGGGTCCAGCCGTACGGTGCCGTCGGCGAGGGCGGCGGCGAGCGCGCCCAGCGGGCCGCCGGGCTCGGCCTCGGCGAGGACGGCGGGCTCCGGGAAGAGGTGGGTCAGGCCGCCGTGGGGCGCGTCGAGCACCTTGCCGTACCGGCGCACCAGTTCCCCGGCGCCGCGGATGCCGGCCAGGGCGCGTACGGCGGGCTCCAGCGGGTCCACGGCGCCGGGCGAGCGCAGTCCGGGCCGGGCGGCGACCAGCGGGGCGAGCCGGGGGTCGGCGCCGAGCCGTTCGTCGACGGCGTACGGGTCGGCGTCCAGGTCGAACAGCCGGCGCAGCCGCTGCACGGCGGTGGTGAGGTCCCGGGGGTCGGTGAGGTGCAGCCGGGCGTCGAGCCAGCCGCCCGGGCGGGTGCCGGTGCCGGCCCGCGGGGTGCGGGCGCGTTCGTCGACGGCGGCGAGGCCGGTGCCGTACGGCAGTCGCAGGGTGCGCCGGTAGGTGCGGGCGCCGGGGGCGCCGGTCACCTCCTCGACGCCCGGTACGGCCTCCCGCGCGAGCTGGTCGAAGACGGCGGCGGACTGGTAGGGGCCGCGGTGGGCGAGCCGGAGCGGGATGCCGGCGCCGGGCGCGGCCCGGCGGGTGGCGCGGTTCCGGGGGGCGGCGGCCCGCACCTCGGTGGGGGTCGCGGCGTACACCTCCCGGATGGTGTCGTTGAACTGCCGCACGCTGGCGAACCCGGACGCGAACGCGATCTCGGTGACCGGCAGGTCGGTGGTCCGCAGCAGCACCCGCGCGGTGTGCGCCCGCTGGGCCCGGGCGAGCGCCACGGGCCCGGCGCCCAGCTCGGCGGTGAGCTGCCGCTGGACCTGCCGGGCGCTGTAGCCGAGCCGCGCGGCGAGCCCGGCGACGCCTTCGCGGTCCACGACGCCGTCGGCGATCAGGCGCATGGCCCGGCCGACGACGTCCGCGCGGACGTTCCACTCCGCCGAGCCCGGCACGGCGTCCGGCCGGCACCGCCGGCAGGCCCGGAATCCGGAGCCCTGCGCGGCGGCGGCCGTCGCGAAGAACCGCACGTTGCGCCGTTTCGGCGTCACGGCCGGGCAGCTGGGCCGGCAGTAGATGCCGGTGGTCTCGACGGCGAAGAAGAACACGCCGTCGAACCGCCCGTCCCGGCTGCGCACCGCCTCGTACCTGCTGTCTTCGTCCTTCACGTGGTCCAGTGTGGGACGGGCGGCAGGGACGGGCCAGCGGAAATCGGACGTGGAGTTGGCGGCGCGGCCGGGGTGTCCCTACGCCCACCGCCCCCGCTTGGCCTCCATCGCCGCCTTCCCTTCGGCTCCCTTCCGCCTCCACTCCCGGCGCAGCTCCGCACGGACCCTGGCGTCCGTCTTGGCCACGATCCACTGGTTCTCCCGCAGCAGCTTCCGGTAGCTCTCCAGCCGCCGCTGCGGAAGCTCCCCGTTGTCCACGGCGGACCGCACCGCGCAGCCCGGTTCGGACTCGTGGGCGCAGTCCTGGAACCGGCACCGCTCGGCCAGTTCCTCGATCTCGGTGAACACCTGCCCGACGCCGGTCCCGGCGTCGAAGAGGCCGACGCCCCGCAGGCCGGGGGTGTCGATGAGCACCCCGCCGGAGGGCAGGGCGAGCAGGTTGCGGGTGGTCGTGGTGTGCCGCCCCTTGCCGTCGACGTCGCGGGCCGCCTGCACGTCCATGACGTCGGCGCCGACGAGCGCGTTGGCGAGGGTGGACTTGCCCGCGCCGGACTGGCCGAGCAGCACGCTCGTACCGGAGCCGACGAGCGCGACGAGCACGTCGAGTCCGTCGCCGTGCAGGGCGCTGACGGTGAGGACGGGCACGCCGGGCGCGCTGGTCTCCACGTCCTGCACGAGGTGGGCCAGGGTGACGGGGTCCGGCACGAGGTCGGCCTTGGTGAGGACGACGACGGGCTGGGCGCCGGACTCCCAGGCGAGCGCGAGGAAGCGTTCGACGCGGCCGAGGTCGAGTTCGACGGCGAGGGAGACGGCGACGACGGCGTGGTCGACGTTGGCGGCGAGGATCTGCCCCTCGGACCGCTTGGAGGAGGTGGAGCGGACGAAGGCGGTGCGGCGCGGCAGGTAGGCGCGCACGTACCGGGGGTCGCCGCCGGGGTCGAGGGCGACCCAGTCCCCCGTGCACACCACCTTCATCGGGTCGCGGGGCACGACGAACTCGGTGTCGGCGCGGACGGTCCCGTCCGCGGTGACGACGTCGCACTGTCCGCGGTCGACCCGGACGACCCGGCCGGGCAGCAGCCCGTCGGCCTCGAACGGGGCGAACGCCTCGGCCCAGGAGTCGTCCCAGCCGTAGGGAGCCAGTGCGGAGAATTCAGCGGAGGTGGAAGTCAAGGGAGACCCTTCACAAGGGTGGCCCCGGGCAGGCGCGTACGGTGCGCGGTCGGTTCAGCCGGCGGCCACGGAGGTGGACTTGATGAGTTCCTGGATGAGGGCAGCGCCCAGCGCAGTGACAGCCATCTGTCGACACCTCCTCGTCCTCGCTCGCGCGTCCGCACACCACCTCGGCGTGCCAGGCAACTGTAGCCCGTGGACGGGCCGGTGCGTCAAAGCATTTTCCGCACGCCCGGGAATTCCGCGCCCGCGGTCAACCGACCGTGCAGGGCGAGCCGTTGAGCGTGAAGCGGTACGGCGTGCGGTTGGCGCCGGTCAAGGAGCCCAGGAAGCCGAAGGACAGGGTGCCGTGCGCGGCGACCGTCCTGTTGTAGTCGGCGGCGGTGGCGGTGACGCGGGGGCCGTCCTGGTGCACGGTGGCGTCCCACATCTGGCCGACGTGCTGGCCGTCGCGGAAGGCCCAGGACACCTCCCAGCCGGTGAGGGCCTGGTCGGTGGTGACGCTGACGGTGGCCTGGAAGCCGTCGGGCCACTGGCTGTCCAGTTCGTAGGCGACCCGGCAGCCGGCCGGCCGGGTGGTGGCGGGGGCGTTCGTCGGGCCCGCGCGGTGGGTGGCGGAGGAGGTGCCCTGGGGTTCGGGGTCGGGCTTCCGCGGGGCGGGCCGGCGCTCGGTGCGGGTCGCGGAGGCCGGGGCGGAGGGGGAGTGCGTGGCGGTGGGGGAGTGCGTGGCGGTGGGGTGGGCCGCGGTGCGGGAGACGCCGGGGTCGGCGACCGGCTGCCGGTCGTCCTGGGCGGCGGCGGTGTCTTCGCCGGAGCCGCCGAACGGCATCATCGACACACCGAGCGCCAGCGCCGACAGCAGCACCGCGGCGGCGAGGAGTCCGCCGCGCAGCACCCGGCTGCGGCCCGTGCCCTCCTCGCGGTCGTCGGCGTCGGCGCCGCCCGGACGGCCCGCGCCGAGGCGGACCTCGGTGGCGCGGCGGCGCCGCTCCAGGTAGGCGAGGCCGCCCCAGCCGATCACGCCGCCGGCCAGCGCGCCGGGCAGTCCGCCGCCGTGCAGGCGCAGACAGGCGGCGGCCTCGGCGCACCGCACGCAGGTGGCGAGGTGCCGGGAGAGGTCGCCGGGGGTCTCGGCGACGGTCGAGCGGGTGACCGCGTCCAGCAGGCGGGCGTAGCTGCGGCACTGCGCGTCCAGCGGGGAGTCGAGGTGGGCGCGGTGGCAGCGGTCCCGGAACAGTCCGCGGACCTGGTCGAGTTCGTCGGCGACGGTGGCCGGGTCCAGGCCGAGCCGGCGGGCCACGGTGGGCAGCGGGAGCGCCTCCACCTCGGCCAGCCAGAGCAGCGCGGCGTCGGCCTCCTGCATGTCCCGCAAGCCCCGCAGCGCGACCGGCCGGCCGAGCGGCGGCCCGGAGAACCGGGCCGCGCTGCCGGAGTTGAGCCACAGCCGCAGCTCGGGGTCGAGCTTGTGCCCCTGCCCGCCGGCCTCCCAGGCGGCGGCGGTGGCGCGTACGGCGGTGAGCAGCGCCGGGATCGTCGGCAGCCGTGCGGTGCGGCTGCCGGCGCCGCGCACATGGGTGCTCGCGGCGGCGCGGACCTCGCGCATGCCGAGCGTGAACGCCTCGGTGGCGAGCTGGTGGGCCGTCAGGGACCCGGAGGTGCACAGGTCCGCGTAGGAGAGCACCGCGTCCCAGCACTCGGAGAACAGCGCGGCCTCGGTGTCGTCCTGAGGGGTCGGCAGGTCGGGCATGGGACTCCTGCATCCACGAGCGAGGGCAACTCACCAAAGGGGAAAGAGAGTTGCGGGGAACCCCGCGGCAGGGCACAGAGCCTTTCACGCTCCCGCCACAACTGACAAGCGGCCTGTTCACATCCGGCTACCGACAGTGGCGGCGGGCGCGCGTGCCGCGATCAGCCCGCGACTCCGGCCTCTGGTACGGACGCGGACGCGGTTCTGCTCACGGGTCGGGCGCGGACCCCACCGGATCGCCCGCGGACCTCACGGAGTCACACCCGGACCTCACGAGCTCACACCCGGACCTCATGGGCTCACACCCGGACCTCACCGGGTCACACCCGGACCGGCTCCTCCCCCGTCTCCGTCCCCTCCGCGCCCTCCGCGCCCTTGGTCGACGTGTCGTCCGCGGGCAGGCTGTCCATGAAGGAGCTGACGGAGAAGACCGCGCGGCCGGGGCCGGGCGGGCCGTAGCCGGGCGGGGAGGACAGGCCGAAGTCGTCCATGGTCTGCCGGTAGGCCTGGAGCAGCCGGATGTGGTACTCCAGCGGCGCGCCCTGCGGGTTGGCCTTGCCGAGCGGGGTGGTGGGCTCCGGGCACCAGGTGGTGAAGCGCGGGGTGATGCCGTGCGACATGAAGAAGCGCAGGCCCTCGGTGGTGGAGGCGATGGCCTCGTCGACGGTGGTGAAGCCGAACGGTTCGGCCATCTCCACGCCCGCCACGAAGTTCGGGATCACGTTGCGCGCGCCGAACACCTCGGCGGAGTCCAGGATGCGGCGGTGCCACTCGTCCCGGCCGACGTAGCGCTCCTTGCCGGGGCAGTACAGCTCGAACAGCCGGCGGTCCCACACCTCGAAGTTGGGGTGGTAGATCTGCACGCCGTAGTCCTTGAACCGCTGCACGTCCGCCTTGGGCAGCGCCTGGGCGACGACCTTGCCGATCCAGCGGCCCGGGAAGCGCTCCTCGATGGCCTTGGCGTAGTGGCCGTAGAAGTCGGCCTCGTCCCGGCCGGCCACCTTCGACGTGATCGCGCCGCCGGTGAGGGTGTAGGCCGTCGACGCCTTCTGGGTGTCGTACCGGTCGATGATCTCCAGCGCCTCCAGGACCTCCTCGACGTCCTTGACGCCGGTGTAGGGCCGGCCGGCGGCCTTGTGCTGGCGCCAGTTGTGGTTGATGTCGCAGTACTGGCACTCCTCCTTGGCGCCGAAGTACTGGCAGACCCGGAAGACGGTCAGATAGATCAGGTAGCCCCACTGGATGGTGGGCGCGACCTCCATCACGGACTTCCCGTTGGAGAGGGTGTGCCGGTAGTACTCGGGCATCGGCGGCACCCCGACGTCGGCGATGCGCCGGCCGTCGAGGTACAGCCCGAGCAGCCCTTCCTCGTCGGCGGCGACCCGGTACGGCGAGGCGGGGTTCACCCGTACGGAGACGACCGTGCGCCTCAGGTCGTACGGGCCTCCCGTCAGGATGATCTCCTCCGGGGGCCGGCGCAGCGCGGCCTCGCCCAGCTCGGGCAGGGTGCCGTGGTCGAAGGAGAAGATGAAGTACGACTTCGGTTTGACGTCCCCGTCCTCATTGTCGCTGAGAGCGGATTTGTCGAAGGCGACACCGCCCCGGAGCAGGTCCTCCTTGAAGACGGCCTCCCGCGGCACCTGCGGGAACCGCTCCATCAGATCCTCGACCAGCGCGGTACGACTGCCCATCCGTCTGTCTCCTCCCGGCTCAGGCGTACGCCTCTCACCGTATGCCCCCGCCACCGGCGCCCCCGTGCCGGGGCCCCGGCGATCCTACCGGTACACCCCTTTTGTCAACTTTGGTGATGGAATCAACAGGGCGCGCCACTCCCCCGGCCGGCACGTTCAGGCCGTTCGCCCCAGTTCCGCGGGGTCGACCGCGTGCAGCAGACCGTCGCCGGCCGAGAGCCGCTCGGCCTCCTCCACGACCACCCGCCCCAGCCGGGCCACCTCGTTACCCTGCGAGCCGGCCAGGTGCGGGGTGAGGAAGGCGTTCGGCAGGTCGTACAGCGGGGAGTCGGCGGGCAGCGGTTCGGGGTCGGTCACGTCCAGCACGGCGCTGAGGCGTCCGGCGCGCAGCTCCGCGATCAGCGCCTCGTGGTCGACCAGGGCGCCGCGCGCGGTGTTGACGAGCACGGCCCCGGCGGGCATCAGGGCGAGTTCGCGGGCGCCGATCAGATGGCGGGTCTCGGCGGTCTGCGGGGCGTGCAGCGTCACGATGTCCGAGGTGCGCAGCAGTTCGTCCAGCGGCAGCAGCGGTACGCCGAGCCGGGCGGCCTCCGCCGCGTCCACGTACGGGTCGGCGAGCGTGACCGCGAGGTCGTACGGGCGGAGCAGTCCGAGCAGGCGGCGGCCGATCCGGGAGGCGCCGACGATGCCGACGCGGCGGCCGTGGTTGCCGATGCCGGGCAGGATGTCGCCGTAGGGAAAGACCCGCCGGTCGCGCAGCCGGTCGCGGAGGGCGAAGACGTCCTTCCCGGCGAGCAGGATCATGGCGAGGGTGTACTCGGCGACGGGCACGGCGTTGGCGGCGGCGGCCGTGGAGACGGCGATGCCCCGCCGCCACACCTCGGGCGTGGCGAACCCCTTGACCGAGCCGGCCGCGTGCAGCACGGCGCGCAGCTTCGGCGCGGCGTCCAGGACGGCCGCGTCCAGGCGGGGACAGCCCCAGCCGGTGATCAGGATCTCGGTGCGGGCGAGGACCTCCCGCACCCGGGCCCCGGTGAAGTCGTGCGCCACCAGAGCGGGGTCGATGTCCACGCAGGCGCGCAGCCGGGCCAGCAGTTCCGGCGGGAAGACGAGCGGCACGTTCCGGGCTGTCATGGCGAACAGCGCCTGGGGACGCTCGGGCAAGGAAGTGACCTTCCGGCTCGGTGACGCTCGGACAGCAACCGGTCTCTACGGTAGGTGGCGCCGAATGAGAGGGTCAACGCAGACGCAACGCTCCGGGAGAGGACGCAGGGATGGCTGAGACCGCAGGGACCACGGGGACGACGGGGAGGACGGGGACGACGGGGGCCGGGGCCACCGGCACGGGCGCGGTCACCAACTGGGCACGCACCGTCACGTACGCGGCGCGCGAGTTCCACCGTCCGCGCACGCCGGAGGAGCTGGCGGCGCTGGTGGCGGAGAACGCGCGGGTGCGGGTGCTGGGCAGCGGGCACTCCTTCAACCGGATCGCCGATCCGGGCCCGGACGGCGTCCTGGTGTCCACCGCCGGGCTGCCGCGGACGATCGACGTCGACACGGCCGCGCGCACGGTCCGGGTGGCGGGCGGGGTCCGCTACGCCGAACTGGCCCGCACGGTCCACGCGCACGGTCTCGCCCTGCCCAACATGGCCTCCCTGCCGCACATCTCGGTGGCCGGTTCGGTGGCGACGGGCACGCACGGCTCGGGTGTGGCCAACGGCCCGCTGGCGTCGGCGGTCCGCGAGGTGGAGATGGTCGTCGCGGACGGCACGACCGGGACGATCGGCCGGGACGACGCGCGCTTCGGCGGCGCGGTCACCTCCCTCGGCGCGCTGGGCGTCGTCACCGCGCTCACCCTCGACCTGGAGCCGGCGTACGGGGTGGAGCAGCGGGTCTACACCGAACTTCCCCTGGACGGCCTGGACTTCGAGACCGTCGCCGCCGCCGGGTACAGCGTGAGCCTCTTCACCGACTGGCGGCGGCCCGGCTTCCGGCAGGTGTGGGTCAAGCGGCGCACGGACCGGCCGGCGGTGGACTTCCCGTGGGCGGCGCCCGCGACGGAGCCGCTGCACCCGGTGCCGGGCATGCCCGCGGCGAACTGCACGGAGCAGCTCGGGGTGCCGGGGCCCTGGCACGAGCGGTTGCCGCACTTCCGGGCCGAGTTCACGCCGAGCAGCGGGGAGGAGATCCAGTCGGAGTACCTGCTGCCGCGGCCGGCGGCCCTCGACGCGCTGCACGCGATCGACGGCATCCGGGAGACGGTCGCCGGCGTGTTGCAGACCTGCGAGGTGCGGACGGTCGCCGCCGACCCGCAGTGGCTGAGCCCGGCCCACGGACGGGACTCGGTCGCGCTGCACTTCACCTGGGTGAAGGACGAGGCGGCGGTGCTGCCGGTGGTGCGCCGGCTGGAGGAGGTGCTGGAGCCGTTCGACCCGCGCCCGCACTGGGGGAAGGTCTTCCTGACCCCCTCGGCCGTACTGCGCGGGCGGTACGCGCGGTTCGCCGACTTCCGGGACCTGGTCCGCGCCCTGGACCCTTCCGGCACGTTCGCCAACGCCTTCGTACGGGATCTCCTGGACCGCTGACGGCCGTTCGCCGGGGCCCTCCCCGACTTCCTCCAGCCCCTTTCCAAACCCCTTGTCGAAAGTCCCTCCCAGCCCATAGCCTGACGCCCGCGCCGGTGCCGGAGCCGCCCCGGCCCGCACTCGTCCGCACGGGAGGGGAGGGGCAGCCGCGTGAAGCGCACCTCACGTGACATCCGCACCGCGAACCGCTACGAGGTGCTGCGCCAGATCATCGCCGAGTCCCCCACCTCCCGTCAGGAGCTGGCCGCCGCCACCGGGCTGAGCCTCGCCACGGTGGCCACGCTCGTCGGTGAGCTGCTGGACCTCCGCATGATCACCGAGGTCGGGTTCGAGGACTCGGCCGGGGGCCGCCCCCGCGGGCTGGTCGCCGTCGACGCGTCGGGCGGCGCGCTGATCGGCGTGGACATCGCCGAGACGTACGTCCACGTGGAGCTGTTCGACCTGGCGTTGAACGTGCTGGCCCGGGCGGACGAGGACATGCGGCCCGGCGAGAGCCGGCCCGAGCAGGTGGTCGGGCACGTCGCCGCCGCGGTCGGCTCGGTGGTCGCCCAGGCCGGCGTCGAGGCGGCCCGGGTGCTGGGCGTCGGGGTGAGCGTGCCGGGCCAGGTCGACCGGGACACCGGGGTCGCCCAGTACGCGCCCAACTGGGACTGGCACGACGTGCCGTTGCTCGGTCTGCTCGCCGAACACATCGCCCACCCGCTGTACCTGGACAACCCGCTGCGCGCCTGCACGGTGGCCGAACTGTGGTGCGGGGCGGCGCGGGGCCGCGGGGACGCCGTCGTGGTCAACCTCGGCACCGGTGTCGGCGCCGGTCTGGCCCTCGGCGGCGGTCTGCACCGCGGGGTGAGCAACAGCGCCGGCGAGTGGGGGCACACCACGCTCGTGCTGGACGGCCGGCTGTGCCACTGCGGCAACCACGGCTGCGTGGAGACGTACGTCGGCGCACCGGGCATCATGCGGAACCTGCGCGAACTCGACCCGCACTCGGCCCTGTTGCACCCCGGGGACCAGACGGCCACCATCGACGCCCTGGCCCGCGCGGTCGCCCAGGACGACCCGGTCGCGCTCAAGGTCGTCCGGGACACGGCCCGTTACCTCGGCGCCGGCATCTCCGACCTGATCAATCTCCTCAACCCCGAAGTGGTCGTCCTCAGCAGCTGGGTGGCCTCCCGGCTGGGCGAACCACTGCTCGGGGAGGTCCGCCGGGCGGTCGCCCGGCACGCCCTGGGCCGGCCGCTGGCCGCCACCGAGATCGTCCTCTCCCCGATCCCCACCGACCCGGTGTCCCTCGGCGCGGCCACGTTCGCGCTGGAGGGGGCGCTTCAGTTCGTCGGACAGCGGACCAGCGCCAAGCGCACCACCGCACCCGCAAGGAGCCGTACCGCACCGCCTTCGTGACGACGGAAGGGATGCACGTGTCTCACCTCCGCACCTCCCGGTCCCCCGCTTCCCGGCCCCGCACCCGCCGACCGGTCCTGCTGACCGCCTCGGCCGCGCTGGCCGTCACCGGAGCCCTGCTCGGCTCCCCGCCCGCGAGTGCCGCCGGCACCGCCGCCACCCCGGCCGCCGAGGTCTCCCCCCACGCCGCCCAGACCATCGACGACATCGGCGCGTCCGGCGCCTGGTGGGTCAACGACCTGAAGAACTTCGACCCCGAGGTCCGGGCCCGGGTCGCCCGGCTGCTGTTCTCCGAGGACGGCCTGGACCTCAGCTCGTACCGCTACAACATCGGCGGCGGCGGGACCGGCGTGACGTACGCGCCGCGCGCCGCGGAGGACTTCCTGGACCCGGACGGCGGGTACGACTGGAGCAAGGACGAGGCCGGCCGCTACTTCCTCTCCGCCGCCGCCCGGTACGGCGTCGAGGACCTGATCGGGTTCGTCAACAGCGCGCCCGCCGCGTGGAAGACGAACGGCAAGAGCTGCGGCGGCCATCTGAAGACGGAGAACGAGCGGGACTTCGCCAAGTACGTCGCCGATGTCACCGACCACTTCGCGCACCAGGGCGTGCGGCTCGACTACATCAGCCCGTTCAACGAGCCGACCAACAGCTTCGACGCGTGCGGCCAGGAGGGCATGCTCGTCGACGTCCCCCAGCGCGACGACATCGTGCGCGCACTCGGCGCCGAACAGCGGGCCCGGCACCAGAAGGCGTCGATCATCGCCGACGAGTCGACCAGCACGGTGAAGTTCAACTCCGAGGTCCCCCAGTGGCTGGCGCAGCCGGGCACGGCCCAGTACGTCGCCAGGCTGGCCCACCACACGTACGACAACCCGGGCGACGGCGACCGGGCGCAGGTGTACGAGACGTCCAGGGCGGCCGGCAAGGAGTCCTGGTCGACGGAGATCTGCTGCTTCGGCAAGGGCGGCACGGGCTGGGCGCAGGAGTACGACCCGACGATCGACGGCGGGCTGAACCTGTCCCGGATCATCTACAAGGACTTCGCCACCGCCCATGACTCGGCGTTCCAGTGGTGGGTGGCGCTGTCCGAGATGATCGGCAGCGATCCGACCGCCCGGAACGACGAGGGCTGGAACGACGGCCTGATCTACTACGACCCGGACTACGCGGAGAACGGCAACCAGACCCTGTACTTCACCAAGCGCTACTACGCGCTCGGTCAGTACAGCAAGTTCGTCCGGCCCGGCGCGGCCCTGCACGACGTGACCGGCGCGCCGGACGGCGTCGAGGTGTCCGCGTACGACGGGAACGGCGGCTGGGTGGTCGTGGTGAACAACCACAACGCGACCGACACCGCGCTGAACCTGCACTTCGACAGCGGGACGCCGGTGCGGGCCACGCGGGCCGTGCGGACCTCCGCCGACGAGAACTGGGCGAAGGCGGCGAGTCCTTCGGTCGTGCGCGGCACGATGTCCGCGACGCTCGCGGCCCGTTCGATCACGACGTACGTCCTCGACCGGAAGGGTCACGGGAGTTCGGCGCCGGCCGGCGCCCTGGTGGGCCGGCAGTCCGGCAAGTGCCTGACGGCCGAGGCCACGGGTGCCACGATCACCGGCTGCACGGGCGCCGCGGGGCAGTCCTGGTCGTACGACGCGAGGGGCACGCTGAAGGGCGCCCACGGCTACCTGACCGCCGGGAGTCAGGGGCTCACGACCACAGCCGCGTACAGCGGTGACGGCACGCAGCGCTGGCTGCTGAACGCGAGCGGGCAGATCGTGAACGAGGCGTCGGGCAGATGCCTGGACGTCAGCGGACAGGCGACGGCCGACGGCTCCGAGGTGATCCTCTACCGCTGCACCGGCGGCGCCAACGAGGCCTGGACCAGGCGGTAGCCCGACCGCTTCCCCGACCGGGGCCACCGGTCACTCCCCTGACCCGGCGGCCCCCGCCCCGCCCGCACCGCCCGATCTTCACGGCGACCACCGTCCCGGTCCGCCCCCGCTGTTCGTGTTCGAGGACTGAGCTAGGAGACCGATGTCTTTCCCCACCCGCACCGACTACGTCGAGGACGTCTCCCCGGGGTCCGGGGCGCTGCCGCCGCGCGCCTGGTACGCCTCCTCCGACGCCGCGTCCCTCCCCCTCGGCGGAAGCTGGCGGTTCCGGCTGTCGGACACGGCCGACGCCCAGGACGACTCCTTCGCGGCGCCGGGGTACGACGCCGGTGACTGGGCGGAGGTCTCGGTCCCCGGCCACTGGGTGCTCCAGGGCCACGGCTCCCCCGCCTACACCAACCACCTCTACCCGTTCCCGGTCGACCCGCCCCGGGTACCGACCGAGAACCCGACCGGCGACCATCTGCGCGTCTTCGACCTGCCCGCCGACTGGCCGGCCGACGGCGACGCCGTGCTGCGCTTCGACGGCGTGGAGTCCTGCGCCCGGGTCTGGCTGAACGGCGCCGAACTGGGCGAGTTCAAGGGCTCCCGGCTGCCGCACGAGTTCGCGGTCGGCCCCCTGCTGAGGACCTCGGGCAATGTGCTGGCGGTGCGTGTCCACCAGTGGTCGGCGGGCTCGTACCTGGAGGACCAGGACCAGTGGTGGCTGCCGGGCATCTTCCGGGACGTCACCCTGCTGCACCGCCCGGCGGGCAGCGTACGGGACTTCTTCGTGCACGCCTCCTACGACCACGTGTCCGGCACGGGCACCCTGCGCGTCGACTCCGACGTGGCGGGCCGGGTGACCGTCCCGGACCTCGGTGTCGACATCCCCACCGGTGAGCCGGTGACCGTCCCGGTCGAGCCGTGGACGGCGGAGACGCCGAGGCTGTACGACGGCCTGCTGGCCACCGGGGGCGAGCGGGTGCCGCTGCGCATCGGCTTCCGCACGGTGGAGCTGTCGGACGGTCTGATCAAGGTGAACGGCCGCCCGGTGCTCTTCAAGGGCGTCAACCGGCACGAGTGGCACCCGGAGAAGGGCCGGGCCCTCGACCTCGCGACCATGCGCGAGGACGTGCTGCTGATGAAGCGGCACAACATCAACGCCGTCCGCACCTCCCACTACCCGCCGCACCCGGCCTTCCTCGACCTGTGCGACGAGTACGGCCTGTGGGTGATCGACGAGTGCGACCTGGAGACGCACGGCTTCACCGAGCAGGGCTGGCGGGACAACCCCGTCGACGACGACCGCTGGACCCCGGCCCTGCTGGACCGGGCGGCCCGCATGGTCGAGCGGGACAAGAACCACCCTTCGGTCGTCATCTGGTCGCTCGGCAACGAGGCCGGCACCGGCCGGGGCCTGACCGCGATGGCCGAGTGGATCCACGCCCGTGACGCCTCCCGGCTCGTGCACTACGAGGGCGACCACACCTGCCGGGACACGGACGTCTACTCGCGGATGTACGCGAGCCACGCCGAGGTCGAGCGGATCGGCCGGCACCTGGACGGCGGACCGGTCAGGCGCCGTGAACTCCCGTTCATCCTCTGCGAGTACGCGCACGCCATGGGCAACGGCCCCGGCGGACTCGCCGACTACCAGAGGTTGTTCGAGGCCCACGACCGGCTTCAGGGCGGCTTCGTCTGGGAGTGGATCGACCACGGCATCGCCCACCCCGAGCTGGGCTACGCCTACGGCGGCGACTTCGGGGAGGAACTGCACGACGGCAACTTCGTCTGCGACGGCCTGCTGTTCCCGGACCGGCAGCCCTCCCCGGGCCTGGTCGAGTACAAGAAGGTGATCGAACCGGTCGCCATCACCGGCGACGGCGCGGCCGGCACGGTCCGTGTCACCAACGCGTACGACTTCGCTGACCTGTCGGCGCTGGCCTTCTCCTGGTCGTACGAGGTCGAGGGCGAGACCGTGGACTCGGGCAGCCTGCCGGTGCCCGCGCTGGCGCCCGGCGAGTCCGCCGAGGTCAAGCTGCCCGTCGTACCGGCCGCTGCCCCGGCGGGCGAGGCCCACTGGACCGTCCGGGCGGTGCTCGCCTCCGGCACCGCGTGGGCGCCGCGGGGCCATGTCGTCGCCTGGGGCCAGCTCCCGGTGTCGGCGCGCCGGACGCCGTACGTCGCCGCGACCGCGCGCCCGGCCCCCGGTGACGGGGTGATCACGCTCGGCCCGGCCGTCTTCGACGCCCGCACCGGGGCGCTGCGGACGATCGGCACGGTACCGGTCACCGGTCTGCGTCTGGACGTGTGGCGGGCCACCACCGACAACGACGAGGGTGCCGCCTGGCAGAGCGACCTGCGCTACGGCCCGCTGTGGCGGAGGCTCGGCCTGCACCGGATGCGGCACCGCCTGGACGCGGTGGAGGCCGGCGAGGACGCGCTGACGGTCCGCACCCGGGTGGCGCCGGCCGGCCGGGAGCTGGGACTGTCGGCGGTGTACCGCTGGACCTCCGACGGAGACCGGCTCCGGCTGACCGTGTCCACCGTCCCGGACGGCGACTGGACCGTCCCGCTGCCCCGCCTCGGCATCCGCTTCGGGCTGGCCGCGGCCGACCGGGTGCGGTGGTACGGCGGCGGGCCCGGCGAGGCGTACCCGGACACCCGCACGGCGTCCCGGATCGCCCGCTGGCAGTCGACGGTGGACGAGCTCCAGACGCCGTACGTCCGCCCCCAGGAGAACGGCGCCCGGATCGACGTCCGCTGGGTGGAGCTGGGCGGCCTGCGCGTCGAGGGCGACCCGGCGTACTGGTTCACCGCCCGCCGCTGGACCACCGAGTATCTGGACGCGGCGGCCCACCGCACCGACCTGGTGCCCGGCGCCGCGTCCGACGGCGGCTCGGCGGCGGGCGTCTGGGTCAATCTCGACCACGGCCAGCACGGCATCGGCTCCCAGTCCTGCGGTCCGGGCCCGCTGCCCCGGTACCACCTGCGGGCCGAGCCGGCGGAGTTCTCCTTCGTCTTCTCCCCGGCCGCCCCTCCAAAGGCCGGGTGACCGGCACGGTCCTGACGCCCACCGCGGCCGGCCGGCTCTTCTCCCGGCCGGCCGCGGTCGCGTCCTGCGTGGGTTTCGTCCCCATCGGCATGCTCCAGGCGCCCGCACTTCACCGGGGGCGTGGTGGGCGTCCTCGCTTTCGACGCCGGGCGGCGGGCGCCGGCCGGGTTCGCGCCGGCGCCGGCCGGCACACCCCCGGCGGCCCTCTGACTGATGCTGACGGCGGGCCGCTTCCTCGCCGTACCGCTCACCCCGCGGCACCCGCCGGAGCGGATCCTCACCGTGTGCGCGGCCGGGACGACCGGGTGCCCGCTGCTGTCCCTCGTGAAGCCGGTCGCGCCGATGGCGTACGCGGGGGTCGGGCTGGTCGTCCGGGTGACGGCGCGGAGCCTTGACACCCCGCTGCCTAGGGGGTCTAGGCTGCGGCCTAGGAATCCAAGGGAGGTGGGCGTTGGCCCGGGTGGGAGTGACCGTCGAGCGGCTGGTGGCGGCAGCGGCGGAGCTGGCGGACGAGGCCGGCTTCGACCGCGTCAGCATCTCGGCGCTGGCGCGCCGCTTCGGCGTCAAGGACGCGAGCCTGTACTCGCACGTCCGCGGTCTCAAGGACCTGCGCACCCGCCTCGCCCTGTACGCGGGCGGGGAGCTGATCGACCGGATCGCGGCGGCGGTGGCCGGCCGCTCGGGCAAGGAGGCGCTGCGGGCCTTCGCCGGCGCCTACCGGGACTACGCCCTTGAGCACCCGGGCCGGTACGCGGCCACGCAGATCCGCATGGACCAGGCCCTCGTCGCCGACTCCCCCGCACTGCGCCGCACCGCGCAGATCACCTACGGCATGCTGCGCGCGTACGGCCTGGAGGAACCGGACCTGACGGACGCGGTACGCCTGCTGCGCAGCACCTTCCACGGCTACTGCCTCCTGGAGGGCGCGGGCGGCTTCGGCGCGGACCGGGACGTACAGGCCTCCTGGGACAAGGCCGTCGACGCCCTGCACCTCGCCCTCGTCCACTGGCCCCGGGAGCGGGAGAACGATGACTGACACACCCTGCTACGACGTCACGGGCCGAGGTCCCGTGCTGCTGCTCGTACCGGGCGGAGCCGGGCATCCGATGGGCCTCGGACCGCTGACCGAGCGGCTGGCCTCGCGCTTCACCGTGGTGACGTACGACCCGCTGGGCCTCGCGCACGGCCGGCTCGGGCACCCGGTCGCCGAGCAGCGGGTCGCGGACTGGAGCGAGGGCGCGCGGCGGGTGCTGGAGGAGGTGCTGCCGGAGGGCGAAACGGCGTCGGTGTTCGGCACCAGCTCCGGTGGCATCGCGGTGCTGGACCTGCTGGCGCGCCACCCCGGACGGCTGGCGCACGTGGTCGCGCACGAACCGCCGTGCGTGACGGTCCTGCCGGACGGGGCGGCGCGCCGGGCCGAGCTGATCGAGCAGTTGGACGGCCCCGGACGGCCGCCCGCCGAGGGCGGGTCGGCGACCCCGATGGGCGTCTTCCTGGCGCGCGTCCTGCGCCCGTTCACCGCGTACGCGCCCGCCCTGACCCCGCCCCCGGGCCGGCTCACCCTCGCCGCCGGCGCCGCGTCGCGCGGTCAGCTCCTGCACCGCACGGCCGAGTTCCTCGCCGCGCGCATGGGCTGCGCCTTCACCGAGTTCCCCGGCGGGCACCTCGGCACGCTGGATCACCCCGTGGAGTTCGCCGACTCGCTCGCCGGGACACTGCGTTCCAGCGCGCGGACCTCGGCGTAGGACGGGGTCGTACCGGCCGGGGCGCGCCCGGCCGCGATGTCGGTCACCGCGTCCAGGGCCGCGCCCAGCGCCCGCCGGTACAGCAGCGAGCCGAGGCTGACGCGGCGCACACCGAGCCCGGCGAGCTGACCGAGCGTGGGTCCGGTGGGCGAGTGGAGGACGTTGAGGGGGACGGCGGTGTGCCGGACGAGGGCCGCGATGTGCCCCGGGTCGGTGACGCCGGGCACGAACACCCCGTCGGCGCCCGCTTCCTGGTAGGCGTCGAGCCGGCGCAGGGTCTCCGTCTCGTCGCCGTCGCCCGACCAGTAGGTGTCGGTACGGGCGTTGACGAACAGGCCCGGTACGGCCGCCTTGACGGCGGCGATCTTCGCCGCGTGCCGCCGGACCGGGCCCAGGCCGTCCTCCAGGTTGACGCCGACGGCCCCGACGGCCCACAACCGGCGTGCCAGCTCGGCGACTTCGTCCGGGTCCCGGCTGAAGCCGTCCTCGGCGTCGACCGAGAGGAGGTAGGGCCCGGAGCCGAGGATCAGGGCGAGACCCACGGTGTGCTCGCGGGTCGCGCCCTGCCCGTCGGGCAGCCCCACGGCCGCCGCGACCGCCAGGCTGGTCGTGCCGACCGCCGGGAACCCCCGGGCCGCGAGGGCGGCTGCCGAGGCGTGGTCCCAGGCGTTGGGCAGCAGCAGCGGCTCGCCCGGACGGTGGTGGAGGCCGGCGAAGGAGGGGGCGGGAGCGGGCTCTGCGGTCATACGGCCATGCTCCACCCCGGTTGGTTCGGCGCCCGCCGAAACGTACGGCGCCCCTCCCCGCCGCCTCAGCGAGGTGACACCGACCAGGACGGGCCGGCGGACGCCTCGTCCTCCGCCGTGAACCGGAAGGCCGCGGCCGGCCCCCCGGACCAGCTCACCCGCACCTCGTGGCCGTGCTCGTCGCCGTCCGTCTCCACGCACACCAGCTCCGCCGGCGGCAGCGGGTCCGGCTCCCCGGTGAGCCGGGCGAGCGCCACGAAGAGCGTGGCCGCGCCGTCCCCGGTCACCCCGGTCAGCTCCGCCGACAGGCCGGTGACCGGGGTGAGCTCGGCGCGCAGGCGCTTCCCGCCCGGCCAGCCCCTCACCCGTACCGGCGTGCCGGGTGCCGCGCCCGCCACCAGATGGGCCCGCACCTCCATCGCTCCCCGGACCGCCACCAGGCTGGTGACGGTGATCCCGGGGCGCACGGTGTGCCGGGAGGCGATCCACCCGTCGCCGGTGCCGAGCGGCACGATCCGCGTACGGCTGGGATCGCCGTCGACGATCACGCTGTTGTCGTACGACGGCACGGGCGCGGTGGCGGTCGAGTAGGCGAGCCGGGTGTAGTAGGGGTCGTAGCGGACGTCCTCGCTGCCGTGGTTGTGCAGCCGGACCACGCCGTCCGAACGGGTCGTCTGGAGCAGCCAGTTGGCGGCGGGCACGGGGTGCGCCCCGTCGGCGCGGTCGGCCGGGCCCGGCTCCTCCCGCGCCGTCCACACCTCGTGCCCGGGCGGCAGCAGCAGCCCGAGGAAGCCCTTGCTCGCCCAGTACGGGGAGGCGGGGCCCGAGTAGGCCTGCGCGACGGACTCGTCGGGGCCGAGCCAGCCGAGCGGCAGCAGGCCCCGCTCGTCGACCGCGCCGCCGTCGAGGAAGTACCGCAGCGTTCCGGAGGCCAGCCGCCGTGTCTCGCCCGGGGGCAGCGGGGTGTGTCCGGTCAGGGCCCCGAGCCAGAGCGGGGCCGTCGTCGCGAAGCGGTAGGTGAGGGAGCGGCCCTGGTGCAGGGGGGCGCCGTCGGCGCCGAACAGCCGGGCGTAGTCGGCGAGGTGGCGGGAGAGCCGGCGGCCGTAGCGGGCGAGCAGTTCGGCGTCGTCCGCGAGCCATGCGTGCAGGACGGTGTACAGGTGCATGGCCCAGCCGTTGTAGTAGTCGAACTTCCGGCCGTCGCCGTCCGTGTACCAGCCGTCGCCGACGTACCAGCCCTCGATCCGTTCCAGCCCCCGGTCGATCGCCTTGCGCGCCGCCTCCTCCCGGTGGCCGGTCTCCGCGAGGAAGCCGCCGACGGTGACCGGGAACAACTCCCAGTTGCACGGCCAGGGTTCGGCGGTGAGCGCGTCCGTCAGCCAGGCGGCGGTCCGCTCGCGGACGGCGTCGTCCAGGCGGTCCCACAGCAGGGGCCGGGTGAGCCGCAGGGCGAGCGCGATCGAGGCGGCCTCGACCAGTGGCTGGCCGCGGTCCGTGATCCGTGGCCAGACCCCGCCGGGCCCGGCCGCGAGGCCCTCGGCGTACCGGCCGAGCGCGGTCTCGTCACGGCGGAACGCGGCCAGCAGCAGTGTGCGCGCGTACCCTTCGAGGCCGTCGGAGAGGCGGCCGGCGTGGCTCACACGGTCGCCGGGCAGGTGGTAGAGGGCGCGGTCGGGGGTGGCGTACGGCTCGACGGCGGCGAGCAATGCGTCGGCGGCGGCCTCCCAGTGGGCGCGGGTGAAGCCGGTGTACGGGCTCGACACCCGGTCGTCGGCGGGCAGTTCGATCACGGCGGTGACTGTCCTTCCTCGCGGGACCCTGGACGCCCCGGTTCCGGTCGGGGCGCCCCGGGGGCTCACCCCACCCTTACCTCGCCGGGGGGCACCGGACGCAGGCCGCGCAGGATCGCGTGCACGCGTCTCGTCTCACGCGCCCTCCCGCACGGTGTCGGCGACGGGTACGCCGAAGTCCGGCGTGCCGTCCGGCTTCCAGCCGAGCTTCTGGGCGCGGGTGTGCCAGTTGGGGTCGTGCAGCGGGTCGCCGGTGAGGGCCGGGACGGGCGACTTGGCCCAGCTCCGCGCGTCCAGCAGGTCGGCCGGCGCCACCGACCAGCCGACGCACTGTCGTACTCGGTCAATGGGCCCGACGGAGAAAGCGCGACCGGAGGGAAAGCCCTTTCTCCCGGTCGTTCGACTAGCGTCGTGACCATGACCAGCCACACCTCCCCCAGCCTCGCCGACGCCCTCGCCGCCGGGACCGTCGTGCTCGACGGCGGCATGTCCAACCAGCTGGAGTCGGCCGGGCACGACCTGAGCGACGAACTGTGGTCGGCACGGCTGCTCGCCGAGCGGCCCGAAGCGGTCACCGAGGCCCACCTCGCCTATTACCTCGCGGGCGCGAGCGTGGCGATCACCTCCAGCTACCAGGCCACCTTCGAGGGCTTCGGCAAGCGCGGCATCGGCCGGGACGAAGCCGCGCGGCTGCTCGGGCTGAGCGTGGAACTGGCCCGGGAGGCGGCCCGGCAGGCCCAGGGAGCGGGTGTCCCGCGCCCGCTGTGGGTGGCCGCCTCCGTCGGCCCCTACGGGGCCATGCTCGCGGACGGCTCCGAGTACCGGGGCCGGTACGGGATGAGCGTGGACGAGTTGGAGCGGTTCCACCGGCCCCGGATGGAGGTGCTGGCCGCTGCCGCGCCGGACGTGCTCGCCCTGGAGACCGTCCCGGACGCCGACGAGGCCGCCGCGCTGCTGCGGGCGGTGCGGGGGCTGGGGGTGCCGGCCTGGCTGTCGTACACCGTCGAGGGCCTGCGGACGCGGGCCGGGCAGCCCCTGGAGGAGGCGTTCGGCCTCGCCGCCGATGCGGACGAAGTGATCGCGGTCGGCGTCAACTGCTGTGCCCCGGAGGATGTGCGGGGCGCGGTGGAGATCGCGGCCCGTGTCACCGGCAAGCCGGTCGTGGTGTACCCCAACAGCGGCGAGGCCTGGGACGCGCGGGCCCGGGCCTGGCGCGGGCGCACCACGTTCGGCGCCGAGCAGGTCAAGGCATGGCGGGAGGCGGGAGCGCGGCTGATCGGAGGGTGCTGCCGGGTCGGGCCGCAGGCGATCACGGGAATCGCCGGAGCGCTCGCCGCGTAGGCGAACCGAGCCGGTCGCTTCCCGTGCGCGACGCTGCACACGTCCAGGGCGACGCCGGGCGTCCACCCGGCGAGCACACACGACCGGGCCGCAACCGTCCCGGAGAAGGCCCCGTTCTTCTGCGGCGAGCCGGATCACACCAACGGCGACTTAGGGGGACCGCTGACGCGGCGGCTGGGGTGCGCGGCGGTGGTGGCCGTCACCGGCAGGGTCGGGGCGGGCGCGCGGACCGCGCTGCGCGCGGCAGGTCCGGACGTGCCGGGGACGTGTCGTCGGCCAGGCATGACGGCATCCCGTCCGCCCGCGCCTCGCGTTCGGCGACTCGCGTGGACCGGCCGGGTGCCGCGTCGCCCCTGCGGTGGCCGGGCGGGCGGCTCGGCGCGTGTGATGTGCCGTGACCAGGGGCCGCCGACAGCCGGCCCCCCGCCGGAGCAACCGCTGCGGCGGGCAAGGTTGTCGAAGGCCCTCAGCGGCGCCGGGCCACCACCGAGCGCCGCAGACGCCGTACCGCCGCCGCCAGCTCGGCCCCCGGCGCCCGGACCCCGGACGCGGGGACGGGGGCGAGGGCGGGCTCCGGGGCGGTGCGGGCAGTCGGCCACAGGCCGGTCTCCGCGTCCCGGGGACCGTGCACGGTATGCGGTTCCCCCTCGCCGAAGACCCGCACCGGATGGGTCGCGTCCCAGGCGGCCCAGCCGGGGTCCCCGGTGGCCGCGAACCGGACCCAGGCGGCGTGCATCGCGTCGCCCAGCTCCTGCGGGGCGCCCTCACCGGCCAGCATCCGCGACTCGGGCACGTGCCCGCTGTCGAAGACGAACCCCAGCTCCAGGGCGTGGCAGGCACCGAGGCCGGGCAGCCGGGAGGGCCACGCGAACTCGTAGAGGTGACTGGCGCCGGGGCGGGCGTCGGCGAGCCGGTGCAGCGGCACCCGCAGCAGGTGGTCGGTGACCATCTGGCCGACGATCTCGGCGGTCCCGGCGTCCGGGTGGAGCGCGCGGTAGCCGCGCGCCACCTCGTGCCCGGCGTGGCAGCGGGCCATCGCCCCGGCCAGGGCGACCGCCCCGAGCCGGTCGACGTGCTCCAGCAGTCCGCCGGGCACCAGCCACAGCCGGTACTCGTCCCGGGTCCACCCCATGAGCAGGTCGACGTCCCGGGCGGCGGCGCCGTCGGTCAGCGCCTTCAGCGGGTCGCGGGGCACGAGGTCGCCGTCCACGACGATGCCGAACGAGGGCCCGCCCAGCACCGGGCTGCTGAGCCGGCCGACCTCGGCCTGCGTGCGCAGCAGCAGTGCGCGGTCGACCTGGGCGAACGCCTCGGCGGTGGCGGGGACCTTCAGCCGGGTGGCCATCCGGCGCACCATCCGCCGTACCTTGTCGCGGTCGACGGCCTCGGGCGCGCCGCTTTGCAGGACCGCCCGCCGGATCAGGCCCCGCGTCTGGGGGGCGGCGAGGAGGACGCCGACGCTGATGGCACCGGCCGACTGGCCGCACAGGGTGATCCGGCCGGGGTCGCCGCCGAAGGCCTCGATCGACTCGTGCACCCAGCGCAGCGCGGCGAGCTGGTCGCGCAGGCCGGGGTTCGGGGGCGCGTCGGGGAACAGGCCGTAGCCCTCCACCCCCAGTCGGTAGTTGACCGAGACGAAGACGACCCCGTCGCGCGCGAAAGTCCTGCCGTCGTACACCGGCACCGCCGACGAACCCCTGGTCAGCGCGCCGCCGTGCAGCCAGACCAGGACCGGGAGCCGGGCGCCGGGCCCCGGCTCGGGGGTCCAGACGTTCAGGTTGAGGCAGTCATCGCCGGGGATCACGGGGTCGGACAGGTACTGGGCGAACGCCTCGGAGTACGGCGGTTTCGGCGCGGTCGGCCCGAACGCTCCGGCGTCCCGGACCCCGTCCCAGGGCTCGGGCGGGCTGGGCGGGCGGAACCGCAGGGGGCCGAAGGGCGGGGCGGCGTACGGGATGCCCCGGAAGACCGCGATTCCCCGCTCGTACCGGCCGCGTACGGCCCCGTGGGGCGTTCTGACCACGGGGCCCGTCTGGTCTGCCGTCATCGCCCACCAGCCCTTCGCCACGCACGCGTGCCTGTTCCCACCAAGAGCACTGCGGCGCCCGGACCTATTCCGGTGCACCGGCCGGGTGCGGTGCTGCACGAGGGGGAGGCGGCGGCGTACGAGGCGGCCCTGGAGATGGTCGTCCCGGCCGGCCGGGCCCGGCTGGACAAGCCCGGCCATGCGCGGCTCCTCGGGCGTGCCGGTCGACCGGGCGGAGCCGTCCGCCTCCCAGTACGCCTGGCTGGACCATCACCGCATCCCGTACGTACTCATCGACCCGGCGCACGACGGCCGATGCCGCCCGGGTGGCCGGCTGCCGCTCGGCGCTCGGCCGGACGGCGCGGTTCACGGGCGGCACCCGGTGGGGACCTTCCCGGGTGGGGCCGTGCTCGCGCGCCGCACCAGCCGTGTCGACAGCTCCGTCCGCGTCCCCTCGGGCGGTTGCCCCGCATCATCCGCGCGAGCAGCCGCAGAGCCGTCGCCGCCCTCTCCGCCAGCGGCCGGCGCACGGTCGTCAGCGCCGGGCGACCCAGCACGCCTCGGGCAGATCGTCGGACCCCACCACGCTCACCTCGGCCGGCGCCGCGTACCTGCTCCGCCGGGCCGAGCGGCCGACCGCGTGATCCCGGCGGCGGGTCGGGGCGCGGGAGGTGACCCCGCGCCCGTGGTGGTCGTTCGCCGGGCATGAAGCACTCCACGCGTATCGCAGCGGCCCTCTTGGTGGCCGCGGTCGCCCTGGTCACCGCCTACGGCACGGCCCATGCCGCCTGCCGCACCCTCGCTCCGGGACAGCAGCGCGCCACCGTGGCCTCGCCCGCCGACGAGCACGACCCGAAGGAGGACGTCGAGCTCGACGAGAACGGCCGTCCCGACCTCAAGGAGGACTGAGTCCGGCGACCGGACGCCAGGAGCCGATGCGACGGTGACGGCCGGGCACCTCCCGCGGGGGGTGCCCGGCCGTCGTGTCGTCCGGTGGCCGCTCAGTCCTCCTCGCCCCGGTCGGCCCCGACGAGCGCCTCGACCACGTCCACGGCGCTGCCGTCGTGGTCGCTGCCGGCGGTGCCGCTGCCGGTCTGGAGGTTGGCCGCGCGATCGACTTCGAGCCATGAGTCGGCGTGGGAGTTGTCGATCACGGTGATCAGGCTCCCGGACGCGACGGCGGGTACGGCACCGGCCCCGAGGAGCACGGCGGCCACCGCCGTGGCCATGCCGAGCCGCGGTACGCCACCGCTCACACGCCCACGCCCTCGGGGGTGAGCCGCTCGCGGGCGATGTTGCGCTCCAGCAGGCTGGTGGCGGCCTTCACGCCGACGCCGCTCGCCGGGTCCACCTCGGGCAGCCGGCCGTCGGCCGCCTTCAGACCGGCGAGCGCGGAGTCCATCGCCTCGTGCGCGGCGAACAGGCACGGGGTGCTGTAGATGGCGACGTCCACGCCGAGGTCGGACAGCTCACCGAGGGACAGCCGGGGCGACTTGCCGCCGGCGATCTGGTTGAACAGCAGCGGTTTGTCCCCGACGACCTCGCGGATCCGCTTGATCCACTCGACGCTGCGCACCCCGTCGACCAGCACCACGTCGGCGTCGGTGGCCGCGAGCCGTTCGGCGCGGTGCAGGATGTCGTGCTCGTCGGTGGCGTCCGTGCGGGCGACCACGACCAGGTCCTTGCGGGTCTCCAGGACCTTGTGCAGCTTCTCCAGGTATTCCTCCAGGGGCAGTACCTGCTTGCCGTCGGCGTGGCCGCAGCGGCGGGGCCGCTTCTGGTCCTCCAGGATCACGCCGGAGGCGCCGATGCGCTCCAGCCCCTCGACGACGTGGCAGGCGACCTCGGGGTCGACGTACCCGTCGTCGATGTCGACCAGCAGGTGGTGGTGGGGGAACGCGCCGCGCAGCCGCTGTACGAAGGCCACCATGTCGGGCCAGGCGATGAATCCGATGTCCGGCAGTCCGTAGTACGAGGCCGCGAAGCCGAAGCCCGATACGAACATCCCGTCGTAGTGCTTGGCCGCGATCGACGCCGAGTACATGTCGTACACACCGATCAGCGGTGTGGTTCCGGGACCGGCGATGCGCTCGCGCAGCTTATTACCGTAGGTCAAGGTCCGGCTCCTCCTGTGGGTGGGTGACGCGGGGTGGAAGGGGGGCCGCCGCGTCTCGACGCCCTTTGCCAAGACAAGAGCATCTCTAGATACTCACGTGACCTTCCTCCTACGCCAGCTTTACTCACTCCAACGGCGCAACCGTTTCACCGCAGAAACGTCACTGGGCGGCCGTTGCCGCCCAGGTGAGGCCACCGTTCAGGTGGGCCAGGAAGACCGGGTCGCGGTAGGCGTCGGCGGCATGGCCGAGGGCCGTGTAGAACACGCGTCCGCCTCCGGGACCCCGCTCGTAACACCAGGCCAGCGGATGGTCCGCGCCCATCCCGCCGCCGTCGTACGACGTCTCGTCGGCGCGCAGCAGCACGCGTGCCCCGCCGCTCGGGGCGTGGTCGAAGTCGTACCACTCGTCGGTGAACTCCCAGACGGGCGGCAGCCGCCGGGTGGCGGGGTGGGCGGGGTCGGCGACGAGGGCCCGGCCCGGCTGGCAGGCGGGGTGCCGGGTGAAGCGGGCGCCGAGGAGTTCGCCGTAGTACGGCCACCCGTACTCGGTGCAGGCCGCCGCGTGCACCCCGGCGAAGCCGCCGCCCGACCGGACGTACCGCTCCAGCCGCTCGCGCCCGGCCGGGGTCAGCACGTCCCCGCTGGTGGAGAGGAAGACCACGGCCGCGAACCCGTCCAGCGGCCGTTCGAGGTCCGCGGGGTCCTCGGTGTGCTCGACGGCGAACCCGCCCAGCGCCCGGACGGCGGCGACCGCGTCCGGGATGGAGTCGTGGCGGTAGTCGGCGGTGCGGGTGCAGAGGAGGAGACGAGGAGGCATGCCACGGGACTCTAGGCGCACGCCCGACGGCCCGGCAGGCCGGTCGCCGTGCCCTGGCCCGGCACCGCCGGGTCGGGAGCCGTTGTCGTCAACCGCCTTCGCCCACGCTGTTGTCGGGTGCTCCGTCGCCGTACGACGGCAGGTCACCGCGCCGCACCGGTGCCGTCGCCGTGGGAGCCGGCGGCAGCAGCGCGGCGAGCTCCGCCGGCGCGGGGCGGTGGACGGCGTCCGCGGCTTCGCGGAGCACGTCGGCCGCGACCTTCTCGCCGCTGATCCGCACCACCCGGCCCTTCGCCGGTGCCACGCAGGCGGAGCCCTCCGGGCAGTCGGCCGCGCTGCCCCGCTCGGCGTAGAGGTGGAGCACGGCGCCGTTCTCCGCCCAGTACGCGGCGGAGAAGCCGTCGTCGCCGTTCACGCCGACGGACTGCTGCGCGAGCGTGAAGCCGGGCACGTCGGTGACGTAGACGAGTTCGGGGGCGATGCCCGACGCGCGCAGCCTGGCGTCCAGTTCGGCGCGCGGCACGCTCGACGGGGACGCCGGGCCCCGGGTACCAGCGGACGCCGGGGCCCGGGCGTCGCCGGTGTCCGCCTTCTCGGTGCCGCACGCCGTGAGCAGTGCGGGAAGGAGCAGGAGCAGCGGCAGGACGCGTACGGTGCGGATCACGCGCCCATGGTGCCGCACGGGCGTTCCCGGGGACGGTCCCGATCCCGTAACCTCCTGCGCGATGAACGCGATTCCGCCACTGCTGGACCATCTCGTCCTGGCCACGCCCGACCTGGGCGCGACGGTCACCGCGTTCGCGCGGCGGACCGGGGTCACTCCGGCGCCCGGCGGGGTCCACGTCGGGCTGGGTACGCGCAACCACCTGGTGGGGCTGGGCGGCCGGAGCTACCTGGAGATCCTCGGGCCCGATCCGGAGCAGCCCGAGCCTGCCGGGCCGCGGCCGTTCGGCGTCGACCGGCTGGCCGGGCCGACCGTGCTGACCTGGGCGATCAGCCCGCCCGACCTGGACGCGGCGATCGCCGGGGCGCGGGCGCGGGGCCATGACCCGGGCCCGGTACGGCCGATGAGCCGCCGCACCCCGGACGGCACCCTGCTGCGGTGGCGGCTGACCGACGCCGGTCCCGGGGAGACGGGGGGCCTGCTGCCGTTCCTCATCGACTGGGGCGACTCCCCGCATCCGGCCGGCTCGGGCCTGCCGGTCACCCCGCTGCTGGCGGTGTCGGCCTCGGCGCCCGACCCGGAGCGGGTGCGCGGCCCGCTGGCGGCCCTGGGCACCTCGCTGCCGCTCACCACGGGCCCGTTCGCGCTCTCCTTCACCGTGGACACCCCGAACGGACCGGTCGCCTTCGGCTGAGCGCCGGACCGTGGTCGACGGTGGCCATCGGGGCCCAGGCGATCTCTCGCACGCGGCCGGAGAAGGTGTCCCGCACGTCGGAGAACGCGCTGACCCTGGTGATGGGCAGGGGGTGCGCCTCGCCGGCGGGGGATCAGCGGGGGGCGGGGAGTTCGTCGGCGGTCCGGTCGGCGGGTACGCCCGCCGCGGCCACCGCGACCGCCGGCCGGCCGCGCAGTCCGAGGGCACCGATCAGTGTGGCGAGCAGGGCCGCGGCGAGGGGGACCCACAGGGCCGCCCGGTAGCCGTCGAGCAGGGCGGCCGGTGACGACGACGCGGTGGCCGACACATTGACGGCGGTGGCCGCGGAGAGTCCGATCGCGGCACCGAACTGGAAAGCGGTGTAGAGCAGTCCGCCGGCCAGGCCCTGCTCCTCCTCCCGGACGCCCTCGGTGGCCACGATGGTGAGGGGGCCGTAGGCGAGGGAGAAGGCGATGCCGAGGGTCAGCAGGCTGGGAAGCATCGCCAGGTAGGTCCAGTCGGCACCGACCGGGAGGAACAGCGCGTACGACAGCGAGGCCAGCAGCAGTCCGCCGAAGATCACCCGGGCGTTGCCGAAGCGGTTCACCAGCTTGGGGGTGAGGACCGGGGAGAGGATCGCGTCGGCACCGATGACGATCATCGCGAAGCTGGTCTCCACCGTCGACCAGTCACGCAGCTCCCGGAGGTAGAGGACGACCAGGAACTGGAATCCGAAGAAGCCCGCCGCGAAGAGCAGTCCGATGAGATGGGCGCGGACCAGGGCGCCGCTGCGGAAGATGCCGAGCCGGACCAGCGGGGATGCCGAGCGGCGCTCCATGGCGATGAACACGGCGAGGAGGACGAGGCCCGCGCCGAGTGTGCCGAGGGTCCGCACGGGGCTCGTGTGGGCGGCGCGCTCCACACCGAGGACGAGCAGGACGACGGCGGCGGTGATGGTGAGGCCGCCGGCCAGGTCGGCACTCCGGCCGGTGCGGTCGGGACGCGGTGTCCTCGGCACCAGGGCGAGCGCCGCGGCGAGGATCAGCGCGGAGAGCACGACCGGTGCGAAGAACACCCAGCGCCAGCCGGCCGAGGTGAGCAGCCCGCCGACGACCAGGCCGATCGAGAAGCCGCCGGCCGCGGTGCCCGAGTAGAGGAGCAGGGCCTTGTTGCGCCGCGGGCCCTCTTCGAAGCTGGTGGTGATGAGGGAGAGGCCGGCCGGGGCCATGAAGGCGGCGGCGACTCCGGTGACGAACCGGGCGGCGATCAGCGTCCAGCCCTCCGTGGCGAATCCGCCCAGTCCGGAGAAGAGCAGGAAGACCGAGAGCCAGAGGACGAACATCCGGCGGCGGCCGAAGAGGTCGGCCGCGCGTCCGCCCACCAGCATGAAGCCGCCGTATCCGAGGACGTACGCGCTCATGACCCATTGCAGGGAGCCGGTGGACAGACCGAGGTCGGCCCGGATGGACGGCAGGGCCACATTGAGCATGGCCACATCGATGCCCTCCAGGAAGATCGCGCCGCACAGGACGAGCAGGACCCCCCAGTCCCGCGCACTCAGAGCAGCCGCCGCTTTCGCTGAGCTCATATCAGTTCCTCGATGGTGTAGGGCTGTTGTCGGCTGAACCACCCTCGATCAGGCGCAGGGAGAGGAACAACGGCGAAGATCGCGACGTTCGTTCAACCAGGCTTACCGATCCGAGGGACCGGGGGACGTCGATGGAACGCGATGAGCTGGTGTGCTTCCTCCTGCTCGCCGAGGAACTGCACTTCGGGCGCACGGCCGACCGCATGAGGCTGTCCCGGGCCCGGGTGAGCCAGCTCGTGCGGCGCCTCGAACGCCGCGTCGGCGCACCGCTGTTCATCCGTACCAGCCGCCGCGTCGCCCTCACCTCGCTCGGCCGGCAGTTGCGCGCGGACCTGGAACCGCACCACCGCGCGATCGAAGCCGCCCTGGAGCGGGCCGCCGCCACCGCGCGCGGCATCGACACCGTGCTGCATGTCGGTTTCCCGAACCCGCTGACCGGCGAGATCGTGATGAAGACGACCGAGGCGCTGCGCGCCAGCCACCCCGGGCTCGCCGTGGAGATCTGCGAGGTACCGCTCGCCGATCCGTACGGGCAGCTGCGCAAGGGCGAGTTCGACCTCCAGATCGCCGAACTGCCCGTGCGTGAGGAGGATCTGGGCGAGGGCCCGACGCTGCTCACGGAGGAGCGCGTTCTCGCCGTCGGCTCGGCACATCCCCTCGCCGCCCGGGACGCGGTCCGTCTGGAGGACCTGGCCGACGTACCGCTGCTCTCGATCATCGGCGACGTGCCCGACTACTGGCTCGCGCACCACCTCCCCGCTCACACACCGAGCGGCCGGCCGATCGCCCGCGGCCCCGGCATGACCACCATGCAGGAGGCGCTGATGCTGGTCGCCGCCGGCAAGGGCGCGGTGCTCGCACCCGCGCACACGGCCCTGTACCACGCCCGCCCCGGTGTCGCCTACGTCCCGTTCACGGACGCGGAGCCGACCGGCTACGGCCTGGTCTGGCGGGCCGGGCACACCACCGGCGCGGTACAAGCCTTCGTCAGCGCCGCCCGCGAGGTCGCGAGGAGCATGGCACGGCCGGCTCCCGGGCACCGCACCCCGCACAATTGAACACGTTCAAATGCACGCCTAGTATCGGCCCCCTCGCTGTCGCGCGAAGGAGGGGGCATGCGCAAGGGGGAGAAGTCCGCCGCGAGTGGGCTCCGGCACGGGCTCGGGCAACTGGTGCGGTTCGGGGTGGTCCAGGCCCGCGCCTGCGCCTTCGCCGTGGCGCTGTTGGCCGGGATCGGCGCCTCCCGGCTGCTGCCCCCGCTGCCGGTGGCGCGCTACGACCTGGTCCTCGTCTACGGCGTGCTGCTCACCCTCGTCGCCCGCCGGGTGGGCTGGGAGACCCGGCGGGACACCGCCGTGATCGCCGTCTGCCATGTGCTGGGTCTGCTGTTCGAGCTGGTCAAGGTGCACCTCGGGTCGTGGAGTTACCCCGAGGACGCTCTCACCAAGGTCGCCGGAGTGCCGCTGTACGGCGGCTTCATGTACGCGGCGGTCGCCAGTTACGTGTGCCGGGCCCGGCGGCTGATGGAACTGCGCTTCACCCGCTACCGCGCCGCCGCCACGACCCTGGTGGCCGCCGCCGTCTACCTGAACTTCTTCACCCATCACTGGATACCGGACCTGCGCTGGCCGCTCGCGGCGGCGATGACCGCCGCGACCGCCGGGACCTGGGTGGGCTTCAGCGTGGGCGCCCGCCGCTACCGCATGCCGCTCACCGTCTCCTTCGTGCTGATCGGCTTCTTCCTGTGGGTCGCCGAGAACGCCGCGACCTATGCGGGCGCCTGGAGCTACCCGCAGCAGCTCGGCGGCTGGCAGCCGGTGCCGCTGACCAAGTTCGGCGCCTGGTCCCTGCTGATCAGCGTGACGTTCGTACTCGTCGAACACCTCGGCACGGCCGGCCGGGACCGCCGCGCGGCCCGCCCGGAGCCGGCTCCGCGACCGTGCCCGCCGCCGGTGTCCGATTCCTTCAAGACCGGCTGACCGGCCGCTGCCTACGGTGGCCGCATGACCGTACGATTCGCCGTGATCGGCCTGGCCGCCTCCGACCTGGCCGCCTCCCTCGCCTTCTACCGCCGCCTCGGGCTGGTCTTCCCCGACGGAGCCGAGGACCAGCCCCATGTCGAGGCCGAACTGCCCGGCGCCCTGGTGCTCGCCCTGGACACCGAGGAGACCGTCCGCTCCTTCCATCCCGGCTGGCGGCCGTCCGCCGGCGGAGGGCGGGTCGCGCTCGCCTTCCGCTGTGACTCCCCCGCCGAGGTCGACGCCCGCTACCAGGAGCTGGTGGCCGCCGGTCACCACGGGGAACTGGGGCCGTGGGACGCCTTCTGGGGGCAGCGCTACGCCACCGTGCACGACCCCGACGGCAACGCGGTCGACCTGTTCGCCCCGCTACCCGCGCCCGGCGAATAGTTCCCCGAGCGGCATCCCCGCCAGCTCCCGCACCTCCCGCGCCAGATGGGACTGGTCCGCATAGCCCGCGCGGACCGCCGTCTGCGCGTACGGCGTCCCGGAGCGGGCCAGGGCCAGCGCCCGCTGGAGGCGCAGGACGCGGGCCAGGGTCTTCGGACCGTACCCGAAGGCGGTCAGGCAGCGGCGGTGCAGCCGGCGTTCACCGAGGCCCAGTGCGGCGGCCGTCGCGGCCACCGTGCGGCCCTCGTCCAGGCACTCCACCACCCGGCGCAGCAGCGGGTCCGGGGCACCCGCCTCCGCCGCCCGGTCGAGGGCGATGTCCTCCAGTGCGCTCGCCGGGTCGGGGGCCGCCGCGACCCGGTCGCACAGCCGGCGGACGCTCGCGGCGGGCCAGAGGTCCGCCAACTCCACGCGGCGGTCCCGCAGTTCATGCGCCGGAACGCCGAGCAACGCGGGTGCCGTGCCGGGGAAGAAGCGGATGCCCGCCCAGGAACGCGCCGGGCCCTCGGGGAGGTAGGGGCGGGTGTCGGGACCGGCTACCAGCAGCCGCCCCTCGCTCCACAGCAGATCCATGCACCCATCGGGCAACACGGGCCGGGCGCCGACACCGACCGGAGAGTTCCTCCACACGACCGCACCGGCCAACCGGGACATCCGCTCCGCATACACGACGGCCAGCGTACGCCGCCCACGGATGACCGCTGGGCCTCCTCGGACGGCCCGAAGGGCGGACCGGGAAGGCGAGCACACGCGGGCGGAACCGCCGCCGGGTGACCTGGCGAGGTGGCCGGGCCGCCCGGACGGGGCGCGCCCGGGTGGTCTGCGGAAGGCGAGGGTGCCGTCAGCTCGGACGCGGGGACGCCGGGGAGGGGCTGCCTCGGTGGACCGTCGCCGGTGCCGGGGTTCCGAACAGCGGGAGGGCGTGCCGTATGCGGAAGCGGCGGGTGTACACGGCGGTGGCCCCGGCGGTCAGGACCAGCAGGAGCAGCGAGAGGGCACGGTCCAGCAGCGGCACCGCGTCGGTCGGCAGCGTCGCGGCGGCGGCCGAGCCGAGGGCACCGTCGAGGAGCTGCTCGGCCCCCCACAGCGCAGTGAGGACACGCAGGGCTCGGCGGAACGGGGCACTGTCCTGCCAGATCCTGTCCCGTGCGCGGGCCGCGCCGCCCCGGTGCAGTCGCTGTCCCACCTGGAACGCCAGGGGTCTGCCGGTGAACGCGGTGCCGAGCGCCCAGCCGCCGACCGCGAGGGACAGTGCCGCGTTCTTGAACAGCAGGACGCGGGGGCCGCCACCGATCAAGGACACCAGCGCGGCGGCGGCCAGCAGGACCGTGAAGAACAGGTCGACGCCGTCGATCCGGCGGTGCCGGGCCGCGCCGGCCAGCAGACGCAGCGCCGGTGGCGCACCGCTCAGCAGCAGGGCCGACGCCTGACCGGCGCCGAGTGCCCGGGCCACGTAGTAGACGAGGAGCGGGAGGACGAGGTCCACGGCGAGGGAGAGCAGGGCGCCGCGAGCGGTCCCGGACGGCCTCGCAGGCTCGGGAGGCTCGGCGGACGCGGACCCGTCCGTCGCGTCTGTCCCACGGAAGCCGCCGGTCCCGGCACTCCCGAGCGTCCTGGTGCTTCCGAGCCTCCCGGTGGTCCTGGCGCTCCCGATCCGCCCGGCGGCGGCCCCGCCGATCCCGGCAGTCCCGACGCTCCCGATTGCTCCCGGTGGCCCCACCGATCCCGCAATCCCGACGTTCCTTCCAGGGGCCCCACAGATACCGGCTGTCCCACCGATCCCGGCGGTCCCGGCGCTCCCGATCCGCCCAATGGCCCCGCCGACCCCGGTAGCCCCGGCGTCCCCGCCCGTGCCGCCCGCCCTCCCCCTCGTACCACTGCGTCCCGTGTGTCCCGTCGGATCCGCCATGTCCGCCGCCTCCTCGCCCGGTGCCGAAAGCCGTACCGGGCGGCGTGACGAACCACGGCGCTGCCCGGCTGTCCGCACTGGCCGGACGCCCCGGCCTGCGCGTGCACGATCTTCACGCTAGGTGCGAGGCGGTGCCCGGCGGATCGGCGCAGGGGTGGAGTGCCGGGTGGACATTCCGGGGACAAGCGCAGCCGCCTTCTCCACCGCAGGGTCCACACCCGGGGGTGGAGACGGCCCGACGGGGGTCAGGGAAGGCCGCCCCCCTCATACGGTCACTGCACCGGGTGCGTCGTACCCCCGTCCCCGTCCTCGCCCCCGGCGCGCCCGGTGCCCCCGGCCCGCCCGTCCCCCTTGTGCGCGTGGTGCGGGTTCTTCGCGTGGGTGCGCAGGCGGGCCGTCACGTCCTCCGGGGGCAGGAAGCGGGACCAGCGCTCGGGGAACTCGGAGGGCATGTCGGGGTCGTCCGGGTCGGTCTCCCGGGCCGCCGCGGCGCGGGCGACGTACTCGGCGACCTGCGCGTGCCGCACCCGCTCGTTGGCCTCGCGCGCGGCGGCCGTGGCCGCGGCCGGCCAGACCCGGTCGATGGCCGCGTTCACGGCCGCGCCGACGAGCACGGCGAACGCGGACACACCGATCCACAGCAGGACGGCGACGGCGGCGGCGAGGGAGCCGTAGATGGTGGCGCCCTCGATGGTGCTGGTGAGGTAGATGCGCAGCAGGAAGCTGCCGAGGACCCACATGGCGAGGGCGACCAGCGCGCCGGGCACGTCCTCGATCCACGGCGAGCGGACCGGCACCGAGACGTGGTACAGGGTCGTCAGGAAGACGATGGACAGGACGATCACGACCGGCCAGTACAGGACCTGGACGACCGTCTCCGACCAGGGCAGGATCCGCACCACCGCGTCGGGCCCGGCCACCATCAGCGGCAGTGCCACCGAGCCGATCAGCAGCGCCACGATGAACAGCAGGAACGCCATGATCCGGGTCTTCACGATGCCCCGGACGCCGTCGAGGCCGTACATGACGGTGATGGTGTCGATGAAGACGTTCACCGCGCGCGAGCCCGACCACAGGGCGAACAGGAAGCCGATGGAGATGACGTCGGGCCGGCCGCCCTTCATCACGTCGTGCAGGATCGGCTCGGCGATGTCCTTGACGCCCTTGTCGGACAGCACCGTGCGGGAGGCCTCCAGGAGGTTGGTCTCCAGGCTGTGGATGGTGTCGGCGCCGGTCCAGTCGTCGACGTAGCCGAGCAGTCCGATCAGGCTCAGCAGCAGCGGCGGCACGGACAGCAGCGTGAAGAACGCCGCCTCGGCCGCCAGGCCCAGGATGCGGTACTCCATGCAGGAGTTGACGGTGTCCTTGAGCAACAGCCAGGCGGTCCTGCGCTTGGAGACGTTCCGGTAGAGGGCTCTGGCGCGGTGGAGCCGGCCGGCCGGCCGCTCGGGGGTTTCACTTGCTGGCTGCACGACCTAACGGTAGCCGCCGCACCGGGCCGCCCTCACCTTCCGGGGGCGATCACCGAGCGGACGCATCGATTTCCGGCGCTGTGCCACTCCGCCAGCCATCACCGCCGCCGTCCCGGGTAGGTTCGCTTTCATGGCAGGCACCTCCACCCACACCGTGACGAACCAGCCGCCTCCGCTGGCCGGCTACGACGTCTTCACCGCCGACCGGGCCCTCGCCGAGGCCGTCGACCGGTACACCGGCGCCGATGTCCTCAAGGAGGTGCGCGCCGAGCTGTCCGCGCTGGGCCGGGCCGCCGGTTCGGCGCAGCTCCAGGAGTGGGCGGTGCAGGCGAACGAGCATCCGCCCCGGCTGCGCAGCCACGACCGGTACGGCCACCGGATCGACGAGGTCGACTTCCACCCGGCCTGGCACCGGCTGCTCGGCAAGGGCGTCTCGGCCGGGCTGACCGGCGCCTGGACGCGCCCGTCGGGGCACGTGCGGCGGGCGGCCGGGTTCCTGGTCTGGACGCAGGTCGAGGCGGGCACCTGCTGCCCGCTGTCGATGACGCACGCGGCGGTGCCCGCCCTGCGCGCCGACGCGGAGCTGGCCGCCGAGTGGGAGCCCCGGCTGACGTCCACGGTCTACGACCGGGAGCTGCGGCCCGCCGGACAGAAGCCCGGTGCCCTGTTCGGAATGGGCATGACCGAGAAGCAGGGCGGCAGCGACGTCCGCGCGAACACCACCGCGGCACGGCCCCTCACGGAGGACGGCACGTACGTGCTGACCGGGCACAAGTGGTTCTGCTCGGCGCCGATGTCGGACGCGTTCCTGGTGCTCGCGCAGGCCCCGGGCGGGCTCACCTGCCTCCTGGTCCCGCGGGTCCTGCCCGACGGCACCCGCAACGTCTTCCGGATCCAGCGGCTGAAGGACAAGCTGGGCAACCGCTCGAACGCCTCCGCTGAGGTCGAGTTCGACGGCACCTGGGCGCGCCGGGTCGGCGAGGAGGGGCGCGGGGTCCGCACGATCATCGGGATGGTCGCCGCGACCCGGCTGGACTGCGCGCTCGGCTCGGCGGGCCTGATGCGGCAGGCGGTGGCACAGGCCGTGCACCACTGCGCGCACCGGGAGGCATTCGGCGGGAAGCTGGTCGACAAGCCGTTGATGCGCAACGTCCTCGCCGATCTCGCGCTGGAGTCGGAGGCGGCGACCGCGCTCGCGCTGCGGCTGGCCGCGGCCTGGGACGACGGTGGCGAGCAGGAGCGCGCCTTCCTGCGGCTCGCGGTGCCGGCCGCGAAGTACTGGATCACCAAGCGCTGTGCCCCGGTGGCCGTGGAGGCCGCCGAGTGCCTGGGCGGCAACGGGTACGTGGAGGAGTCCGGTCTGCCCCGGCTGGTGCGGGAGTCGCCGCTGAACTCCATCTGGGAGGGCGCGGGGAACGTGCAGGCGCTGGACGTGCTGCGGGCCCTGCGGCGGGAGCCGGGCGCGCTGGACGCCTGCCTCACCGAGATCGGCCGGGCGCACGGCGCGGACCACCGCCTGGACCGGGCGGTGAAGGACCTGTTCACCGAACTCGCCGACCTGGAGGGCGTCGAGGGGCGCGCCCGGCGCCTGGCGGAGCGGCTGGCGCTGGTCCTCCAGGGCTCTCTCCTGGTGCGGTTCGCCCCGCCGGAGGTGGCCGACGCCTTCTGCGCCTCCCGTCTGGGCGGCGACCACGGCGCGTCCTTCGGCACGTTGCCGGCGGGCCTTGACCTGGAGTCGGTGGTGGATCGAGCGCGTCCGGTCTGACCCGGCGTACCCGGCCGGGGCCCCGGAGGGAGGGGGTGGTGCTGCGCCGACACAGCACCACCCCCCACCACCTGGGTCAAGTCTCGGCCACGCTCCGGTGGTTCACCAGGGTTGCAGGGGGTTGCAACTCTTGGGGGCACATGCGCGGAGTCTGTGCCTCCGCCATGTCCGGAACGGCAGTATGAGACGCACAGCCGGTCCGGAAAGCGCCGCCCGGACGGCTCTACACGTGTGTTCGACGCCCCTTTCCGGGAGGACCGCAGTGGGGAACCCGCCGATGAACGTGGCGCGTCTGGCCGCCGTGGACGCGGCGCAGGCGGCGCGGGTGCTGAGCGAGGTGCGCGAGGCCGCGCTCGCCGGGCAGCGTACGCGGCTCGCGCCCCGTCCGGTGATCGAGCAGTCGTGGGGACGGATGCTGCGCAGCGGTGTCGACCCCGAACGCGACTTCAGGTCCGGGCTGCTGCCCTCGGACGAGGTGCGGCGCCGGCGGGAGGAGTCGCCGCTGCGGCATGTCCTGCCGGTGCTGCGGGAGGGGCTGCTTTCGGTCGCGGACGTCGCCCAGCACATCATGGTCGTCGCGGACGCCGACGGGCGCGTGCTGTGGCGGGAGGGTGTGCCGTCGGTACTGCGGAAGGCCGACGGGCTGGGCTTCGAACTCGGCGCGGACTGGCGGGAAGACGTCGTCGGCACCAACGGGGTGGGCACCCCGGCGGTGGTACGGCGGCCGGTCCAGGTGTTCGCCGGCGAGCACTTCGTGCGGTCGCACGTCTCCTGGACCTGTTCGGGCGCGCCGATCACGGATCCGCGGGACGGGCGGCTGCTCGGCGTGGTGGACGTCAGCGGCCCGCTGGAGACCATGCATCCGGCGACCCTCGCCTGGGTGGACTCGGTCGCCAAGCTGGCCGAGGCCCGGCTGCGGGAGCTTCATCTGGCCTCGCTGGAGCGGCTGCGGGTGGTGGCGGCGCCGGTGCTGGCCCGGCTGGCCGGGCGGGCGCTGGTGGTGGACCGCGACGGCTGGGCGGCGGCCGTGACCGGGATGCCGTACGTGCGGCGGGTGACACTGCCCGGGGCGCTGGCGCCGGGCCGCCGTTGGCTGCCCTCGCTCGGCTCCTGCGCGGTGGAGCCGCTGGCCGGGGGGTGGCTGCTGCGGGCGGAGGAGGAGCCGCGGGCCGGTGCCCGCCGGATCGTGCTGGACCTCGCCCGGCCGGGCCGCCGCACGGTGACGGTCACGGCGTCGGCGGGTTCCTGGTCGCGGGAACTGAGTCCGCGCCATGCCGAGTTGCTGTTCCTGCTCACCGAGCACCGTGCCGGGCGCGGGGCGGCGGGGCTGGCCGAGGATCTGTTCGGCGATCCGTCCCGGACCGTGACGGTACGGGCTGAGATGTCCAGGATCCGGAGGTATCTCGGGGAACTCCTCCAGCATCGGCCGTATCGTTTCCGCGACGATGCGGAAGTGGACGTGATCCTTCCAGAAGATCCGTCCCACCTGCTTCCCCAGTCGACGGCACCAGCGGTGACCCGGAAGCGGAATGCTGTGCTCGACGCCCGGACCGAGCGGCCCGGACAGGGGTGACCGTCCAGCCGGCCCCGGCCCCGCACGCGCGTCTTCCACCGATCTGCGCGGTCCTGGCCCTGCGCGGCCCGTTCCTGCCGTAGCATCCCGTACGGGCCTCCCCACCTGTTCCTCGCGTCAACCCACGGATCGCGCGGCACAGTTGGCCCGTCCTCTGGAGGAGAGATGAAGCATCGCGGCAGACACCGCCGACGCAGACGGGGCGCTGCGCTGCGCGCTGTCCTGACCGGCACCGCGCTCGCGCTCACCGCCGCGGCCACCCTGATCAGCGCCTCCCAGGCCGACGTCACCGACGACCCGGGCGCGCTGAAGCCGCTGACCTCCCCGGCGGACACCAGCCGGCTCCGCCTCCAGGAGCACCTGGTCGCCGCGCGCTCCCTGGACCGGCTCACCAGCGCGATGGGCCGCCCGGTCGGCGTGGACGCCGTGCTCCGGAGCACCGACCGAACCCTGCGCCAGGGCGAGGACTGCGCCACCGGCGACCGGGCCTCGCTGCCCGTCGCCCCGGCCGCCACCCGCGCCTACTGCTGGGACTCGGCCGACACCACCACCGGCGACTGGCGGCCGGCCTCGGTGACCACCTCCGGGGACGCCGACGAGGACGGCGTCTGGGGCACCCACCGGGTCGTCCTCGCCGGCTGGTCCCACAGCACCACCACCGGCCGCCCCGCCGAGCGCGGCCTCGCCCGGGTCGCCTTCGTCGACGCCGACGACCCGGCCCACCTCTCCTACCGCTGGGTGCTGCTGGTGGTGCCGGTCGACGGCGGCCGGGACTACCGGGGCCTGGCCTCCGGACTCTCCGGCATGGTCTGGTACCAGAACAAGCTGCTGGTCACCACCACGGCCGGCGGCGCCGACGCGCTGTACGTCTACGATCTGGACCACATCCAGCGCACCACGGTCGACGGGCCGGCGATCGGCCGCGTGGCCGGCGGCTGGTCCGCCGACGGCCACGCCTACGTACTGCCCGCGGTCGCTTCGTACCGCTTCACCTCCGGCCGCTGCGCCCCCTCCGGGCCGCCCTGTCCCGGCGCGCTCGCCCTCGACCGCGGTACGACACCCGACAGTCTGGTCGCCGCGGAGTGGACCGCGCCCGGGGGCCACCGGCGCGCCCGGCTGTGGCGGTACGCGTTCAGCGACGACCCGGCGCGTGCCGGGCTGCTCGCCACGGACCCCTGGGGGCGGGCGGACGCGGTGGAGGCGTACCGGACCCGTGCCGACGGGATCCGGGGCCTGCTGTCGTACCGGAAGCCCGGGGCGGACCGGCCGTCCTGGTATGTGGGACGGCTGCCCGAGTCGCAGGACGGGCACGGCGGACTGTGGCGGCAGGACACCCGGGGCGCCCGGGCGGCCCGCTGCGGCGCCGACGCCTCGGACCGCTGCTGGGCGCAGGACGCGGGCTCCCTCTCCTACTGGCAGGAGACCGGCGAGGTGTGGTCGCTGTCCGACCGCATGCTGTTCGCGCTGCCCCTGGCCGAGCTGGACCGCTCCCTGGACTGACGGCGCTCCTGCCGACCGGCCCCGGGGGCCGCGTCACCGCTCGCACCCGCGGGCGATGCGCCGCCCGGCTGCGGCGGGCGCCCCCGGACCCGATCGACAGACCGGGCCGCGGGATGGTTCCCTGGCCCGCATGAGCAGCACCCCTGTCACCACCTGGTCCCTTGAGCAGACCTCCCCGGCCGATCTCCTGCCCGCCGCCGCCCCCGACGGCGACGTCCGGATCGTCCGCGCCGAGGTGCCCTCCCCCGAGTTCAGCCGGTTCCTGTACGCCTCGGTCGGCGGCGACATCCGCTGGACCGACCGGCTGGGCTGGACGTACGCGCGGTGGCAGGAGTTCCTGGAGCGGCCCGGCGTGGAGACCTGGGTGGCCTACGACCACGGCACCCCGGCCGGCTACGTCGAACTGGAGCCGCAGGACGAGGGCGCGGTCGAGATCGTCTACTTCGGGCTGATCCCCGCCTTCCGCGGCCGGCGCATCGGCGGCCACCTGCTGGCGTACGGGACGGCCCGCGCGTGGGACCTGGCCGAGCGGTGGCCCGGGCGGACGCCGACGAAGCGGGTGTGGCTGCACACGTGCAGCAAGGACGGCGAGTTCGCGATGGACAACTACCAGCGGCGCGGCTTCAAGCTGTTCGACACCAAGGTGGAGCTGGAGCCGGATGTGGCCGCGCCGGGGCCCTGGCCCGGTGCATACCCCGCCTGACCTGCCAGGACAAGCCTTTCGGCGACGCATGTGAGCGACGACACCCTTGTCCCACATTCCGGGACAAGGGTGTCCACATGATGGATGAAGCTGGACTGCGTTCAGATCGCCGTGACACGCTTCCGTCATGTCCGGAACTGGAATTGCCTTGGTGAGTCGGCGGCACGTCGACCTCGGCCGCATGTCCAGCGCCATCTGTCCGGCGAGCTGACGCCTCCCAGCACCGCCGTTCCCCCCCTCGTACCGATCATGTGTGCGCAATGCCGCGCACCCATGCCGCATGCGCACGTACGCGCAGGTCAGCCGCATTCCCGCCTGTCCCGAAGGACGTACATCCATGGCCGCCACCCCACAGAACCCCGCCGCCTCCGCGCCCCGCCGCAAGGTGAGCCGTCACCGCGGTGAGGGCCAGTGGGCCGTCGGCCATTTCACGCCCCTGAACGGCAACGAGCAGTTCAAGAAGGACGACGACGGTCTCAATGTGCGGACACGCATTGAGACGATCTACTCCAAGCGCGGCTTCGACTCCATCGACCCGAACGACCTGCGCGGCCGGATGCGCTGGTGGGGGCTGTACACCCAGCGCAAGCCCGGGATCGACGGCGGCAAGACCGCGATCCTGGAGCCGGAGGAACTGGACGACGAGTACTTCATGCTGCGCGTCCGCATCGACGGCGGGGCGCTGACCACGGCGCAGCTCAGGGTGATCGGCGAGATCTCGCAGGAGTTCGCGCGCGGCACGGCGGACATCACCGACCGGCAGAACGTCCAGTACCACTGGATCCGGATCGAGGACGTGCCCGAGATCTGGGACCGGCTGGAGGGCGTCGGCCTGTCCACCATCACGGCCTGCGGCGACACCCCGCGCGTGATGATCGGCTCCCCGGTGGCGGGCATCGCCGAGGACGAGATCATCGACGCCACGCCGGCGCTGGAGGAGATGAAGCGCCGCGTCCTGAACAACAAGGCGTACTCGAACCTGCCGCGCAAGTTCAAGACGGCCATCTCGGGTTCGCCGCTGCTGGACGTCGTGCACGAGATCAACGACGTCGCGTTCGTGGGCGTCCGCCACCCCGAGCACGGCCCGGGCTTCGACGTCTGGGTCGGCGGCGGTCTGTCCACCAACCCCAAGCTGGGCGTGCGCCTCGGCGCCTGGGTACCGATCGACGAGGTACCGGACGTCTACGAGGGCGTCATCTCGATCTTCCGTGACTACGGCTACCGCCGGCTGCGCAACCGGGCCCGGCTGAAGTTCCTCGTCGCCGACTGGGGCGCGGAGAAGTTCCGGCGGGTGCTGGAGGAGGAGTACCTCAAGCGCGAGCTGACCGACGGTCCCGCTCCCGAGCAGCCGGTCCAGCAGTGGCGCGACCACATCGGTGTGCACCGGCAGAAGGACGGCCGGTTCTACGTCGGTTTCGCGCCGCGCGTCGGCCGGGTCGACGGCGCCACGCTGACGAAGGTCGCCGACCTCGCGGAGGCGCACGGCTCGGGCCGGGTCCGCACCACCGTCGAGCAGAAGATGATCATCCTCGACGTCGAGCAGGACAAGGTCGACTCGCTGGTGCAGGGCCTGGAGGCGCTGGACCTCACCGCCCGGCCGTCCTCCTTCCGGCGCGGCACCATGGCCTGCACCGGCATCGAGTTCTGCAAGCTCGCCATCGTGGAGACCAAGCAGCGCGGCTCGACGCTGATCGACGAACTGGAGCGCCGGCTGCCGGACTTCGACGAGCCGATCACCATCAACCTCAACGGCTGCCCGAACGCCTGCGCCCGCATCCAGGTCGCGGACATCGGTCTCAAGGGCCAGCTGGTCCTCGACGACCGAGGCGAGCAGGTCGAGGGCTACCAGGTGCACCTGGGCGGCGCCCTCGGGCTGGAGCCGGGCTTCGGCCGCAAGGTGCGCGGCCTGAAGGTCACCGCGGAGGAGCTGCCCGACTACATCGAGCGGGTGCTCAAGCGGTTCCAGGCCGAGCGCGAGGACGGCGAGCGGTTCGCGACCTGGGCGGCGCGGGCGAGCGAGGAGGCGCTGTCGTGAGCGAGCGGGCCGCGCCCTTCTACTGCCCCTACTGCGGCGACGAGGACCTGCGTCCGAACGACGAGGGTCACGGCGCCTGGGAGTGCGGGGCCTGCAACCGCGCATTCCGGCTGAAGTTCCTCGGGCTGCTCTCCCGAGGGCTCCGGCGAGCCGACAACGGAGGGGACGAGCTGATATGACGACGGCTCAGGACGAACGGACCACCGAGGAGTTGAAGGCGCTCGCCGAGCAGGCGGGCCGTGACCTGGAGGACGCCAGCGCCCTGGAGATCCTCCAGTGGGCGGTGGACACCTTCGGCACGAAGTTCTGCGTCACCTCCTCCATGGAGGACGCCGTGGTCGCCCATCTCGCCTCGCGCGTGCTCAAGGGCGTGGACGTCGTCTTCCTCGACACCGGCTACCACTTCCCGGAGACCATCGGGACCCGGGACGCCGTGGAGGCCGTGATGGACGTCAACGTCATCACCCTCACGCCGAAGCAGACGGTCGCCGAACAGGACGCCGAGTACGGCCCGAAGCTGCACGACCGCGACCCCGACCTGTGCTGCGCGCTGCGCAAAGTGCGGCCGCTGGAAGAGGGCCTGGAGAACTACCAGGCGTGGGCGACGGGACTGCGCCGCGACGAGTCCCCGACCCGGGCGAACACCCCGGTCGTCGGCTGGGACGAGAAGCGGCGGAAGGTCAAGATCTCGCCGATCGCCCGCTGGACCCAGGACGACGTGGACGCGTACATCGCCGAACACGGCGTGCTCACCAACCCGTTGCTGATGGACGGATACGCCTCCGTCGGCTGCGCCCCGTGCACCCGCAGGGTCCTGGCGGGCGAGGACGCGCGGGCCGGCCGCTGGGCGGGCCGGGCCAAGACCGAGTGCGGGCTGCACGGATGACGAACGAGCGGATTCAGGAGAACCACGTGACGACCGGAGCCACCGTCTGGCTCACGGGTCTGCCGAGCGCCGGCAAGACCACCATCGCGTACGAGCTGGCGGACCGGCTGCGCGCCGGGGGCCACCGGGTGGAGGTGCTCGACGGCGACGAGATCCGCGAGTTCATCTCGGCGGGCCTCGGCTTCTCCCGGGAGGACCGGCACACCAACGTGCAGCGGATCGGCTTCGTCGCCGAACTACTGGCCCGCAACGGCGTCAAGGCGCTGGTGCCGGTGATCGCGCCCTACGCGGACAGCCGGGACGCGGTGCGGGGGCGGCACGAGGAGAACGGGACGCCGTACCTGGAGATCCATGTGGCGACCCCGGTCGAGGTGTGCAGCGTGCGCGATGTGAAGGGGTTGTACGCCAAGCAGGCCGCGGGCGAGCTGACCGGGCTCACCGGGGTCGACGACCCGTACGAGGAGCCGAAGACGCCGGACCTGCGGATCGAGTCGCAGTACCAGACGGTCCAGGAGTCGGCCGCGTCGGTGTACGCGCTGCTGAGCGAGAGGGGACTGGCATGACCACGGTCGCCAAGGTGGACGAGGGCACGGACAGCCCGTACGCGCTGTCGCACCTGGACGCGCTGGAGTCCGAGGCGGTGCACATCTTCCGTGAGGTCGCGGGCGAGTTCGAGAACCCGGTGATCCTGTTCTCCGGCGGCAAGGACTCCATCGTCATGCTGCACCTCGCGCTGAAGGCCTTCGCCCCCGCGCCGGTGCCGTTCGCGCTGCTCCATGTCGACACCGGACACAACTTCCCGGAAGTCCTTGAGTACCGGGACCGTGTGGTGGCCGCACATGGGCTGCGCCTCCATGTGGCCTCCGTCCAGGACTACATCGACCGCGGTGTGCTCAAGGAACGCCCCGACGGCACTCGCAACCCGCTCCAGACCCTTCCCCTGACGGAGAAGATCCAGAGCGAGAAGTTCGACGCCGTCTTCGGCGGTGGCCGCCGCGACGAGGAGAAGGCCCGCGCCAAGGAGCGGGTGTTCTCGCTGCGCGACGAGTTCTCCCAGTGGGACCCGCGCCGCCAGCGCCCCGAGCTGTGGAACCTGTACAACGGCCGGCACGCCCCCGGTGAGCACGTCCGGGTCTTCCCGCTGTCCAACTGGACCGAGCTGGACGTCTGGCAGTACATCGCCCGCGAGGGCATCGAGCTGCCGGAGATCTACTTCGCCCACGAGCGCGAGGTGTTCCAGCGCGACGGGATGTGGCTGACGGCCGGGGACTGGGGCGGGCCCAAGGACGGCGAGACGGTCGAGAAGCGGCAGGTGCGCTACCGGACCGTCGGCGACATGTCCTGCACCGGCGCGGTCGACTCCGGCGCCGACACGATCGAGAAGGTCATCGCCGAGATCGCCGCGTCCCGGCTGACCGAGCGGGGCGCGACCCGCGCCGACGACAAGCTGTCCGAGGCCGCGATGGAAGACCGCAAGCGCGAGGGGTACTTCTAAGCATGAGCACGACCACGACCGAGGCGCTCTCGGACACCACCCTGCTGCGGTTCGCCACCGCCGGCTCCGTCGACGACGGCAAGTCCACGCTCGTCGGACGGCTGCTGCACGACTCCAAGTCGGTCCTCGCCGACCAGCTGGAGGCCGTCGAGCGCGCCTCCGCGAGCCGGGGCCAGGACGCCCCGGACCTCGCGCTGCTCACCGACGGCCTGCGCGCCGAACGCGAGCAGGGCATCACCATCGACGTCGCCTACCGCTACTTCGCGACCCCGCGCCGCCGGTTCATCCTCGCCGACACCCCGGGCCATGTGCAGTACACCCGCAACATGGTCACCGGCGCCTCCACGGCCGAGCTGACGGTGATCCTGGTCGACGCCCGCAACGGCGTGGTCGAGCAGACCCGCCGGCACGCGGCCATCGCCGCGCTCCTCCGCGTCCCGCACGTCGTCCTCGCCGTCAACAAGATGGACCTCGTCGGGTACGAGGAGGGGGTGTTCGCCGCGATCGCCGAGGAGTTCACGGCGTACGCGACCGAGCTGGGCGTCCCGGAGGTCACCGCGATCCCGATCTCGGCGCTGGCCGGCGACAACGTGGTGGAGCCGTCCGCGCACATGGACTGGTACGGCGGCCCGACCGTGCTGGAGCACCTGGAGACCGTGCCGGTCAGCCACGACCTGGCGCACTGCCACGCGCGGCTGCCCGTGCAGTACGTGATCCGGCCGCAGACCGCCGAGCACCCGGACTACCGGGGCTACGCGGGCCAGATCGCGGCCGGTACGTTCCGGGTGGGCGATCAGGTCACCGTCCTGCCGTCCGGCCGTACCTCGACGATCTCCGGGATCGACCTGCTCGGCGAGCCGGTCGACGTGGCCTGGACGACGCAGTCGGTGACGGTGCTGCTCGCGGACGACATCGACGTCTCGCGCGGCGACCTGATCGTGCCGACGAAGGACGCCCCGGCCACCACGCAGGACGTGGAGGCGACCGTCTGCCACGTCGCCGACGCGCCGCTGACCGTCGGCCACCGGGTGCTGCTCAAGCACGGCACCCGCACGGTCAAGGCGATCGTGAAGGACATCCCGTCCCGGCTGACCCTCGACGACCTGTCCCTGCACCCGCACCCGGGACAGCTCGTCGCCAACGACATCGGCCGGGTGAAGATCCGTACCGCCGAGCCGCTGCCGGTCGACTCCTACGCCGACTCGCGCCGCACGGGCTCCTTCATCCTGATCGACCCCGCCGACGGCACCACGCTCACCGCGGGCATGGTCGGCGAGTCCTTCGCGTCCCCCGAGCCGGTCAAGGACGCGGCCGACGACGACGGCTGGGACTTCTGAGCATGAACTCCACCGATTTCTACGCGACGTTCGCCAAGGAGGGCGGCCGTGTCGGCAGCGGCGCCCTCGGCAGCGGGCAGGGCGGGGTCGCGCGATGTGCGCCGTGACGTACGCGCACTGCCTGCGCGCCCCGTCCCCCCACCTTCCCCCACATGCTCGGCTTCGCTCGCAAGCGGGGGGACCCCCGTCCCGGAAGCGACGAAGACCCTTTGCCGACTCCCGGCCACGACCTGAGAGACCGTGACCGCCGGGCCAACGAGAGGAAAGCCTCCCGTGCCTGCCAACCGCTCCGCTCTGCTCCGCCGCGGACTCGCCGCGATCGCCGCACTGCCCCTGCTGTCCCTCGCTGCCTGCGGCTACGGGTCCGACTCCAAGGACGACAACGCGGGCGCCAAGATCGCCACCGGCGCCAAGAAGATCGACGGTCTCGACTCCGTCAAGATCGGTTACTTCGGCAATCTCACCCATGCCACCGCCCTGGTCGGCAACCAGAAGGGCTTCTTCCAGAAGGAGCTGGGCGCCACCGAGGCCAAGTACCAGATCTTCAACGCCGGTCCGTCCGAGATCGAGGCGCTGAACTCGGGTGCCATCGACATCGGCTGGATCGGTCCCTCCCCGGCGATCAACGGCTACACCAAGTCCGACGGCAAGAGCCTGCGGATCATCGGCGGTTCGGCCTCCGGCGGCGTGAAGCTGGTCGTCAACCCGAAGAAGATCACGTCCCTGAAGGACGTCAAGGGCAAGAAGATCGCGACCCCGCAGCTCGGCAACACGCAGGACGTGGCGTTCCTCAACTGGGTGGCCGAGCAGGGCTGGAAGGTCGACGCGCAGAGCGGCAAGGGTGACGTGTCCGTCGTCCGCACGGACAACAAGGTGACCCCGGACGCCTACAAGTCCGGCTCCATCGACGGCGCCTGGGTGCCGGAGCCGACCGCGTCCAAGCTGGTCGCCGAGGGCGGCAAGGTGCTGCTGGACGAGTCGGCGCTGTGGCCGGACAAGAAGTTCGTGATCACGAACGTCATCGTGTCGCAGAAGTTCCTCAAGGAGCACCCGAAGGCCGTCGAGGCGGTCCTCAAGGCGTCGGTCGAGACCAACAAGTGGATCAACGCCAACCCGGACGAGGCGAAGGCCGCGGCGAACAAGCAGCTGGGCGTCGACTCCGGCAAGGAGCTGCCCGCGAAGGTGCTGGACCCGGCGTGGAAGTCCATCCAGTTCACCGACGACCCGCTCGCCGCGACCCTCGACACCGAGGCGAAGCACGCCGTCAAGGCCGGCCTGCTGGAGAACCCCAAGCTGGACGGCATCTACGACCTCACCCTCCTGAACAAGGTCCTCAAGGCCGAGGGCGAGCGCAGCGTCAGCGACGCCGGACTCGGCGCCGAGTAAGTCCCGTAGCCGATGAGTTCCCAGGAGGTGACGACCATGGCAACGACCTTCGCCGAGGCCGCCGAGACGGTCGAGCACGCGGCACGCATCGAGCACGTCTCGAAGTCCTTCGCGACCCCGGGCGGACAGCAGCTCGTCCTGGACGACATCAGCCTCGATGTCGCACCGGGTGAGTTCGTCACCCTCCTGGGGGCCTCGGGCTGCGGCAAGTCGACGCTGCTGAACCTGGTGGCGGGGCTGGACCGGCCCTCCGCCGGCAGCATCGCGACCGACGGGCGGCCGGCCCTGATGTTCCAGGAGCACGCCCTGTTCCCGTGGCTGACCGCGGGCAAGAACATCGAACTCGCCCTAAGACTCAGGGGCGTGCCGAAGAACGAGCGCCGCGAGCGGGCCGAGCAGCTGCTCGAACTGGTCCGGTTGCAGGGCTCGTACGGCAAGCGGGTGCACGAACTGTCCGGCGGTATGCGCCAGCGCGTGGCCATGGCCCGCGCGCTCGCGCAGGACAGCCAACTGCTGCTGATGGACGAGCCGTTCGCCGCGCTGGACGCGATCACCCGGGACCTGCTGCACGACGAGCTGACCCGGATCTGGGCGGAGACCGGCGTGTCCGTCCTGTTCGTCACGCACAACGTGCGCGAGGCGGTACGGCTGGCGCAGCGGGTGGTGCTGCTGTCGTCCCGGCCGGGCCGGGTGGCCCGTGAGTGGCGGGTGGACATTCCGCAGCCGCGGCGCATCGAGGACGCGCCGGTCGCCGAACTGTCCTTGGAGATCACCGAAGTCCTGCGTGGGGAGATCCGGCGTCATGGCCAGCACTGAGACCAAGACCGTCACGGACGCGGGGAGCGTCGAGGCGGGCCTGGACGCCCTGGAGGTCGTCGCCACCGGCCGTACGCCGTTCCGGCAGACGTTCACCAGCAAGATCCTGCCGCCGGTCATCGCCACCGTGGTGGTGCTGGTCGTGTGGCAGGCGCTGATCTCCTTCAAGGTCGTCGACGACCCGACGAAGCTGCCCTCCCCCGCCGACGTCGGCGGCGAGTTCAAGCGCGCCTGGCTGGAGGGCACGCTGCTGGGCTACATCTGGACCAGCGTCTCGCGCGGTCTGCTGGGCTTCCTGTTCGCGCTGGCCATCGGCACCCCGCTCGGTCTGCTGGTGGCGCGGGTGAAGTTCGTGCGCGCCGCCATCGGCCCGGTGCTGTCCGGTCTTCAGTCGCTGCCGTCGGTGGCGTGGGTGCCGCCGGCGGTGATCTGGCTGGGCCTGGACAACTCGATGATGTACGCGGTGATCCTGCTCGGCGCGGTCCCGTCGATCGCCAACGGCCTGGTCTCCGGCATCGACCAGGTGCCGCCGCTGTTCCTGCGGGCGGGCCGCACGATGGGCGCGACCGGGGTGAGGGGCGCCTGGCACATCGTCCTGCCGGCCGCGCTGCCGGGCTACCTCGCGGGCCTGAAGCAGGGCTGGGCCTTCTCCTGGCGCTCGCTGATGGCCGCGGAGATCATCGCATCCTCCCCCGACCTCGGCATCGGCCTGGGCGCGCTGCTGGAGAACGGCCGCAACGCCAGCTCCATGTCCATGGTGTTCGAGGCCATCTTCCTGATCCTGTTCGTCGGCATCGCCATCGACCTGCTCATCTTCAGCCCGCTGGAGCGGTGGGTGCTGCGCAGCCGCGGTCTGCTGGTGAAGGGCTGACCATGCGCCGTCCGGTCCTCCTCGTCATCGCCCACGGCAGCCGCGACGCGCGGCACGCGGCGACCGTGCACGCCCTGGTGGAGCGGGTGCGGTCGCTGCGGCCGGGCCTGCGCGTGGAGACCGGGTTCCTGGACTTCAACGTCCCGTCGGTGCACGGGGTGCTTCGGTCGCTGGCGGCGGAGGGGGTACGGGACGTCGTCGCCCTGCCGCTGCTGCTGACCCGCGCGTTCCACGCCAAGGCCGACATCCCCGCCGTACTGCGGGACGCGCCGGCGCGGCTGCGGATACGGCAGGCGGACGTGCTCGGCCCGTCCCCGCTGCTGCTGTCCGCGCTGGAACGGCGGCTGTCCGAGGCGGGCCTGTCGCCCGCCGACAAGTCCTCGACCGGGGTCGTACTGGCCTCGGCGGGGTCCTCCGACCCGGAGGCGATCGCGGTGATCGCCGACATCGCGCGGGAGTGGTGGCACACCGGTTGGTGCGCCGTGCGACCCGCGTTCGCCTCCGCGTCCCTTCCGCGCACCGAGGACGCGGTACGTGAGCTGCGCGCCCTCGGCTGCGAGCGGGTCGCCGTCGCGCCGTACGTCCTGGCCCCCGGCTTCCTGCCGGACCGGATCGCGCGCGGCGCGGCCGGGGCGGACGTGCTCGCCGAGGTGCTCGGCCCCGCCCCGGAGGTGGCGCGGGTGGTGCTGGAGCGGTACGCCGCGGCCTGCCGGCCGGCCGTGGCGGCCCTCGGCGCGTAACCGCCGCCGTGCCGTGCCGTGCCGTTGGCGTGCGCGGACGTCGGCGGTTCCGTGGTGGCTGGGCGCGCGGTCCGCGCCCCTGGCCTCGGGGTGATGCCTGCGGCCGGCACCGGTGGATTTCGGGTGCTGGACGGGCTGTTGGTGCCCGCCGGGACGCGTGGCCGGCGCCGGGTGGACGCGCCGCTGCCGGAGGGCCTGACCCGGTCCGCGGGTCCCGCCGTCGCCCCGCTCGCCGCGCGACTGGCCGAGTTGCACCGCGCCGACCCGCGGGCGCCCCGCCGGATCGTCCTCTACCAGCTGATCAGCCTGCTCCAGGAGCGCCCCGAGGAGGACCGCGGTTCCGCCGGGCGGCGAGGCAGGCGTCCACCCCGACGAGGCGGCCGGTCTGCTCGCAGCGGCCCGACTGCGCCCCTCGCTCGACCGGCGGGCAGCGGGACGCCGCCGAGTGCCTGGCGGACGCGCCGGCGCAGACGCGGCCGCACCGCCCGCGCACCCCACTGGGCGGGCTGCCGCCTCGTGCGGGCGGCAGAACATGACAGAGCCGGGCGAACCCGCCGCCGCGGGACCGCTGGGGGGTGCGGGGCCGGCCGGCGCTGCCGCCGGTGACCGCTCCCCTGCCGCGCACCGAGCGCCACGTCCGGCTGCGCCGCGCCGCCCTGGTGCAGGCCCGCCGTCTGCTGTCCGAGCCGACGCGGCACGGCCGTTCGAACGCGGCGCTCCTCGCGGAGCTGGTCGAACACCTGAGGAATCCAGGGCGGTCCGGGCTCGCCAACCGTTCGCGGGAGACCTGGACGGGGACCCGCTCGGACGGCACCGCGCGGAAGGTCGGGCCCGGCCGGACGGTGCCACTGCGGTCGGGGCTCGGCCTCGGCGGCGGGGTCCGGGCGGGGGTGCGGGCCCGGTGACGTGCCGTGGCCGAAGCTCCGTGGCGACGGGGCTCCGGCCGGTCACAGCCCGAGGGCGTTGATCATCTGCTGGGTGAAGGCGAGGCTGCCGGTGCCGGCCGAGGCCGCGATGGCGATCGTCTCCAGCGCGGAGCGGATCCGGCCGCGGTTCGGCGGCAGGCCGTCCTCGGCGGACTCCTGGAACTGGGCCTGGATGATCTCGCCCTGGGGCACCAGTTCCGGGTACTCGGCGCGCAGCGTGTCGGTGAGCCGCTGGGCGAGGTCCATCATGGTGGGCAGGTCGGGGTGGGCGTGGCTGACCTGGTTCTGGCCGGGGTCGCCGAAGTGGGCGGGGCCGTTGACGTTGCCGAAGTTGTAGGTGCTCATGTCCTGTCCTCGCTCGCGGTCCGGCGGCCCGCCCCGGACCGGAGGGGCCGTCGGATGGGTGGGATTGCGGTTACGGCTTCGGCGCGGGCGGGCCTGATCCCGTAGGGCCGGGGCCGGCCTGGGGTCCGGTCCCTTGCTGCCCGCCCGGGACGATCGTCCCGTGGGCGCCGAAGGGGGCAGCGGCCGTCCTGCGGCGGTATCGCGCAGGCGGCCACCTCCCAGGGGTCGGGCACCAGCCCGGGTATGAGGTGGGCGTTGCTGCCGAGGACGTGGAGCCGGTTCCTGGCCCGCAGTCCCTGGAGCCCGGAGATGGTCTCCATGTGCCGTGCCCCGGAGATGTGCGGGTCGACGACGTCGAACGGGCGCGTCGGCAGCGCGTTCAGGTCGTGCGGCGCGGCCTCGGCCTCTGGTTCCACCGGCGGCACGGTCTGCTCGGAGCTGTCGGCGCGGAGGAACGCGTCCCGCGCCATGGCACGGCCGCGCGCCCGGGTGTGGCGGACCAGTGTCCAGGCGATCGCACAGGCGCCGAGAGGGCCGGAAATCGCCACCCGTCCGAGTGACCGGTCTCCGTTGACCAGCCCCCGGAGACCGGCGAGGAGTGCGAGGGTCACGGCCGTCTGGAGGCACGCGGGCCGGCGGTCGGGGGCGGCGCGGCGGCGGGTGGCCACGCGCGCGTGCCGGGCGAGGGCGACGGCGTCGATGGCGAGGCCGAGCCCGATCGCGTTGAGCCGGTCTGCGGTGAGCGTCCGGTCGGCGTACAGGGCGAAGTCGTCGTCGAGGTGCACCGGGGCGCTCAGGCGCCGGGACACGCCGTCCTCGCGGTACTGCGGCGATGACGGCAATGGTCTGCCCGTCACACTCATCCGTCCGTCCCCCTCAGGCCTTCCGCGCGGTTCACCCTAGGGAGAACGCCGCGGGTTTGTCGCCTGGTTCGGTGAGGGGCGGTGCCGGGGGGCGGTCGTGTGGTATCGGCCGCCGCGGTCCGGCGCTCCCCTGTGACGTCGGACCGCGGTGGCTCTTGGTTCTGCGCCGGACGGCGGCGCCGTGTCACACGCCCGGCGCGGCCGGCCCGCCGGAGGGGCGGTTATCGGCCAACCCGCTCCGGGTCAGTCGAACCGCAGCCGACCGGTGCGGGTGCGCTTCAGTTCGAAGAAGTCGGGGTGCCGGGCCAACACCCGGAAGGCGTCGAAGAGTTCGGCCGCCTCGGCGCCGCGCGGGACGGCGCGCAGCACGGGTCCGAACCAGACGGTGCCGTCGATGTGCAGGGTGGGTGTGCCGACGTATCCGCCGGTCTCCGGCTCGGTGCCGGCCGCGTGGCTGCGGCGGACCGCGTCGTCGTACGACGGGTCGTGGGCGACGGCCGACAGGCCGGCGGGGAGCCCGAGCCCGGCCAGCGAGTCGGTGATCACGGTGTCGAAGTCCTCGACGCCCTGTTCGTGGATGCGGGTGCCGAACGCCGTGTACAGGTCGCGCAGCACCTTCTCGCCGTACCGTTCGGCGGCGGCCACGGCGACCCGCACGGGCCCGGTCGAGCGGTCCACCAAATCGCGGTACCAGTCGGGCAGTTCGTTGCCGGTGTTGTGCAGGTACAGGCTCATCGCCCGGAACCGCAGGTCGAGCGGGCGCAACCGCTCCACCTCCAGCAGCCAGCGGGAGGTGATCCAGGCGAAGGGACAGGCGGGATCGAAGAAGAAGTCGACCCGGGTCGGGGCGCTGGTGGCGGCGGTGTCCGGGTCCGTGGCGGTGCTGCTGTGCGTCATGGCGCCGACGCTAGTGCCCGAGTGGTCCGGAATCCCGTCCCAATCCCTCACCGTTCCCCTGGCCCAATTCAGTCGGCGGTCAGACGCGCACCGCCTCGTCGGCCAGCCGGACCAGGTCGGCGACGGGCAACGAGCCCGCCGCCCGGTGCTCCCGGGCGAACCGGTTGGCAAGAGCGCGCAGCAGTTCGTTCAGCGGGGTGGGGACGCCGTGCAGCCGGCCGAGCAGGACGATCTCGCCGTTGAGGTAGTCCGCCTCGATGGTGCCGGTGCCCCGGACCAGGGACTGCCAGGAGGAGCCGCCGCCGCGGGGAGCGCCGTCCAGCGGGACCAGGGTGACCTTGTCGCCGCGGGCCGCGCGCTGCTCCTCCGCGCCGGCGTACGGGATGCCGGCGGCGTCCAGCACGGCCTCCCCCTCGGCCCGCACGCGCGCGAACAGGGCCCGCGCCTCCTCGCTCGCCACCGGCCCGCTGACCGCTTCGAGGGCGTTGCCGAGGTTGCCGAGCAGCTTGGCGTACTGCCAGCGGGCCACGTCGGGCACCACCGGCGCCTCGAAGTGGGCGTCCGCGAGGTCGGCGGCGATCCGGCGGGCGGTGTCGTCGGTGCCGTGCGGGAGACGGCCGAGGTGCAGGACGCCGGTGAGGGGGGCGCCGGCGGCGGAGACGACTCCGGGTTCCACGAAGGTCGACGGCAGCCAGACGCAGACGCCGTACACGTGCCGGAAGCGGCGCAGCGCCAGCCGGCCGCCCTCGACGCCGTTCTGGAGGCAGACCAGCGGCAGCAGTCCGGCCGCCGTGCCGCCACCGGCGACGGGCACGTCGCCCCAGGTCTCCAGGGCGGCCACGGTGTCCTGGGTCTTCACGGCGAGGACGAGGACGTCGTCGGCGCGCAGTTCGCCGAGCGGTTCCGGCCCGTCGACGGCGCGCAGCCGGTGCGTCGACTCGCCCTGGGGAACCCGCAGTCGCAGTCCGTGCTCCTGGAGGGCGGCCAGGTGCGGGCCCCGGGCGACGAGGACGACCTCCCGGCCGGCCTGGGCCAGCCGCCCGCCGACGGTACCGCCCACCGCGCCGGCCCCGATGATGATGTAGCGCATGGGCAGAGCCTCGCACACACGTCCGGGCCGGAGGCGCTGGTGCGGTGCGGCCGTCGTGCCCCGTGGGGGCGGGCACGACGGCCGCGCTCGGCGCACGCCGGATCGGGCGTCGGCCGGCTTGGCGAAACTCTGGCTGATCGACGGGGCCGGGTTCAACTCCTGTGCACAGCTGTGACTTGTTCAACAAGCTTTCGCAATGACAAAGGGGGCCCTGGCGGCGGATCGGACACCGCACCCCTGAGAGCGGCCCCCGAGAACCGGCGATAGATGTAAGGGCCCACCGTCCTCCCCAGCGGTGATCCGCGCCCCGCGTGGTTCACCGGGCAGTACGACGAGATGGCTTTATCCCGCCCCTACCGTCGAACAGGAGCAAGCAGACGTGGCGGCAGGGGGCCGTCACCGCACACGAGGGGGGCAGACCCGTCATGGGGAACACAGAGGTGCGGGTGCGGGGGCTGGCCGCCCGCGCCGGCGGCTGGAGCGCCCGGCACCGCTGGGCGGCCGTCGGCATATGGGTGGTGTTCGTCGTCCTGGCGATGGGCCTCGGCTCGGCGGCGGGCCGGGTCGACGTCAACGAGAGCGATCAGCTCAAGGGCGAGACGCACACCGCCGCGACGATCATCGAGGACGCCGGGATCAAGGAGCCGGCCGGGGAGACGGTCCTCATCCAGTCGGCGGACGGTGCCGTCCAGGCCACCAGCCCGCAGTTCCGCGCGGCCGTCGCCGACGTGGTCGAGGCCGTCGAGGGCACCGGCCAGGTGACGGGCGTGACCTCCCCGTATGACACGCACACCGTCTCCCGGGACGGCCGCAGCGCGCTGGTGCGGTTCGACGTGCGCGGTGACGCGGAGACGGCCGCCGACCGGATCGAGCCGGTGCTCAAGGCCGTCGCCGGGGTGCAGAAGGACCATGACGCGCTGCAAATCGCGGAGATCGGCGGCGCCAGCATACAGAAGCAGTACAAGGACGCCTTCGGCGACGACTTCCAGCAGGCCGAGTACTCGGCGGTGCCGGTGGCCCTCGGCATCCTGCTGATCGCGTTCGGCGCCCTGGTGGCCGCGCTGCTGCCGGTGGCCCTCGCGATCACCGCGATCATGGCGACGATGGGTCTGATGGGCCTGGTCAGCCACCTCCAGCCGATGAGCGACACCGCCAACTCCGTGATGCTGCTGGTCGGTATGGCCGTCGGTGTCGACTACTGCCTGTTCTACCTGCGCCGGGAGCGCGAGGAGCGGATGGCCGGCCGGGACGCCGGCACCGCCCTGCGGATCGCCGCCGCCACCAGCGGCCGGGCGATCATCGTCTCCGGTGTCACGGTGTGCGTGGCGATGGCGGGCATGCTGTTCACCGGGCTGGCCGAGTTCGAGGCGATGGGCCTGGCCTCGCTGATGGTGGTGGCGGTCGCCATGGTCGGCTCGGTGACCGTGCTGCCCGCGCTGCTGTCGCTGCTCGGCGAGCGGGTCGAGAAGGGGCGGCTTCCGTTCCTGGGCCGCCGCAGGCGCACGGGAAACGGGGACAGCCGGTTCTGGACGGCCGTGCTGCGGGGCGTGCTGGCCAAGCCGCTGGTCTCGGTCGTCGTCGCGGCCGGCGCGCTGCTGGCCATCGCCGCGCCCGCGCTCGGCATGAAGACCCAGCAGCTCACCCTGGACCAGGAGTTCGGCGACTCGCTGCCGATCGTGCAGACGTACAACCGCGTCAACGACGCCTTCCCCGGCGGCAGCGAACCGGCCGAGGTCGTCGTCAGGGCCAAGGACATCAACGCCCCCGAAGTCCGGCGGGCACTGGCCGACTTCAAGCGGCAGGCGGTCGTCTCGGGCGCCTCGCGCGGCCCGGTCGACGTCACGATGTACGACGCCAAGAACGTGGCCCTGGTGTCCGTGCCGCTGGTCGGCGGCTCCGACATGGACCGGGCGACACGGAGCCTGGAGAAGCTGCGCGACGAGGTGCGGCCCGCCACGCTCGGCAAGGTCGACGGCGTGCGGGCGCCGGTGACCGGACAGGTCGCGGGCAACAAGGACTTCAACGACCAGCTCATGGGCTCCGTCGTCCCGGTCTTCGTGTTCGTGGTCGTCTTCGCCTTCCTGCTGATGCTGCTGTCGTTCCGCTCGCTGACCGTCGCGGTCACGTCGATCGTGCTCAACCTGCTGTCGGTCGCCGCCGCCTACGGCATCCTCGTCGCCGTCTTCCAGCACGGCTGGGGCGCCTCGCTGGTGGGCGCGGAGGGCGTCGGCGCGATCGTCACCTGGCTGCCGCTGTTCCTCTTCGTGATCCTGTTCGGGCTGTCGATGGACTACCACGTGTTCGTGGTCTCCCGGATCCGCGAGGCGCGGATGCGCGGCCGTACGACGAAGGACGCGATCCGGCACGGCGTGGTCACCACGGCCGGGGTCGTCACCAGCGCCGCGGTCATCATGGTCGCCGTGTTCGCGATCTTCGGCACGCTCTCCATGCAGTCCATGAAGCAGATGGGCGTGGGCCTGGCCGCGGCGGTCCTGATCGACGCCACGGTCATCCGCGGGGTGCTGCTGCCGGCGGTGATGGCGCTGCTCGGCGAGCGCAACTGGTACCTGCCGAAGTGGCTGCACCGCCTGCCGGACCTCACCCACGACGAGAGCCCCGAGCCGGTGGCGGCGCCGGTGCCCGAGCGGGGCGAGCGGCTGACCGTCTGATTCCGCCCGTTGCCGCAGGGCCCGCCGGTTCCCGAACCGGCGGGCCCTGTCCGTGCTCTCGTTGTCCGCACAGGTACGCCGCAGCACGGGGGAGGCACCACACGGACAGGCGGATTCTGCTCAGGGGCGCGCTGGCCGTGCCCGCGGCCGGGCTGCCGACCGCGGCACCCGCACACACGGCGGGCGCGGCGGCTCCGCCGGCGTTCGACGTGCTCACCGGGGACGTGAACTCCGGGAGGATCCTCCTCTTCGACCGCGACAAGCCGTTCACCGACGCGCACGTCAAGTGGCTGCCGAATCCGGCGGGTCCAGGCCATCCCATGGAGCATCGCTTCCGCCGCGACACGAGCGGCGACGGCCAGGTCCTGCTCGCACCTGGGACAGCGGGACGGCGAGCGTCTACCGGCGCCGGGACAAGAAGCTGCTGTGGTCCGCGAACGTCCCCGACTACCCCCACGCCATCGAGCGGGCCCCCGGCACCGGCGTGGTGGTGGTCGCCGGCCGCAGCAAGGGGCCGGGCGGCAGCGACGCCAAGGGCCGCAGCCTGCACGTCTTCCGGTCCACCGGCGGCCACAGCGGCTCGCTGGTCCGCGCGGGTGCGCCGATCCCCTTCCACCAGGCGCACGGCCTGCTGCGGGACCCGCGACGGGAGCGGATGTGGGCGGCGGGCGGCTCCGGCTTGGGGGCGTACCGGATCGTGACGACGGCGAGTTCGGCGCGGCCGGTGGAGGACGCCGCCCGCCGGCTCACCGGCTTCCACCACCCGCACGGCCTCCAGCCGGATCACCAACACGCCGGCCGGCTCCTGGTCACCGACACAGGCGGCGTCTACGCGGTCGCACCTCGACGGTGCGGCGGACGACCCTGCGCACACGCAGGCCGGTGAAGTCGTACGTGCGCCACGCCTCCGGCGAGCAGATGCGGACGGGTGCGGTGGCGGGCGGCAACGCCTTCGGCACGGAGTACGTCCACTTCGACCTGAGCGGGGTCGACCGGGCCCGGCCGGGAGCGATCATCTGCAAGGCCCGGCTCGACACCACGGCGTACCTCTGACGGCCGCCTACCTCGGGCGGCGGCCCGGCAGTTCGGCCTCGATGAGGTCGGCCGCCTGCCGGGTGCCGCCCTCCTGCGCCATCTCCGCCTGCACCTCCTTGAGCCGGCGCGCGACCTCCGGGTCGTCCACCAGGGCGAGCGCGGCCTCGCGGAGGCTGTCGGCGGTGGCCTCCTCGGCGGGCAGGTGCCGGGCGACCCCGAGCGCCTGGAGCATGTCGGCGTTGCCGAACTGGTCGACGGCCTGCGGCACGGCGATCATCGGCGTCCCGGTCGCCAGCCCCTCCTGGCTGCCTCCGGCGCCCGCGTGCGTGACGAACAGGTCGGCCTGCCGCAGGATCGCCAGTTGCGGCACCCAGTCGCGCACCTCGACCCGGGCCGGCACCTCGCCCAGCTCGGCGCGGGTCACATGCCGGCCGACCTGGAGGACGACGTGCCATCCGGGCAGGTCGCCGAAGGCGCGCACGCACTCCCGGTAGAAGGCGGGCTGCTTGGTGAAGGCCGAGCCGAGCGACACCAGGACGACCTTCTCCGCATCGGCGGGCCGCTGCCAGTCGCCCTGGTCGGCGCGGTCGCCCTGGCAGGCGCCGACGAAGGTGTACACGCGCTCGTCCACCCGGTCGGCGTGCGGCTGGAGCACCTTCGGGATGAGCACGAGGGAGCGCGCGGGGTGGCCGGCGAAGGAGTCCGGGTCCAGGCTGATCCCGTTCTCGGCCAGCCATGCCGCGAACCGGGCGTAGTACACCCGCCCGCGCTCGGTCTTCCTCGGCTCGGCCCACATCGGCTCGGCGACCTCCTCCTCGTAGCCCTCCCAGGCGACGAGGTTCGGGGAGAGCGAGATCGCCGGGACGCCCCAGCGGTGGGCGAGGACACGGGCCGGGTAGGAGGTGATGTCGTACAGGACGAGGTCGGGGGTGTCGTCGGCGTAGGCCTCGATGAGCTGCGGGAGCGCCTGGATCGCGTCGTCCAGGAACGGTTCCACGTTGTCCAGCAGGGTGGTCCCCCAGGCCTCCGGGTCGGCGTCCGGGCCCGGCAGGGTGGAGGTGTACGGCACCGGCCGGGCCCCGGTGGCGGCCACCTTCTCGGCGAAGGCCGGCGGGATGGCGTAGGTGACCCGGTGCCCCCGGGCGACGAGTTCACGGATCACCTCCAGACTGGGGTTCACATGGCCGTGGGCGGCGATGGAGAACATGGCGATGTGGGCGGGTGCGGTCATGTCCCGAAGGCTAGGCGAGACGAGACGTCTCGTTCAATCGATTTTCCCGCCCGGCGCGACGGCACGTGCCGGGCCGAGTCCCGTGCAAACCGGCGGTCACGCTCAGCGCTGGTAGCGGGCCAGCACCAGATTGCCGTCTCTCTCCAGGCGACGGCGCAGTTCGGCGAGGCCGATGGCGCCGCTGTAGTACTCCTGGTAGGCCGGGGTGGCCACCTTGTCCTTCCACTCCGGGTAGCCGCGCACGGACTGGGCGGGCGCCGGGCGCAGCCGGGCCGCGAGGGCGGTGCCGGTGGCCCAGCCGTTCTCCGTGGTGTGCAGCGCCGGGTCCTTCAGGGCCTCGGTGCCGGTGGGCAGCATCCAGTCCCCGAGGGCGAGGCGGACCATGTTCTCCGGCCGCAGCAGGAAGTCGATGAACGCGACCGCCTCCTTCTTGTGCGGGCAGTCGGCGGAGACGGACAGCGTCTGCGGGCTGACGCCCTGGGTGAGCCCGTCGGCGCCCGACGGCGCGGGCAGCACCTCCCAGCGGAAGCCCTCAGGAGCCTGCTGCGCGATCTGCTGGCGGTAGGAGAAGCCCAGCGGGACCATCGCGTACCGGCCGCCGAAGAAGCCCGGCAGGGTGTCCGAGCTGCCGCTGCCCAGCGTGGAGGCGGGCGCGCTGCGGTCGACGGCGACCTGGTCGTGCACGGTGCGCGGTACGACCGCGTCCCCGGCCGTGAACCGTACGGTGACCTTCCCGTCCGCGTTCCGGTGGAACAGCCGCCCGCCCGCCGACAGGGACAGGTTGAGCGTGGCGGAGACGGGCTCCTTCAGCGGCCAGGCCACGCCGTACCGCCCGGGCCCGCTCAGCCGCTTGGCCACCTGCCGGAACTCCGCCCAGCTCCACGGGTGTTCCGGCGTCGGTATGCGCACCTTGGCCGCGCGCAGCCGGTCCGCGTTCGCGATCAGGACACGCGGTTCCTGGAGGAACGGCACGCCGTAGACGCCGTTCCCGAAGGCGGTCGTCTCCCAGCTGCTCTCAGGGATGTCGGACCTGAGCCGGGCGGGCAGCAGGCCGGTCAGGTCGGCCAGGTAGCCGCCATAGGCGAAGTCGGCGAGGTCGTCGGAGGCGTCGTGGACGATGTCGGGGGCCTCACCGCCCTCGAAGGAGGTCAGCAACTGGTCGTGCACGCTGTCCCAACTGCCCTGGACGTACTCGACCTTGATGTCCGGGTGGGACGCGTTCCACTCCTTCACCAGCTCCTTGTTGGCGGTGACGGACTCCTGCTGCCAGGCCAGGGACTGGAAGCGCAGGGTGATCGGGCCGCCGTCCGTGCGAGCGCCCGAGGTGCAGCCCGCGAGGAGCAGCAGGAGCACGACGAGCGCCGTGGCGCTTCTGGTCCGCATCAGCTCTTCACCGCCCATCAGCTCTTCACCGCCCCTACGAGCAGGCCGCCTGTGATCCGCCGCTGGACGAGCGCGAAGACGGCGACGGAGGGGAGGGTGGCGAGGAACGCGGCGGCGGCCAGCGGGCCGAGGTCGGCCACGCCCTCCGCGCCGATGAAGTGGGTGAGGATCACCGGCAGGGTCTGCCTCTGCGGGCTCTTGAGCAGCACCAGCGCGAAGAAGAACTCGTTCCACGCGGTGACGAACGCGAACAGGGCCGTCGCCGCGATGCCGGGTGCGAGCAGCGGCGCCGTCACCGACACGAGCGTTCTCAGACGTCCGGCACCGTCCACGGCCGCCGCCTCCTCCAGTTCGGCGGGCACCGCCCGGACGTGCCCGGTGAGCATCCACAGCGCGAACGGCAGCGCCCACACCACGTACACCAGCACCAGCCCGGTCAGGGAGTCGATCAGCCGCAGGTTCTTCAGCACCAGGAACAGCGGGATGATCACCAGGACGAAGGGGAACGCCTGGCTGACCACCACCCACGCCGTGGCGGCCCGGGTCAGCCGGGAGCGGTGCCGGGCCATGACGTAGGCCATCGGGGTCGCGATCAACACCGCGACGACGGCCGTGCAGAGCGCCACCACCAGGGAGTTCAGCGCGGCGTGCGCCAGCGGCTGCTCCGCGAACGCCTGCCGGACGTTGGCCAGGGTGGGGTGGCGCGGGAGCCAGGTGGGGTGCAGACTGCCCAGCTCACGGGGGGACTTGAGCGCGGTGGACAGCAGCCACAGCAAGGGGAAGGCCAGGAAGAGCAGGTAGCCGAGGAGGGCGGCGTACTGTCCGGCGCGGGCCGCGCGGCGGGTCCTCATGCCTCCTCACCGCCCCGCAGCCGGCCGGCCAGGAACACCGCGAGCAGGACCGCGACCACCGCGACGAGCACGCAGCCCATCGCCGCCGCGTAGCCGAACTGGCCGTAACGGAACGCCTCCTCGTAGGCGAAGAGCATCGGCAGCCGGGTCTTTCCGCCGGGTCCGCCGCTCGTGAGCACGTAGACCAGCGCGAAGGAGTTGAGGTTCCAGATGAGGTTGAGCGCGGTGATGGCGAGGGCCACCGGCCGGAGCGCGGGCCAGGTGACGGTGCGGAAGCGGCGCCAGGCGCCCGCGCCGTCGACCGCCGCGGCCTCGTGGAGTTCGCGCGGCACGTTCTGGAGTCCGGCGAGCAGGGCGACCGTGGTCTGCGGCAGGCCCGCCCAGACGCCGACGACGATGACCGCGGGCAGCGCGGTGGCCAGGCCGCTCAGCCAGTCCCGGCCGGTGCCGAGGCCGAGGTCGCGCAGGGTTTCGTTGAGGACGCCGGCGTCCGGGTTGTAGACGAGGCGCCACATGATGCCGACGACGACCTCGGGCATCGCCCAGGGCACGATCGCGAGGGCGCGGGCCAGGCCGCGCAGGCGTAAGTCCTGGTTCAGGAGCAGGGCCAGGCCGAGCGCCAGCAGGAACTGGGGCACGGTCACGCCGGCCGCCCAGACCAGCCCGATCCGGAACGACTCCCAGAACAGGGTGTCGTGCAGCAGGTCGCGGAAGTTGAGGGCGCCGATCCACCGGGTGGCGGCCGTCCGGCCGGACTGCGCGTCGGTGAAGGCCAGCAGGATGCCGTAGAGCAGCGGGCCGACGCTGAGCAGGAGGATGGGGATGAGGGCGGGCAGGACCAGGAACCAGGCGCTGTGATCGGCGGCGCGGCGACCGGCCGGCCGGCGTGCTTCGGCCGGTGGTGTCCGCGCTTCGGCCACTGATGTCACGGAATCAGCCCCTTTGCCTGCCCCGGTTGGCGTGTTCATGTTCGTGAAGGCCCGGTACCCCGTCAAGGGACCGCGCACGACGGCCGGGCCCGCGCCCGGTGGCCGACCTGGGCGGATGCGAGACTGGCCGGGGACCGGACAGACACGGCACGGGAAGACGGCACGGAGGCAGGACGATGGACGAGGCACGCGCGCGGGACGTACTGGCCGCGGCGGGAGTGCTGCCGGACCCGGTCCGGGACGCACGGCTCCTGGCCCTCGGTGAGAACGCGGTGTTCGCGGCCGGCGACCTGGTGGTGAAGGTGGGCCGGGACGCGGAGCTGCTGGGGCGGGCCGAGCGCGAGCTGGCCGTCGCCGGCTGGCTGGCCGAGGCGCACGTACCGGCGGTTCGGGCGGCCGAGCCGAAGCCGCTGCTGGTGGACGGCCACCCGGTGACCGTGTGGCACCGGCTGCCGGATGCCGTACGGCCGGCCGAGCCGCGGGATCTGGCCGTCCTGCTGCGCGGGGTGCACGCACTGCCCTCCCCTCCCTTCGATGTGCCGCCCCGCGATCTGCTGGGCGGTGTGGAACGCTGGCTGCGGCTCGCGGGCGACGCGATCGACCCTGAGGACGCGGCATTCCTCCGTGCGCGCCGCGACGGCTTCGCCGCGCAGGCGGCGGCGCTGACGCCCCATCTGACGCCGGGGCCGATCCATGGGGACGCACTGCCCCGCAATGTGCACGTCGGACCGGACGGGCCGGTCCTGGTCGACCTGGAGACCTTCTCCGCCGATCTGCGCGAGCACGACCTGGTCGTCATGGCCCTCTCCCGCGACCGGTACGGGCTGCCGGCGGAGGCGTACGACTCCTTCACCGAGGCGTACGGGTGGGATGTGCGGGAGTGGGAGGGCTGCGCGGTCCTGCGGGGCGCCCGGGAGACGGCGAGCTGCGCGTGGGTGGCCCAGCACGCGCCGTCCAACCCGAAGGCGCTGGCCGAGTTCCGGCGCCGGGTGGCGTCGCTGCGGGACGGGGACGCGACGGTGCGGTGGTATCCCTTCTGAGGATCCCGTCGGACGCGGCCGGACGAGACGGCCGACCACACTGCCCGCCACACGCGCCCGCGGACCGGAACGGCTAGGCGGGCTGGCCCTCGGTCAGCTCCCTTAGCGGCCACGTGCCGTCGACCACCGCGTCCGCCTCCCCCTTGCGCCGCAGGAACGCCTGGAAGTCCGCCGCCCACTGCGCGTACCACTCGATCTGGCGGCGGTGCAGTTCCGCCGGGCCCAGCGACGCTATCTTCGGGTGGCGGTCGGCTATCGCGGACGCGAGCCGCGCCGCGGCGAGGGCGTCGGCGGTGGCGTTGTGGGCCGCGTCGAGGACTATGCCGTACTCGGCGCAGACCGCCTCCAGGTTCCGTTTGCCGCGGCGGTAGCGGTCGACCCAGCGGTCGATGGTGTACGGGTCGACGACCGGGGCGGGGTGGGTGCCGCCCAGCCGGTCGGTCAGGGACGGCAGATCGTACCGCCGCAGTTCCGCCGAGAGCAGCGTGAGGTCGAACGCCGCGTTGTAGGCGACGACCGGAACGCCCGTCTTCCAGTACGACACCAGGACGTCGGCGATGGCGTCGGCCACCTGGTCGGCCGGGCGGCCCTCGGCCGTCGCGCGTTCGTTGCTGATGCCGTGCACGGCGACCGCGTCGGCCGGGATCTCCACGCCCGGATCGGCCAGCCATTCCCGGCACCCCATGGGCTCACCCGCCCTGACCTCGATCACGGCGCCCGTGACGATGCGCGCCTCGCGCGGATCGGTCCCGGTCGTCTCCAGGTCGAAGCCGATCAGCAGCTCCCGGTGCCAGCCCATGGGCGGCCCCCCTTCTTGGTGGTGCTTTCCCCCAGTGGCCTCCACCATCGCACGCGGCACTGACAATCAGACGACAGCGTTCCGCTTCCCGGCCCCGAACCGGCCCCCGCCCGCCCCGGCACCCGGCCCCGACCGTTCAGGACACCGGGCGCGAATCCGCCCAAGCCAGCTCGAATTCCTCGCGGTATGTCGGGAACAGTCCAACTTCGCCCACGTCGTCCGACTTGACCAACCGGCTGCCGTTGCGCAGCACCAGCACCGGCGACTCCATCCCCCGCGCCCCGCGCAGATAGGACTGCACCACGGCGATGCCGTCGGCGCCGTCGCCGTCCACGAGGTAGGCGGTGAAGCGGGGCGTCTCGTCGTACACCTGGATCTCGAACGCGCCCGGATCGCGCAGCCGGGACCGCACCCGGCGCATGTGCAGGATGTTCATCTCGACCGAACGGCTCAGTTCGCCCCGTTTCATCCCGAGTTCGCGTTCGCGGCGCTTGACCGAGCTGGAGGCCGGGTTGAGGAAGAGCAGCCGCACCCGGCAGCCGCTCTCGGCGAGCCGGACCAGGCGCCGCCCGGAGAAGTTCTGCACCAGCAGGTTGAGGCCGATACCGATGGCGTCGAGCCGGCGGGCGCCGCCGAAGATGTCCTCGGCCGGGAACTGGCGCAGCAGCCGCACCCGGTCGGCGTGGACGGCGACGACGTCGGCGTACCGGTCGCCGACCAGGTCCTCGACCGCGTCGACGGGCAGCCGGCGCGCCGAGGGGACGTCACCGCCGGCGCCGAGCATCTCCAGCAGCCGGGCGGAGGCCCGCTCGGCCTGGCTGAGGACCGCCTCGGACAGGGCCCGGTTGCGGGAGACGACGTTGCGGGTGACCTCCAGCTCGTCCAGGGCGAGTTCGAGGTCGCGGCGCTCGTCGAAGTACGGCTCGAAGCACGGCCAGTGCTGCACCATCAGCTCGCGCAGCTGGGGCAGGGTGAGGAAGCTGAGCACGTTGTCGTCGGCCGGGTCGAGCAAGTAGCCCTTGCGGCGGCTGACTTCGCGGACGGCGACCGCGCGCTGCACCCACTCCTGCCCGGCCGGGCCGGCCGCCGCCACCACCCACTCGTCGCCGTGGACGGGTTCGTAGATGGGCCGCAGCACGGCCGCCACGACCGCGCGCAGCCGCTGTTCGACGAGGTTCAGCCAGATGTAGGCCCGGCCGGCCCGCTGGGCGCGGGTGCGCACCTCGCGCCAGGCGTCGGCGTCCCAGTCCAGCTCCGGACCGATGGAACCCGCGTCCATCGGCCGGGCCAGGGACACCGCGCCGGGCGGGACGTCTGTGGAGTTCCCCTCGTGACCCTCGTCACCAGGAGGCAGCTCCAGCCCTCCCGAGCCCACCCGTGCACCGCCTTCCGCTCCCCCGGGCCTTTCCCGTCTCAACGATCAAGGAAGGGTACTCCGCGAGCGGTCGGCCGTGCAGCCGGACGGACAGGTCGGTTTCGCGACTGCCGTGCTCAACTACGCCATTCCCAGTGCCCGTTCTCCCATGCCAGCTCCTTCGGAGTGAGCGGATTCATAGCCGTGACGTCCCGCGGGGCGATGGAGAAGCCCTGCCAGTGCACCGGCATGGGCTGCTGGTCCTCGTCCCGGGCGATGTGGTGGAAACCGACGTTCACCCAGACCACGGGGTGGGTGAGGGCCTGGCCGCCCACCCATTTGTCGACGGACTTCGGGTGACCGCTCGCGCAGGACGGGTTGTTGCTCGCGAACAGCTCGCACTTGTCGTACTCGGTGACGTACATGTCGTGCTTGGTGAAGCTGCGGCCGGGGTACTTGGTGGTCGGCCCGGGGACCAGCTCGTACGAACGCGCGTGGCCGTCCTTGTTCTTGCCGGTGGCGCTGACCACCCGCCACCAGCGGTAGGTCTTGTAGTCGCCGGCGAGTTCCTTGCCGACCTTGGTGCGGGTGGTCCGGGCGGTCGGGCCCTCCCGCCCGGCGGGGGCGCTGACGGTGGAGTCGTACTGCTCGACCTTCGTCTTCGACGAGCCGTCGAGGCCGAAGTCGAGCCGCCAGAAGACGTTGTGGCTGTGGCTGGTGGCGTAGTCCCGGGCGCCCTTGCCGATGGGCCAGCCGCGTCCGTCCTGGGCGTTGTAGTCGTCGAAGGAGAGGCTGCCGGTCGCGCCGACGTTCATGTTGATCGTGCCGTCGTCCTGGAAGCGCCACTCGGTGATGTACTCGTACCAGCCGACCTGGTTGACCGTGTAGACCAGCAGGTCCTTGCCCTGCTGCTGGTAGGTCTTGCCCGACTGGAAGAGGTCGTGCATCCGGTAGGCGTGGCCGCGCGAACGGGTGGTCGTGCACAGGCCCTTGACGTTCGGGTGGCGCGGGTCGCCGTCCGGGACCTTGACGGTCTTGATGGTGCCGCCGGGGCACTCGCCGGGCGACAGCTCCATCAGCTCCTGCGCGAAGTCCTGGCCCGTCAGGTCGTAGTACTCGTGCTTCCCGTCGTCGTACGGGACGTGGATCTGGCCGAGTCTGGCGCTGTTGAGGACCTTGATCGGCTTGGCCTCGCCCTTGGGCTGGTAGGAGATGTTCTCCAGGACGAGGCCGGCCTTGCTGTCGTAGCGCCAGCACATCCGCCAGGTCGTGCCGGTGGTGAGCTTCTGTTCGATCGTGTAGGCGGTGCTGCAGCCGGGGGCCGCCGCGGCGGGCGCGGTCTGCGGCCGGGCCGCGGCCGGACCGGCGAGCGTCGTCGCGCCGGCGGCCAGCGCGGCCAGGGACACTCCGACGGCCGCGGCCTTGCGGGCGGCGCGGCCTCGGCCTCGCGGCCGGACCACGCCGGGCAGGTGCTTCTCGGGCATGAAGAGGTGACTCCCTTACCGGAGGTACGGGTGTGCAGGTCGGGTGGCGGCCGGTCAGCCGCGGTCGAGGGCGGCGGCCTTGCGGGCGCTCAGGTCGATCACGAGGTCCCTGGTGTCGATCCACGGTCCGTTGCGGACCTTGGAGAACAGCCGCACGCACCGGTGGACGCCGCACTTGTCGAGCACCGCGGGCTGGGCGCCCGGCGAGGCCTCGTAGATCCCGCCGCTCAGCTCCAGTTGGTCCGGCGAGGTGAGTTCCCTGCCGGTGGCGTCCTTGTAGTCCGCCTTGAGGCCCGCGCCCAGCGGGTGGGCGATCAGGATGCGGGCCGCCTCGGCGTTCTCGGCGCGGCTCGGCGGCGGCTGGACGCCGCGCTGGGTGCCGGTCCGCTCGACCTTCCCGGTCTTCAGGTTGACGGTCCTGGTGACGAGTGTGTCGTTCTCGTAGTCGTAGAAGGTCACGTCGGCGCGGCGCGGCGCGTCCGGGTCGTCCGCCTCGGCGGCCTCCGGCTCGGCGAGGTCGACGCTCAGCCGCTGTGGTCCGCGGTCGCCGTCGACGTCCCGGGCCGTGGCCGAGAGCCGTCCCGCGGCGGCGATCTTCTCGACCCGCCCCAACTCGTCGTCGGTGAGCGGGTCACGGCCCGTGCCCTGCTTCTGCTCGGCCGGTGCCCGCTCCACGACACCGGGCGGCGCGGCGTCCGGGTCCTGCCCGGCCTGCCGCGCGGCCCGTGCGCCGCCGCCGGCCCCTCCGGAGTCGTCCGCTCCCGCCGTGCCCGGCAAGGTGACCGCGACCATCGCGGCGGTCCCCGCCGCCGCGAGGGCCGCACCGGTCAGTACTTTGCCCAGATGGCGGTGGACTGTCTCACGCACATTCTCCCCCTACTCCCCCCTGGTCCCCGGGAGTACGCATCTGCCCCGCTGGTTCGGCGCACGGCGGGTACCAGAACCGCCGTGCGCACTGGTCACTGGATAAGAGGGCGGACGAGCCACGGGAGGTTGCCTCACTTTCGGACGATACTCGGGGCCAAGGCGGCCCCCGGCGGACGGCACACCTGGGAGAGTCGTATCCATGCAGGTCTGGCCTGGAGAGGCGTATCCGCTCGGCGCCACCTATGACGGCGCCGGAACCAACTTCGCGGTCTTCACGGAGGCCGCGGACCGAGTAGAGCTGTGTCTGCTGCACGACGACGGCTCGGAGACGGCGGTGGAACTGCGCGAGAGCGACGCGTTCGTGCGGCACGCGTACGTGCCGGGCGTGATGCCGGGACAGCGGTACGGGTTCCGGGTGCACGGCCCGTACGACCCCGGACGCGGACTGCGCTGCAACTCCGCGAAGCTGCTGCTCGACCCGTACGCGAAGGCGATCAGCGGGTCGGTCCGGTGGGGCGAGGAGGTGTACGGCTACCACTTCGGCGCGCCCGAGAGGCGCAACGACCTGGACTCGGCGCCGCACACCATGACCTCGGTGGTGATCAACCCCTACTTCGACTGGGGTGACGACCGCCCGCCGCGCACCGAGTACCACCACACGGTGATCTACGAGGCCCACGTCAAGGGCCTGACCATGCGTCACCCCGGGCTGCCGGAGGAACTGCGCGGCACCTACGCGGCCCTCGCCCACCCGGCGATCATCGAACACCTGACCAAGCTCGGGGTGACCGCGCTCGAACTGATGCCCGTGCACCAGTTCGTGAACGACCACCGGCTGGTCGACATGGGCTTGAACAACTACTGGGGCTACAACACCATCGGCTTCTTCGCCCCGCACAACGCGTACGCCTCCTGGGGCGACCGCGGCCAGCAGGTGCTGGAGTTCAAGTCGGCGGTCCGGGCGCTGCACGAGGCCGGGATCGAGGTCATCCTGGACGTGGTCTACAACCACACCGCCGAGGGCAACCACCTGGGTCCGACGCTGTCCTTCAAGGGCATCGACAACCCGTCGTACTACCGGCTGGCGGAGGACCCGCGCTACTACATGGACACCACGGGCACCGGGAACTCGCTGCTCATGCGGTCCCCGCACGTGCTCCAACTGATCATGGACTCGCTGCGGTACTGGGTCACCGACATGCACGTCGACGGCTTCCGCTTCGACCTCGCGGCGACCCTCGCCCGGCAGTTCCACGAGGTGGACCGGCTGTCGTCGTTCTTCGACCTGGTGCAGCAGGACCCGGTGGTCTCCCAGGTGAAGCTGATCGCCGAGCCGTGGGACGTGGGCGAGGGCGGCTACCAGGTGGGCAACTTCCCGCCGCTGTGGACCGAGTGGAACGGCAAGTACCGGGACACGGTCCGGGACCTGTGGCGGGGCGAGCCGCGCACGCTCGCCGAGTTCGCCTCCCGGCTGACCGGCTCCTCCGACCTCTACCAGGACGACGGCCGCCGCCCGCTCGCGTCCATCAACTTCGTCACCTGCCACGACGGTTTCACGCTGCACGACCTCGTCTCGTACAACGAGAAGCACAACACCGCCAACGGCGAGGACAACCGGGACGGCGAGAGCCACAACCGGTCGTGGAACTGCGGCGCGGAGGGCGAGACCGACGATCCGGAGGTGCTGCGGCTGCGCGCGCGGCAGATGCGGAACTTCATCGCCACGCTCATGCTGTCCCAGGGCGTGCCGATGATCAGCCACGGCGACGAGTTCGCGCGCACCCAGGGCGGCAACAACAACGCCTACTGCCAGGACAACGAGCTGTCCTGGGTGGACTGGCCGGAGTCCCTGGAGAGCGACCTGCTGGAGTTCACGCGCGCGATGGTGTGGCTGCGCCGCGACCATCCCGTCCTGCGCCGGCGCCGCTTCTTCCACGGCCGTCCGGTGGAGGGCACCCACGACGAGCTGTCCGACATCGCCTGGTTCACCCCCGAGGGCGGCGAGATGACGCAACAGGACTGGAACTCGGCGCAGGCGTCCGCGCTGACCGTGTTCCTGAACGGCAACGCCATCTCCGAGCCCGGCCCACGCGGCGAGCGCATCACCGACGACTCCTTCCTGCTGATGTTCAACGCCTCCCCCGAGCCGCTGGACTTCCTGGTGCCGGTCGACCACGGCCGCCAGTGGCAGGTGGTCGTCGACACGGCCCGCCCGGAAGGGGTTCCGCCGGGAGCGGGCGCGAAGGTGGCGGCCGGCGACCGCATCACCTTGCCGGACCGCAGCTTGACGGTGCTGCAACGGCCGGCATAGGGAGCCGGGCCGTACGGTTCGCGTGCGTGCGGGGAGTCGTTCCGCAGGCGCGCGGGGCGTCTCGTACGCGCGCGTGGGGGCCCGTCTCGTACGCGTGTGTAGGGGGCCCGTCTCGTACCCGCGCGAGCGAGGGCCGTCTCCTACGCGCGCGGGTGAAGGCCGTTCTCGTACGCGCGCGTGTCGGTCGCGTGGGACGCACGCGCGCGTGGACGGTCCGGGGGTCTTTCGCGTGGGCGGCCGGTGGCGGCGCCCGGGTGAGTACCTGTTCCCCGGCCCGCGACGGCCCCAGGTGGGCCAGACGGGTGCCGGCCGCCCCGTGGGCGCGTCGCGGGGAGCGCGGCCCTCTGGCCGAGCGCGGGCGCGCCACCGGTCGGCTCTCGTGCGGGCGACGGGCGGCGGCGCCGGCGAAGCGGACGGTCGCCGTCGGCAGCCCGGCCCAGGTGGGACACGCACGGCGGCGGCAGCGGCCTCGTCGCACCGGCCATCCGGCGGTGGGCGCCCCACGGGCCGCGCCGGCCCTGCTTTCCGTCGTCCCCAGCGCCCGGAACCGGACACGCGTGCGTGATCCGGGCAGAGGTCGATGACACGAAAGACGGCGAGCGGGGTACGTAGCTTCCCATGACTTCTGCGCGACCCGGACCGGGGGTGCCCACGGCCACCTACCGGCTACAGCTCCAGCCCGCGTTCCCGTTCGCCGCCGCCGAAACGGCCGTGCCGTACCTGGCGTCGCTCGGCGTCTCGCACCTGCACCTGTCCCCCGTCCTGGAGGCCGTTCCGGGCTCGGCGCACGGTTACGACGTCGTGGACCACACGCGTGTGCGCGCGGAGCTGGGCGGCGAGGAGGGGTTGCGCGCGCTGGCGCGCACGGCGCACGAGCACGGCCTCGGCCTGGTGGTGGACATCGTGCCGAACCACATGGCACTGGCCCCCCGGCACAATCCCGCCCTGTGGGAGGTGCTGCGCGAGGGACCCGACTCGCCCTACGCGCGCTGGTTCGACATCGACTGGGAGGCGCAGGGCGGCCGGGTGCTGCTGCCGGTGCTCGGCGGCCCGGTCGGCTCCGAGTTGGCGCACCTCGTGGTCGACGGTGATGTGCTGCGCTACCACGACCACGCCTTCCCGCTCCGCCCCGGCACCGAGCACCTGCCGCTGCCCGAACTGCTGGACGCCCAGTGGTACCGCCCGGTGTGGTGGCGGCTGGCCCGCACGGAACTGAACTACCGGCGGTTCTTCAGCATCTCGGAGCTGATCGGGGTGCGGGTGGAGGATCCGGAGGTCTTCGACGCCACCCACGGCACGATCCTGCGGCTGCTGGCGGAGGGCGTGTTCGACGGGCTGCGGATCGACCATCCCGACGGGCTCGCCGACCCCGACGGCTACCTCGCGCGGCTGCACGAGGCGACCGGCGGGCGCTGGACGGTCGTGGAGAAGATCCTGGCCGACGGCGAGCACCTGCCGGCCTCCTGGCCCGTCGCGGGCACCACGGGCTACGACGCCCTGCGGCACGTCGACGGCCTGTTCACGGACCGCACCGGGGCGTACGAACTGCTGGGCCGCTACCGGGCCTTCGCGGCCCCGCAGACGGACCGGGGCGGCAACTGGGAGGCCACGGTCCGGCGGGCCGCGTACAAGGTGCTCACGCACGAGCTGGCCACCGAGACGGACCGGCTCACCCGGGTGGCGGCCCGGCTGTGCGCCGCCTCGCCCGACCTCTCGCTGCGCGACCGCGCGCCCTGGGCCCTGCGGACGGCCGTGGAGGAGCTGCTGGTCCGGATGCGGGTCTACCGGCCGTACGCCTCCGGTGACGCGTCCGCCGTGATCACCGAGGGGGCCGCCGAGGAGGCCCGGCTGGCCTTCGTGGTGCCCGAGGAGGCCGAGGCCGTCGGCGTCGTGCGCCGGCTGCTGGTCGAGCCGCCCGGTGACCCGTCGGCGCCGGACCACGCCGACCGGGTGGAGTTCCGCACCCGGTTCGCGCAGACCGCGTCGGCGCTGCGCGCCAAGTCGGTGGAGGACACGGCGTTCTACCGCTACGTGCCGCTGCTGTCGGCGACCGAGGTGGGCGGCGACCCGGGCAGCCCGGAGGTGTCGCCGGAGGAGTTCCACGCGTACTGCGCGCGCGTGCAACGCGATTGGCCGCTCACCGGCACCGTCGTCTCCACGCACGACACCAAGCGCAGCGCGGACGTGCGCGCCGCGCTGGCCGTGCTCACGGAGTGCCCGGACCGCTGGGCGGAACTGCTCGCCGAGGTGACCCTGCCCGAGGAGGGCGTGCCGGACGGACAGCTGGCCTGGGCGGCCTGGCAGACGGTGTTCGGACTGGGGCCGGCCGAGGAGGAACGGGTCCAGCAGGCGCTGCTGAAGCACGTGCGCGAGGCGGGCATGTACACCAGCTGGACGGAACAGGAACCGCCGTACGAGGAGGCGGTGGCGTCCTTCGTCGCCGCCGGGCCGTGCGGGCCGCCCGGCGAGCGCGTGGCGGCGTTCCGGAAGGCGTTGGAGCCGCACGTGCGGGCGAATGTCCTCGGCACCGCGCTGGTCCATCTGACGATGCCGGGGGTGCCGGACGTGTACCAGGGCACGGAGGGCGAGTACCGGGCGCTGGTGGACCCGGACAACCGGCGGCCGGTGGCATTCCCGCCGGAGGCGCCCGGCGAGAAGGACGCGCTGACGGCGGCGGCACTGCGGCTGCGCGCCCGGCGCCCGGACGCCTTCGGCGCGGACGCGTCGTACGAGCCGCTGACGGCCGAGGGCCCGGCGGCCGACCACTGCCTGGCGTTCGCCCGCTCCGGATCGGTGGTCACAGTGGTGACCCGGCTGTCCCTGCGGCTCGCGGAGGCGGGCGGCTGGCGGGACGCCCGTCTCCCGCTCCCGCCGGGCCGCTGGGCGGACGTCCTCGCTCCGGGCCGGGAGTTCACCGGCGAGGCGTCCGTGGCGGAACTCCTGGACCGGCTGCCGGTGGCACTGCTGGAACGGGTGGCGGAGGACTGAGGGCACCGGGGCCGGGGCCGGGCCCCGGGGGGCGCGTGCGGCGTACGGCCGCTCGGCGGGCGGTTGCTCGCCGGATGGCCGGGCGGCAGGCGGGCGTACGACACACGGTTGCCCGGTCGACGGGCGCGCGGCACCCGCACCACAGCCACAGGCCCGACGGTGGCTTCCCGCGCGCCGTCACGCCGCGGGCGGCGCGCAGTCCTCGTGCGGGTCGTGGGGGCCCGGGGAGGGCCAGGCCGCGCGCAGGAGGTCCACGAAGGCCGCGGCGGCGCCCGTGGGCGGCACGCGCGCGTAGACGGTCAGGGAGCGCTTCCAGGGCGGGTCGGGGGTGAGGACCACGCAGTCCTCGCCGACGGCGCCCCGCACGATGTGGGCGGGCGCCGCGCACACCCCGACGCCGGCGGCGGCCATGCGGACGGCCGTCGAGGTGTGCTCGGTCCACACGGCGGTCCGGGGCTGGAACCCGGCACTCGCGCAGGCCCGGTCGAGGAAGCGTTCGCCGTGCACGACGGGTTCCATGGCGCAGCGGATCCAGGCGTGGTCGGCGAGTTCCGGGAGCGTGACCGTCGTACGCCCCGCGAGCCGGTCGTCGAAGGGCACGACGAGGACGACCTCCTCCTCGCCGACCGGCACGACGGTGCCGGGCCGCCCGAACGGCTCCGGGCCGACGGCGAGGTCGGCAGTGCCGCGCTGCACCGCCTCCTCCAGGGCCTCGGCGGTGGCGTACTCGTGCAGGCGCAGCAGGACACGGGGGTGAGCCGCGCGCCAGCGGGCGAAGACGTCGGGCAGGGTGCCGACCGCGATGGAGTGCAGGGCCGCGACATGCAGTTCGCCGCCCTCGGCGCCGACGGTGGCGCGGGCCGCGCGGCGGGCCTGGGCCGCGCTGCGGACGGCGAGTTCGGCGTGCGGCAGGAAGGCACGGCCCATCGGGGTGAGGCGCACGCCCCGGGGCAGGCGCTCCAGCAGGGCGCCGCCGACCGACTTCTCCAGTGCCTTGATCTGGTGCGAGAGCGCGGGCTGGGTGACGTGCAGGGCGTCCGCCGCGCGCGTGAACGACGCCTCCTGGACGACCGTCACGAAGTACTCCATCTGGCGCAGGCTCACGTCCCCGGACCTCTCCCCGTCCTGCCATGAAGATCGTGCATGGAGTCCACAAGAACATTGCCTTGGACTCATGACAAGGGGTGGACGGAGGGTGGATGCCATGACCATCGACACAGGCGTCAATACATCCGACGTGATCGTCATCGGCGGCGGCACCGGCGGCTACAGCACCGCCCTGCGCGCGGCCGGCCTGGGGCTGGACGTCACCCTCGTCGAACGCGACAAGGTCGGCGGCACATGCCTGCACCGGGGTTGCATCCCCAGCAAGGCGATGCTGCACGCCGCCGAGCTGGTCGACGGGATCGCCGAGGCCCGCGAGCGCTGGGGCGTGAAGGCGACCGTGGACTCCGTCGACTGGGGTGCGCTGGTGGCCACGCGCGACGACATCGTGGCGCGCAACCACAAGGGGGTCGAGGCGCATCTCGCGCACGCGGGCGTGCGGGTGGTGCGGGGCAGCGCACGGCTGACCGGGGCGCGCACGGTACGGGTGGAGAGCGCGGGTACGGAGAGTGCGCCGGGCGTGCACGACCTCACCGCGCGCCGTGCGCTGGTCCTCGCGACCGGTTCCCGCCCGCGCACGCTCCCGGGGCTCGATCCGGACGGACGGCGCGTGGTGACGAGCGACGACGCCCTGTTCGCGCCGGGGCTCCCCGCGTCGGTCCTGGTGCTGGGCGGGGGCGCGATCGGGGCGGAGTACGCCTCCTTCCACCGGTCGATGGGCGCCGAGGTCACCCTGGTGGAGGCCGCCGACCGGATCGTGCCGCTGGAGGACGCCGACGTCAGCCGGCATCTGACGCGCGGCCTGAGGAAGCGCGGGATCGATGTGCAGGCGGGCGCGCGGCTGCTGGACGCGGAGCTGCTGGAGAACGGCGTACGCGCGCGTGTGCGCACCGCGCGGGGAGAGACCCGGACGGTGACGGCGGAGCGGCTGCTGGTGGCCGTCGGCCGGGCTCCCGTCACCGAGGGCCTGGGCCTGGAGGCGGCCGGGCTGACGACGGACGAGCGGGGGTTCGTCGTACCGGAGGACTGGGGGCGGCTGGAGACGGCCGTACCGGGCGTCCACGTCGTCGGCGACCTGCTGCCGCCGCCCTCGCTCGGCCTCGCCCACGCCTCGTTCGCGGAAGGCCTGCTGGTGGCCGAGACCGTGGCCGGGCTGGAGTCGCCTGCGGTCGACTACGCGACCGTGCCCCGGGTGACGTACTCCTCGCCGCAGACCGCCTCGGTGGGGCTGAGCGAGGCCGAGGCACGCGCGCGTGGGCACGAGGTCGACGTCGACACGATGCCGCTGACCGCCGTCGCCAAGGGGATGGTGCACGGCCAGGGCGGCATGGTGAAGGTCGTGGCGGAGGCCGGCGGCGGGCAGGTGCTCGGGGTCCACCTCGTCGGCCCGAACGTGTCGGAGATGATCGCCGAGAGCCAGCTGATCGTGGGCTGGGACGCCGAACCCTCGGACGTGGCCCGGCATGTGCACGCGCACCCCACCCTGTCGGAGGCGGTGGGCGAGGTGTTCCTGACGCTCGCGGGACGCGGCCTGCACCAGCAGTGAGCCCGCGGAACACGGGGCCCGGACGGGGGCGGGCCCCCGCGTCCGGGCGCCCCCGGGAGCCTCCCCCGCCGGATGCTTGACAGTTCACCCTTCGCGTGCGGGACTGGGAGGTGCGAAGCCGGGCGGACTAGTCGGGGGGTGAGTCCTCTGCCGGAGCTGCGCTATCCCAGCGTTCCCGAACTGGTCGCCGCCGCTCAGGCGCTGGCGGCTCGGGAACCCGGGCTGTGCGCGCTGCGTCAGGTGGGCGTCTCGCGCGCGGGAAGACCCCTGCACCTGCTGTCGGTGGGACACGCCCGCCGTGCGGTGCTCGTGGTGGCGGGCGCGCACGCCAACGAGCCGACGGGCGGCTCCACCCTGCGGGTGCTCGCCGAAAGGGTGCTGGCGGAACGCGAGTTGCGGGCGGACACCTCCTGGCACTTCCTGCTGTGCGCGGACCCGGACGGCGCGAGTCTGCATGTCACCCCGGCGCCGCGCAGCCTGCTCGACTACCACCTCGGCTTCTACCGGCCGACGGGTGCGGAGCAGCCGGAGTGGTCGCCGTCGGTGCTGCCGCCGGACCGGCTGCCGCCCGAGACACGGACGTTGACCGGGGTCATAGACGAACTGCGCCCGTACCTCCAGGTGACCTTGCACGGCACCGATCTGGGCGGTAGCTGGGTGCAGTTGACCAAGGACGTGCCGGGCCTCGCCGAGCCGTTCGCCAAGTCCGCGGCGGAACTGCACATCCCGGTGGAGACGGGGGCCTCGGACGCGGCGGGCTGGCCCGCCTCCGGTCCCGGTGTGCATGTGATGCCCGGCCCGGAGACGGGCGTGGCCTACCCGAGCCTGCCGGACGACGCCCGGCACAGCACCTGGTACCACGCGCACCGGTACGGCGGTCTGACGGCCGTGGTGGAGGTGCCGATGTGGGCCAGCGACCTGGTGGACGACCCGGCGCCGCACCCGGCACCGGCGGCGGCCATGCGGCGCCTGGCCACGCGGCTGCTGCGGGACTCCCGGGAGGTCGAGCGGATCCTCGCCGAGGCGCAGCCCCGGCTGGAGGGCGTGGACGGGCCGCTGCTGCGGGCCGCGCGGTGGGCCCTGGAGCTGATCCCGGGCCTCGCGGAGGACTGGACCCACACGTCTCCGGCGGGCACGACGATGGCCTACGTCGGCAGTGTCGACGCGTTCGGACGGCGGCTGCCGCTGCGGGCCGCGGCGATGCTGCTGCGGGTGCTGCGGGAGGCGGACGACCGGGCGGCGCCGCGTCTGGAACAGCTCGTCGCCACCTGGTGCGACGCCTTCGCGGAACGGTTCCGGGCCCGCTGGGTGCCGTTGGAGCACCAGGTGGAGCACCAGTCCCGAACGGTCCTGGTGGCGGCACAGCAGGCCCGCGACCAGTCGGCGTGAGCCGGCGCGCGGAGCAGGCGCGCGGAGCAGGCGCGCGGAGCAGGCGCGCGGAGCAGGCGCGCGGAGCAGGCGCGCGGAGCAGGCGCGCGGAGCAGGCGCGCGGAGCAGGCGCGCGGAGCAGGCGCGCGAAACCCGGCGCGCGAAACCCGGCGCACTGATCAGAAGGGGCGCGAGCCGGGCGCCGCCCACGCCGACCCCAGGCCGGCCCACGGCACTCCGCGCACCGCCCACGCCTGCCCCGCCCTGACCCGCGCCCGACCCCAGGCGCCACCCCCGGCACCGCTCACGCCGCCCCGGCACCGCCCACGCCACCCCAGGCGCCGTCTCACGCCACGCGGGCGCGTGGGCCCGCCCCGCCTGCTCGTAGACCGCCCGTCAGCCGTCCAGGGCGAACACGGACCCCGTCCGCGCCCGCATCACACACGCGCTGGTGTACGTGTCCTGGAAGTCGACCGGCCGCCCGTCCCACCGCCCGCGCGCGTGGACCGTCACCGGGGCGAAGATCATCGGACAGAAGACCTGCTTGGCCGGGATGCGGTCGATGGCACCGCCGGCGGCGGTCAGTTCCGCGCAGGCCTCGGACGCGCGCGCGTGCCCCTGGGGCGGCTCGCACAGCAGCAGCGTGCCGCGGGTGTCGCTGGACCGGGCGTCGCCCTTGGTGACCGTGAGGTAGAGCCAGTTGCCCGAGAACCCGTCACGGAAGGCCGCCTGGGCCGGACCCGCGGTGAGGAGGCCGGCCGCGGTCAGCAGGGCGCCGGCCGCCGCTGCCGCTCTGGTGATGTACGTCATGCCCCGTTGCATCGGCACGGCGGCCCGTCTTCCGCAGTGCGGCTCACCCGATCGGTGCCGCACGCGCGCGTGGCTGCGCGCCCGTTCGAACAGGACCGGCCGGGCAGGGCTCAGCTCGCCGCGAGCCGGAACGCCATCCTGCCGAAGGCGACCTGGTCGCCCTCGCGGACGACGACCGCCCCGATCACCCGGCGGCCGTTGACGGTGGTGCCGTTGGTCGAGCCCAGGTCCCTGAGGACCCACAGGCCGCCCTGGTGGCGGAGTTCGGCGTGCACGCGGGAGACGGTGTCGTGGTTCAGCCGCAGCCCGTTCGCGGGATCGCGGCCGATGCGCAGCGGATGGGTGTGCGCCGGGTGCGGCAGCTGTAGCTTGGGCAGCCGCTCGGCCTGCCAGGCCCGCCGCAGTCGTACCGTGAACCCGGAGACGGCCTCCACGGTGCCGAGGACCGCGCGGGAGAAGCGGTTCTCCTGGGGCAGGTCGGCGACGAGGGCGGCGAGTTCGTCGGAGCGGCGCGCGGTGAGCGCCAGTTCCATCCGGCGCACGAACGTGTCGTGCGAGAGCCGGCCCATGGCGACGCCGTCGCGCAGCACCCGCAGCGCCTGGTCGCGCTCCGCGTCGGACAGGCGCGCGGGGTAGGTGGGGAACTCGAAGGACGACGTCACGCTGGTGATTGTCGGGCAGTGAACCCCGGGTGTCCAGAAATCAGGGAATCGGTGCCGATCCCCGGGTACTTCCGCGACACCTCCCGGCAAAGGGCCGATTCGAGAGCGGATTGATCGTCCGGGGCGGCACGATGGAGACGCGGGACATCACGGTGAGCAGACGAAGGGGAACCGTCCGTGCAGTTCGAGGTGTGGGCACCGCAGGCAGACCGAGTGACGCTCCATTGCGAGGGCACCGTGCGCGCGTTGGCGCGTGATCCCGCGCGCGGGGGGTGGTGGACGGGCGAGGCGGAGGCCGGGGACGGCGCCCGGTACGGGTTCGCGCTGGACGACGGACCCGTGCTGCCCGACCCGCGCTCGCGACGCCAGCCGGACGGCCCGGACGGGTTGAGCGCGGTCGTGGACCACGAGCGGTACGCGTGGCGGGCGTCGTGGGCGGGGCGCGGGCTGCCGGGCGCGGTGCTGTACGAGCTGCACGTGGGCACGTACACCCGGGAGGGCACCCTGGACGCCGCCGCCGCACGCCTGGACCACCTGGTGGAACTGGGCGTGACGCATGTGGAGTTGATGCCGCTGTGTCCTTTCCCGGGGCGACACGGCTGGGGCTACGAGGGTGTGTCGCTGTGGGCGGTGCACGAGCCGTACGGCGGTCCCGAGGCACTGAAACGCTTCGTGGACCGGGCGCACGAACTCGGCCTGGGCGTCGTCCTGGACGTCGTGCACAACCACTTGGGGCCTACCGGGAACCATCTGCCGCGGTTCGGGCCGTACTTCACGGACACGCACACCACGCCGTGGGGTTCGGCGGTGAACCTGGACGCGCCCGGCTCGGACGAGGTGCGCGCCTTCCTCGTGGGCAGCGCGCTGGCGTGGCTGCGGGACTACCGGATCGACGGTCTGCGGCTGGACGCGGTGCATACGCTGTACGACACGCGCGCGTGCCACTTCCTGGAGGAGCTGTCGGCGGCGGTCGACGGCCTCGCCGAGGAGGTGGGCAGGCCGCTGTTCCTGATCGCCGAGTCGGACCTGAACAACCCGCGCTTCATCACCCCGCGCGCGGAGAACGGCCTCGGACTGCACGCGCAGTGGAACGACGACTTCCACCACGCCCTGCACACCACGCTGACCGGTGAGTCCCAGGGCTACTACGCCGACTTCGCGCGTGATCCCTTCGCCGCGCTCGCCAAGACGCTCACCGGCGGCTGGTTCCACGACGGCACGTACTCCAGCTTCCGGGGCCGCAGTCACGGCCGGCCGCTGGACCGCGCGCGCGTGGCCGGGCACCGGCTGCTCGGCTACAGCCAGACCCACGACCAGGTCGGCAACCGCGCCCAGGGCGACCGGCTCTCCGCGCACCTCTCCCCCGGTCTGCTGGCCTGTGCGGCCGCGCTGACCCTGACCGCGCCGTTCACGCCGATGCTGTTCATGGGCGAGGAGTGGGCGGCGGGCACGCCCTGGCAGTTCTTCACCGACCACACCGACCCCAAGCTGGCCGAGGCGGTACGGCAGGGCAGGCGCCGGGAGTTCGCCGCGCACGGGTGGGCCGAGGAGGACGTGCCCGACCCGCAGGACCCGGCGACCCGCGAGCGGTCCTGCCTGGACTGGTCGGAGCCGGAACGCGAGCCCCACGCGCGCGTGCTGGCCTGGTACCGGCAGCTGATCGCGCTGCGCCACGCCCAGCCCGACCTCACCGACCCGGACCTCGCCGACACGAAGGTCGCGTACGACGAGGACGCCCGCTGGCTGGCCTTCCGGCGCGGCGACGTACGGGTGGCGGTGAACCTGGGCAAGGAGCCGGCGGCGATCCCGCTGGGCACCGGCCGGGTGGAGGTCCTCGCGGCCTGGGACCCGGTGGGGACGCCGGGCTCGGACGGGCTGCTCCAGGTGCCCGGCGAGTCGTGCGTGGTGCTGACGCAGCCCTGAGCGTGGGGGCCGGCACCGCCCTGAGGGGCCCTGGCGGTGGCGTCAGGGCCCCGGCTCGTCCTCCTGGAGGTCGGTCACCCGCTCCAGCAGGATCGGCTCCCAGGCGCGCCGCAGCTGGGTCCGCAGCAGGGGGAGGGAACCGGTCGTACGGCCTTCCAGGCGGTCGGTGAGGCGGATGACGGTGTCGCAGCGGGCCAGCCACAGGCCGCGCAGACAGGGGCGGGCGCCGTAGCCGGCGAGGGTGGCGGCGCGCACGGCCGGCGGGGAGCCGACGGCGACGGCGAGCCCGGCGATGTCCTCGGCGGGGTCGCCGACGGACGCCGCGGTCCAGTCCAGGATGCCGCGCACCCGTCCGTCGGCGCTGACCAGCACGTGCGCACCGGTCAGCCCGTGGTGGGTGAGGACGGCGGAACCGGGCTGCGCGGTGAGCTGGGCCGCGCCGGGCGGGGTCAGCTGGTGCAGCCGTGCCGCGTCGAACTCGTCGGCGGCGGCGAGCCGTTCGGCCGCGTGCACGGCCATCCGGCGCAGCGCCTCCAGAGAGCGCGGGGCGGTGCGCGGCACGCCGAGCGCCTCGGCCTGCCGGGCCGGCACCGTGCGCAGCCCGCTGAGCAGCCCGGCGAGGTCGGCCTCGCCGACGGCGGAGACGTCGTGCTCGTCGGCCGTGCCGCCGGGCACCCGGGTGTCCAGGGTGTAGGCGAGGCCGGGCGCCCAGTCGCCGTGCGCGACGCTGGTCGGGACGGCGACGGGCACCTGCGGGCGGACCAGCTCGCGCAGGCGCAGTTCGCGGCGGCGGCGGACGGAGGCCTCGCGGTCGGGCGCGAGGCGCAGCACATGGCGGCTGCCGACCCACCAGGTGTGCTCGCGGTCCTCCGTCACGGGCCGCACATCGGGTCCCCCCGTGCCGTCGCCGCCCTCCTTGAGCAGCGAGCGAACCAGTCTGCGGACGGTGTCCGCGGTGGGTGTCGGTGCCTGGGTCATGGGTCGCGCGTCGCCGTTCCGGGTCTCGTCGGGAGTGGGTCTCCTCGGGTCTCTCACTCCACTATGACCATCTCACGGGTGGTGTCGTTGAGGCGCCGGCCGCCGTCGGCGGTGACCGTGACGATGTCCTCGATGCGCACCCCGAAGCGGCCGGGCAGGTAGATGCCGGGCTCCACGGAGAAGCACATGCCGGGCACGAGCGGCTGTTCCTCGCCCTCGATCATGTACGGCGGCTCGTGCGTGGTGACGCCGATGCCGTGGCCGGTGCGGTGGATGAAGTACTCGCCGTACCCGGCGTCCGTGATCACCGCGCGGGCGGCGCGGTCGACCTCCTGGCAGGCCGCTTGCGGGCGCACGGCCTGGAAACCGGCCTCCTGGGCGGCGCGCACCACGTCGTGGACCCGGCGCTCCTCCTCGGTCGGCTCGCCGACGTGGACCGTGCGGGTGGTGTCGGAGCCGTAGCCGTCCTTCAGGCCGCCGAAGTCGAGGACGACCATGTCGCCGGACCGGATGACGCGGTCGCCGACCTCGTGGTGGGGGTTGGCGCCGTTCGGTCCGGAGCCGACGATCGTGAAGTCGACCTGGGAGTGGCCGAAGCGGCGCAGCAGCCCGGCGAGGTCCTGGCCGACGTCGGACTCGCGGCGGCCGGCGAAGGGGACCTTCCGGATCTCCTCGAACGCCAGGTCGGCAGCCGCGCCCGCGGCTGCCAGGAGTTCCAGTTCGGCCGCGTCCTTCACCGCGCGCAGCATGGGCAGGGCGTCGGTGAGGGAGGCGTAGGAGGTGCCGGGCAGGGCCCGCTGGAGGCCCAGCAGGTGCATCGCCCACGTGTTGTCGCTGATGCCGAACCGGCCGCGGTCGTCGAGGAGGCCGGCGGTGACCGCGTAGGGGTCCTTGCCGTCGGTCCAGTCGCGCAGCGTCAGCGCGGCGGCGCCGGCCGCCTGCTCGGCGTCCGGGGCCTCCAGGGTGGGCACGACGAGCACGGGGTCCCGGCCGGGCGCGAGGACCAGCAGGGTCAGCCGCTCCGTGACCGCTGTGGGCGTGTAGCCGGTGAGCCACACCATGTCCGGTCCCGGCGCCACGAGCAGCCCCGCGAGGCCGGCGTCGGCGGCGGAGCGCACGGCGCGCTCCATGCGGGCCCTGTAGTCGGCGGCGGTGAAGGGCGCGGGCGTACTACCGGTCATCCGGGCCTCCGGGGCGGGTGAGGAAACGGGGCGATGGCGTCTCGGGCAGCATCCTGCCCGCCCGCGCGGACCCACGCGAGCCGGTCCCGCGGACCGACGTCCCGCGGTCCGTTCAGGGGGCACTCGGCATGGGTCCATGATGACGTGCGGGACGGACGGTGACCAAGGGGTTTCCCGGCGTGACCGGGACGGCGGCGGTGGCGGGCCCGGACCGGGTCAGATCACCACTGCCGGCGTCACCGTCAACTGCTGGTAGCCGCCGCTCGCGTGGCGCACGGTGAGGAGCACCGCCGTGCCGGGGCGGGCCCGTCCGACGGCTCGGGCGAGGTCGGCGACGGTGTCCACACGGGCCTGGCCCCACTGGAGGACGACGTCCCCGCGGACCAGGCCCGCCGCGTAACCGGGGCCGGGCACGTGCACGCCCACCACGAGGGCGCCCGCCTTCTCCGCGTCGACGGCCTCCACGCCCAGGGCCGGTCCGGGCGGGGCGGGGACGGGCGCCGACGGGGGCGTGGCCCTGGCCGAGGGCGCCGGCGGCGGGGCCTGGCGTCGCGGCTCGGCGAGGCTGCTCATGCCGATCACCGTGGCGCCGACCGTGCCGATGCCGACGCCGGAGAGCACCAGCGCGGTGCCGGCGCACAGGCCGCACAGCAGGGTCCGCAGCCGCCGTCCGCGCCGGGGCACGGCGTGCGGGCGGTGGGCGGGGTCCGGGGTGTCGTCCGCCCGCCGGTCCTGACCGGGCATCGGCTTGGGACGCAACGCAGTCTGTTCCATGGTTCGCTCGCCTCCGGGTGGTGCTCTACCCGGGGCGGCGGACCGCGACGAGACACGAAAGGGTGAGAATGCCCGGAGGGTGACGCTGGGTAGTCATAGCCGTCGCGTTCAGCGCACCCTTGCGGCCCGCCCTCTCAGCCCGTGTGGCCCTCGCCGTGGCCGCCGTGCGCCCCGCCGTGGTCGAACTTCAGGGCCTCGGGCGGCATGACGACGAAGGGCCGCATCATGCCCATGTCCTCGTGCTCCAGCAGGTGGCAGTACTCCGAGAGCTGGGCGTCGCCGTGGCCGACGGCGTTGTCCGCCCAGCCGTCGTTGCCGCCGCCGGTCTGCGCGCCGTGCAGATGGGTCACCGACCAGGCGGGCAGGGCGGCGACGTCCTTGTTCGGCTCGACGCCCTCGCGGCCGGGCTCGGTGGTGGCCTGCGGGCGGCCGTCCGTGCGCAGCGGCACCTCCACCGAGGTGACCGGGTACTCGCTGTCCTTGGGGATGCGGTTGGTCCAGGCGATGCGGACGCGCTGTCCCCGGCGCACCTCGATGGTCGGGCCCGGCACGTGTCCGTCGTAGCCCCACATCAGGGTCGGCGGCAGTTGCGGGTGCAGGCGCACCCAGGTCGGGCGCAGAGCGATCTCGGTCTCGCGCAGGACGTCGTCCGCGGCGGGCCGCAGGACCGGCGGGACGGTCAACGGCGCCATGTACGGCGTCAGTTCGCGGGCCGCCGGTGCCTGCTCGCCCGTGGTCCGTCCGGTGAGCCTCTCGATGGTCTCGGTCAAGGTAGAACACCCCCGTGTGTTCTGGCTCTGTTGTTCCCCTTACTCCACAAGACTCCCCAAGGCTCACCGAAGTTCCCTGAATGCCCGATTCCGTACGCGGAGATTCGGCGACCGTCAGCCGAGCGACAGGGCGGGCGCGCGGTCGGGCAGGAAGCCGTGGGCACGGCGGCCGAGCCACGCGGCCTTGTACCGGTCGACCTCCCGGTGCCAGTTGAGGATGCCGGCCAGCCAGTTCCGCAGGTCCTGCACATAGGCGTCCATGAGCGTGCGGGCCTCGGCCGACAGTTCGAAGTCGTCGTACAGCACCGGCAGTTCGTGGGCGATCACATGCTCGAACTGCTGCATGCGCTGGGTCATCAGGTCGTGGACGACGCCGAGCGCGGCCGGATAGTCCACGCCGAAGAAGTTCTGCACCACCAGGACCGAGTTGTGGATCTCGCCCTCGTACTCGATCTCCTTCTGGTAGGAGAAGACGTCGTTGAGGAGACAGGCGTAGTCGATGGCGGCGTTCTCCAGGGAGCGCACCGGACCGCTGGCGTAGACCTCGGCGGGGATCGCCGGGCCGTTGCCCATCCGGCACAGGCTCAGGGTGAGGTCCGAGCCGAAGGTGGAGCGCCGCATCTCCAGGTAGTCGACCGGGTCGGGGACGCGGTTCTGCATCTGGTTGGAGAGCTCCCAGACCCAGCTCTCGGTCATCTTGTCCACGGCCGTCTTGAGGGTGCGCCGCTGGTCGGCGGTCATCTCGGCCGTGGTGCGCGTCCACAGGTCGATCAGCCCGCGTTCCATGGCGTCGGCGGGAACGACCGTCGGCGCGCCCTCCACCGCCATGCACCGCGACAGCCGGGCCGTGGTCAGCCGGGCGGCGGCGAGGTCCCGGCGGTGGCCGTACACCAGGGGGTAGTAGTCGTCGCCGTAGGTGCCCCAGGCGAGCCACTGCGCGCTGAGGTCGAGGGCCTCCGGGGTGGCGTCCGGGTCCAGGCCGGCGGAGCACAGCGCGAGGTCGTAGGCGGCGAGCTTGTCCTCGTCCCAGACGCCCTCCTGGAGGACGCCCATCCGGTGGCACCAGTCGACGAGGTTGCCGCGGGCCCGGTCCAGGTGGGGGCTGAGCTGGAGCTCGAAGGGCATGTAGAGGTCGGGGATGCGGGACGGGCCGACCTTCTGGTACGGCACGTGGGAGTAGGCGCGCAGCCGGTCCTGTGCGGCGGAGGCGAGCAGCGCGCCGACGTCGGCGGCGGAGGTCCCGGGGCCGCTGGGGAGCTGCCAGGGCGAGCTGGGGCGCGCGCCCTTGTTCATGTAGCGGCTGGAGCGCATGTGCCACTCGTGGCCGCCGGACTGCCAGTCCTGGAGCCCCTTGGTGTAGGCGGCGACCGCGGCGACCTCGGCGGGCGTGAGGCCCTTCTCCAGGGCGACGGCGGGGACTTCGGTGAACGCGGTGTGCTCGAACTGGTGCAGCCGTGAGGTGAGGACGTCGTTGACGGTGTCGGCGGCCTCCTGGGTGGTGCAGCCGAAGAACTTCTCCAGGACCAGCACGCCGTTGCTGTTCTCGCCCTCGTCCTCGACCTCGCGCTGGTAGGAGAACAGGTCGTTGCGCAGGTGGACGGCGTCGGAGAAGGTCTCCATGAGGACGCGCAGCGGCCGGGTGCCGGCGACGGCGGCGGGCACCTCCGCGGTCGCATACTCCACGAGCCCCGCCGACCAGGGGGCGCCGCCGACCTTGCGGCGCATCTCGATGTACTCGACGGGGTTGGCGACGCGCCCCTCGTCGATGTTGGACAGCTCCCACATCGACTCGTTGAGCAGGTGCTCGGTGGCGGTCGAGAAGCGGCGGCGCCAGTCCACGGACATCGACGGCACCGTCCGCGCCCACAGGTCCTTCAGCCCGGCCTCCACCGGGTTCTCCGGCTCCGGCACGGTGGTGGCGGGGTCGAGCGGCATGAACAGCGGCAGGCGGTCCAGGTGGGCCTTCCCGGCGGCCCGGTCCGGGGTGCGCTTGTACATGTCCAGGAAGTGGTCGTCGAAGAAGAACACCCACACGTACCAGTCGGTGATCAGGGAGAGAGCGGGTCCGTCGCAGTCGGGATGGGTGTAGGCGCACAGGAGGCCGTAGTCGTGCGCCTCCAGGTCGGCCTGTTCCCAGATCCCGGAGCCCTCCAGCATGCCCATGTCGCGTGCCCACCGGGTCGAGTGGGCCCGGGCCTCGTCCAGGTGCGGGTTGAGCCGCGCGGGATACGGCATGTAGAAGCGCGGGAGTTCGAACGGCTGCGTCATGGCCGGGCCCTACCCGCGACCCCGGACGCCCATCCAGCCGGCGGCACATGATCACACCATCGCGTGAACCGCTCGCGAAACCGGGAACCCCGGTGGGCGGTTGTGGCGTTGGGTGCCTTGCCGTGTCCGCGCGCGGGGGCCACGGTAGGCGCATGACCTCCTTCGTGCTGCCCCATGAGGTGCACGGCGACGGCGCCCACAAGGTGTTCGCCGTGCACGGCTGGTTCGCCGACCGGTCCGCCTACGCGGCCGTCCTGCCGGACCTGGACCGCGCGTCCTTCAGCTACGCGCTGGTGGACCTGCGGGGGTACGGCGAGGCCCGGCACGCCACGGGCTCGTACACGACGGCCGAGGCGGCCGTGGACCTGGTGGAGCTGGCGGACCGGCTCGGCTGGGACCGGTTCTCGGTGGTCGGGCACTCGATGGGGGGCGCGGTGGCGCAGCGGCTGCTCGCCGTCGCCCCGCACCGCCTGCGCCGGATCGCCGGCGTCTCCCCCGTGCCCGCCTCCGGAATGCCGCTGGCCGGCGAGCAGGCGGCGCTGTTCACGGACGCGGCGCACCGGGCGGAGAACCGGCGCGCGATCATCGACTTCACCACCGGGGGCCGCCGGCCCGCCGCCTGGCTGGACCGGATGGTCGCCCGCTCGCTGGAGCGCAGCGACCCGAAGGCGTTCCGGGCCTGGCTGGAGTCGTGGGCGGGCGAGGACTTCACCGCCGACGTCGTGGGCAGCGAGGTACCGGCGCTGGCCGTGGCCGGCGCGCTGGATCCGGCGCTGTCCCCGGAGGTCATGCGGCAGACCTGGCTGTCCTGGTACCCCCGCGCGGAGCTGACCGTGCTGCCGGGCGCCGGTCACTACGCGATGGACGAGGCCCCGCTGGACCTGGTCCGCGCCGTCGAGGACTTCCTGCGGGCCGACGACGCGGGTGGCGCCCGGGCGGGCGGGGCGGCGTGAGCGTGCGGGAGGTGCCACCGGTCCCGGACGTCTTCGATCCGCGCCGGTACGCCGCCGGGGTGCCCCACGACGACTACCGCGTGCTGCGCGACCACCATCCGGTCGCCTGGCAGGAGGAACCGGAGGTGCTGGGCTGGCCGGCCGGGCCCGGGTTCTGGGCGGTGACCCGGCACGCGGATGTCGTGCGCGTGCTGAAGGACGCGGAGACGTACTCGTCGTACGCCGGCGCGACCCAGATCCGCGACCCGGACCCCGAGGACCTGCCGTTCATCCGGCGGATGATGCTCAACCAGGACCCGCCGGGGCACGGGCGGCTGCGGCGGCTGGTGAGCCGCGCCTTCACGCCGGGGCGCGTGGACCGGTTCGCGGCGGTAGCGCGGGAGCGGGCGCGCACGCTGCTCGCGGGCGCCCTGGAGGCGGCGCGGGCGGGGGACGGCACGGTGGACCTGGTGTCCGCCGTCACCGACGAGTACGCCCTGCTGAACCTGGCGGATCTGCTGGGCGTCCCGGAGAGCGACCGGCGGCTGCTGCTGCGCTGGACGCAGCGGGTGATCGGCTACCAGGACCCGGACGAGGCCGGTCCGCCGGTGCTGGACGGGGCGGGCAGACCGGTGAATCCGCGGTCACCGGCGATGCTGGCGGACATGTTCGCCTACGCCGGACAGCTGGCCGCGTACAAGAGGCGGTACCCCGCGGACGACATCATGACGACACTCGCCCACGACGCCGAACTCGCGGAAGCCGAGCTGGAGATGTTCTTCTTCCTGCTCACCGTGGCGGGCAACGACACCGTGCGCGCCGCGGCCCCGGGCGGGCTGCTGGCGCTGGCGGAGCACCCGGAGGCGTACGAGCCGCTGCGCGCCGGGAAGGCGGCCGTGCCGTCCGCCGTCGACGAGCTGCTGCGCTGGCATCCGCCCGTGCTGACCTTCCGCCGGACGGCCGTGCGGGACACCGAGCTGGCGGGCCGCCCGATCCGGGCGGGCGACAAGGTCGTGGTGTTCCACGCCTCGGCCAACCGCGACGAGCGCGTCTTCGCCGCTCCCGACCGGCTCGATCTCACCCGCGCCCCCAATCCGCACGTCTCCTTCGGGGACGGCCCGCACGTGTGCCTCGGCGCTCACTTCGCCCGGCTGCAACTGCGGCTGCTGCACGAGGAGGTACTGCGCGTCCTGCCCGGACCGCCGCGTCTCGCCGGGCCGACCGGGCGGCTGGTGTCCAACTTCATCAACGGCATCAAGTCACTGCCGCTGCACGTGACCTGACGGGTCCTTCCCGTCGCCCTTCGGGTCGGTCTGGATCAGCGCGTGCGTACCGCTGGTCCGCCAGCTCTGTCCCTCGGCCGCCACCAGTTCGGCCTCGGTCGTCGCGGACAGGCCGGTGATCACATCGGACTTGAGGGTGCGCAGGGCGGCGACCGGGCCGGGGAAGTACGCGGTCGTCTCCCGGAAGGGCGTGGTGGGCGGCCAGAGCCGGTCGCCCACCAGGCGGCGGTAGTTGAGGTCGCCCTTGACGATGGTCAGCGTGGCCGCGGCGAACTCGGCGCGCAGGTCGTCCGGCATCGCCGCGTACGGCAGCGGGGCGCAGGAGAAGGGGTGGGCGCGCACGGTGAGCCGGCCGTCGGCCATGGCCGACCACAGCAGGCGCCCGTACTCGGCGGCCGTCCCGCGGGCCGCGCGCAGCCGGTGCAGCGCGTCGACCACGTCGGCGGTGGTGGCGTCGGAGACGTAGTACGGGTACGGCTTGACGTGCAGCACCGCTCGGGCGGTCCGGCCCTCGGCGAGGAGATGGGCGATCAGCAGGAGGTCGGGGACGAGTTCGCGGCCCGCGTTGTCCGCGACGAGCACGAGCGTGCCGGTTCCGGCGGGCGGGAGCAGCGACCACAGGGTCTCGCTGTCGTCGGCGACCAGCGCGGGGGCGGGTTCGCGGGCCGGGGCGCCCGCGGCGGAGAGCCGGAAGCCGAGGTCGGCGCGGTTGCCCCAGAGCGAGCCGTGCAGCAGGGCGCGCGCCCGCTCGTCCGTGGGCAGGTCCCGCAGGCCGTCCAGGGCGGCCAGTTCCTCGTCGGTCTCCGGGGCGTCGAGCTCGGCGCGCTTGAAGGGACGGAAGGGGTCGATGCCCTGCCAGGCGCCCGGCCCGAACCAGCCGACGGCGTCGAGCAGCCGGCGGTAGAAGTAGCTCTCGGCCCACAGCCAGGGCACGTCGAACCAGGACCGGCCGGCGTACTCGGCGAGGCCCCAGTCCTGCCACCGGTCCCGGTCCGGGGCGTCGGCGGGCAGCGGTTCGACGGTCCCCTCGGTGCAGCTCTTCAGCAGCTCGTCCAGCGCCGTGTGCTGCCCGGGGCCGTACGGGAAGGCGTCCCGTACCTGCCGGATGATCGCGGGGTGCCGTTCGGCCAGCACGCTGTGCGGGAACGAACCAGGTTCGTTGCCGAAGATCACGGGTGCGAAGGGGATGTCGGGCATGTCCGTCACCGTATCGCGGGCGTCAGGCGGTGCGGATCTCCCGCTCCAGCTGCGTGGCGAGGCTGACGTAGCGGGGGCGGCGGTGCACCGGGACGAGTCCGCGGACCATGAGGTGCCACATCTCGGCGACTCTGCGCGGCAGCCGTCCGACCGGTTCGAGCGAGCGGCCGGCGACGCGGGTGCCGATGAAGAAGCAGACGAGGGAGTGGGCGACGACGCCGACGTCGAGATCGCCGTGTACGTCGGCTTCCCGGACGGCTCCGGTGAACTTGCGGGTGGCGAAGTCGAGCCACTCGGTGAACGGGTGCCGCAGCGGCGGCCGTACGGCGATGTCCGCGGCGGCCAGGCGGAGTCCGGCGCGCGGTACCGGATCCTCCACGGCGAGCCGGGCGATCCCGAACGTGGTGCGCATCAGGGCCTCCAGCGAGGAGCAGCCACGGCTCTCGACGTCGGCCACGAGGTGCCGGGCGGCCTTGTCCTGGAGTTCCAGGATGGCGTGGGCGAGATCCTCCTTGGCGGCGAAGTGGAAGTACAGGGCGCCCTTGGTGACCTTCGCGTGTGCGACGATGTCGCTCAGGCTGGTGGACTCGTATCCGCGCCGGTCGATCAGATCGGCGGCGGCCGTGATGATCGTCGCCCGGGTCTGTTCGGCACGTAACTGCCTTGGCATCCTGGACTCCCTCCTCGCGCCAAAAAGAACAGGACATGCGGTTTGTTTCTGACTCGTTGCATACGATAACTCACCGAGCGGCAACGGGAGTCCGGCGGACCACGCGCGCGGTACGACACGTGTCATCGCCCCGCTCGGCACCGGCCGGATGCTCCGCACCTCTCCAACGGGCGAGACCTCATGGTTTCCCCTTCGTCGCCGGCCGGTGTCCGGGAGCCCCGGGGCGGCGGGCGCCGCCCCATGATCGCCACGATACGAGGCGGACGGCCGACTCCTCAATGGGATGTGGAAGCAGGCGCAAAACAGCCGAACCGGTCGGTGCTTTCACGCCCCCCGCGCGCGGGTGCGCCGGACCGGCTGAACACGGCGACCGACGGGGCCGTACTGGACGCGCAGACCCCGTTCCCCGCGCCCGTCGAGGAGACGCCCGGATGACTCGAAAGACTCGGAAGACCCGGACGACCGCCCGCCTGGGCGTCAGGACGGCCGCCGCGACGGCACCGCTCCTGCTCCTGCCGTGGGCGGCGGGGCCCGCCCAGGCGCACGGAGCCCCGACGGACCCGGTCAGCCGGGTCTACGCCTGCTCACCCGAGGGGGAGGCCGCCCGGACGCCGGCCTGCCGCGCGGCGATCGCGGCGAACGGCGGCCCGTTCACCGCCTGGGACAACCTGCGTGTGGCGGGGGTGGCGGGCCGCGACCGGCAGGTGATCCCGGACGGCAGACTGTGCAGCGGGAACCTGCCCGCGTACCGGGGCCTGGACCTGGCCCGGCGGGACTGGCCGGCGACACGGCTGACACCGGGCGGCCACCTGACCCTGACCTACGCGTCGACCATCGCGCACACGGGCACGTTCAAGCTGTACCTGACCAAGCCGGGTTACGACCCCTCACGGCCGCTGACGTGGTCCGACCTGCCCGCGCGCCCCTTCGCCGAGGTCACCGACCCGCCGCTGCGGAACGGGGCGTACCGCCTGAACGCGACGCTCCCCGCGGACCGGACGGGCCGTCAAGTGCTCTACACCATCTGGCAGAACAGCAGTACGCCGGACACGTACTACGCGTGCTCCGACGTGGTCTTCCCGAAGCGCGCGAAAGCCGCCGGGGCGGCGGGGTCCGCCCGGCCCGCGCCGACGGCGAGTTCACCGGACGCGCCGGCCGCGTCGGGTTCGCCGGCCGCACCGGCCCCATCGGAGCCGGGTTCCCCGGTGGCGGGTCCGACCGATCGATCGACGAGCGGCGCCGGTGACCGGTCCGAGGCCGCCGTGCGCGACGGAACGCCGGTCGCGCAGACCACGCACGGCGGACCGGGCCCCTCGGCGCCGTTGCTGACGGGCGGCGCCGCCGCGGTGCTGCTGCTCACCGGGGGCGCCGCCCTCACGCTGCGGCTTCGGCGTCTACGACGACGCTGAAGCACGCCATCCGGTCGGTCAGTTGACGTAGACCCGGACTCCCGCGTCGGTGACGGGGGCGTACTTCGCCGTGAAGTAGCCGTTGGCGAAGCACAGCGACGAGCCGGAGGTCTTGGTGAACTGCTGGTTGGTGAAGGTGATGCTGCTGTCGGCGTTGTCGGCCTTACCGGTCAGTCCGGGCGCCTGGTACACACAGCTCACGGTGCCCAGCAGGGTGCGCAGCTGGACGGTGGCCTGGATGACGGAGCCGCTCGGGGGCGAGACGGTGAGGGTGCCGGCCGAGGTGATCGTCGCCGAGTAGGGCAGGTTGTTGATGGTGATGCCGTTGACGCCCAGGACACCGGTGACGTTGCTGGTGCAGGTGGTGTTGTCGAAGGTGTGCGCGGTGACGGACTCGGTGGCCGTGCCGGGCGCGGTCGGGTTGCCGGTGACCTTGGCGGTGAACTGCGAGCCGGTGCACTTGACCCCGCTGGTGCCGGTCGCGCTGGAGTAGAAGGTGGCGGAGGTGCCGGAGGCCAGCGGCGCGGTGAGGGTGTCGCCGACGGCGACCGCGGTGCCGCCGGTGCTGCCGGTGGTGAGGACCGGGCCGGCCGCGGAGGCCGGGGTGGCCCAGGTGAGGGCGAGCGCCGTGGCGGTGCCGGCAAGGGCGAGGAGGGAACGCGTACGCATGGGGGTGCCTCTCTTCCGAAGTGGGGGGACAGATGAGGTGAGGTGGGGGGTGCGATCGGTGCGATGCCGCCGGCGCGGGGCCGTCACGCCTTCTCCGTACGCGGCGGACCCGCGACGGCGGCACACCGGACACCGGCCGAAGGCCTCGGGGGAAGACCTCCGGCCGGGCCGGGTACAGGGGCGGTCCGACACGGGGAGAACGAGGGAAGTGACCGTGCCGGAGCCGCGCTGAGAGGTGGAGCGGTTGCCGTGACAGGGCCGGGAACGCGGCCGGTGCCGCATGAGGGACGCGGCGGATGCCACGTCTGACGCGAACGGGTGCCGCTTGCCGGATCCGGCGCCACGGATCCGTGGAAACAGGGGAAGTTGTAGACCTGATTAACCGTCAGGGTCAAGTGGTCGAGGGGTAGTTGAACCTGGCCGGTTGCGGTCCGTGCACATCCGACACCCTTTTTTCACATCTCCCTTGACCCTTGAATGTAACCGGCGGTAACTTCCTCGAAGGCTACTGCCGCGTAACGAGAAATCCCTTGCGCCCGCCGGGAGTTGCGAGGAGGCGTGCGCGGCATCCGCTGTCCGCGCCAGGACACCGCGCCACTGAAGCCCGACCCGCATTGATCCGCGCCCCATTGACCCGCGCCCACGGGAGCAGACATGGCCTCGTCCCCGGACGTCCCGTCCGCCGGCAACACCCCCGACATTCCGGGAAGCGACACCCCGGGAAGCGACACCCCGCCCGAAGCCCGGAACGCCGTCGGGACCACCGCCGGCGTGCGGCGCGGACGGGTCCAGGCCCGCCGCGCCGCCGTGATGGCGGTACCCGCCACCCTGGTCGCCGCCGGCCTCGCGGTCCTCACCGCGCAGGGAGCGCTGGGTGTGCAGTTCGCCATCTCCGGCATGCCGTTCACGGTCACCGCCACGGAACTCAACGGCACCGGATTCGAGCAGTTCGGCGGCCTCGACAACATGGCGGAGGGCAGCCCCAACGCCGGGGACACCGGCGGCCAGGTGCTCGTCATCACATCCGCGATCAAGCACGCCACGCTCACCAAGTTGTGCCAGAGCGTCGACCTGGGCGGCACCAACCTGCTGATCACCGCGGGCGGCGGGTCCGAGAAGGTCAGCGCGACCGACCTGACCACCGACTCCACCGAGCTGTCGGGTGACGCGGCGTTCAACAACATCGAGATCGGCAACGACGCCAGCACGCTGACCAAGGCGGGCGTGAAGGGCCCGATCGGCGTCTTCAGCCAGCAGGCCGACACCGTGCGGATCGCCCATCTCCGGCAGACCAACTACGCGACGACGGCTGGCGTGTTCAAGCTGCCGGGTCTCAAGCTGCGCTTCAGCGACTCGGGTTGCTGATCACCGTGCCGGACCGTCCACGCCCGGGACCGAGGCTCGCCTTCCGCGGATGGCGGGCCCGCCGGCCGTTCTGGGGCGGGCTGCTGCTCGCCCTCGGCGGCGGCGAGATCCTGCTCACCGAGAAGGCCTCGCTGAAGGTCGTGCTGCACATCGGCATGCAGGGCCTGGCCGGCTATCTGCTGCCGACCCTCATGGTGCTGCTGGGCCTGCTGATCCTCTTCAACCCCTCCCAGCGGCTCTTCTACTCCATCACCGGCATCCTGCTCTCCCTGGGCAGCTGGCTCACCTCCAACCTGGGCGGCTTCTTCATCGGCCTGCTCCTCGGCGCCGTCGGCAGCTGCCTCGCCTTCGGCTGGCTCCCGGACCAGGAACCCCGCGTCAGCCGCCGCAAACGACGCGAGCGGGAGCGGGCCGAGGCCCACGCCCTGACGTCGGAGGAGGCGGGCACGGCCTGAGCCGGGGGCTGGGCGGTGAGGCGGGCTCGGTGCGGGCTCGGTGCGGGCTCGGTATGTGCCGGGGTGTCCTTGACGCGGGCCGGCCTTGACGCCGGGGCCGTTCTTGACGCGGCCAGCCTTGGCGGGGGGCGTCCTTGGCGCCGGGGTGACCGTGCCGGGTGTCGGTGGCGGAGCGGATCAGCGCGGCCGGGCCTCGGTTGCGGGTAGCCGGGCCGCGGTCGTACGCCCCGCGTCGGGCGGCCGGGCCCGCCGCTGCCCCGGCGGCAAGGGGCCGGACTCCTGCCTGGTCCGGCGGAGCGGAGGGCACCGGACCGGGCCCGATCACAGGCCAGGGGTCCCCCGAACAGGTGACTTGGGAACTTCTTTGCGCTTGCCGGGAGTTCATCGGGCAGTCGGGCGGCCGTGGAGTGCCGTCCGGGTGACGTGATGAACGAAGGAGCTACGGCATGGTGTTCAAGAGGCTGCTCGGCGCGATCGGGGTCGGCGGCCCCTCCGTGGACACGGTGCTCGACGGCGGCGCGGCGCTGCCCGGCGGCACCCTGTCGGGCCGGGTACTGCTGCGGGGCGGTGCGACGGCCGTGGAGGTCGAACACATCGGCCTGGAGCTGATCGCCCGCGTGGAGGCGGAGCACGCGGACGGAGAGAGCGAGGGCACGGTCGCCTTCGAGCGGTTCACCGTCGGCGGCGGTTTCCGGCTCGGTGAACAGGAGGAGCGCGAGCTTGCGTTCAGTGTCCCGCTCCCCTGGGAGACCCCCGTCACCGAACTGCGCGGGCAGCCGCTCGGCATCGTGCTCGGCGTGCGCACCGAGGTCGCGGTGGCCGGCGCCCGGGACAAGGGCGACCTGGACCCGCTCGCCGTCCGCCCCCTGCCCGTGCAGGAGGCCGTGCTGGAGGCCCTCGGCGCACTGGGCTTCGGCTTCCGCTCGGCCGACCTGGAGTACGGCCGCATCGGCGGTACGGGCCAGCAGTTGCCGTTCTACCAGGAGATCGAGCTGACCCCGGCCCCGCAGTACGCGCACGCGGTGAACGAGATCGAGCTGACCTTCCTCGCCTCCCCCATGGGCGTCGAGGTGGTCCTGGAGGCGGACAAGCGCGGCGGACTGTGGTCGTCGGGGCACGACGCCCTGACCCGCTTCACCGTGCGCCACGAGGACGCGCCGACCCTCGACTGGCAGAGAGAGGTGGACGGCTGGATCCGCCAGGTGACCGAGCACCGCGAGGCCTACGACAGCCATGCGGCGTACGGCCACGGCGGCGCGCACCAGCCCGGTCTCCACTCCCCCGGCGCCCACCGCTCCGGCCCGGGCCTGGGCACGGCCGTGGCCGCCGGCGCGGCGGGCCTCGCCGTAGGGGTCGTGGGCGGCATGGTGGCCGCGGAAGTCGTGGACGAGATCGGGGACTTCTTCGAGGGAGAGGAGGACGAAGGCGACGAAGGCTAGGAGAGGAGCAGGAGGAGGGGGGCCGCTCAGCCGGCGGAGCCCTGCGTACCGTCCTCCTCCTTCATCGCCTTGGCCTCGCTCTTGAGGATGCGCATGGACTTGCCCAGCGCCCGGGCGGTCTCGGGGAGCTTCCGGGACCCGAACAGCAGGAGGAACACGACCGCGACGATCAGCAGATGCCAGGGCTCAAGTCCGTTGCGGAGCATGACCGCCCCCTTCTTCGTCTCGCTTGTCTCACCTTGCGGCAACGCTTGCCGTATTGCGCAACTGTACAACCCGGCTTGGGGAGGAAGAGCGCGCACCCGCCTCGGGGCGGGGGGTCCTCCCGGTCCGGGCCTGGCCTGGCCTGGCCTGGTGACGGCAGACGCTGGTCGTAACGGGCCTGGCTTGGCCGACTGGGCCGGGGCTACCGCCCACGCCGGTCGTGGCGGGCCTTCGCCGCCCTGAGGGCCAGGGCCAACATGACCAGGGCCTGGGCGAGCAGGTCTCGGTGAACCGGGCTGAGTGGAACAGGGCCCGGTCTTCCGGGGCGTCGGGGCCGTGCGGTTCGCCCGTGAGGACGCCCGGCGCGTGGTCAGTCCGTGGGCGCACGACAGCCGTACGTCGGCGGGACGACGCCGCCGGGGCCGTCAGGGCGCGGTCGGCCGAGCGCTCGCCGGCCGCGCGCAGCGGCGGCGCCCCCGAGGTCGACGCCGTCGTGGCAGGCGCCCGCCCGAGACCAACCGAGGGTGGGCAGCACGGCGGTGCAGGGGGCGCGCAGGCCGCGCAGCCGGTGGGCTGCTCGGGAAGGAGGTGTGCGGGCGGGGCGGGGTGTTCTCGCCGAGGGTGGCGGGCCGAGCGGTGGCCTCGGCGTCGGCGAGTCCGCGCGGGCCGGTGTCCAGACGCTGGAGCTTCCGGGGGACGGTGCCGGTCCCGGGATCAGAGGCCGCGGAGCCGGCGGGCCGGGACGGCGGCGGGTGCCTTCCGCTCGGCGAGCCGGCCGACGAGGCGTACGACGTCGACCACGGGGGCCTGCTCGGCGGTGTCGACGAAGTAGACCTGGCGGCGGCCCTCGCGGCGGGAGCGGACGAGGCCGGCGAGTCTGAGCTTGGTCAGGTGCTGGCTGACGGCGGGCAGGGCGCCGCCGACCCGCGCGGCGAGGCCGGTCACATCGCTCTCGCCCTGGGTCAGCGCCCACACGATGTGCAGCCGGGCGGGCGTGGCGAGCAGTCCGAAGACAGCGGCGGCCTCGGTGAGCACCTCGGCGGAGGGGTCCTGGTGGCCGGTGCCGGACGCTGTCGCCACTGTCGCCTTCCTCCGCTGGGTTCGTCGTGGGCTCGCCGCTGTGTTCCGGCTGTGTCCGCCGCGCTCGCGGACTCAGTGTAGATCTCCGGAACTTCCCGGCCGCCCCATTAGTTTCTACGTTGCTGTAGAAGTTAACGTCGGACTGCCGGAAGCAGCCGGCGGACGATACGAGGAGTACGCATGGCCCTGTGGGACCGCATCAAGGAGTCGGCGTCGCAGATGCAGACGCAGTTGGTGGCGAAGAAGAACGACCTGAAGAGCGGCGCGTTCCGCGATGCGAGCATGGCGATGTGCGCGCTGGTGGCCGCGGCCGACGGGACGGTGGATCCGTCGGAGCGGCAGCGGGTGGCCCAGCTCATCGCCACCAACGAGGTGTTGCAGAACTTCCCGGCGGACGACCTCCGCCGGCGCTTCGAGGAGAACTTGAACAAGCTGACGACGGACTTCGCCTTCGGCAAGGTGAGCGTGTTGCAGGAGATCGCCAAGGCGAAGAAGAAGCCCGCCGAGGCGCGGGCCGTCATCCAGATCGGCCTCGTCATCGGCGGCGCGGACGGCGACTTCGACAAGGACGAGCAGGCCGTGGTGCGTGAAGCGTGCTACGCGCTGGACCTGCCGCCGCACGAGTTCGACCTCTGAGCCTGCTGTAGAGCGCGTGGATGAGGGCACGCGCGAAGACCTCGGCCGTGCCCTCGGCCGTGCCCTCGTCCACGCCCGCGTCGAACCGAGCTCAGCGCTCCCGCGCTCGCCCTCCTTCGCTCACAACTCCGCGAGGCGGGGCAGCAGTGCCGTCGCCGTCTCGATGTCCCCGGTCAGCGGGCGGTCCTCCAGGCCGGTGGGGAGCACGGCGGCGGCGAGGGCGAGGGCGGGGAGGGCCGGCGGTTCCGGGTGGAGACGCAAGGCCCTCACGGCGCACACCAGTTCGCAGGCGAGGACGGTGGCGTAGGCGGCGCGGGCCCGTTCCGTCTGGCGGGCCGCCTGCCCGGCGAAGCCGGCGGCCTCCTCCAGGCCGTGGGAGAGGACGGCGTGCCCGGCCGAGGCCGGCGCGGCGGCGCTGGAGCGCAGCTCCGCGAGCGCCGAGTTGGCGGTGTACTCCAGGATCATCGTGCCGGAACTGCCAGCCGGGCCGGTGGCGAGAAACCCGGGCAGGCCGGTGAGGTCGGGGCGGCTCAGCGCGGACAGGCGTGCGGCGGAGAGCTGCGCGGTCTTCAGCAGGGCGAGGTTCAGGCCGTCCAGCGCCAGCGCGAGCGGGGCGGCGAAGAAGCCGCCGTGGTGGTAGAGGTGGCCGTCCGGGGTCAGTACGGGGTTCTCCGAGGGGCAGTTGATCTCGGTCTCGACGATCCGGCGCAACGCGGCCGAGGCATCGAGGGCGGCGCCGTGCACCTGCGGGAACGCGCGGAATCCGTACGGGTCCTGGATCCGCCGGCCGGCTGCGGGGAGCCCGGTGTCCCCGCCCGTCGCCGGGTCGTCGGGCAGGCCGAGCAGACGCCGTACCTCGGCGGCGGCACGGGCCGGGCCGGGGTAGGGCCGCAGGGCGTGCACCGGCGCGGCGTACGCCTCCGGCGAGCCCGACACGGCGGCGAGGGACAGTGCCGCGACCACGTGCGTGGCCCGCAGCAGCAGCTCGGTCTCGTGCCCGGCGAGGGCGGCCTGTGCGAGGGCGAGGGCGTTGCTGCTGAGCAGCGCGAGCGCGTCGCCGGCCCGCAGGGTGACCGGGGCGGGCAGCGCACCGGCGGCCGGGCCTCCCTCGCCGACGCCCCGGGAGCGGGCCTCGCCGACGTGCACACCGTCGACGGTCGCGGTCAGGTCCGCCGCCGCCTGGACCGTCTGCTCCGCACCGACGCCGACCACACCGAGGGGCCCGGCGCCGGAAGGCGGCCGTTCCCCGCTGAGCACACCCCTACCCGGCGCCTCCTCCAGCACGCCGCCAGGTCCGACCGTCGCCCGCTCGGCGGTGCCCACGCCCCCACTCGCAGAACCAGCGCCCGGCGCCTCCCCGGCCCCGGGTCCCGGCCCGGCCCCCGCCCGCTCCCCCACCGGCACGGTTCCGTCCGCGCGGGGTGGGGTCGCCGGGTCGTCCGGTGTCAGCCAAGGGCGTTCGCCGAGGAGGGTCAGGCCGGTCTGGGCCAGGGCCGTCAGGTCGCCGGTGCCCACACCGCCGTACTCGTTGACGGCCGGGTGCACGCCGAGGCGGAGGGCGTCGGTGAGGGCGGTGACGAAGGACGGGTGGATGCCGGAGCCGCCGGCGAGGAGCTGGTTGGCGCGGATCGCGAGCATCGCGCGAACCGTGCGGGCCGGCAGCGCCGGACCGGCCCCGCCCGCGTGGCTGCGCAGCAGACGCAGGCCGTGGGCGGTCTCCTCGGCCGGGTCGACGGCGACCGAGCGGTGCGCGCCGACGCCGGTGCCCCGGCCGTACCAGCGGCCCGTGGCGGCGAGCCGGTCGGCCGTCTCCCGGGCACGGCGGACCCGGTCCAGAGCGCCGGGGTCGACGGCGGGCACGGCCGTACCGTCCGCGAGCCGGATCAGGGCGGGGAGGGTGAGGCCGCCGCCGTCGAGCGGGACGCGGGTGTCCCCTCGCTGCGGGGGCACCCGCGTGGGCACGTCCACGGGTCGTTCCTGACAGTTCCTGGTCGTTCCGGTTGTTCTAGTCGTTCCGGTTGTTCTAGTCGTTCCGGTCACTCTGGGCCGTTGCGGCAGTCCTGGTCACCAGACCGTTCCGGCCGTCCCGGCGTTCCGGTCACCTGGCCGTTCCGCCCGTGCCGGTCGCCCCGGCCGTGCCGGTCGCCCCGGCCGTCCCGGTCGCCCCGGCCGTCCCGGCGTCCCGGTCACCCGGCCTCCCCGCCCCGGCCCTTCCGAGTGGTCCGGCCTCAGCCCAGCCCCGCCGACTTCAGCCACGCCTTCGCGACGTCCAGCGGGTCCTTGTTCTGGGCCTGCACCTGGGTGTCCAGGTCCAGCAGGGTCGCGGTGTCGAGCTTGGCGGAGACGGCGTTGAGCGCGTCGACGCCCTCCTTGGACAGCGCGCCCTTGTAGGCGAGCGGCTGGATGTTCTCGAAGCCGAACAGGTTCTTCGGGTCCTGGAGGACGACGAACTTCTCCTTGGAGATGTTCGGGTCCGTGGTGAAGATGTCCGCCGCCTGCACGGCGTCCTTCTTCAGCGCCGCCAGCGTGAGCGGGCCGCCCGCGTCCAGCGCCTTGAAGGACTTGAACTCCAGGCCGTAGACGGACTTCAGGCCCACCAGGCCCTGCTGCCGGGTCTGGAACTCCGGCGAGGCGCCGATGACCAGGTCCTTGGCGATGTCCTTCAGGTCGGCGATGGAGGACTTCTCGGTGAGCTGGTACTTCTTCGCGGTGGCCGCGTTGACCGTGATCGAGTCCTTGTCCTGCGCCGGCGCCGGGTCGAGCAGCGTGAGCTTGGAGTCCAGCTTGGCGCTGATGGCGTCCGTGGTCTCCGCGAGGGTCTTCGGGGCGGCCTTCGGGTCGAGGTAGGCCAGCAGCGCGCCGTTGTACTCGGGCAGGACCGATATGGAACCGTTCTTGATCAGTCCGTAGGTGGTCTCACGGCTGCCGATGTTCGGCTTGTAGGTGACCTTGATCCCCTTGGCCTTGAGCGCCTCGCCGTAGATGTCGGCGAGCAGGGTGCTCTCGGGGAAGTTGTTGGATCCGACGACGACGGTGTCGCCGCCGGCCTTGCTGTTGTCCGACAGGGGGTTGTCGGCCTTGCCGTCATTGGAGGAACAGCCCGCCAGCAGAACCGTCGCCGCCGCGAGGGCGACCGCCGCCGCGCCTCGGTTCCTCCGGATGGACCTGCTGATGTGGGTTGTGGAAGTCACGGACTGATCCAATCCAGCCAGTTCTCGGTCAGTCAAGGGAATCAGATCACCGATTGGCCTCGATCCGCGGTCACCCGTGCACACAGAGCAGTTGCTTTGTAACGGATTCTTGATGAAAGGTGAGCTGATCCACACCTCAAGAGGCCTGTACTCTCACCTGCGTTGGTATCGACCACAGCGGTGCGCGGGGCCCGCTTCGGTGTCGTGACGCGTTCCGGGGGCGACACGGCCCTCAGGTCCGGGAGTGACGGCTCCCCCGGACAAGACACCCACGAAGGAGGCCCGGTGTCCACGAACCAGGTGGACGCGCCCGCCCGGCACGCCCCCACGCGGGGCGCAGCACGGGGATTCGCCGACCGCTGGCCCTTCCGGCGCAAGCTCAATCTGCTCGTCGGCATTCCCCTCGCGGTCATCGCGGTTCTGCTGGCGTACCTCTTCACCGACCTGGTGCGGCAGTCGTCCAGTGCCGCCTCGGCGGCCCGGATGGTGCGCGACAGCGCCCAAGTGGCGCGCCTGGTGGACCGGGTGGAGGCCGAGCACCAGCAGGCCATCCTGCTCTCGACGCGCTACGAGTCCGGGGACGCGAAGCCGACGACGTCCGCCTACCGCGCGGCGCAGCACGCGGTCGACTCCCAGGTGGCCACGGTGCGTGAGGCCTTCGGGGACCGGCTGCCGGAGAGCGAGGCGCAGGCCCTGCGCGGGGTCGAGGGCCTCACCAGCCTGCGCACCTCGGTGGAGCAGTCGTACCTGCCCGCCGACAACATCGACCCGGCCTACGCGGGCGCCGCCCAGAGCCTGATCGACGGCCTCGGCCTCGACCGCGACGCCGACCTCGCCGAGACCTTCACCGGCAGTCTGCTGGACTCCCTGCTGCGCGCGGACGCCGCCCACGGCGCCTTCGAGACCAACGTGTTCGCCGCCACCACGGGCGACACCAACGCGCAGATCGAGTTCACCAGCGCGGTCGGCGCGTACGAGCTGTACACCCACCAGGCCGCGCGGTTCGCCCGGTTCGCCACCGAGGCGCAGGCCGAGCGGTTCTCCGGCATCGAACACACGCAGGCACAGCGCGAGATCGCCGAGGCGTACGCCGAACTCCAGGTCGGTGTCGGCCGGCTGGAGACGAACGACAAGGAACGGCTGCGGCGGGCGGTGCAGGACGCGCTGACCGACTACCCCGCCTACCCCGAGCAGGCCGCCGCCCGGCTGAAGATCACCACCGCGCTGATCGGCCAGATCGCCGACCGGGCCGACGGCGCCGCCGACGGCGCCCGGTGGCGGGCCGGCCTGCTGCTGAGCGGCGCGCTGATCGCCTTCGCCCTGTGGATCGCCTTCGCGGTGCTGGTGCGCCGCTCGGTGGTCCGGCCCGTGCAGGCGCTCACCGGAGCCGCGCGGGAGGTCGCCGAGGTCGCCGGGCGGGAACTGGCCCGGGTGGCCGACGACGACGCCGAGGACGAGGGACCGCCCCGCCTGCGGGACATGCCGGTCACGGCCCGCGACGAGATCGGCGACCTGGCGGAGGCGTTCAACCGGGTGCAGACCACCGCCGCCGCGCTGCTGGAACGCCAGGTGCTCAGCCGGCGCAACACCGCGGAGATGTTCGGCAACGTGGGCCGCCGGGTCAGCAACCTGACCACCCGCCAACTCGCGCTGATCGACGCGGTGGAGCGGGGGGAGACCGACCCCGCGCTGCTGGAACGGCTGTACTCCATCGACCACATCGCCGTGCGGCTGCGGCGCAACGCCGACAGCCTGATGCTGCTGGCCGGCATCCGCGAGACCGTGCTGGACGCGGGCCCGACGGCGCTGTCCACCGTCGTACGGGCCGCGCTCGGGCAGATCGAGGGCTACCAGCGGGTACGGCTGTACGCCGCGTCGGACGCCCTGGTCGAGCCGGACATCATCGGTGACCTCACGCTGATGGTGGCCGAACTGCTGGAGAACGCGGTGTCGTTCTCGCCCGAGGGCAGCCCCGTCGAGGTCACCGTCCGCTCCGGGGCCGAGGGCACGCACGTCGTGGTCACCGACCACGGCCTCGGCATGAGCGCCGAGCGGCTCGCCGAGGAGAACGCCCGGCTGATCCGCCGGGAACGGCTGGACCTGGTGCCGACCAAGGTGCTGGGCCTGTTCGTGGTGGGCGCGCTGGCCCGCCGCTGGGAGATCGGGGTCGAACTGACCCGCACACCGGGCGGCGGTGTGACGGCCGAGGTGACGCTGCCGGCCTCGCTGCTGCTCGCGCCGGGCGCGGGGACGCAGGCTCCGGCGACCGCGGCGCCCGCGCCGGCGGCCGGGGTGTCCGGGCCGGTACCCGCGCGGGACGCGCTGCCGCCGGAGACCGCCCACGAGAAGGCACCGGCCGACGGCACCGCACCGGACGAGCCCGTCCCCGCGGAACACGGCGGTCCGCTCCCCCGCCGGGTCCCCCGCCGCGCACCGCAGGACACCGGCACGCAGGCCCCTTCGGGGGAGCGGACGCGCGGCGACGCCGAACAGACCGCGCGCCCGCTGCGCCGCCGGGTGCGCGGGGCCACGCTGCGCACCACCGCGGGCGCCGCGCCGACGGTGCCGAAGACCGTACGGCCGCTGGACGCCGAGGCCGTCCGCGACGCGCTGGAGGAGTTCGAGGACGCCGTGGAACGCGCCCGGCGGGACAGCGGCACCGGCGGCTTCGCCCGCCCGGCGAGCACCGGTACGGCTCCGCACGAGAGCGGCCCGGCCACGACGACGCGCCAGGACGGCGTGACGACGGCACCGCGCCGGCCCCGCCCGGACGGCGCCGCCGGAGCCGCCCGCCCGACCCACCCGAACGCCGCCCCGGACGCCACGCGCCCACCGCACCCGCAGGACGCCCCGCCCCGCGCCGACGACACCCCGGCCACCGACCCCCCACCGCACCCCGCCCCCGAACGCCCCACGCCCGCGGCCCCCGCCCCCACACCCCCGACCACCCCGCCGCACGACCCGAACCACCTTCCGGAAGGAGCCGAGCAGTGAGCACGTCGACAGGTGACAGCCCGACGGGCGGCAGCACGCCGACCGACCTGCGGGCAGCCGCGGCCGACTTCACCTGGCTGCTGAACCGCTTCGCCACCGAGACCGCCGGCGTCGTCGACGCCATCGCCGTGTCCTCGGACGGCCTGCTGATCGCGGTGTCACAGCTGCGCGAGCACGCCGACTCCGAGCGGCTCGCGGCGATCGTGTCCGGCATCACCAGCCTGGCCGCGGGCGCCTCCGGCAACTACGGCCTCGGCGGACTGAACAAGGTCATCATCGATCTGGAGGGCGGTCATGTCATCGTCTCCGCGATCGGCAGCGGCGCCGTGCTCGGTGTCGTCACCGACAAGGAGGCGAAGCTCGGCAACATCGCCTACGAGATGACGCTGTTCGCCAACCGCGCCGGCGCCGCGCTGAGCCCGCAGCTCGTGCTGGAGCTGAAGAACAGCGTGGGCGCGGCGGCGGCCCGCTGAGGAGGAGAAGGTTTCCATGGCGGACGGCATGGCGGACGGCATTCCGCCCCCGGGCCCGGACCCGGTCGGCCCCGTCCCCGCCGTACGGCCGTACCTGGTCACCGCCGGCCGGGTCGCGGACACCGCCTCCGGCCGGGCGCTGCCCGTGGAGACCCAGGTGGTGTCCACCGCCGACGGTCTCGACGCGCTCGGCCGGCTCTCCTTCGAGCAGCACGACATCGTGGCCGCCTGCCGGCTGCCGCAGTCCCTCGCGGAACTCGCGGCCCGGCTGCGGCTGCATCTCAACGTGGTCCGCGTCCTGGCCGAAGACCTGCGCGAGGCGGGCCAGTTGGCGGTGTACGTGCCGGACGCCGAGGCCACCCACGACGCGTCCGTCCTGCGCAGGGTTATCGATGGCCTGCGGGCCATCCCCAACTCCCGAGGGGTACCGAGTGACACCGACTGAACCGCTCCTGGCCCGGGGCCCGGCCGCGCCTGCGGCGGTACGGCCGCCGCTGCCGGTGAAGATGGTGATCGCGGGCGGTTTCGGCGTGGGCAAGACCACGGCCGTCGGCGCGATCTCGGAGATCGAGCCGCTGACCACCGAGGCGTCGATCACCGAGGTCGCGGCCGGCGTGGACGACCTGACGCACACCCCCGGCAAGACCACGACGACCGTCGCGATGGACTTCGGCTGCATCACCATCGACCCGACGTTGAAGCTGTACCTGTTCGGCACGCCCGGGCAGGAGCGGTTCGGGTTCATGTGGGACGACATCGTGGAGGGCGCGGTCGGCGGGCTCGTCATCGTCGACACCCGCCGGCTGGACGACTGCTACGCGGCCGTGGACTACTTCGAGCACAAGGGCATCCCGTTCGCCGTCGCGGTGAACGCCTTCGACGGCCGGGTGGAGCACGCGCTGGAGGACGTCCGCTGGGCGCTGGACGTCTCCGAGGGCGTGCCGGTCGTGGTGTTCGACGCCCGGGAGCGGGGCTCGGTGCGGGACGCGCTGCTCGTCGTACTCGAACTCGCGCTGGCCCGTACCGAGCGGTGACCGTCAGGCGCCGCGGCGTACCCCCGGCGACACCGTGATCCGGGACGCCGCCCAGAACACGGCGAGGGTCGCGAGGGCGAGGCCGGCGACGAGCGTGGCGCCGCCGACGACCTTCTCGTAGTTCTTCTGGTAGAGGCCGTCGATGATGTAGCGGCCGAGGCCGCCGAGGCTGACGTAGGCGGCGATGGTGGCGGTGGAGACGATCTGGATGGCCGCCGTGCGCAGTCCGCTGAGGATCAGCGGGAGCGCGACCGGCACCTCCACCTGGAGCAGCACGCGCGCCTCGGGCATGCCCATGCCCCGGGCCGCGTCCACCGGGGAGGGATCGACGGAGCGGACCGCCTCGTAGGTGGTGACCAGGATCGGCGGTACGGCGAGCACCACCAGCGGGATCATCACCGGCAGCAGGCCGAAGCCGATCCAGATGAACATCAGCACGAGCAGGCCGAAGCTGGGCAGCGCGCGGCCCGCGGTGGCGATGAACGCGAGGGCGTTGCCGCCGCGCCCGGTGTGGCCGGTGAACAGGCCGACGGGCAGCCCGATCGCGGTGGCGATCAGCAGGGCTTCCAGGGAGTACTTGATGTGCTCGGCGAACCGGGTGGGGATGCCGTCGTAGCCGTGCCAGTGGGCGCTGTCGCTGAAGAAGGCGTGCGCGAAGTTCAGGACGTTCACCGGGCGGCACCCTTCCGCGGCATCCAGGGGGTGAGGAGGAGGCGGACGAGGACCAGCGCGGCGTCGGCGAGGATGCCCAGCACCGCGATGGTCAGGACCGAGTTCACGGCCAGGGCGGGCCGGTGGTAGGTCTGGGCGTCGTAGAGCATGTTGCCGAGGGCGCCCTGGTTGCCGATGAGCATGCCGACGCTGACCAGGGAGATGCTGGAGACGGTGGCCACCCGCAGCCCGGCGATGATCGCGGGCACGGCGATGGGCAACTGGACCTGGAAGTACCGGCGTACGGCCCCGAACCCCATGGCCTGGGCGGCGGCCAGGGTCTCCGGCGGCACCGAGCGCACGCCGTCCACGATCGCCGGGACGAGCACCACCAGGCTGTAGAGCGCGAGCGGGATCATCACCGTCGTCTCGCTCTGCCCGAAGTAGTCGATGAGGACGACGAAGAAGGCGAGCGACGGGATGGCGTAGAGGACGGTGGTGATGCCGAGGACGGGCGGGTAGATCCAGCGGAACCGTACGCACAGCTGGGCGATCGGCAGCGAGACGAGCAGTCCGGCCAGCACCGGCAGCAGGGCCTCGCGCAGATGCAGCCCGATGAGACCGGCGTAGCTGTGCTGGAGGTCGCTCGGGAGGTCGAAGAAGCCGCTCATCGCCCGGCCTTCGCGTCGGCGCGCTCCGCCACCTCGCTGTGGGCGGCGCGGATCGCCTCGCCGATGACCTGCTGGGAGACGACACCGACCGCGCGTCCCTCGCCGTCCACCGCGACGGCCCAGCCGGTCGGCGAGAGCACGGCCCCGTCGAGCGCGGTGCGCAGCGAGTCGGTGCCGGGCACGAACGGCCGCCCGTGGTCGAGGAGTCGCTCCCGGTCGATGGCACCGGCGGTGAGCCGGTCCGGTTCGCTCCAGCCGAGCGGCCTGCCGTCGAGGTCGGTGACGAGGAGATAGGGGGCCGTGGCCGCCCGGGCGGCGAGCTTGCCGGCGTCGGCGTCGATCGGGACGACGGGCCCGGTCTGCAACTCCAGCCCGGTGGACGGGAAGAAGGAGAGCCGGCGGATGCCGCGGTCGGCACCGAGGAAGTCCTCCACGAAGGAGTCGGCGGGCGCGCTGAGCAGTTCGGCGGGCGGCGCGAACTGGGCGAGCCGGCCGCCGGTGCGCAGCACGGCGACCTTGGTGCCCAGCTTGATCGCCTCGTCGATGTCGTGCGTGACGAAGACGATGGTCTTGCCCAGCTCGTCCTGGATGCGCAGGAGTTCGTCCTGGAGTCCCTTGCGGACGACGGGGTCGACGGCGGAGAACGGCTCGTCCATCAGCAGCACCGGCGGGTCGGCGGCGAGGGCGCGGGCCACACCGACGCGCTGCTGCTGGCCGCCGGAGAGCTGGTACGGGTACCGCTTGGCCAGCGCGGAGTCGAGCCCCACCCGTTCCATCAGCTCGGCGGCCCGGGCCCGCGCCCGCTGCTTGGTCCAGCCGAGCAGGCGGGGCACGGTGGCGATGTTGTCGAGGATGGTGCGGTGCTGGAAGAGCCCGGCGTTCTGGATGACGTAACCCATCGACCGGCGCAGGGTGTTGACCGGCTGCTGCCGGATGTCCTGGCCGTCGAGGAGGATGCTGCCCTCGCTGGGCTCCACCATCCGGTTGATCATCCGCAGGGTCGTCGTCTTGCCGCAGCCGGAGGGCCCGACGAGGACGGTGATCGCGCGGTCCGGTATGTCCAACGACAGCCGGTCGACCGCGACCGTGCCGTCCGGATACCGCTTCGTGACTGAATCTATCCGTATCAAAACGCCGCGTACCCTTCGGGCGACCGATCCTGGGCTGATGCGGGGAGAGTCTAGA